>NZ_PXWG01000100.1 GCF_003011965.1 Streptosporangium nondiastaticum
GGGCAGGGGTCCGGGACCGTATATTTACGGGCCCGCACCCGGCATCGCCTGCGTGCCCTCGTGCGCATCGGGCCCACACATACACGTCAGCGTCCCGGACCCCTGCCCCTGCGGCCCCACCCCTCCCGCCCGTATCCCGGCTGCCGGCTCCGTCCCACCGTCCCATGCGGTGCCGGCTGACCGCGCCCGCCCTTCGGCGGCCGTGCCGGGCATGTCCGCTTGGTCAAGGGGCCGCTGCCCCTTGTGTGCGCCGCAACGGCGATTCGCCCCCACCGGCGATTCCGGCGGTGCCGTGCCGGGCGTCAGCACCGTGTCTTCGCGTGGGCTCGCCTCCCGGCGGCGGTGTGCCGGGCTTCTTGTCCCCGCCGCGGCGGTGTTCCCCCACCAGGGACCCGGGCGGAGCCGTCACGGCGGGAGCGCCACGTTTCCATGACCGGTCGTCAGGCCCGGAGTTCGCCTGAGCCTCGGACAATGAGGCGGGTGGGCAGCACCACCCGCCGTGGCGGTTCGGCCGCGCCGTCCAGGCGGCGGAAGAGTTGTTCGGCGGCCGTGCGGCCTAGGCGGGCCGCGTCCTGGGCCACGACGGTGACCGCGGGGGAGAGCAGGTCGGCGAGTTCGAGGTCGTCGAAGCCGACCAGGGCGACCGGGCGGGGTGAGCGGGCGAGGACGCGTACGGCCGTGGCCGTCACGCGGTTGTTGCCGGTGAACAGCGCTGTCACCGGCCGCGGGCCGGCGAGCATCCGTTCCGTCTCCGCGCGGACGCGCCCCGGTTCCGTGGGGCCCAGGGACACCCAGGACTCGTCCACGGGCAGGCCCGCGTCCGCCATGGCCGTGCGGTAGCCGCGCAGCCGCTCCGCGGCGGTGTGGATGCGGGGGCGGTCTCCGATGAAGCCGATGCGGCGGTGACCGTGGGCGGCGAGGTGGGCCACGCCCTCGCGGGCGCCGCCGAAGCTGTCGGAGAGGACGGCGTCGGCGTCGATCCGGCCCGCGGGCCGGTCGACGAAGACCGTGGCGATGCCGGCCGCGATCTCGGGTTCGAGGTAGCGGTGGTCGTCGCCGGCCGGGATGACGATGAGGCCGTCGACCCGGCGGGCGCAGAACGCCAGCGCGAGCTCCCGTTCGCGCTCCGGGTCCTCCGCGCTGGAGCCGTTGATGAGCAGGGCGCCGTGGGCGCGGGCGACTTCCTCGACGGCCCGGTTGAGGGGGGCGTAGAAGGGGTCGGCGAGGTCTTCGAGGACGAGTCCGATGGAGGCGGTGCGGCCCTTGCGGAGGATGCGGGCGCTGTCGTTGCGCCGGAAGCCCAGTGCGGCGATGGCGTCCTGGACGCGCCGCTCGGTGTCCGCGGTGACGCCCGGCTCGCCGTTCACCACGCGGGAGACGGTCTTGAGGCCGACGCCCGCGCGGGCCGCCACGTCCTTCATCGTCGGGCGGGCGCCGTATCGGGGCGAGGGGCTGCGGGTGGGCTGGGCGCTGCTCGGCACGGGCTCGTCCTTACCGGGGGCGTGCGGGGTGACGTCGAGCATAGAGCCTAGACAACGTTGTCAGATCCGGACAGACTGGCGTCCGCAGAGCCTGAACCCCTGCCCGACCAGGAGAGATCGTCCCCATGCGCACCGACTTCGCCGATCTTGTCGCAGCCCTCGACATCGGCGGCACCAAGATCGCGGGCGCGCTGGTGGACGACCGCGGCCGGCTGCTGGCCCGCGCGCAGCGTCCGACGCCGGCGCGTGAGGACGGGGCCACGGTGATGGGCGCGGTGGCTGCGGTGATCGACGAGCTCGGGGGCGCGGCGCAGTGGTCGCGCGTGCGGGCCGTCGGCATCGGCAGCGCGGGGCCGGTGGACGCCTCCCGGGGGACCGTCAGTCCCGTCAACGTCCCGGGATGGCGGGACTATCCCCTGGTCGCCGAGGTGGCGCGGCGGGTGGGCGGGCTGCCGGTGGTGCTCGTCGGCGACGGCGTGGCGATGACCGCGGCCGAGCACTGGCAGGGCGCCGCCCGGGGGCGCGCCAACGCCCTGTGCATGGTGGTGTCCACCGGGGTGGGCGGCGGCCTGGTGCTGGGCGGCCGCCTGCACCCGGGCCCCACCGGCAACGCCGGCCACATCGGGCACATCAGTGTCGACCTCGACGGGGACGCCTGCCCCTGCGGCGCCCGCGGCTGCGTCGAGCGCATCGCCAGCGGCCCGAACATCGCCCGGCGCGCGCTGGACGCCGGCTGGCTGCCGGGGCCGGACGGCGACCGGAGCGCCGCGGCCGTCGCGGCGGCGGCCAGGGCGGGGGACGCCGTGGCGCGCGCCTCGTTCGACCGGGCCGCGCAGGCGCTGGCCGCGGGCATCGCCGCGACCGCGACGCTGGTCGAGATCGAGGTCGCCGTCATAGGCGGCGGCGTGGCGGGCGCGGGCGAGGTGCTCTTCGCCCCGCTGCGCGAGCGCCTGCGCGACTACGCGACGCTCTCCTTCGCCGCCGGCGTCGAGGTGCTGCCCGCCGAACTCGGTTCCGACGCGGGCCTCGTGGGGGCCGCCGCCGCGGCTGCGCAGGAGCTCGGGCTGTGGGCGGGGCGGGAGCCCGGCACGGCGTAGAACGCGCCCGGCAGCGGCAGTACGTGCCCCTGCGCCGATGGACGCACCCGCAGGGAGCCCCGGCACCGTGCCCCTCACAAGCGTTTCCATGGCAAGGTGTTCCGGGCACTTCACAGGGGGCTACGGAGAAGGGGGAACCGTGATCGTCTGGCTGAACGGCGCGTTCAGTGCGGGGAAGACCAGTACGGCCAGGGAACTGACCGAGCTGATCCCGGACAGCACCCTCTACGACCCCGAGGTGATCGGCGGGGTGCTGAAGCACCTGGTGCCGCCCAAGAGAATGGGCGAGGTCGGCGACTACCAGGACCTGCCGGTCTGGCGGCGGCTGGTCGTGGACGCGGCGGCGGCCCTGCTCGCCGAGGTCGGCGGGGTGCTCGTCGTCCCCATGACGCTGCTGCGCCAGGAGTACCGGGACGAGATCTTCGGCGGGCTCGCCGCCCGCCGCATCCCGGTGCGACACGTGCTGCTGGCTGTCGATGAAACGATCCTGCGCGAACGGATCGCCGGGCGCGAGGAGTTCGCGGACGACCCCGAGCGCAGTGAGTCCGTCCGCCGGTGGGCGCTCGACCACATCGCTCCGTACCGCGAGGCGCTGCCGTGGCTCCACGCCGACGCGTACGCCGTCGAGACCGGCGACCTGACGCCGCGTGAGGTGGCCGAGCGGGTCGCGGACGCCGTCCGCAGCGATGCCGCCGGAGCGTGCCAGATCGTGCAGACCCCGGAGCCGACGGCCGAGACGCTCGCCGCCGGGGTGCTGCTCTTCGACGAGGAGGACCGGGTCCTGCTGGTCGACCCCACCTACAAGCCGGGCTGGGAGTTCCCCGGCGGGGTCGTCGAGCCGGGCGAGGCGCCCGCCCGCGCCGGGATGCGCGAGGTGGCCGAGGAGATCGGCATCGAACTCCCCGCCGTGCCCCGCCTGCTGGTCGTCGACTGGGAGCCGCCCAAGCCGCCGGGCTACGGCGGTCTGCGCTTCCTCTTCGACGGCGGGCGGCTGGCCGGGGCCGACGCCCGCCGGCTCCTGCTGCCCGGCGCCGAACTGCGCGGCTGGCGCTTCGTCACCGAGGGCGAGGCCGCCGCCCTGCTGCCGCCCGTACGGCTGAGCAGGCTGCGGTGGGCCCTGCGGGCCCGCGAACAGGGGCGGCCCCTCAACCTCGAAGCGGGCGTGCCCGTGGGCTAAACCCGCGCCTGTGGGCTGAACCCGCGCCCTGCGGTGGCCGGAGCACGTCCGGGCCCGGTGGGCCGCTGCCCGGCCTCTGCCGGGGCGGCGGCGCCGAGCCGGGGCGTGCCCGGCACGTACCCGTCGGGACCGGCACGTACGTCATGGTCCGCGGGCCCGTCACGCCGCGGCATCCCCGCCGTCGCGGCGGACAGAAGTGGTCCGCCGCGACGGCCGAACGCCACGGAGGCGAGGGGCCGCTGGAGTCCGGACCGGTGGAACCGGCACCTCAGGGCGCACCCCGCCGGGGAGGCCTACCGCTTGCCGGCCGCGTAGTTGCCCAGGAACAGGGCCTCCGCCAGGGAGAGCCGCTCCAGCTCCTCCGGCGAGACGCTCTCGTTCACGGCGTGGATCTGCGCCTCCGGCTCGCTCAGCCCGATCAGCAGGATCTCCGCCTCCGGGTACAGCGCGGTGAGGGTGTTGCACAGGGGGATCGAGCCGCCCATGCCGGAGATCTGCATCTCCTGGCCCGGGTAGGCGATGCGCATCGCGTCGGCCATGGCCGTGTAGGCCGGGCTGCCGGTGTCCGCGCGGAACGCCTGGCCCTGGCCGACCTGCTCCACCGCGACCCGCGCGCCCCACGGAGCGGCCGCCTTCAGGTGCTCGCCCAGCAGCTTGGTCGCCGTCACGGCGTCCGTGCCCGGCGGCACGCGCAGGCTGATCAGCGCCCGGGCGCCCGCGTGCACCGACGGGGTGGCGCCGACGACCGGCGGGCAGTCGATGCCCAGGACCGTGACCGCCGGGCGCGCCCACAGCCGGTCGGCGACCGTGCCGGAGCCGATCAGCTCCACGCCGTCCAGGACCTTGGCGTCCTTGCGGAAGTCCTCCTCCGGGTACTGCATGCCCTCCCAGCTCGCCGCCGCCTCGGCCTCCAGGCCGGTGACCGTCGTCGAACCGTCCTCGGCGCGCAGCGAGTCGAGCACGCGGATCAGCGCCGCCAGCGCGTCGGGCGCCGCGCCGCCGAACTGCCCGGAGTGCAGGTTGCCCTCCAGCGTGTCCACCTGGACGCGGACGAGCGTCATGCCGCGCAGCGTGGCGGTGGCCGTCGGCAGGCCCACGCGGAAGTTGCCGGCGTCGCCGATGACGATGCTGTCGGCGGCCAGCAGCTCGGGGTGCGCCGTGGCGTAGCGCTCCAGGCCGCCGGTGCCCTGCTCCTCGGACCCCTCGACGATCATCTTCACGTTCACCGGCACGCCGCCGTGCGCCTTGAGAGCGCGCAGCGCCGTCAGGTGCAGGACCACGCCGCCCTTGCAGTCGGCCGCGCCCCGCCCGTACCAGCGGCCGTCGCGCTCGGTCAGCTCGAACGGCGGCGAGATCCAGGCGGCCTCGTCCAGCGGCGGCTGCACGTCGTAGTGCGCGTAGAGCAGCACGGTCGGGGCGCCGGCGGGGCCCGGGAGGTAGCCGTAGACGGACTGGGTGCCGTCGGGGGTGTCGAGCAGGGCCACGTCCTGGAAGCCCTCGGTGCGCAGCGCGTCCGCCACCCAGTTCGCGGCGGCCTCGCACTCGCTCCGCGGGAACTGCGCCTCGTCCGCCACCGACCGGAAGGCCACCAGCTCGGCGAGCTCGGTGCGGGCGCGGGGCTGCAGCGAGGCGACGGTGGCCGCCAGCTCGGCCGGGACCGGCCCGGGCCGGTGGTGCGAGGACGCTTCCATGGAACGCTCCTTGGGGACGCGGCGTTGTATCCGTACGAATGGGCGATTCTGCCGTCGATCCTCCCACGCCCGCCGTCCGCAGCACCCACGGCCTTCCCGTCGCGGGGCCGCGGAGGGCTGGCCGTAGGATGCGGCAGACAGCCGGAACCGGTGATGGAGCGGGAGTAGAAGCACAGGTGAGCAGCGACAACGCAGCCCAGGGCGCGGGGCGGGACGCGGGCGGGGACCGGGAGCCGGTGTGGGACGTCGTGGTGGTGGGCGCAGGGCCCGCCGGGGCCTCCGCCGCCCACGCCGCCGCCTCCGCCGGCCGCCGGGTGCTGCTCCTGGAGAAGTCCGAACTGCCGCGGTACAAGACGTGCGGCGGCGGCATCATCGGCCCCTCGCGGGACGCCCTGCCGCCCGGCTTCGAACTGCCGCTCCGTGACCGCGTCCACGCGGTCACCTTCTCCCTGAACGGGAAGCTGACGCGCACGCGCCGCTCCAAGCGGATGCTGTTCGGCCTCATCAACCGGCCCGAGTTCGACGCCGCCCTGGTGGAGGCCGCCAAGGGCGCCGGCGCCGAGGTGCGCACGGGCGTGGCCGTGGCGCGCGTGGAGCAGCACGGCCCGGCCGTGCCCGACCGGCGCACGGTCGCCGTCGTGCTCGCCGGCGGCGAGACCGTCCTCGCCCGCGCGGTCGTCGGGGCCGACGGCAGCGCCGGGCGCATAGGGGCACACGTGGGGGTGAAGCTCGCCCAGGTCGACCTCGGTCTGGAGGCCGAGATCCCCGTGCCGCCGACGGTCGCGGAGGACTGGGCCGGGCGCGTGCTCATCGACTGGGGCCCGATCCCCGGCAGTTACGGCTGGGTCTTCCCCAAGGGCGACACCCTCACGGTGGGAGTGATCTCGGCGCGCGGCGACGGCTCGGGCACCAAGCGGTACCTGGAGGACTTCATCGCCCGCCTCGGCCTCGCCGGCTTCGAGCCCAGCATCTCCTCCGGCCACCTCACCCGCTGCCGCTCGGACGACTCCCCGCTCTCCCGCGGCCGCGTCATCGTCTGCGGCGACGCCGCGGGGCTGCTGGAGCCGTGGACCCGCGAGGGCATCTCCTTCGCCCTGCGCTCGGGCCGCCTGGCCGGCGAGTGGGCGGTCCGCATCGGCGAGGCGCAGGATGCCGTCGACGCCCGCCGGCAGGCCCTCAACTACGCGTTCGCCATCAAGGCCGGGCTGGGCGTGGAGATGGGCGTCGGGCGCCGCATGCTCACCTTCTTCGAGCGCCGCCCCGGCATGATGCACGCCGCGCTCACCGGCTTCCGCCCCGCGTGGCACGCCTTCACCCGGATCACCCGCGGCCAGACGACCCTCGCGGAGATCGTCCGGACCCACCCGATGGCCCGCCGCGTGCTCTCCACGGTCGACCGCCCGTAGCTCCCCGGCGCCCCGCGCGGTGGGGCGGCCGCCTACTCCCGGTGAGTAGGCGCGCCCACCGCGCTCACCGCGCCCACCGCGCCCGGCCGGCGCGGCGGCCGCCGGCGGCGAGGAGGCGCTCGCGCTCGTCCGCCGGCTGCGGCCCGACACCGTCCTCATGGACATCCGCATGCCGGTCCTGGACGGCCTCGCCGCCACCCGCCGGATCACGGCGGACCCGGCCCTGGCGGACGTGAAGGTCATCATGCTCACCACCTTCGAACTGGACGAGTACGTCTTCGAAGCGATCCGCTCCGGCGCCTCGGGCTTCCTGGTCAAGGACACCGAACCGGAGGAACTGCTGCGCGCGGTGCGGGCGGTGGTCCACGGCGACGCCCTGCTCTCTCTCCGAGCGTGACCCGCCGCCTCATCGCCGAGTTCGCCGCGCGCTCCAAGGAGCCCGCCGGGGCGCCAGGTCTCGCGGAGCTGACCGACCGCGAACGCGAGGTGATGACGCTGGTCGGCATGGGTCTGTCCAACGAGGAGATCGCGCGGCGGCTCGTCGTCAGCCCTCTGACCGCCAAGACCCACGTCAGCCGCGCCATGGTCAAGCTGGGCGCCCGCGACCGGGCGCAGCTCGTCGTCCTGGCCTACGAGAGCGGGCTCGTACGCCCCGGCCGGCTGGGCTGAACCCGCCGCCGCCCGCCGTGGCGGATCAGAACAGCGCCTCGGGACCGGCGGCCGCGGGCGGGGGTATCAGCACCTCCGCGGTGGTCTCCGCCCCAGGCGCCGCGGCCGCGAGCGCCCACCCGGCCAGCTGCCGGGCGTCCACCAGCAACTGCCGGCCGTCCGACGCGTCCAGATACAGGTCGGGCCCGGCCACGGCGGCGACGGTGCCCGCTATGGTGCGCCCGGGAGCGACGACGACCGTCCCGCAGCCGGGCCGCAGCCGGTCGAGGTGGAAGGCCCCGTCGTGATGCACCGGGGCGAAGGGCAGCGCCGTCAGCGACTCCGGCAGCGCGGCCAGCGCGCACGCCTGCGCGTGCAGGCCCGCCAGCTCGGCCGTCCGCAGCTCTCGGGCCGGCGCGGGGCACCGGGCGGCCCGCTTGGCGGCGTACGGGATGCGGTCGGGGACCGACAGCGCCGCGCCGAGCACGGCCTCCGCACGGCGCGCCGCCATCAGCGGCCCGCGCCCCAGCAGGGCGTAGGACAGCGCGGCCTGTTCGAGCAGGCGGACGCCCTCGCGCTCGGCGGCGGTGATCCCGACCTTCACCGCGCCGGGCACGGACCAGGCCAGGTACACGTCGTACGGGCGCGGGTCGTCGAGAGCGGTGTCGGCCGCGACCGAGTGCGAGCGGTCGAGCCGCGCGCACTCCGCGCACTGCGCCGACACCGCCGCGGCCGCGAGCTCCGCGCCCACGGGGCAGGGGGTGCGCCGGCCGCCCCTGCGGACCCCCACGCACCGCCGCGCGGCGCCCGTCGTGAAGGCGACGGGACGCCCCGCGGGCAGCGGCGTGCTGCGCTCCCCGTGCGCGGGGTGCAGCCAGACGAGGGCCGGCCCGGCGGCCCCCCAGCGCACCCCGCCGCAGCGCCAGTCCTCCTGCTCGGCTCTCATGGCCCACCCCTTCCGTCCACGCCCCCGGATTGTGTCAGCCGCCACTGACAACGCCACCGCGCGGCGGACGGAGCAGCAGGTCAGCGCGGACCGGAGACCGTGCGGCGGGTGGTGTAGGCGATGGCCGCCGCCACGGCCGCGAGACCCGCGACGGTGGTCAGGGCGACGGGCAGGGACGACGCGTCGGCGAGGAGGCCGATGACCGGCGGCCCGAGCAGCATCCCGCCGTAGCCGAAGGTGGAGGCCGCGGCCACGCCGCCCGGTCCGCCCAGTTCACCGGCCCGCCCGACCGCGACGGGGAAGATGTTGGCCAGGCCCAGACCCGTGACGGCGAAGCCCGCGAGCGCCGCCCACGCCGTGGGCGCCAGCGCCCCGAGCAGCATGCCGCCCGCGGCCGCCGCCCCGCCCGCGACCAGCGCCGTGGTCTGGCCGAGGCGTTCGAGGAGGAACGTGCCGCTGAGCCGGCCGAGGGTCATGGCCAGCGCGAAGACGGAGTAGCCGGCGGCCGCGACGCCCGCGTGGACCCCGAGGTCCTGCTGCAGGTGCAGGGCGCCCCAGTCGGCGAGGGCCCCTTCCCCGTAGGCCGTGCACAGGGCGATCACCCCGAAGAGGGCGACCGTCCGGCCGCCGCGGCGCGGGCCGCCGCCGTCCGCCGCCGCAGGCGCGGGCGCCGGCCGCACGGCCCGTGGCGCGGGGTGCGCCAGGAGCATGCGCCCCGCGGCCGCGGTGACGGCGAGTCCGGCCACGGTCAGGAGCAGCAGGTGCCGGGTGGGGGAGAGGTGCCCCGCGACCAGTCCGCCCAGTCCCGCGCCGAGCATCCCGCCGAGGCTGAACGCGGCGTGGAAGCTGGGCATCACGGGCCGGCGCAGCGCCGCGACGAGGTCGACGGCCGCGCTGTTCATGGCGACGTTGATGCCGCCGTAGGCGGCACCGAAGACGAGCAGCACCAGGCCGAGGGCCGTCGCCGAGTGGGTCAGGGGAGGGAGCGCGATCCCCGCGGACATCAGCACGCCGGCGACGACCGTCACCAGGTGGCTCCCGAACCGGCGGCACAGCCGCCCGGTCAGCACCATGGTGGCCACGGCCCCCGCCGACACGCCGAGCAGCGCGAGGCCCAGCGCGCCCGCGGACGCGCCGGTCTGCTCCTTGATGGCGGGGATGCGGACCACCCAGCCGGCGAACAGGAAGCCGTCGAGGGCGAAGAACAGGGTGAGGGCGATACGGAGCCGGCGGAGGGCGGGACCGCCCCGGTCCGGGCGCCGTTCGCCCGGGAGGACCGTCCGCGTGTCGCCCAGAAGAGCCGTCCGTATTTTGTTTAGTGTCGGCACAAAGTCACAATAGGGGGGTGACCCAGACTCGGACAACACGTTTGGAGCGGGGCCGCGGCGCCCTCGGCCCGGCCCTGGAGCTCGTACACACCGGCCGCGCCCCCACGCGCGCCGTGCTCACCGCCGAACTCGGGGTGACGCGCGCGACCGCCGGTGCCGTCGCCGCCGAGCTGGAGGCCCTCGGACTGATCACCGTCGACGCCCGCCCCGCGGCCGCCGGCTCCCAGGGCCGCCCCTCGCACCGGCTCTCCGTCGCGCCCGGCGGCCCCGTGGTGCTCGCCGCCCAGATCCACGCCGACGGCTTCCGCGCCGCCCTCGTCGGCCTCGGCGGGCGGATGGTCGCCACCGCGCCCGGCTGCATGACCGTCCCCGCCGACCCGTCGCACATCATCGACGCCGTCGTCGAGGCGGGCGCCGCCCTGCTGCGCGAGACCGGCCGCCGCTGCCTGGGCGCGGGCCTCGCCGTCCCTTCGGCGGTCGCCGAACCGGACGGCACCGCCCTCAACCCCCTGCACCTCTCCTGGCCCGCCGGGGCGCCGGTCCGCCGGCTGTTCACCGAAGCCCTGGCCAAGGCCGGTGTCCCGGGCCCCGGCGAGGGCCCCGCCACCGGCGTCACCGGAAACGACGTCAACCTCGCGGCGCTCGCCGAGCACCGGCACGGCGCCGGCCGCGGCGCGCGCCACCTGCTCTGCGTGGCCACGGGGCACCGCGGCGTCGGCGGCGCGCTCGTCCTCGACGGCCGCCTGCACAGCGGCAGTTCCGGCCTCGCCCTGGAGGTCGGCCACCTCACCGTCAACCCGGCCGGCCTGCCCTGCCACTGCGGCAGCCGCGGCTGCCTGGACGTCGAGACCGACCCGCTCGCCTTCCTCACCGCGGCCGGCCGCACGCCCGGCCCCGAGGTGTCCCTGCTGCAGCAGGCCCGCGACCTGCTCCGTACGGAGTACGCCGACCCGGCCGTCCGCGCCGCCGCCGAGCTGATCGTCGACCGGCTCGGCCTCGGCCTCGCGGGCCTCGTCAACATCCTCAACCCCGATCGCATCATCCTCGGCGGCCTCCACCGCGCCCTGCTGGACGCCGACCCCGAGCGGCTGCGGGCCGTCGTCGCCGACCGCAGCCTCTGGGGCCGCAGCGGCAGCGTGCCGATCCTGCCCTGCACGCTCGACTTCAACAGCCTCATCGGCGCGGCCGAAGCGGCCTGGCAGCCGGTCCTGGACGACCCGCTGACGGTCCTGGGCTGACCCGGACGGGCGAGGCGGCCGCCACCGCAGCGGCGGGCCGCGCGACGCGCCGCGGAGTACGCGCCCCACCCCCGCGTACTCCCCCCGCCGCAGCCGCACGGCAGCCGGCCGTACGACGACCCCGAGGCCCTCCGTGAGGAGGCTCGGTGGTGGGCGGCAAACCGCCGCCGGCATCCCTTCACCACCGAGGAGGCGAGCTCTCATGGCACCCTCGCCCACGCCCTGGCCGACGGCGGCCCCGGCCCCCGGATCCTCTTCTTCCCGCTCGTCCGGGCGGCCGTCGTCATCGGCGTCGTCACCGTCCTGCGCCGCACCGTGTGGCGCGGCGGCCGCGCCCCCTGGCACCAGCGCCAGGCGCGCGCCGAGCACTCCCCGCTGACCGTCCTCGGCCGCCGGTTCGCCGCCGGTTCGCCGCCGGTGACATCGACGAGGAGGAGTACTGGCGGCGCGTCTCCGTCCTGGAGGAGCACTTCGGGGCGCCCGGAAAGCGCGGTGCGTCGTGAGCGCGGGCACCTGCCCGTGCCGCTGAGGCCACCGCACCCGTGGTTGCTCGCCGTTGCGGCGGAGGGCTGTCGCCGCGTCAGCAGCGTTGCCGGGAGGGCCGCTCCCGCGCACCCCTCCGCCGTAACGGCGAGCAAGTCCATGAATGGGCGCCGCGCACCCGTCCCGGACGCCGGGAACCCCCGTGCGGTCAGCCGGGAACGGCGGAGCGGACGGGGGAGCGGCCCCGCGCCGCGGCCGTCCGGCGGGCGGGGGCGGGCTGCTCGAAGGAGGGCTCCTCCAGGGGCGGCAGGGCCGGCGCGGGCTGTTCGAGGGTGACCTTCGTCCGGTCGCCGCGGGTCCGCCGGGCGGCGGCCGCGTGGTCCGGGACGGGCAGCGAGAACCAGACGACCTTGCCGCCGTCGTGGCGCTCCTGCACCCCCCAGCTGTCGCTGACCGCCGCGATCAGGGCGAGGCCGCGGCCGTGCGTGCTGGCGGTGTCGGCGTCGGCGAGGCGGGGCAGGCGCGGGTCGTGGTCGCGGACCGAGACGGTGAGCCGGTCCAGCACGAGATCGATCTCGACGGTGCAGCGTTTGTCCGGTTCGGCGTGCTGGTGCACGTTGGTGAGGAGCTCGGTGACGCACAGCGCGGCGGGGTCGATGAGCGGATCGAGATTCCAGTAACGCAATTGCGCAGATACGATTCTGCGGACCTGGCCGATCCGCGGCGGAAGAGCCTGGAGCTCTACGGTGCAGTGCTTGTTCGGTCGGCTGATCACGGCTGCGACTCCCTGGAAAGAAGTAGGGCTAGCCTGATTCAGGAACGCGTTCTGGCACGCGCTGGGGCCGGGCCGGCGGTGGTGGCTGCCGAGCCGCGCGGCGGCTACTCATCCAGAGCGTAACCGTCCGCGAACCCTCAGTGATGCTGGTACGAGTCAAGGGTCGGCTCCAGCAGCCGGACGCGCAACTTCTGCACCGTCAGTCGCCGGCGTCACCGCCGCGTCCGGAGCGGACGGCCTCCAGGAACAACCGGACGGCGGCCTCCCCCGTGGTCTCCCCGGACCCCGAGGGATCCTCCAGCCGGCCCAGCGTCAGGACGTAGCGCGTGCCGTTCACCGTCGCCCGGGCGCGGTCCCGGCCGGCGAACCACGGCTTGCTCGCGTGGACCGCCCCGAGGGGAGCGCTGTCGATCTCCCGGCCGTAGCTGGTGAGCAGCTCCAGCCTGCCGTCCTTGATCTTCACCTGGCCCGCCCGGGTGAGCGAGCGGAGGGACCGCTCGATCCGCACCCCGGTCGCAGTGAACTCCGGCTCCCGGAACTCCGGCTCCGCCACGCCAACCGCCTCCCCGGCCGATTCGTGTGCCTCGTGCGCAGTCTGCCCGTGAGGGGGCCCACGCACCAGTGCCCATTTATGATCGAAACGTCCGAGTGCTCCGCATGGGCCCGGATGGAACGGGAGAGGCGGCGTGCACACCACCGACGTCGACCGCAGCGACCCGGCCTACCGCGCCTGGCTCAGCGAAGCGGTTCGCAAGGTCCAGGCCGACGCGAACCGCTCGGCCGACACCCACCTGCTGCGCTTCCCGCTGCCCGAGGAGTGGGGCATTGACCTCTATCTGAAAGACGAGTCCACGCACCCCACGGGCAGCCTCAAGCACCGCCTCGCCCGCTCGCTCTTCCTGCACGGCCTGTGCAACGGCTGGATCCGCCCCGAGGCCCCGGTCGTCGAGGCCTCCAGCGGCTCCACCGCGGTCTCCGAGGCGTACTTCGCGAGCCTGATCGGCGTGCCGTTCGTCGCCGTCATGCCCAGCACCACCAGCCGCGAGAAGTGCCGGCTCATCGAGTTCCACGGCGGCCGGTGCCACTTCGTCGACGACCCCCGCAAGATGTACGCGGAGGCGGCGGCCCTCGCCGAACGCTCCGGCGGCCACTACATGGACCAGTTCACCTACGCCGAACGGGCCACCGACTGGCGCGGCAACAACAACATCGCGGAATCCGTCTTCAGCCAGCTCCGTCGCGAACGCTACCCCGTGCCCGCCTGGATCGTCGCCACCGCGGGCACCGGCGGCACCTCCGCCACCATCGCCCGCTACGTGCGCTACATGTGCCACGACACCCGCATCTGCGTCGCCGACCCCGAGTACTCCTGCTTCTTCGACGGCTGGCGCAACCACGACCCCACGGCGACGGGCGAGCGCGGCTCGCGGATCGAGGGCATCGGCCGGCCGCGCATGGAGCCCAGCTTCATGCCGGGCGTCATTGACCGGATGATGAAGGTCCCCGACGCCGCGAGCGTCGCGGCCGTGCGCGCGCTCGACGAGGCCATCGGCCGCAAGGCGGGCGGTTCCACCGGCACCGGCCTGTGGAGCGCACTGAAGATCGTCGCGGAGATGGCCGGCAACGGCACCAAGGGCAGCATCGTCACCCTCATCTGTGACCCCGGCGAGCGCTACCTCGACACGTACTACTCCGACGCCTGGCTCGCCGAACAGGGCCTGGACATCGGCCCGTACGCCGGAGCCATCACCACCTTCCTGGCCACCGGCCGCTGGCCGGACTGACGCCCTGTCAGCCCGCGCCGGACGCCGGCCCGGAAGCGTCGGCCACCACCAGCTCCGGCAGCCGCTCGGCGATCTCCCGCCGCGCCGCCTCCGGCAGCCCCGCGTCCGTGACCAGCGCGTCGACCTCCTCCAGCGTCGCGAACGAACTCAGGCCCACCGTCCCCCACTTGGTGTGGTCGGCGAGGACCACCACACGGCGGGCCGACCGCACGAAGTGCCGGTTGGTCTCCGCCTCCGCCAGGTTCGGCGTCGACAGCCCCGCCTCCGCGGATATGCCGTGCACCCCGATGAACAGGACGTCGAAGTGGAGCGAGCGGATCGCCGCGTCCGCGACCGGCCCCACCAGCGTGTCCGAGGGCGTGCGCACCCCGCCGGTCAGCACCACCGTGGCCGCCCCCGGCCGGGCCGACGGACCCGCCGCCGTCACCGGCCGCTGGGAGCTGTGGAAGACGTCGGCAGCCCGCACCGAGTTCGTCACCACCGTGAGGTCGGGGACGTCCACCAGCCGCTGCGCCAGCGCGAACACGGTCGTCCCGCCCGCGAGCGCTATCGCACTGCCCGGCGGCGCCATCGGCACCGCCGCCCGCGCGATGTCCTCCTTGGCGGCCAGCTCCAGCGCCGACTTCGCCTCGAAGCCCGGCTCGTGCGCCGTGGCCTCCGCCACCGGCACCGCCCCGCCGTGCACCTTCTCCACCACGCCCAGCCGGGCCAGCGCGTCCAGATCCCGGCGGACCGTCATGTCCGAGACATTGAGCCTCCGCGTCAGTTCGTTGACCCGCACCCCACCGCGCCTCCTGACCTCGTCGAGGATCAGCGCACGCCGCTGCTCCGCCAGGAGGTTCTGGTTGTCGCTCACCCGGCCCGTCCTTTCCGGTCAGCCACCGGCAGTCGTGCGCGCTCATCCTCCCACGCGGCACGCCGCAGCGATCGTCTTCGTTCGGCCGGATCACGAACGGGCCTATCCTGCCGACGGTGCCCCGCACTGTCAGCGGCCCCTGGCACCATGCTGGTTGACGGTACGGCACAGCGGGACCGGGGGACGCGGTGACAGCGGACGAACGACCCCAGACGGAAAAGTCTGCGAAGACGGCCGGCACAGCCCGGACAGCGAAGACATCAAAGACGGCCGGGAGCGAAGCACGGGCGCCCGCGCCCGCGGGAGCCTCCGGGCTCGCCCTGGAGCTGCTCGTGCACGGCGTCGGGGGCACCACCCCGCAGGCCATGCTGGGCGACCCGCGCACCGTGCGCGTCGCGGGCGACGCCGTCGCGGGCATCCACCGCTGCACGGCCGACGCCGACGCCGAGGACCACCCCGGCGACCAGCGCCGCGAGCCCGTCCGCGAGGCCTACGTGTGGTCCAACCTCACCTCCGGCGACGGCTCCCGCGCCCTCTGGCTGGTGCTCCTGCCCTTCATGGTCATCAACCTCGCCCACTGGATGCGCCCCACCTCCGAAGGCCGCACCACGACCACCCGGGCCTACGGCCTGCTGGTGCGCCTCATCGCCCTCACCCTCACCGTCCTGCTCACAGCCGCCGCCTGCGAAGTGGCCCTCGACCTGACGGCCTGGCAGTGCGCGGGCACGCCCGCCTGCTCCTCGGGCAAGGCCTGGCTGGGCTTCATGTCGGCCGGCCGGGGCGGCTGGTGGAGCCCGCCGGGCCGCCGGCTCGCCCTCGCCGCCGCCGTGCCGGTCGCCGTGACCGGGCTGCTGTGGCTCCTCTCGCGCCGCACCTGGAGCGCGTACGAGACCCAGCCGCCCGCCCGCCCCGGCACCGACGAGGACGGCCACGAGGCCCGCAGGCGCCCCGCCCTGTGCCTGCCCGGCTTCTGGTACGGGCGGCGCATCGTCGCCCGGCTGCGCGCCGCCCACACCGCCGCGGCCCTGCTCACCGTCGCCGCCTTCCTCGTCCAGGCCGCCTCCCACCACGACCGCGCACCGGGCGGCAGCCCCGCCCTCGACGCCCTGGGCCGGATCCTCGGGGCCGTCCTGGCCGCCGCCGCCCTGTCCGTCGTCCACACCGTCTGCCGCAGGGGCCGCAGCGAAGACGCACCCGACCACACGGCCGACCGCCTCACCGCCGCCCTGCCCTTCACCGCGCTCGGCCTGCTCCTGGCCTCCGCCGTCTACGCCGCCTGGGACCGCCCCGGCTGGCAGTCCCACGGCATGCTCCCCGGCGACCGCGCCTTCGGCCTCATCGCCCTCGGGCAGGGCGCCCTCGTCCTCCTCCTCGCGCTCGCCGCCCGCCGGCTGCACCGCGCCGCCCCCGTCGAGCGGACCCCGCTGGGCGGGCTCGCCGGCCCCGCCGTCGCCACGCTCGCCTGCGCCCTCGGCGGCGTCATGACCGCGGGCGTCGCCCACCGCGTCGCGGACTGGCTCGACGGCCCGGCCACCCCCGGCATGGGCGACGGCCCGATCGGCGGCCCGCCCGTCCTGCTCACCTGGCAGGCGTCCGTCATCCCGCCGCTCTTCTCCGTCCTGCTCCTGCTGCTCCTCGTCCTGGCCGCCCGCACCCTGCTCCTGCGCAAGCGCCTGTGCCGCACCGTCCCCGACGGCTATCCCGGCGAGCGGCACGACCAGGCCCGTACGCGCGCCATCGCCGGCAGCATCGCCCGCGCCGGGCTCACCGACGCCACCCCTTGGGTCCTCGGCACCGTCGCCGCGCTCACGCTGCTCCTCGGCGGCGGCGCGGTCGCCGGCGCCTGGGGCACCCACGACGTCCCGGGCCGGGCCGCCGCGGGCACCCCCGCCGCCGTCGAGGACGCCGCCCAGACCGCCCAGGCGCTCGGCTCGTGGTGCGTCGGCCTCGGATTCGTCCTGCTGATCGCCTGGGGCCGCCGGGCCTACCGCGACCCCGCCGCCCGGCGCACCGTCGGGATCCTCTGGGACGTCGGCACGTTCTGGCCGCGCGCCGCCCACCCCTTCGCCCCGCCCTGCTACGCCGAGCGCGCCGTCCCCGACCTCACCTGGCGGATGCGCACCTGGACCGAACGCACCGGGGGCCGCCTCGTCATCTCCGGCCACTCCCAGGGCAGCGTCCTCGCCGCGGCCGCCGTCTGGCAGCTGCCCGCCGCCACACGCCGCCGCGTCGCCCTGCTCACCTACGGCTCACCCCTGGAGCGGCTCTACGGCCGCTGGTTCCCCGCCTACTTCGGCCCCGTGAAGCTCGCCGCCCTCCACGACGACGTCCACTGCTGGTGCAACCTGTGGCGGCTCACCGACCCCATCGGCGGCCCCGTCGGCCTCCCCGCCGGCAGCGCCGGCACCGCCGCAGTGGACCACGGCCCCCTCAAGGACCCCCTCGCCTACGGCCGGACCGCCGAACACCCGCTGCCCGCGGCGATCCTGGGCCACTCCCAGTACCAGTCCGACCCCGAGTTCGCCCGGACCCGCGCGGCGCTGCTCGCCCGCCTCGCCGCCTGGATGCCCGTGCCCCCTCAGGGCAGCACCGGCAGATCCTCGGCGTAGAGCAGGGTGAGGTCGTCGGTGCTCGGGTCGGCCAGCTGCGCCACCCGGCCCGCGTGCCGCTCGACCATCGCCTCGAACGTCTGCCGCGCCGTACGGCCGTTGCCGAACGCGGGCCCCCTCGGGATGTCGCGGAAGTACTGGAGCAGGGCCTCCGACGCCCCCGCCCCGATCCGGTACTCGTGCTCGTCCGCCTGCTGCTGCACGATGCGCAGCAGCTCCTCCGGGTCGTAGTCGCCGAAGGTGATGGTGCGTGAGAAGCGCGAGGCCACGCCCGGATTGACGGTCAGGAAGCGCTCCATCTCGTCGGTATAGCCGGCGACGATCACCACGACCTCGTCGCGGTGGTCCTCCATCAGCTTCACCAGGGTGTCGATGGCCTCCCGGCCGAAGTCGCGCCCCGAGTCCTCCGGGGCGAGCGCGTACGCCTCGTCGATGAACAGCACGCCCCCGCGGGCCCGGTCGAAGGCCTCCTGGGTGCGGATGGCGGTCGAGCCGATGTGCTCGCCCACCAGGTCCACGCGCGACACCTCGACCAGATGGCCGCGCTCCAGCACGCCGAGCGAGGCGAGGATCTCGCCGTAGAGCCGGGCCACCGTCGTCTTGCCCGTGCCGGGCGAGCCCGTGAACACCAGGTGTCTGCGCACCGAGGCCGCCTTCAGCCCGGCCTGCTGCCGGCGCCGACCGACCTCGATCATGTCGGTGAGGGCGCGGACCTCCTTCTTCACGCTCTCCAGGCCCACCAGCGCGTCCAGTTCCTGCAGCACGGTCACCGAGGCGCGTGCCCCGGGCCGGGCGGCGGGCGCGGGCGGCGCCTCCTCGGCCGAGCGCTGCACCGGCACGGCCACCGGCTTCAGCACCGTCCGCGGGACGGCCGTCGCCACCGGCGCGGCGCCCGCGCCGCCCCCGGAGGGCAGCGCGGCCACGGCCGTTGACGTCACCGGCTCGTCGCTCGTGCAGCCCTCGCTGACGGGCCCGGCCTCGGCGAACTCGAAGCCGCCGCGCTCGCAGCGCTCGGTGCGGCAGCGGGTGAGCGTCGAGCGGCAGCCGTCGATGACGTGGAAGCCGTAGCCGCCGCTGCCCGTCACCCGGCACTCGTGGAACGTGCCCCGGCCGCCGGCCGACACGTAGAAGCCGGCCTCCACCGGTGAACTCACCGTGCACTGCTCGATGGCGGGATCGGCGCCCTTGGTGACGATGACGCCCGTCGCCGCGGCGTCGATGGTGCAGCCCGCCATGGAACCGCCGCTGCCGTGGTCGCGGAACCAGGCGCCCGTGCCCGCCTCGCGGATCCGGCACCCGGCCAGCTGGGCCGACGCCCCGTCGCTCACCGACACCGCGGTGTTGCGGACCTGGGAAAGGTCGCTGTCGACCACGTCGACGTGGGAACCGCGGTCGAGGACGAACAGGGCGTCCGGGACGTCGTGCACGCGGCAGGAGCCGAGCGAAGCGGTCGCCCCGTCGCTGATCCAGACCGCCGGATAGTCGCCCTTGCTGTCGTGGATCTCGCACAGGTCGGCGTCGACGCGCGTGCCCGGATCCCAGACCGACAGGCCGTTGCGCCCGAATCTGCGGATCGCCGAGCGCGTCATCGACAGCACCGAACGGGAGCGCAGGTCCACTCCGTTCTCCGGAACGTCGTGGATGTCACAGTCCACGAGGGAGAGCACGGCGTCGGTGTCCAGCGTCACACCGTCCCCGGACGTGCGGTGCACACGGCAGTCGGTCAGCCGGCCGGCGGCCCGGGAGGCCACCTGCACCCCGGCGCCCCGCACCTCGTACACCTCGCAGCCCACCGCCTCCAGCGAACTGCCCTCGCCCGTGAGCGAGAGCCCCGCGCCCGACGCGTGGTGCACCCGGCAGCGCTCCAGGCGCGGATGCGCACCGCCGTGGACCGCGATGCCCGACTGGCCGGCGGCCACCACCTCGCACTCCTCGAACACCCCGCCCGCACCGTCCAGCACGCTGATGCCGACGCCGCCCGCGTTGTCGACCGTGCACTGACGCACCGTCGGGCGGGAGCCGCCGCGCACCTCGATGCCCACCGCGGAGCGGGTCACGATGCGCAGGCCGGACAGCTCCGGGGCGCCGTCCTCGACGACGAGCGCGGGCGCCGCCGCGTCGTGCCCCTCGACGTGCAGGTCCTGCAGCGCGGCGGAGGCCCGTACGGTCAGGGCGACCCCGTCGGGAGGAGCGATGCGCACGCTGCCGCGAGACCCCTCGGCGCCGCGCAGCGTGACCGCGCGCGTGACGACCAGGTTCTCCCGGTAGGTGCCGGGCGCGACGGACAGCACGTCTCCGTCGGCCGCCGCTTCCAGGGCCGAGGCGAGGGAGTCGTACTCGCCCGTGCGCCGCCGCCATCGCGCCGTGCCGGTGTGCGTCACCTGGACCGAGCCCTGTGCCATGGTGCTGCTCTGCCCCCACCTCGTGCGTGCGTCCACCCGGGACCGGTGCGTACCGGACCGGCCACCGGAGCCACCGTAGCGCGCGCGGGCCCCGGGAGTTGACCGGTCAGCTGCCCGCGCCCGCCCGGCCCCAGGTCTGCCCGGCCCGTTCCCACGCGCGGTCCCAGTGGGCGTACCGCCGCTGCATGAGCCGCCATACGACCAGTCGGCGCACCGCCTCCAGCAGACCGCAGGCGACCACGGCCGCCCCGGAGCCCGCCAGCCCGGCGTGGACGGCGGCCGTGTCGGGGTCCATGGGCCTGCCGGAGAGCCGTCCGTGGTCGTCCGTCCACAGCGGGAACGGCTGCCCGGGGCGCGTGGCATGGCGCACGGCCACCACACCGGAGCGCTCCCTGCCGTCCGGTCCGGGCCAGCGGGCGACCACCCGATGGTGTCCCTCCCGGCCGGCCGTGGCCTCGCGGTCGGTCTCGGCCGGTCCGCCGCGCAGGGCGCGCAGCGTCGTGGCCGTCACCAGATGGCGGTGCCGGTGTTGTTCGCGGACCGTGTGCCGCAGGGCGTCGTGGGCGAGTGTCCCCGTCACCCAGCCGGTGACCGGGCCCGCGAGCAGCATGAGCACCACGGCGACCAGTCCCACCCAGGACTCCAGGACGTCGGTCCGGCGACGCAGGGGATTGCGCCGCCATCGCCATGCGAGTGCCGTAGCGCGCACCATGCTCACCCCCTTCCGGGTCCGTAAATACCTCACACAGAGCACCGCATGCGGAGGAAGACGGCGGAGAGAGCAAAATCACCCCCTCCGGATGCCGTCAGCGGCAGAGCGTTGACGGGTGGCGTGCGGCGGGGGAGGGGAGTGAGAGGGCCGGGGGGAGGAGAGTGAGGGAAATCCGGGGAAGGAGGGAGAACCGGGGAAGGCCGAGGGAAGGTGAGCGTTGCTCAGTCGAGGATCTCGACGGCGTCGCCCACGCGCAGCGTCCCGGTGTGCTCGGGGATGAGGTTCTTGCCGAACACGGCCTTGGTGCCGATGCGGTGGTGCCGGGCGAGCGTGCGCAGGGGCTCCTTGCCGCGCTCGGCCGTGGCCTGGTCGGTGGTGGTGACCACGCACCGGCCGCAGTCCTTGACCGCCCGGAACGTCACCTCGCCGATCCGCACGCGCCGCCAGCCGTCCTCGGCCCAGGGCTCGGTGCCTCCGACCACGGCGTTCGGGCGGAAGCGGTTCATGGGGAGCGGGCCCTCGCCGGAGAGGTCGCCCTGCGCGATGAGCGCGTTGACGGCGTCGAGCGAGGCGAGGGTGGTCACCAGCAGCGGATAGCCGTCGGCGAAGCTCACGGTCTCGCCGGGCAGGGAGTATTCGGGATCGATCGGGCGGCGGTCCGCGGGCTCGTCCATGTGGAAGAGGCGGGCCGTGGTCCCGAGGTGGGCGCTGACCCACGCGTCGGCGGCGTCTCCCGCCGGGACCGCCTCGATCTTGTCCCGGAACACCTGCACCGTGACCGTGCCCTCCGCTTGCGCGAGGGAGGGCACGGCGACGTCGAGCGGTTCGGCCCCGGGCGCGTCGAGCAGGACGCCGCCGCCCGGGAGCGGGCGGGCCGAGGCCAGGGCGAGCCTCGGCTGCTGCCGTTGGGTGATCATCATTCCGTCGGCGTCCGCCACCATCCAGCGCCGGTCCCCGGCCAGACCCCACGGCTCGACGGCCGCCTCCGGGACGGTGCACCCCGCCAGTGACTTGACGGGGTAGAAGTGCAGCGCGGTCAGCGTGGGCGACGTGGACATGCGGTCATCTTGCCACCCCGGCCGGGCGGTTGAGCGAGTACCCCTGCCCGCCGTAGCGGGACCCCCAGCAGAACGGACAGACGGTCAGTAACCCCCCTGATTCGGATACTGACGGTTGTACGGGTCCTCGTACTGGCCCGCCGCCGGGCGGGGTGCGACGGGGCGCATGGCGTCATATCCGGACGGACCGGCGGGGCCCGCCTGGCCCGCCGCGGGCCGCTGCTGCTGGTACTGCTGCGGGCCCGGCCCCGGGTAGGCGCGCTGCGGCGTCTGCTGCGGGATGTACGGGGCGGCGGCCTGCTGCAGCCCCGCGGGCTGCTGCGGACCGGGCGCGGGATACCCGTACGGGGCGCCGCCCTGGGCGCCGTACGGCGCCTGCGGAGCCGGGGGCGCCGGGGCGGCCGAGGGGCCGGACGGCAGCGCGGGGAGCGCGGGCAGGTTGCTGCTGCTGCCGCCGTCGTACGGGGACGACACGCGGATCGGGGCGATCTGCGGGGTCCCCCGCTCGGCGACGAGGCTGTCGTAAATCGGGGTGTCCGGGAACGACGACGAGGCGTAGTAGCCGCCGCCGTAGGTGCTGCGGGGGGAGGTCATAGCGCATAAGTTAAGCCCACGCCCCTCGCCCGGTCCATGCCCCGGTCGGCACTAGCGCTTCCCTGACCTGCAAAGACGCAGGTCAGGACAGAACCGTCAAGGTCGGACACATCCATACGTACGGCCATCCGGGGGTATCGCGCTGTGCACCCGCGGCCACCGTGCGGAACCGTGCGGGCGGAAGCGCGTACGGCCGTACGCACGGTAACGACCGGCCGGTTTCAGCCGGTCTGCTCCTCGCTGCGGTCTCCGCCCCACAGCGTGTGGAACGAGCCCTCGCGGTCGGTGCGCCGGTAGGTGTGCGCACCGAAGAAGTCGCGCTGCCCCTGCGTCAGGGCGGCCGGCAACCGCTCGGCGCGCAGCGCGTCGTAGTACGCGAGCGCCGCCGAGAACCCCGGCGTGGGCACGCCGCGGCCGACCGCGGTGGCGACCACCGAGCGCCAGGCGTCCTGCGCCTTGCCGACCTCCGCGGCGAACCCCTTGTCCGCGAGCAGCGTGGGCAGTTGCGGGTCGGCGGCGAACGCGGCGCGGATGCGGTCGAGGAACGCGGCCCGGATGATGCAGCCGCCGCGCCAGATGGCGGCGACGGCCCCGAGGTCGATGTCCCACCCGTACTCGGCGCTCGCCGCGGTGATCATGTTCCAGCCCTGGGCGTACGAGACGACCTTCGACGCGTACAGCGCCTCCTCGACCAGGGAGGCGAACTCCTCGGCCTCGGCCGGGGCGAGGGGTTCCCGTGCGGGGCCCGGGAGTTCGCGCGCGGCACCGCGCAGGTCCGCGTGGCCGGAAACGGACCGTGCGAACACCGCCTCGGCGATGCCGGAGACGGGGATGCCCAGGTCGAGTGCCGTCTGCACGGTCCAGCGGCCGGTGCCCTTCTGCTCGGCCCCGTCGGCCACGACGTCCACGAACGGGCGGCCGGTGGCGGCGTCGGTGTGCGCCAGCACCTCGGCGGTGATCTCGATGAGGTACGAGTCCAGCCGTCCGGTGTTCCAGGCGCGGAAGGTCTCCGCGATCCGCTGCGGCTCGTACCCCGCGACGTGCCGCAGCAGGTCGTACGCCTCGGCGATGAGCTGCATGTCGGCGTATTCGATGCCGTTGTGGACCATCTTGACGAAGTGTCCGGCGCCGTCGGGGCCGATGTGGGTGCAGCAGGGGGTGCCGTCGGGGGCCTTCGCGGCGATGGATTCGAGGAGGGGGCCGAGGGACTCGTAGGACTCGGCGGACCCGCCGGGCATGATGCTGGGCCCGTTGAGGGCGCCTTCCTCGCCGCCGGAGATGCCGGTGCCGACGAAGTGGATGCCCTTCTCACGGAGTTGCTTCTCGCGGCGCCGGGTGTCGTCGAAGTGGGCGTTGCCGCCGTCGATCAGCACGTCGCCGGGTTCGAGGAGGGCGGCGAACTCCTCGATGACGGCGTCGGTGGGGTCGCCCGCCTTGACCATGATGACGATGCGCCGCGGCTTCTGGAGCGCGGCGACGAACTCCTCCGCGGACTCGGCGGGGACGAAGTCCCCCTCGTGGCCGTGCTCGCCCACCAGCGCCTGTGTCCTGGCGTACGTGCGGTTGTGCACGGCGACGGTGTGGCCGTGCCGGGCGAAGTTCCGGGCGAGGTTGCTGCCCATGACGGCGAGTCCGGTGACGCCGATGTGAGCGGTGGCCGTGGGGGCGGAGATGCTGGGCATGGCGGGGATCCACTCCTGTCACGTGCGTCGAATGGCTTGCGCGAGCCCCCAACGCCGGAGGGCTCCGGGATCTTCCCCGCGGGCAGCCGGATGCCGCCCGGCCATCGTGACACGGCACGCGGCGCACGGCCGGGCGCGCGCCGGGGGCCGCTCGGAGACTGTCACCTCCTTCGCGCAATGGAAACCCCGGCAGGCGTGGTCCGATGGTGTGACGCCGCACCAGACGCAGGGGGCGGCCCGGGTGTTCCCGCCTGTCGTGCCCCCTCGGGT
>NZ_PXWG01000101.1 GCF_003011965.1 Streptosporangium nondiastaticum
CCGGCGCGCGGTGGAGCAGTCCGCCGCCCGCGGGGACGGGGGTGGCGAGCAGCGCCGCTCCGGGCACGCCGGACAGGTCGGGGACGGCCGCGGCGGCGGGCGCGGCGAGCGGACCGGGGTGCAGCGCGCCGGGGCGGTGCCACCACAGGAAGCCGTCGTGTGCGGAACGGTGCACGCGGGTGTGCTGGAGGCCGGTGACGTACTCGGCGACGAGGTCGCCCTCATCGTCAGGAACGTCGTCAGGAAGCGTCACGACGGCTGCTCCGGCTTCTTCTCGTGCGCGTTCTTGTACGTGGCGCACAGCCGGAACAGCTCCGGCATGGGCGCCGCGCCGCCGTCGTCCCGCTCGCCCGTGGAGGCGCTCTCGGCGGGCACGGTCGGGGCGACCACGACGCCGGGGCGGGCGCGCAGCGCCGCCAAGTGGCCCTGGACCACCGGGCTGTGCTGAGCGGCCGGCGGGAGCGCGGGGGCGACTCCCACCACGGCCCGGGTGGTCTGGAGGGCGAGCAGCACGGGCGTGTCGGCGAGGCCGAGCGCGTACCGGCTCAGGAAGTGCACCGTGGCGGGGTGCACGAGGACGAGGTCGGCCCAGGCGGCGAGTTCGACGTGCGGTGCCGTGCCGGGCGGGGCGCTGTCCCAGTCGTCGGTGAAGACGTCGTGGCGGGAGCGGGAGAGCGCGGCGACGGCTTCGGGCGAGACGAAGCGGCGGGCGGAACGGGTCAGTGCGACGCGTTTCTCCACGGCCGGAAAGGAATCCTGCAGCCAGTTGATCCAGAACGGCAGGAAGGACACGCTGAGCGCTCCCGTGCCCACCACGAGCACGCGCCGGAATCCGGCGTCGGGGATTTCCATGACGGCTGCTTCCTTCTTCTTCCCGCTCACTGGAGTCGCACGGTCACCGGAGTCGTACGGGCCGGGGGCCGGCCGGCGCGGTGTGCGTGCGACCGGCCGGCCCCCGTGGCTCACGGAGTGATCAGCACTTGCTCTCGATCGTGCGAGCGGTGAAGGAACCGATCGCCATGGCGCACTGCTGCGAGGAGCGGGCGGTGATGAGGGTGGCGCGGATCGCCCACGGGATGGTGGGGCTGAAGGCCGGGGCGGCGTCCTTGCCGTCGTACAGGCCCAGCTCCTCGGCGGAGGTGTAGGCGGTGTAGCCGTCGAACAGGTCCTTCTCGGTGACGTTCTGCATGATGAATGTCTCCACATTCTCAACAGGGTTTTCCGGCCGGGAAGTTGAGGCTTCCCGGCCGGTGTCCGCTGCGGACAGGTAGATATTCACCCGCACCGCGGAAGCTCCGCTATTGCCACTTGCGGCATCGACGCAAACGGCATTGCCGGAGCCGGTATTGCCGCAAGCGACAATTTCGCGCGCCCGCGTAAGAGAGCTAGAACTACGAGGGTGAAATCACCTGACTCGGACACGCACGACACCGCCCCCGCCCCGCGGCCGCCGCTGCGGGCCCTGCTCGCGTACGCGCGCCCGCACCGCCGCGTCCTCGCGCTGGTGCTGCTGCTGACAATGGGGGGCAGCGCCGCCGGACTCGCCCAGCCCATGGTCATCGAGTCGGCGATGACGGCGCTCATGACCGGCGGCAGCCTGCGCGACACCCTGCTCCTGCTGGTCGGTCTGCTCGCCGTCTCGATCGGGTTCACCTGGGCGCAGTCCTGGCTGAGCGAGCGGACCGCGGAGCGGGTGGTCCTGCAGGTGCGGCGCGGCCTGATCACCCGTCTGATCCGGCTGCGCACCGCCGAGCTGGACCGCGTCGAGCCCGGCGGCCTGACGACCCGCGTCACCTCCGACAGCACCCTCGTGCAGCACGCCGCCACCAACGGCGTGATCCAGCTCGTGGACGGCGCGGTCCACCTGCTCGCCACGATCGTGCTGATGGGCATCACCAGCCTGCCGCTGCTCGGCATCACCTCGGGCGTGCTGGTCCTCGCCGGCATCGCCGTGGGCATCGTCATGCCGCGCATCCGCCGCGTCACCACCCGCTCGCAGGAGTCGGTCGGCGACATCGGCGCCGCCCTCGACCGCGCGCTCGGCGCCGCCCGCACCGTCAAGGCCAACGGCGGAGAGGCGACGGAGACCGCGCGGGCCGTGGCCGCCGCCGAGGACGCCTACCGCGCCGGGCTGACCGGCGCCCGCTACCAGGCCGCCATCGCCGTGATCACCGGCATGGTCGTGCAGGCGTCCTTCCTGGCCGTGATCGGCTTCGGCGGCGCCCTCGTCGCCACCGGCACGCTCAACCTCGCGGCCCTGATCGCCTTCCTGCTCTACCTGTTCAACCTCGGCGGGCCGATCCTCTCCCTCGTCGGCGGCACCACTTCGCTGCAGCAGGGCCTCGGCGCCCTCGCCCGCATCGAGGAGATCGACCGCATGGAGACCGAGGACGACGTCGACACCGTGCCGCCGCGGCCCACCGGCCCGCCGCCCCGCGTCGTCCTCGACGGCGTCACCTTCGCCTACGCCGACCGCGCCCCGGTCCTGGAGGACGCCTCCTTCACCGCGCCGGCCGGCAAGGTCACCGCCGTCATAGGCCCCTCGGGCACCGGCAAGACCACCGTCTTCTCCCTCCTCCAGCGCTTCTACGACGTCGACGGCGGCCGCATCCTCCTCGGCGACACCGACATCACGACCCTCAGCCGCGCCGAGGTGCGCCGCCGCATCGCCTACGTCGAGCAGGACTCCCCCATGCTCGCCGGCACGATCCGCGAGAACCTGCTGTACGCGGCACCCGACGCCACGGACGAGGAGATCGCGGACGTCCTGCGGCAGACCCTCCTCGACACGTACGTCGCCGGCCTGCCGGACGGCCTGGACACTAACGTCGGCGCCCGCGGCCTCGCCCTCTCCGGCGGGCAGCGGCAGCGGCTGGCCATCGCCCGCGCCCTGCTGCGCCGCCCGCAGGTGCTGCTGCTCGACGAGGTCACCGCGCACCTCGACGGCCTCAGCGAGACCGCACTGCGGCAGACCGTCGAACGGGCGGCCGAACACTGCACGGTCCTGCTCATCGCCCACCGGCTCTCGACGGTGACCTCGGCGGACCGGCTCATCCTTTTGGAAGGCGGACGCGTCCGTGACCATGGGAAGCACGAGGAACTCCTGGACCGGGACGAGCTGTACCGGGACCTGGCGGCGACGCAGCTCGCCGTCTCGCACTGACCGTCAGACCGTCAGTACTGACCACACTGAAGGAAGCTCCGCATGACGCACGTGACGCTCGACAAGGACTCCGGCAACCCCGAGGCGGAGGAGACGGAGGAGGAAGCCCTCACCGGCCCCGTAAAAGACGACCGCTTCGGCGACATCACCGTCCTCCTCAACGACGAGGAGGGCTGGGTCGAGGTGTTCGGCGACGCGATACCCCCGGCCGGCGTCGACCGCGCCCCCGAGGCCGAGACGGAGAACCACGTCCCCATCGGCACCCGCGACGGCGCCCACCTGACCATGACGGTGGACGGCGAGCCCGTCGCCCTCGCGCCCGCCAAGGGCAAACTGTCCCGCCGCTCGTACGCCGTGGACGTCACCCGCGACGGCGTCGCCTACCGCCTCGTGCCGGACTCCATCGCCGGCAGCCGGCTGCTGCGGGACGGGCAGCACCTCGGGGACTTCTCCTCCGACGGCGACGGCCGGGTCCTCGCCGAGTGGAAGGAGGGGGCGGAGGTCTCCCCCGCGGACGCCTCCGTCGGCTACGCGCTCGCCGCGGCGTTCGGCACCGGCGGGCAGCCGATGTGGATGATGGCGATCGAGGCCGCCGCCGAGCTGCTCCCGGGATGAGCGAAGGCCCCGCCGGAACGCTCCGACGGGGCCTGACATGCAGGGGACGTGCTGACGCCGCAGGGGACGTGCTTACGCCGCGGCGTGACCGCCCGGCGCGCACGCTCTGATGGCGTCCGCGTACACGTGCGACACGATCGCCGCCTCGAACCGCGACCGCAGGTCGAGCTTGCGCACGATGTTCGCGGTGTGGGCCCGTACGGTGCGCTCCGCGATGCCGAGCCGCCGCGCGAGCCGCCTGTTCTGTTCCCCCGAGGCCAGCAGGAGCAGGACCTCCACCTCACGCTCGGTGAGCGTGGTGAAGTCGTGCCGCGCCTCGGCCGTCGTCGTCATCGTTGTCATCGTCGTCGTCATCATCGTCATCGTCCGGATTCCCCTCGTAGGTCTTACGCCTTTCCGGTACGCCCCAGACTGCCAAGGCCGCCCGGGGCAGGGCCCGTTCTCCGGAGGCAGGTTCCTGCAACCGTCGTTACAGCTTGCTGCGTCATCCCGGACGGAACGCCGTGGCCAGCTCCTTTACCTCTGCATTACGCTTTGGACGATGTACCGGCGGTTACGCAGGGCGCGCTCGTCACTGACCAGTCGAGCCGAGCCGCCGGCCAGTCGCACACGGGGGAACCATGAGCAAGTCAGGCATGGGCATGGGCCTTTTGGGGCTCAGCACTGCAGAAGAGGACATATACCGACACTTCCTGCGCAATCCCAACACATCCGCCGACGACATCCATCTGAGGATCCACAGCGCGAAGGACACCGTCCACGCCGCCCTGGACCGGCTGCACGGGCTCGGCCTGCTGCGCCGGACCGACGCCGGAGACATCACCCCGGCCGATCCGGAGACCGCCGTCGACCGCCTCACCGACCTGCGGCTCCGCGAGCTCCACCACGAACTGCAACAGGTCACGCAGTCCCGCCGGCTGATCGCCGGACTACGGGCCGAACAGGGGCCGCGCACCCCCGCCCCCAAGGGCGTGGAGCGCATGGAGGACCTGGCCCAGATCCGGGACCGCATCGACGACCTGGCCTTCTTCGCCCGCGAGGAGATCCTCTCCGTCGAGCCGTACACGGCCCTCACCCAGGAGAACATCGACCACGCCCGGCCGCTGGACGCCCGCTGCCTGCGCCGCGGCGTGCGCATCCGCAACGTCGTCCTCAAGGAGGCGCTCGGCCACCCGCCCACCGTCGCCTACCTGCGCGAACTCACCGCCCAGGGCGCCCGGATACGCGTCGCGCCCGACATATCCGAGCGGATCCTCGTCTACGACCGGCACACCGCGCTGGTGCCCGCCGACCCCGACGACACCTCGCGCGGGGCCCTGGTCGCCCGGGAGACCGGCCTGGTGGCCAACATCCTGGCCCTCTTCGAAAAGATCTGGGACCAGGCCACCGACCTCACCGCGCTGATCGAGGAGTCCGCCGAGGGCGCGGCCGGGCTCTCCGCCGTGGAACAGCGCGTCCTGGAGTCGATGTGCCGCGTCGGCAAGGACGAGATCGGCGCCCGTGACCTGGGCATCTCGGTGCGCACGTACCGCCGCCACGTCGCCGATCTGCTGCGCGTCCTGGACGCGTCCAGCCGTGCGCACGCCGCGCTGCTGGCGCGGGAGCGCGGCTGGATCTAGCGGCCGGGCCTAAGGGCCGTCCTGCCGCCATCCGCGCAGCCCGCCGCTGTCCACGAGCACTCCGGCCAGCCATGCGTGGACGGCGGCGGGACCGGCGGGTTCGATCCGGAGCAGGATCCGGTCCTCCGCCAGCCGCCAGGTGCAGTCCCAGCCGTCGGGCAGCGCCGACACCAGCCTGATCACGGCCGTCTCGGGGGGAGCGGCGGTGGGCGCGGCGCGCTCCACCACCGCTTCCGTGAATGCTGTCCTCGCCACGCCTTCTCCTCGGTTCCTGTCGGGTACACGGGTACGCGTCCATCGCGTACGGGCACATATGCCGAAGCCCCGGCCTGCCGCATCGCAGACCGGGGCTCCAGAGCCGACGTCGTTGTCACTGCCACCCGTTGACACGATGACAGACGGGCAGCCGGTCGACGAGCTTGACCGGAAGGGCGCACAGGCCGTGCGCGGCGTGCGCGTCCGCCGCGGCATGTGCGTCCGCCGGCGCGGGTGCGGCCACCGCGGTGCCCGGCAGCGCGAAGACCGCCAGGGACACTCCCGGAACGAGCACTGCGGCGGCCTTCTTGGCGAACTTCCCGGTCATCACGTTTCCCCCAACGTCGTTGTTCCGTGGGGAAAACTCTGCCAGCGGGGCGGAGCCGCTCCGTGGGGAAGGCGTGTCAGGTTGCTGCAGCCGGCACACAGCTTCATGCCAGTGCATGTTTACGCCGGTACATGCCGGTGGGGCCGGGCGAGCCTGCGCTCGCCCGGCCCCACCGGATCGTTCTCTACTGGTCGCGGCGCGGGCGCCACACCACCAGCGCGCTCGTCTGCTGGACGTCCTGGTACGGGACCAGGTCGCGGCGGTAGGAGGCGTGGACCGCCGCCTCCGCCTGCTGCCGGGCCGCGGCGGCGCCTTCCACGGCGCCCTGCAGCTCGGCGACGCGCGCCTTGAGCGCGGCCACCTGGTTCTCCAGCTCGATGATGCGCTTGATGCCGGCGAGGTTGATGCCCTCGTCCTGGCTGAGCTGCTGCACCTGCCGGAGCTGTTCGATGTCCCGCGCGGAGTAGCGCCGGCCGCGCCCGGCGGCGCGGTCGGGTGAGACCAGGCCGAGCCGGTCGTACTGCCGGAGGGTCTGCGGGTGCAGTCCCGACAGCTGCGCGGCGACCGAGATGACGTAGACCGGCGACTCGTCGGTCAGCTCGTACGGATTGCGCCGTCGGCCGGTCCCATCCATGGGGGTCACGCTCCCTTCGCGGCCTGGAAGAGCTCTGCCCGCGGGTCGTGGTCCGCGGTGGCCTCACGGAAGGTCTGCAGGGCTTCCCGGGCCTTGTCGCCGAGATCCTTGGGCACGGTCACCTCCACCGTGACGAGCAGGTCGCCGCGGGTGCCGTCCTTGCGCACCGCGCCCTTGCCGCGGGCGCGCATGGTGCGGCCGTTGGGCGTGCCGGGCGGCAGCTTGAGGGTGACCGGGGGGCCGCCGAGGGTCGGCACCTTGATCTCGCCGCCGAGGACCGCCTCCGGGAAGGTGACGGGCACGGTGACGGTGAGGTTGTCGTCCTTGCGGCCGAAGACCGGGTGGGTGCCGACGTGCACGACGACGTAGAGGTCGCCGTTGGGCCCGCCGCGCTCGCCCGGGGCGCCCTTGCCGCGCAGCCGGATCCGCTGGCCGTCGGAGACGCCGGCGGGGATGCGGACCTGCATCGTCCGGGAGGACTTGGCGCGGCCGCTGCCGTGGCAGACGTCGCAGGGGTTCTCCGGGATGAGGCCGCGGCCTTTGCAGTCGGGGCAGGGGTCGGTCATCGAGAATCCGCCGCCGGAGCCGTGCGACACCTGGCCGGTGCCGACACAGGTGGGGCAGACGCGAGGCGTACCGTTTTTGTCGCCGGTGCCGGAGCAGGCCTTGCAGGCCGCCGAGGAGGACATCCGCAGGGGCACGGTGGCCCCGTCGACCGCCTCGGTGAAGCTCAGGGACACCTCGGACTCGATGTCCTGGCCGCGGCGCGGCTGGGTGCGCGTAGCGCCGCCGCGGTTGAACAGGCCGCCGAAGACATCGCCGAGGCCGCCGCCGAAGCCGCCGGTGCCGGCCCCGCCCTGGGCGCCCCCGAAGAGGTCGCCCAGGTCGAAGTTGAAGGAGCCGCCGCCCGCGCCGCCCGGCCCCGGGCGGAAGCCGCCGTTGCCGAAGAGGGCGCGGGCGTCGTCGTACTCCTTGCGCCGCTTGGGGTCGGCCAGGACGTCGTTCGCCTCGGAGATCTCCTTGAAGCGCTCCTCGGCCTTGGCGTCGCCCTTGTTGGCGTCCGGGTGGTACTCGCGAGCGAGCTTCCGGTACGCCTTCTTGATCTCGGCCTCGGTGGCGTCCTTGGGGACACCGAGGACCTTGTAGTAGTCCTTCTCCAGGAAGTCCTTCGTGCTCATCCTCGGTGTCCCTCCTTCCGTTCCCTGCGGTGATTCATCGGGTCAGCGTCAGCCCTTGTCCGGGCCACCGCTCTCCTCTTCGGAACCGGAGCCGGCGTCCTCGCCCTCGCCCTTGGCGCCCTGGGCGCCGGGCTGGGGCTCGGCGACGGCGACCCGCGCGGGGCGGATCGTCCGCTCGCCGATCCGATACCCCGGCTGCAGAATCTGCACGCACGTGGTCTCGGTGACGTCGGGCGCGTAGCTGTGCATCAGCGCCTCGTGCACCAGCGGGTCGAAGGGCTCGCCCTCCTTGCCGAACTGCTGCAGCCCCATCTTGGCGACGATCGTCTCCAGGGACTCGGCGACGGACTTGAAGCCGCCGACGAGCTCGCCGTGGTCACGGGCGCGGCCGATGTCGTCGAGCGTGGGCAGGAGCTCGGACAGGAGGTTCGCGACGGCGATCTCCTTGACCGTGACCCGGTCCCGCTCGACCCGGCGGCGGTAGTTCTGGTACTCCGCCTGAAGGCGCTGGAGGTCCCCGGTGCGCTCGCCGAGCGCGGCCTGGGCCTGGTCCAGCTGGGCCTTCAGACCCACCTCCACCAGCTCCTCGCCGGAGGGGGCAGAGCCCGGGGCGGCCTTGTCGGCAGCCCCGGCGCCCTGCGCCGCTTCCTCGGAGCCGGCGGCGTCGGAGGGGCCTTCAGGCTTCTTGTCGTCAAAGCCCGGGGTCTCCTCCGTCACGCCGCACCGCCCTTGGGCTTCTCGTCGTCGACGATCTCGGCGTCGACGACGTCGTCCTCACCCTTGGTCGGGCCACCGGCCGCGCCGGCGGCACCGGCAGCGCCCTGGGCGCCCTGGGCGTCGGCGTACATGGCCTGGCCGAGCTTCTGGCTGACCGCGGCGACCTTCTCGGTCGCGGTGCGGATCTCGGCCGTGTCCTCGCCCTTGAGCTTCTCCTTGAGCTCGGTGACGGCGGTCTCGACCTCGGTCTTCACCTCGGCCGGAACCTTGTCCTCGTTGTCCTTGAGGAACTTCTCCGTCTGGTAGACGAGCTGCTCGGCCTGGTTGCGGGTCTCGGCGGCCTCGCGGCGCTTGTGGTCCTCCTCCGCGTACTTCTCGGCCTCCTCGCGCATGCGGTCGACCTCGTCCTTCGGCAGCGAGGAGCCGCCGGTGACGGTCATCTTCTGCTCCTTGCCCGTGCCGAGGTCCTTCGCGGCGACGTGCATGATGCCGTTCGCGTCGATGTCGAAGGTGACCTCGATCTGCGGGACGCCCCGCGGGGCCGGCGGCAGGCCGGTCAGCTCGAACATGCCGAGCTTCTTGTTGTACGCGGCGATCTCGCGCTCGCCCTGGTAGACCTGGATCTGCACGGACGGCTGGTTGTCCTCGGCCGTCGTGAAGATCTCGGAGCGCTTGGTCGGGATCGTGGTGTTGCGCTCGATCAGCTTGGTCATGATGCCGCCCTTGGTCTCGATGCCGAGGGACAGCGGGGTGACGTCGAGCAGCAGGACGTCCTTGACCTCACCCTTGAGGACACCGGCCTGGAGCGAGGCGCCGATGGCGACGACCTCGTCCGGGTTGACGCCCTTGTTGGCCTCGCGGCCGCCGGTCAGCTCCTTGACGAGCTCGGCGACGGCGGGCATGCGGGTGGAGCCGCCGACGAGGACCACGTGGTCGATCTCGGAGAGGGCGATGCCCGCGTCCTTGATGACGTTGTGGAACGGGGTCTTGCAGCGCTCCAGCAGGTCCGCGGTGAGCTGCTGGAACTGGGCGCGCGTGAGCTTCTCGTCCAGGTGCAGCGGGCCCTCGGCGGAGGCCGTGATGTAGGGCAGGTTGATCGTGGTCTCGGTGGACGAGGACAGCTCGATCTTCGCCTTCTCCGCGGCCTCGCGGAGACGCTGGAGAGCCATCTTGTCCTTGGACAGGTCCACGCCGTGACCGTTGGCGAACTGCTTGACCAGGTAGTCGACGACGCGCTGGTCCCAGTCGTCACCACCGAGGTGGTTGTCACCGTTGGTGGCCTTGACCTCGACCACGCCGTCGCCGATCTCGAGGAGCGAGACGTCGAAGGTGCCGCCACCGAGGTCGAAGACCAGAATGGTCTGGTCGTCCTTGTCGAGGCCGTAGGCCAGGGCGGCCGCGGTGGGCTCGTTGACGATGCGCAGGACGTTCAGACCCGCGATCTCACCGGCCTCCTTGGTGGCCTGGCGCTCGGAGTCGTTGAAGTACGCCGGGACGGTGATGACCGCGTCGGTGACCTTCTCGCCCAGGTAGGCCTCGGCGTCCCGCTTCAGCTTCTGCAGGATGAAGGCGCTCATCTGCTGCGGGTTGAAGTCCTTGCCGTCCAGGTTGATCTTCCAGTCAGTGCCCATGTGGCGCTTGACCGAGCGGATCGTCCGGTCGACGTTGGTGACGGCCTGACGCTTGGCCACCTCGCCGACGAGCACCTCGCCGTTCTTCGCGAAGGCGACGACGGACGGCGTGGTCCTGGCGCCCTCGGCGTTGGTGATGACGGTGGGCTCACCGCCCTCGAGAACACTGACGACGGAGTTCGTCGTACCCAGGTCGATGCCGACCGCACGTGCCATGTCGATTCCTCCAGCTGACTTGAGTGGAACAGACTCAAGGGTGCAATGCGGATCCGATTCTGTCAACGGAGCTGAGTCGGGGGGACTCAAGTCTTATGCTGCACTTATGCGCAGCCGGGCAATGCGCCAAGGGGCCCCGAAGGGGCCGGGGCGGGGCCGGGGCCGGTTCGGAACGGGTCCGCGAGGGGGCGGGGCGGGGCCGGTGAGGCTCGCCTGAGCGACACAGATCACCGGCGATGCGCCTATATCGCGCGCGCGGGAGTGAGTAGTCTCGTACGGACTGGATAAGTTACCCGTTAGTAGTAGTTCGCTCTCGCAGGCCCGAGGAGCCCACCCATGCAACTCGCCGCGATCATCGTGTCGCTGGTACTAATCGCGGTCGGCGTCGCGCTGTTCGGCCGTGCCATTCTGCAGATCTACCGCTTCATGCGGCTGGGTCAGCCCGTACCAGCCGGCACCCGCACCGACGATCCCGCACAGCGCACCGTCACGGTGGCCAAGGAGTTCCTCGGCCACACCAGGATGAACCGCTGGGGCGTCGTCGGCGTGGCGCACTGGTTCGTGGCGGTGGGCTTCTTCTCGCTGCTGCTGACGATCGTCAACGCCATCGGCCAGCTCTTCAAGGCCGACTGGCTGCTGCCCGTCATCGGTGACTGGACGCCGTACAACGTCTTCGTCGAGTTCCTCGGCACGATGACCGCGCTCGGCATTCTGACGCTCATCGTCATCCGGCAGCTGAACCGGCCGGGCGACCCGGGCCGCAAGTCCCGCTTCGCCGGCTCCAACACCGGCCAGGCGTACTTCGTCGAGGCCGTCATCCTCATCGTCGGCGTCTGCATCTTCATGCTGCACGCCCTTGAGGGCGCGCAGCACCACGTGGACGGCTACGAGGCCTCGTTCTTCGTCTCGTACCCGGTCGTCTCGTGGCTGGAGGGGATGGACGTCTCGACGCTCCAGAACCTCACCTACTTCTTCGCCGGACTGAAGATCGCGACCTCCTTCATCTGGATGATCACGGTCGCCCTGAAGACCGACATGGGCGTGGCCTGGCACCGCTTCCTCGCCTTCCCGAACATCTGGTTCAAGCGCGAGGCCTCCGGCGACGTGGCGCTCGGCGCGCTGCAGCCCATGACGAGCGGCGGCAAGCCGATCGACTTCGAGGACCCGGGCGAGGACGACACCTTCGGCGTCTCGAAGGTCGAGGAGTTCTCCTGGAAGGGCCTGCTCGACTTCTCCACCTGCACCGAGTGCGGCCGCTGCCAGTCGCAGTGCCCCGCCTGGAACACCGGCAAGCCCCTCTCCCCCAAGCTCCTGATCATGGCGCTGCGCGACCACGCGCACGCCAAGGCGCCGTACCTGCTCGCGGGCGGCGGCAAGGACGCCGAGGGCGAGGAGAAGGCGACCGAGGAGCAGCTGAAGGACGTCCCGGCGGCGGCACTGGCCGAGGCCGAGCGCCCGCTGATCGGCACCCTCGAAGAGAACGGCGTCATCGACCCGGACGTGCTGTGGTCCTGCACCACCTGCGGCGCGTGCGTCGAGCAGTGCCCGGTCGACATCGAGCACGTCGACCACATCGTCGACATGCGCCGCTACCAGGTGATGATCGAGAGCTCCTTCCCGTCCGAGGCGGGCACGATGCTCAAGAACCTGGAGAAGAAGGGCAACCCCTGGGGCCTGGCCAAGAAGCAGCGGCTGCAGTGGACCAAGGAGGTCGACTTCGAGGTCCCGGTCGTCGGCAAGGACATCGAGGACCTCACCGAGGTCGACTACCTCTACTGGGTCGGCTGCGCCGGCGCCCTGGAGGACCGCGCCAAGAAGACCACCAAGGCCTTCGCGGAGCTGCTGCACATGGCGGGCGTGAAGTTCGCGATCATGGGCGGCGAGGAGAACTGCACCGGTGACTCCGCCCGCCGCCTGGGCAACGAGTTCCTCTTCCAGCAGCTCGGCCAGCAGAACGTCGAGATGCTGAACATGGCGTTCGGCGAGGACGCGGAGGAGGGTGTGAAGGTCGAGAAGGCGAAGAAGAAGATCGTCGCGACCTGCCCGCACTGCTTCAACACCATCGCGAACGAGTACCCGCAGCTCGGCGGCGAGTACGAGGTCATCCACCACACGCAGCTGCTGCAGCACCTCATCGACGAGGGCAAGCTCGTCCCCGTCACCCCGGTCGAGGGCCTGATCACGTACCACGACCCGTGCTACCTGGGCCGCCACAACAAGGTCTACACGCCGCCGCGCGAGATCATCGCCAAGGTGCCGGGTCTGCGCAACGAGGAGATGCACCGCCACAAGGAGCGGGGCTTCTGCTGCGGCGCCGGCGGTGCGCGCATGTGGATGGAGGAGCGGATCGGCAAGCGCATCAACAACGAGCGCGTCGACGAGGCGCTGTCCCTCAACCCGGACATCGTCTCGACCGCCTGCCCCTTCTGCCTCGTCATGCTGACGGACTCGGTCAACGGCAAGAAGAACGACGGCAAGGCCAAGGAGTCCATCCAGGTCGTCGACGTCGCCCAGCTCCTGCTGGAGTCGGTGAAGACCCCGGAGGCGCCGGAGGACGGCGGCGAGGACAACGGTGGGGACGGCGACGGCGAGCCGGCGGACGCCCCGAAGCCGGACCCTAAGCCTGACCCGGAGCCGGTGAAGTAACGGCGGTACGCACACCACCCGTACACGGCCGGGCCCCGCGACTGTTCGCGGGGCCCGGCCGTTGTCGTAGGTGCGTGGGACGATGATTTCGTACGCGCTCGCAGCCCGCACTCAGCAGGAGCCAGGTCATGGATTACGCCCGCATCCGCGCTGTTGCCGAAGAACTGTCCGCACTCCCGAACGCAGGGAAGGTCGAGATCTCCGACGGCACCATCGTCATGATGATGAGCCCGTCGGGTACGCACGAGCTCGTAGCCTTCCGGCTCCGCCGCCAACTCGACCCTCAGCTTCCGGAGGGACTGGTGGCACACACGGGCGGAGACGTGGAAGACCCCTCCCTCGGAATCCTCCGCCGCCCGGACCTGGTGGTCCTCCCGGAGGCCGCGATGGACACACCCAACCCGTTCCATCCCCGGGACGTGTCACTGGCTGCAGAGATCGTCTCCCCGTCCAACCATGCCAACGACTACGCGCAGAAGATGCGCGACTATCCGGCGCTCGGGATTCCGGTCTATCTGCTGATCGATCCCCGCAAGGGAACAGTGGCAGTGATGTCCGATCCGGGCCCCGGTCCGGATGGTCCACCCCGCTACCGAACCCGCCACGATGGCGTGTTCGGCGACAAGGTCTCGGTCGGCCCCTGGACAGTGGACACCTCGGAGTTCCCCGAGTACCACTCTTGACGCGGCCTGCCGAACCCCAACCCCCGATATTTCCCTTAGGGGATGTCACAGCTCGGCCGCAATGGCGGGCCCGTTCTCACCGCGCCGACTCGGCGTCGTCACGGAGCGGGTACGTTCGAACCGTGGCTGGATTCAGGATGGGACGCGGACAGGGCTCGAACGACCCCGGGCCCGCGCAGCAAGGACAGCGCCCGGGGCCGTACCAGGCCCCCCACGGCGGCCAGGGCGGCGGACAGTGGCAGCAGTCTCCGCCGTACGGCGAGCCGGAGTACTTCGGCGGGGGCGGGCAGCCGCAGCAGGGGTACGGACAGCAGCAGCCGTACGGGCAGGGCGGCGGCCATGACCCCTACTACGGCCATGGCCAGCAGCCCGGGCACGGCCATGGGCAGCCCGGCCACGGTCACCCCGGCGGCGGTCATCCCGGCCAGACCCAGCAGTTCAGCCTCGGCGAGGCCCCGGACGCCTACGGCGGGGACCCGTACGGCCAGGGCGATCCGTACGGCCAGGGCGGCCAGGACCCGTACAACAACGCCCCCGCGCCGCCCCCGGGCCCGCGGCTGCCGTGGAAGCAGTTGCTGACGGGCATAGTGATGCGCCCCTCCGCGACCTTCTGGCAGATGCGTGACCACGCCGTCTGGGCACCGGCCCTGATCGTCACGTTCGTCTACGGCCTGCTCGCCGTCTTCGGCTTCGACAAGGCCCGCGAGGACGTGCTGAACGCCTCGCTCTCCAACAGCCTGCCGTCGGTCCTGATCACCGGCGTGGTGATGATCCTCGCCGGGCTCCTCCTGGGCGCGGTCACCCACACGCTCGCCCGCCAGCTCGGCGGCGACGGCCTGTGGCAGCCGACGATCGGCCTGTCGATGCTGATCATGGCGATCACGGACGCGCCCCGGCTGCTCTTCGCCATGTTCCTCGGCGGCGACAACCTGCTGGTGCAGGTGCTGGGCTGGGCGACCTGGCTCGCGTCGGGCTATCTGTTCACGTCCATGGTCAGCAAGTCGCACGACATCCCGTGGCCGCGGGCGCTGGGCGCCTCCGCCATCCAGCTGATCGCCCTGCTGTCGATCGTCAAGCTGGGCACGCTGTAGCGGCGCGCACGCGTACACGCACAGGAGAGGGCCCCCGCCGCGGTGAACGCGGCGGGGGCCCTCTCGCAGGTACGGGTGCGCGGACTACGCGTCGAGGACCTGGCCCTCACGGCGCACGACCGGCGGCTCCACCGACCACGGGAAGTTGATCCAGTCCTCGGTGCGCTTCCAGACGTACTCGCACTTCACGAGGGAGTGGGACTTCTCGTAGATCACCGCGGAGCGGACCTCGGCCACGTGGTCCTTGCAGAAGTCGTGCACCAGCTTGAGGGTCTTGCCCGTGTCGGCGACGTCGTCGGCGATCAGGACCTTCTTGTTGGTGAAGTCGATCTGGTCGGGGACGGGGGCGAGCATGACCGGCATCTCCATGGTCTCGCCGACGCCCGAGTAGAACTCCACGTTCACGAGGTGGATGTTCTTGCAGTCCAGGGCGTACGCCAGACCGCCCGCGACGAAGACGCCGCCGCGCGCGATGGACAGGATGATGTCGGGCTCGTAGCCGTCGTCCGCGATGGTCTGCGCCAGCTCACGGATGGCCTCCCCGAAGATCGGGTAGGTCAGGTTCTCGCGGATCTCACTCACTGTTGCTCTTCGCCTTTTGCTCTGCTCAGACCTGGGTGCGGTGGAAATTCTGGAAGGACCGCGAGGGCGTGGGCCCACGCTGTCCCTGATAGCGGGAACCGTGCTTCGCGGACCCGTAGGGGTGCTCGACGGGCGAGGTCAGGCGGAACATGCACAGCTGCCCGATCTTCATCCCCGGCCACAGCTTGATCGGCAGCGTGGCCATGTTCGACAGCTCCAGCGTCACGTGCCCGGAGAAACCGGGGTCGATGAAGCCGGCGGTCGAGTGCGTCAGCAGGCCGAGCCGGCCCAGGCTGGACTTGCCCTCCAGTCGCGAGGCGATGTCGCCGGGGAGCGTGATGACCTCGTACGTCGAAGCGAGCACGAACTCACCGGGGTGCAGGATGAACGCCTCGTCGCCCTCCGGCACCACCTCACGGGTGAGGTCGGCCTGCTCGACCGCGGGGTCGATGTGGGGGTACCGGTGGTTCTCGAACACCCGGAAGTAGCGGTCGAGCCGCACGTCGATGCTCGACGGCTGCACCATCGATTCGTCGAACGGGTCGATCCGCACGCGGCCTGCGTCGATCTCGGTCCGGATGTCCTTGTCTGAGAGAAGCACGGGTCGAGGATACGCGGAGAAGACGGACAACGCGGGCCCGGTCCGAGCGGACCGGGCCGCGCCGCTTGATCAACTCCTGATCGACGCTTGATCAGCGCTCGGTCAGCGCTTCTGGAGCGCGACCGGGACGGAATGCCGCAGCCGCGCGCAGCGCGGGCAGCGCAGGAGCCGTCCGGGGCCGATGCGGTCGGGTCCGAGGTGCTGCATCGGGAACGAAGCGGTGCTGAAGACGTGCCCTTCGGCACAACGAACGACGGTGCGCTCCATAGAGCTCCCTTTCCCCATTCACGTGAAAGACAAAAGCCACATTAGGGGATGTATAGGACTCGGTCCTACGCGGCACTCCCGGCAGCCCCGCGCCGGGTCTCCAGCGCCCCACGGTACGCCCCAACTCCCGGCTCCCACGCACGCATCCCCACCTGCCCCACACTCTCCTCACACGACAGGAAGGCCCGTACGGTGAGTGCACCGGGGGCCTTCGATGGGGTAGAGTGTGCGACGATGAGGCGCTCAGAAAACGGGCGCCCTCGCGGGTGTAGTTTAATGGTAGAACATGAGCTTCCCAAGCTCAGAGCGCGAGTTCGATTCTCGTCACCCGCTCTTCTCTTCCTTATGGAAGACATGGCAGAGATGAAGGCCTAGGTCGAAGACCTGGGCCTTCTGCGTTTCCCCGGCCGCCCGGTCCGGCCCGCCACAGCCCCTGCCTCTACCCTGGGCCCGCCAGAAGTGCCAGGTGCCAGGACGGACGGAGCGTGCGGTGACAGCGGGGGAAGCGAACGGCGACGAGCTGATAGGCAAACTCCTCGGGGGCCGCTACCGCGTGACCGCCACGATCGGGCGCGGCGGCATGGGAGTCGTCGCCCGCGCGGTCGACGAGCTGCTGAACCGCGAGGTCGCCGTCAAGGTCCTGCGGGCCTTCACCGACGCCTCCGCCGCCGAACTGGCCGACCTGCGGATCCGGATGCAGCGGGAGGCACAGGCCGCCGCCCGCATCCGGCACGGCGGCGTGGTCACCGTGCACGACGTGACCGAGGAGCAGGGCCTGCCGGTCATCGTCATGGAGCTCGTCGACGGCCCCTCGCTCGACGACGTGCTGGAACAGCGCGGCGCGCTGGAGCCGCACGAGGCCGCGGCGATCGGCGCCGAGCTGATGGACGCGCTCGACGCCGCGCACCGGGCCGGCGTGCTGCACCGCGACGTCAAGCCGGCGAACGTGCTGCTGGAGCACGGCGAGCGAGGCGAGATGGGGGTCCCCCCGGCCGGAGGCTGGGGGAGGGTCGTGCTCACCGACTTCGGCATCGCCAGCATGGAGGCCGCCGGCGACGACGCCATGGCCAAGCTGACCCAGAGCGGCCAGATCATCGGCTCCCTCGACTACCTGCCGCCGGAGCGCGCGCAGGGCAAGGAGCCGGGCCCCGCGTCGGACATCTGGTCGCTCGGCATGACGCTGTACGCGGCGGTGGAGGGCACGTCGCCGTTCCGCCGGACGTCGGTGTGGTCCACGTTGTCGGCGATCGTCACCGAGCCGCTGCCGGCGCCCCGGCGGGCGGGACCGCTCGCGCCGGTGCTGCAGGCGCTGATGGCGAAGGAGCCGGAGGACCGGCCGGCCGCCGGTGAGGCGCGCGAACTGCTGCAGCGGGTGGCCGCGGGCGGGACGGCGGCGCCGTACGCGCCCACGCCGGGCCTGGGGCCCGCGGCCACGCCTATGCCGGCGCCTGCGCCCATGCCGCTGCACGAGCCGACGCCGACGCAGGCCGTCGCTCCGGGGCCGCCGCCGCCCGGTTTCGGCGCGGCACCGCCCGCGTTCCCCCAGCAGCCTTCGCCCTCCCCCCAGCAGCCTTCGCCGTCCCCGCAGCAGGGCATGCCGTACCCGCACCCGTACGCGCCCCCGCAGCCCGGAGCACCGGCAGCGCACCCCGCCCCCGCCACCGCCCCCGGCCGCTCCACCACCACCCGCTCCGCCACCACCGGTCGCAAGCGGCGCCGCGGCCGTACCGTCATCGCGGCCGCCGCCGCGGCCGTCGTGCTCGCCGGAGGCGGCGTCACGTACGCCCTGACCGGCAATCACAGCAGCAGCACGAAGGGCGACGAGGCACAGGCGGCACAGCCCGCGGTCAGTTCCCCGGCGGGCGGCGACCAGCCGGGCGGAGGCGATGCGACCGCCGGAGCGCCCTCCCCCGGCCCCTCGTCCCCCACGAGCTCCGGAAAGCCGTCCGGCGCGGCATCGGCGTCGGCCTCCGCCCCGGCCGGGCCCGGTGCCACGCCGAGCGCGTCCGCCTCCCCGTCGACGAAGCTCAACGTGCCGACGACCTGCAGCGGCTGGAGCCACCAGGACCCGAAGCCGGGCACGTACGGCTACGTGACCGGCGACCGCCACGTGCTGAACGGGCCCTACCAGGTCTGCGGCTCCGTCGCCGCCGCCAAGTCCGGCACGAAGGTCTGGTTCCACTGCTCCGTCGAGAACGCCTACGGGCACAAGTGGCTCTACGTGCGCATCGACGGGTCGAAGAGCGCCGGGTGGCTGTCCGCGGACACCATCATCCGCCAGAGCGGCCAGCCGACCCGCTGCTAGCGAGCGGGCGGCAAAACCGTTTCAGGGCTTCTGTACGCCTGTGCCCGCCGGACCGGTCTGACCTACGTGAAATTCCGATAAGTTGCCGTGCCAAACGATCAACGATGTGGGTCAGACCCCGATGCGGAGTACGACATGAGCACTTATCCGGGCGGCGGCAGCGCCGGGCCGGGCGGCTGGGCGGCCGCGGAATCCGCGGGCCCCAACGGCTCCTACCGGAACCAGACCCTGAAGTACCAGCAGATCGAGCTGAGCTTCGACGAGTCGGTCGGTCTCCGGGAGGTCATCGGCCTCTGGGCGAGCGCGGCCGTCCCCGCGACCGTGGTGTGGCTGATCTGCTGGCTGTTCGGCCTGCTGACGAACGACTTCGACTTCGAAGAGGCCGGCACCGCCTTCACCGTGGGCGGCATCCTGTCCTTCATCCTCTTCTGGCTGATCCTGCTCGGCTTCTCCCTCACCGAGCCCGTCTCGGAGTGGCGGACCCTGCTGGAGGACAAGGCGGAGGCGTCCCCCTCCGCCTACGCGGCGATCTACGGCGCGCTGTCCCGCCGCCGCATCCCGGTGACGGCCGTGCCGTCCCGGATCCGCAGCGACGTCTTCCAGCCGGAGGTGGTCAGCAACCGTCTCGTCGTCACCAGCGGCCGGTACGTGACCTACGTGTCCGTCTTCGAGTACGGCACCAGCCTCTACCTCGGCTGGACGATGTGGCGCATCCGCCCCGGCATCGTGCTCATCGGCACGTACTTCAAGGACCTCATCGGCGGATTCAAGGGCCGCACCGGTGACGTCAACCAGATGCTCCGCACCGAGCGGCCGCGCGCCATGCGCGAGGCCGTGCACTCCGCGGTCCGGGAAGGCGTGGAGATCGCGGTCCAGGGCATCGAGGTGCCCATCGCCTCGACCTTCGGGCAGGACCTCCCGATCACGACCGCGCCCGGCCAGGGCCCGGCCGGTCCGCCGGCTCCGCCCGCGCCGCCCGTCATGCCCGCGGCACCGCCGGCCCATCCCGTACCGCCGTCCCATCCCGTACCGCCCGCGCATCCCGCGCCGCCCGCCCCGCCCATGCCCGGCGGCCCCGCAGCCCCCGTACCCCCCGCGGCCCCCGCGCCTCCCGGCGGTCACGACCCCGCCGCCCCGTGGACCCGCTGAGCAGCATGAACCAGCAGACCGACAGGACGCCCCCGCCGGGCGTCCTGACCGTCGGCGACGGCACCTCGGTGTGGGCCTGGGCGGCCGTACGCATCGAGGCCGCCGCCGACCTCACCGAGACCAGGGAATACGCCGACCTCCCCGAGGACGAGCGCCGGATCAAGGCGGTCGCCGCGGAGGCGGCCTGGCTGGCCGGCCAGTGGGACACCCGCCACGACGCCCGCATCGAGCTGCGGTACCTGACGGACCCGGCAGGGCGGCGCATCTCGTGCGCCCTGCTGGCCCGGGTGCGCGGCGACGGCACGGACGGCACGGACGGCTCGGGAACAGCGGCGGACTCCGCCGTGACCGCGGTGCTCGCGCTCCGCGACCGGCTGGTGCAGCTGCCGCACCACGTGCACGCCGCCTCGGTCGAGGACGCGGCCGAAGTGGCGCGGTGGCTCACGCCGTTCACTCCCGACCCGGCCGGCCTGGCCGAGATCCGCAAGCGCTACCGGACGGGCCTGCCCAACCGGCCCGACGCGGGCGTGCAGTACTACCTCGCCCCGCAGCCGTTCACCGTGGCGGCGCCGCCCTGGGACGCGCTGTGGCAGGCGCTCGTGGCACACCCGTACCCGGTCATGCTGACGGTCGGCCTCGAACCGTACCGGGTGCCGGACGACCTCGGGCCGATGCTGCACCAGATCGCCACCCATTACGGGCGGCTGGCGACGCCGGGGCAGATGCCGGAAGGCCTGTGGGGCCCGCCGTCCCAGCTCGCCCCGGACAACTTCGCCGTGGACGCCTCGAAGGTGTACGCGGACGCCGCGCGCCGCTACACCGACCGCGCCTTCCGCATCCGCATCGCGCTCGCCTCCCCGAACCCGCTCCCCGAGTCCCTCGCCGAGCTCGCCGGCGCCACCGTCTCGCCACCGGAACGGGCCGCCCGGGGCACCGCGCTGACCGAGACCTTCACCGGCCCGGCCCACGTCACCGTACGGCCCGCCCCGCACGAGCTGGCGGCGGCGTGGACCGGGATCACGACGCTGGAACACGCCCGCTGGGGCGGCGACCAGCGCTGGCAGCTGCCCGAACAGCTGTCGCCGCCGCTGCGCCTGCTCTCCGAGCTGGTCGACGCGCGGGAGGCCGGCGCGGCGCTGCGGCTCCCCCTCGCCGTGCACGGGCACATGGCCGGCTTCCCCGTGCGCAGGCCCGACATGGCCCTGGAGACCGACTACCGGCCGCAAGGGCCCGCCATCGAACTCGGCCGGCAGCTGGTGCGCGGCGCGCCGGCCGGGCCGCTCGGCGTGGAGCTGGGGTCGCTCAGCCGGCACGCGCTGTTCGTCGGGACGACCGGCTCGGGCAAGACCAACACGACCCTGGCCTTCTGCCAGCAGCTCTGGCGGGACCACAAGGTGCCGTTCCTCGTCCTGGAGCCGGTCAACTCCGAGCTCGACGACTACCGCTGGCTCGCCACCCGCCCCGGCTTCGAGGACCTCCTCGTCCTCACCGTCGGCGACGAGAACACGGCCCCGTTCCGGCTGAACCCCTTCGAGGTCCCGCACGGGGTCCGGATCAGCACCCACACCGCCGGGCTGCTCGCCTGCTTCGACGCGGCGTTCGGCCTCTGGGACCCGCTCCCGGCCATCTACAACCGGGCCCTGCGCAACACGTACGCACGGAAGGGCATCGTCCCCACCGACGTCTCCACGCCCGCCCACGACGGGGCGTGGCCCACCCTCCGCGACTTCATCGCCGAGATGCGCAAGGAGTGCGACCAGCTCGGCTACTCCGGCGAGGTCAAGGACAACATCATCGCCGCGTCCCGGCTGCGGGCCGAGTCCCTGGCGGAGGGCGCCTGCGGCAGCACGCTGGACTGCGCGCGCTCGTACCCCGTCGAGGAGCTCCTCAACCGGCCGGTCGTCATCGAGCTGGCCGGCGTCGGCGACAACGAGAAGGAGCAGTCCCTCGTCACCGCGCTGATCCTGCAGACCATGACGGAGCACTACAAGGCGACCCGGCGGGGCGGCGACCTGGCCCACGTCACCGTCATCGAGGAGGCCCACCGGCTCCTCGGGCGCCCCGTCGCCTCCGGCGGGGACGGCAAGGAGGGCAACGCCCAGGCCCGCGCGGCCCAGGCCTTCGCCAACACGCTCGCCGAGAACCGCAAGTACGGGGAAGGCCTGGTCATCGTCGAGCAGGTCCCCGAGAAGCTGATCGAGGACGCGTACAAGAACACCAACCTGAAGATCATGCACCGCCTGCCGTCCGCCACGGACCGGGAGCTGATCGGCGGCACGATGCGGTTCGCCCCCGACCAGGAGCGGTTCGCGTCGTCCCTGGAGCCCTTCCAGGCCTTCGCCCACCACGACGGCATCGACCGCCCGGCCCTCATCAAGGTGCCGAACGTACGGGCCGAGGCCGCCGCCGAATCGGGCGAGGCCCGGGCGCCGCTCGCCGGCAACGCCGAACTGGCCGACCGCTTCCGCGCCTTCGCCGACGCCACCCCGGACGTCGACGCGGCGCTCGCCCCCTTCCCCGACTGCGAGGGCTGCCGGCACCGCTGCGCGTTCCGCGCGCGGGCGGCGACGGCGGTGTGGCCGGAGCACGGCACCGAGCTGAAGAAGCGCGTCGCCGACTACCCGAAGACGTCGGCCGCCCAGGCGGAGTGGTGGGCCCGAACGGCGGAATGGGTCGCCGGCATCGCCGACGCCGTCGCCCCGCGGGGCGCGGCCGCGGAAGCCGTCGACGACTACCGCGCCTGCGTCTTCATCCACCTGGCCCAGTCGGCGTGGAAGCGGAAGACGCTGCCGTGGGTGCGGCTGTACCGCAGCAACGCCAAGTCCACTGCCGTGGCGGGCGATGCCGACGCACGTACTGACGCTACTGACTCATGAGCGACCGCTACGGAGAGGAAGAACGGCCGCCCGAGCAACCGCCGTCCCCGGAACCTGGCGCGGACGAGGCCCCGGAACCCACGGAGGCCGAGGACGCGCCCGAACCGTCTGAACAGTCCGAGCAGTCCGAGCAGGCTGAGCAGTCGTCGGAATCCGGCGATGCCTCCGACGGGAGCGAGGCTTCCGACGAGGCGCCGGAGCCGACGGAGGCGGAAGACGGCGAGAAGACGGAAGACGGCGGGACGGCGGATGAAGCCCCCGATCCGGCGGAGGCGGAAAACGAAGCGGACAACGAATCCGCCCGCCCGGAAGCCGCCGCTGAACCCGAGGACGAGGGTGAGTCCTCGGGCGAGGGCGAAGCGTCCGACGGAATTGAGGATTCCGACGCAGGCGAGGATTCCGACGCTGCGCCGGAGCCGGCGGAGGCGGAGGAACCGGAGGGTCCGGAAGGCGCGGAGGAACCGGAAGGCCAGGAGGACCCTGAGGGCTCTGAGGGCTCCGAGGACTCCGAGGACTCCGAGGACTCCGAGGACTCCGAGGACTCCGAGGACCCTGAGAACTCAGAAGGCCCGGAAGACCCGGAGGGCGCGGAGGGCGCGGAGGGCGCGGAGGGCGCGGAGGGCGCGGAGGATCCGGAAAGCCCTGAAGAGCCGGAGGACGCAGAGGAGCCGGAGGACACAGAGGACGCGGAGGATCCGGAAGACTCTGAGGACCCTGAAGATCCCAAAGACGCGGAGGACGCAGAGGACCCGGAGGGTCCTGAGGAACCCGAGGAACCCGAAGAGCCGGAGGACGCGGAAGAGCCGGAAGACGACGCGGAGGGCACCGATGGCACAGACGGCGCCGACGAGTCCACTGATGCCGCACCGGAGCCTGCGGATGCGAGCGATTCAGACGAGGCGCCCGAGCCGGCTGAACCATCCGACGCGGCCGAACCGGCCGACCCAGTCGAACCGGCCGAACCATCCGCCTCATCGGAAGGCCCACAGAACAACACACCCGAGTCCCTGGAAGACGCCCCGGAACCAGCCGACGCCCCGGAACCAGCCGGCGCCAAGGAGGCGGACCGAGCCGGCGACGTAGCGGAATCGGCCCCGCGCCCTGAGACCCCGCACGACCCCGACGAAGCCCCCGACCCTGCCGCGCCTCAGGACACCCACGCGAAGGGTCCGGCGGAGAACCGGCAGGAGCCGGGCACCGAGGCGTCCCCGGATGCGAAGCCCGAGGCGCCCTCGGCGACCGAATCCCCGGACGACCCGGAGGAGGCCCCCGATCCGGCCAGTGAGTCGGAGGCCCCGCAGGACGGCGACGCGCCCCGAACGGATAAGCCCAAGGACCCGGAACAGGACGAACCGTCCTCCGGCGGCCGCGGACGGCGTGACGGGCCGGACGCCCCGGAGGACCCGGCGGACGAAGTGCAGGACGCCTCCACCGCGTTCGGTTCCGGTCCCGGCTACGACGCCGAGGCCGACGACACATGGATCAGGCTGCGCTCCGGAAACAACCGGCAGAGGTTCGCAACGCCGGGCGAAGGCGGCGGCGCCGCAAGTGAGAGGTGACGGCGTCGACCGTTCACACGGGCAGGGCCCGGGTCGGTGACCCGGGCCCTGCCCGCTGCTCGGCCGCGCGCGTCAGTGGCGGGCC
>NZ_PXWG01000102.1 GCF_003011965.1 Streptosporangium nondiastaticum
GCCCTGCGCCGGCGCCGGGGCGGAAGGGCCGCGCGCGGTGCGTGACGGCCGGGTTCCGGGTGTTTTCCCGCCCGGGTGTTTCCCCCGCGTCCCCGTGGATACCCGGGGGCCGAAGCCCCGCCCTCCAGGAGGACACCCCCGATGACGGAATACGGCTACTTCCTGTCCACCGAGGAACACGGCCCCGCCGACCTGGTGGACCAGGCGCGCATGGCCGAGCAGGCCGGCTTCACCTCCCTGTGGATATCCGACCACTTCCACCCCTGGAACGCGGAGCAGGGCCAGAGCCCCTTCGTCTGGTCGGTGATCGGCGCGCTCTCGCAGGCGACCTCGCTGCCCGTCCGGACCGCCGTCACCTGCCCGCTCATCCGCATGCACCCGGCCGTCGTCGCCCAGGCGGCCGCCACCGCCGCCGTCCAGCTCGACGGGCGCTTCCGGCTCGGCGTGGGCAGCGGGGAGGCGCTCAACGAGCACATCCTCGGCGGCGCCTGGCCGCAGGCGGCCGTGCGGCTGGAGATGCTGCAGGAGGCCGTCCAGGTGATGCGGATGCTCTTCGAGGGGGGCGAGGTCAGCCACCACGGCAAGCACTACACCGTCGAGAACGCCCGGCTGTACACGGTCCCGGACGAGCCCGTGCCCATCGACGTCTCGGCGTTCGGCCCGACCGCGACCGAGCTGGCCGGGCGCATCGGCGACGGCTTCCTGACGATGGCCCCCGACGCCGAGGCGGTCGACCGCTTCCGGCGCAGCGGGGGCGGCGCCAAGCCCGCGCACGGCGGGCTGAAGGTGTGCTGGGGCACCGACCGCGACGAGGCCGTCCGCACCGCGCACCGGCTGTGGGCCACCGAGCAGCTCCCCGGCGAGCTGGCGCAGATCCTCCCGACCCCCCGTCATTTCGAACAGGCGAGCGAGCTCGTTCCGGAGGAGCGCGTCGCCTCCGCGGTGACCTGCGGGGACGACCTGGACGACCACCTGGCCGCGATCGGCGCCTACGCCGACGCCGGGTTCGACACCGTCTACATCAACCAGATCGGCCCCGACCAGCGCGGCTTCTTCGACTTCTACCGCAGCAAGGTGCTGCCGCAGCTGCCGGACTGAGAACCCCGCCCCGGACCCCACGGGAGGAGAGCCATGACCATGCGGATCGCGTTCCTCGCGGCACCCGAGGGTGTCGAGCAGATCGAGCTGACGGACCCCTGGCAGGCCGTCATGGACGCCGCCGGAGCCCCGCGGCTGGTGTCCACGAAGACCGGCCGCGTCCAGGCCTACCACCACCTCGACAAGGCCGACGCGTTCGCCGTCGACGAGGACGTGGACACGGCCCGCGCCGGCGACTTCGACGGCCTGGTCCTGCCGGGCGGCGTCGCCAACCCCGACTTCCTGCGGATGGACGACCGGGCCGTCGCCTTCGTGAAGGCCTTCTTCGACGCCGGCAAGCCCGTCGCCGCCATCTGCCACGCCCCCTGGACCCTCGTCGAGGCGGACGTCGTGCGCGGCCGCACCCTCACGTCCTGGCCCAGCCTGCGCACCGACATCCGCAACGCGGGCGGCACCTGGGTCGACGAGGAGGTCAAGGTCTGCACCGCGGGCCCCAACACGCTGATCACCAGCCGGAAACCGGCCGACCTGAAGGCGTTCTGCGCCACCGCCCTCGCCGAGTTCCGCAAGGCCGCGGGCGCCTGATGCCCGGTCCGGGGCCGGAGGGCTACGACGCGGCGCCCTTCGTGCCGGAGAAGGCGGACCTGCGCCGCCTGCGGGAGGCCGCGGCCGGCTGCCGGGGCTGCCCGCTCTACCGCGACGCCACGCAGACCGTCTTCGGCACCGGTGAGCCCTCCGCCCGCGTGGTGCTCGTCGGCGAACAGCCCGGCGACCAGGAGGACCGCCGGGGCGAGCCGTTCGTCGGCCCCGCCGGAGGCGTCCTGAAGCGGGCGCTCGCGGAGGCCGGCATCGACCCCGCCGAGGCCTACGTCACCAACGCCGTCAAACACTTCAAGTTCGAGCGGCAGGAGCGCGGCAAGCGCCGCATCCACAAGGCCCCCGGCCTGCGCGAGATCAGCGCCTGCAAGCCCTGGCTCGCCTCCGAACTGCGGCTGATCGACCCGGAGGTGGTCGTCGCCCTCGGCGCCACGGCCGGCAAGTCCCTGCTCGGCCCGTCGTTCCGCGTCACGCAGCAGCGCGGCGTCCCGCTGCCGCTGCCCGTGCCGGACGGCGCCGGCGAAGGCGGGCAGGAGGGCGAGGGGGCGGGCGCGCTCGTGGCCACCATCCACCCGTCCGCGGTGCTGCGCGCGGACGCCGCGGCCCGTGCCGAGGCCTACGCGGGCCTGGTGTCCGACCTCGGCGTGGCGGCCCGGCTGCTGCGCGGGTGACGCGGGTGAGCACACGCGTTTTCCTGCGCGGGAGCGGACTCGCGCGACATGCTGAGTGCATGTCCGATCACAGCGAGCGAGTGCCGGGGTACCGGCAGATCAGGATGGCCGCGCCCGACGCCCCGGTCGCCGCCCTGGCGGACGAGGAGGCGTGGCGGGCCCGGGACGCGTACCCCGGCATCCTCGGCGGCGGCGGGCCCGTCTTCGGCGTGGCGCGCGAGCGGGAGGAAGGGGGCTGGGAGGTGCTCACCCGCTTCGCCGACCCCGCCCCGCAGGACGCCCGCGACACGATGGCGGCCCTCTTCCGCCTGGCCGCCCGCGACGCGGAGGCCTCCGGTGACGAGGGCGCCCGCGACGAGTTCCTGGCCGCCGCCGGACGGCTGGACTGGGAGGCCGTCGACGAGATGACCGTCCAGGGCGTGCGCCACCGCGTCGTGCGCGCGGAGCAGTTCATCCGGACGGGCCCCGACGGGCCCGAGCCGCCGCGCCCCTCCGACCCCGACCCGGCCCCGGCCGGCCGCTCCCACGAGGTGCCCGACCCCGTCCGGGGCATGGTCATCGACACCCTCACGGCCACCGGCATGTCCGAGGGCATCCTCAAGGTCGAGCTGCTGTCCCTCGTCCGCGGCCCGGGCGGCACGCCCGCCGACGTGCGGGCCGAATCCCTGCGGGCCGCCTCCACCCACCCGGGCGGCGTGCTGCTCCCCGTCAGCTACATGATCGCGGAGCGGTCCGGCGACGACGAGTGGGAGCCCGTGACCGGCGGCTGCCACACCCCTCAGGGCGCGCGCGACGCCCTCGCGCTGGACCTGCGGGTGATGGCGCCGGTGCTGCGCGGGCTGGACGAGGCCGGGCGCGAGGAGTACGCCCGGGCGGCGGACCGGCTCGACGAGGAGCGCGGCCCCGAGGCGGAGGTGGCCGGGCGGGGCTTCCGGGTGGTGCGCATCGAGCGCCTCGTGCGCGTCGGACCGGACGGCCCGGAGGGCCCGCGCCCCTCCGACCACGACCCGCAGCCGCCCGTCATGGTGCACGACCAGCAGCTGCGCGAGCAGGGCCTGGTTTCCGACGACGAGGACGATGAGGACGGCGAGGACGCGGAAACCTGCCCGGAGGTACGGGAGATGATGGCGCTCGCCGAGAAGGAGCGCGAGCGCAGACGGCGCGTCGAGGAAGCGGGATAGTGCAGGATACGGCGGGGCCCGGCAGCGCGGGGCCCGGCCTTTCGTGCCTAAACTGGTGACGTGCAGAGGGGGGTTGGCAGAGGATGAGTGAAGAGAGGGGCGGTCCGGACCGGCGCCGCCTCACGGTGGCGCAGAAGCTCGACCACCTGCTCAAGATGCGTGCCGGGCCCAGCGAGAACGGCAAGCCGTCCTACAAGAAGCTGGCCGCGGAGATCGCCGCGCAGTCGGGCGAGACCTTCTCCAGCGTGTACCTGTGGCAGCTGCACCGCGGCGAGCGCACGAACCCGACGCTGCGCCACCTGCGCGCGATGGCCACCTACTTCGACGTGCCCGTCTCCTACTTCACCGAGGACGAGGTGGCCCGGCGCATGATCGACGAGGAGGTCCTGGCCGGCCGCGAGCTGGACCAGGCCATGGCGGAGGCGGGGGTGAGCGCGGTCTACCTGCGCGGTGACCTCGCGGCGCTCTCCCCGGAGGGGAAGCGGATGGCCGCCGACATGATCCGCCAGCTCCGCGAGCTGGAGCAGGGCACGCGGCGCCCCTAGCGCGCGCCGGGCCGCGGCCCGCCCTCCCGCGCACGGCCCCGCCCCGGCCCTCCGGCCGGGGCCCTGCGGGCCGGAATCCCACGAGCCACGGACGCCGCACGGCAGGCGGCGTCCGTGGCTCAGCCATGCCGGTTGAAATGCCCCAACTCTCAAGTTAGGGTCACCTCTTGTGTCGCCATAAGCTACGGTGAACCAACTATTGGTCAGCCTGTTCATACGAGTTAACGTCTTCGACTTCACGGTCCGGCCTCCTGAGACACATCACTACCCACGGCAACACGGCAGCAAAGGCCGGGCCGGTAAACGGGGGACCCGGGGGAGTGGCATGCAGCTCCGGGACGGCCCCGCCGCCTTACGGGGAGGGCACGCGCGTGCACGACATCCTGAAAGCCGCCGGCGCCGGCCGCGGCCAGAGCATCCTCATCGAAGGCACGGCCGGCATGGGGCGCACCATGCTCCTGCGCCGCGCCATGGACCAGGCCGGCGAACACGGCCTCCACCTGCTGTCGGCGCGGGCCCGCGCCTCCGAGCAGGACGTGGAGTACAGCGTCGCGCAGCAGCTCATGGCGGGCGCCCGGACCCTCCTGGCCGGCACCGCCCCGGAAGCGGACGGCCCGGGCGCCTGGGAGGCCCACCTCAGCTGCCCGGCCCCCTACGCCGCGCACCCCGCGCCCGGCTCCGCGGCGGTCCACCCGCTCGCCCGGCTGCTGTCCAGCGGCACCCCGCTGATGCTGGCCGTCGACGACCTGCAGTGGGCCGACACCGCGTCCCTGCGCTGCCTCGGGTACCTGATGGCCCGTCTGGAGAACACCCCGGTCGCGGTCGTCGCCACCGTCGCCCTCGGCGAGACCCCCGCCGACCCCGTCCTGGCCGAGGTGCTCTCCTCGTTCCGCCACCGCACGCTGTTACGGGGACTCTCCGCCGAGGACACCGCCCGCATCGCCGCCGAGGCCTTCGCCGCCCCCGACCTCGCCCCCGACTCCGCCGAGGCCGCCCCCGACCCCCGCTTCGTGGAAGCGTGCCGCACCGCCACCGGCGGCAGCCCGTACCTCCTCGAAGCCCTCTTCCGCCAGATGCGCCTGCACGGCCTGCGCCCCGACGCCGAGGCCGCGGACCGCATCGGCGACCTCGCCCCGGTGGAGGTCGCCGACACCCTCCTGCCGCGCTACGACCGGGCCTACCCCGGCGCCGAGGCGGTGCTCCAGGCCGTCGCCGTCCTGGAGGGCTCCGCCACCACCGCCGTGATCGCCCGGCTGCTCGGCCTGGACGCGCTCGGCGCGGCCGACGTCGTCGACGCCCTCGTCCGGGCCGGCGCCCTCACCGGGCAGGACGGTGTCGTCCGCTTCGCCCGGCCCGTCCTGCGCACCGCCGTCCTGGCCCGCGTCCCGCCCAGCCGCCGCGACGCCCTGCACGCCCGCGCCGCCCAGCTGCTCCACGAGTCCGGCGCCCCCGCCGAGCGCGTCGCCGCCCAGCTCCTGCGCGTGCGCAGCACCCTCGGCCTGCACTGGACCTGCACCGTGCTGGACACGGCGGCCGGCGAGGTCATGCAGCGCGGCGACACCGACCAGGCCCGCGCCTACCTCCACCGCGGCCTGGAGGAGTGCGAGGGAGCGTGCCGGGGCAAACTCCTGCGCGCCCTCGGCCGGATCGAGCTCGCCGCCGACCCCGCCGCCGCGGTGGAACACCTGCGGCGCGCCCTCGCCCTCGAACCCGACGCCGCCGGCCGCGCCGACATCCGGCTGTGCACCGCCCACGCCCTGCAGCTCCTGGGCCGCCCCGAGGAGGCCGAGCGCGTCCTGCTGGAGGGCGTGGCCGAGGCCCGCGGCGCCGAGGAGGACGCGGCGAGCGTCCTGCGGGCCGAGCGCTGCCTGCTGCGCGAGCTGAACGCCGTCAACACAGTCGTCGACGCGGTGGTCGAGGCGGACTGCGCCGGGGCCGCCGAACCGCTCCCGCCGGCGGCGACGGCGACCCCCGGCGAGCGCCACACCAGGCTCAGCCTCGCGGCCCTGCGCTCCTCGCGCCGCGGCGAGGAGCGCGACCGGGCCGTCCACCAGGCTCGGCAGGCGCTGCAGGAGGAGCACGTCAGCCTCGACTGGCGCATCGCGACCCGCACGGTGCCCCTGCAGGTGCTCGCCCGCGCCGACGAGCTGGACCTCGCCCTGTCCGAGTGCCGCGCGCTGCTGGACCGCGCGCGGGCCGAGGGGTCGCGGACGCTGCTCACCATCGCCCACAGCATGCGTGCCGAAGTGCGCTACCGCTCCGGGGACGTGGCCGGCTGTCTGGAGGACGCGCGGGCGGCCCTGGAGCCGGCCGGGGCCTCTCCCTCCGGGCACTGGAGCCGCACGGGCCAGGCGATGGCGGCGGTCGTCGCCGCGCTGCTGGAGACCGGCGAGCTGCGGGAGGCCAACCGGGCGCTGAGCGACTTCGGCCTGGACGCCGACGTGCCGGAGGGCGCCGGGTTCGCGGCCCTGCTCTTTCACCGCGGCCGGCTCCGCGTGGCCTGCGGCCATCCGCAGGCCGGCCTGGCCGACCTGCTGGAGAGCGGCCGCCGGCTCGCCGCCGCCGGGCAGCTCAACCCGTCCGTGCTGTCGTGGCGTTCGGAGGCGGCCCTCGTCCACGCGGCGCTCGGCGAGCGCGACGCCGCGCTCGCCCTCGTCGACGAGGAGCTGGACCGGGCGCGCCGCTGGGGCGGCCGCCGGGCGACCGGCCGGGCCCTGCGGGCGGCCGGGCTGCTGGCCAAGGGCCTGGGCGGCGAGGAGGCGCTGCGGGAGGCCGTCGAGGTGCTGGAGGAGTCCGCGGCCCGGCTGGACCTGGCCCGGGCGCTGACCGATCTCGGCATCCTGATGCGCAAGTCCAGCCGGCTCGGCGAGGCGCGCGAGCACCTGCGGCGCGCGCAGTCCCTGGCCGAGCAGTGCGGGGCGGCCGTGCTGGCCCAGACGGCCCGTCAGGAGCTGCTGGCGGCCGGGGCCCGGCCGCGGCGGCCGACCGAGGTGGGCATCGACGCCCTGACCCCGACCGAGCGCCGCGTCGCGCTGATGGCGGTGGCCAAGTTCACCAACCGGGAGATCGCGGCGAAGATGTTCGTCACCCAGCGCACGGTGGAGCTGCACCTCAGCCGCGTCTACCGCAAGCTGGCCGTGACGGGCCGCTCCGGCCTCGCCGAGTACTTCGCGAGGCCGGAGAGCGGCTCCGCGGGCTCCGACCGCCCGGAGTGCGCCGCGGAGCCCGCCGCCTGGTCGGGCGCCCGCGCCGGGTGACCGCCCGGCGCGGGCGCGCGGCGTCCCTCAGACGCCGCGGCCGGCGAAGTCGAGCCGTTCCTCGACGGCGATGCCGTACCAGTTCAGCTGCCGCACCTTGTCCGGGTTGCTGGTCAGCAGCCTGACCCGGGAGACGCCCAGGGCCCGGAGCATCTGGGCGGCCGCGTGGTAGTCGCGGGCGTCGTCGGCGAGGCGCAGGCCGTGGCCCGCGGCGCCGGCGCCGCGGCCGCGGTCCGCGGCGCTGTACGCGTCGAGCTTGTCGTAGAGGCTGATGTCCCTGCGGCCCTGGCCCTCCTGGCGCAGGTAGAGCAGGATGCCGCCCTCCTCGGCCACCCGCTGCAGCGACTCGTCCAGCTGCGGCCCGCAGTCGCACCGGCCCGAGCCGAGGACGTCGCCGGTCAGGCACTCGGAGTGGACCCGGACCAGCGGCACGGCGGGGTGGCGGGTGTAGGACACGGCGATGTGCTCCAGGCCGTCGGAGAGCCCGTCGAAGGTGATGACGTGCGCGGTCTGCCAGGAGCCGTCGGCCAGGTGGAGCGGGATCTCCACCCGGGACCGGACGCGGGCCCCGCCCCGGCGGCCGTCCGCCGGGGCCGGGGCCGGCGCCTCGCCGTTCAGCACATCGCCGTTCAGCACTTCGGGCACTGTTCCTCCCATGAGATGCTTGCGCGCCCGGCGCGTCACTCGCACCGGTCGCTCCAGCATCGCCGGGGAAGCCGCCGCGAACAGCACGGACCGGCCCGGTACAGCGACCGAAGCTTTTCCGCGTCGCGTACCGAACCGGGTCCGTGCCGGGGTGGAATCCGGCCGTCGATCAGGCCGTTCGCTCCGATTCCCGGAGCGCCGCCGAGGCGGCCGGCGCCTCCTCGGAGCCGCCGTCGCCCTCGCCGTCGCCGGTGCGCCTGCGGACGGCGGTCCGCAGGCCCGCGGCGATGCCGAGGAAGGCGCACGCGGCGGCGATGACGTAGATGATGCCCAGTCCGCGGCTGTCGGCCCAGTCGTGCGAGGAGCCGTACGCGGTGATGGCGGTGCCGAGGCCGGTCATCACGGCCACGGACAGCGTCTCGCACAGCTGGAGGCTCGAACTGGCCGAGCCTTCCTTGCCCTTGGGGGCCAGCGACAGCACGATCGTGGTGACGGCCGGGTAGACGAAGCCCATGCCGAGGCCCGCGACGGCCCAGCCGACGATGGCGAGCGGGACGCTCTTGAGGTCCGTGCCCACCGCCAGGGCGATCAGCGCGTCACCAGCCACGAGGAGGACGAAGCCGAGGACGACGCGGGCGTGCCGGCCCTTGCCGCCGCTGCGGGTGTCCAGCTTCGCCTGCAGCCAGGCTCCGCTGACCCAGGTGAGGGCGCCCGCAGACAGCGCGAGGCCGGAGCCGAGCGTGCTGAGGCCGAGGACGCGGGTCATGCTGAGCGGGAAGAAGGACTCGCCTCCGTAGTAGGCGGCGCTGACCAGACCGCGCACGATCATGCCGGCGGGCATGCCGCGGCGGACGGTGAGCGTGCCCGCCGGGAGGAGCTTGTTCAGCACGGGCAGCGTGATGGCGATGCCGACGACGACGAGCGGCACCAGCACGGCGATGTTGCGGTTCTCCAGGCCGGCGAGGAGCGCGCCGACGCCGAGGACCAGCAGCACCGTCATCGGCAGCCGGTTCTCGCCGGGCGTGCCGTCGCCGGTGGGCTTGAGCTTGCGCATCGCGGGCAGGGTGAGCAGGGCGGCGACGGGCACCAGCGGGACGAGGATCAGGAAGACCACCCGCCAGTTGGTGGCGCCGGCGATCGCGCCCGCGATGGCCGGGCCGAGCAGCGCGGGCAGGGTCCACGCCGAGGCGACCAGCGCGAGCATCCGGGCCCGCAGCGCGTCGGGGTAGGCGAGGCCGACGATCAGGTAGGCCAGGGCCAGCACGCCGCCGACGCCCAGGCCCTGGAGGATGCGGCCGGCGAGCAGGATCCACCAGTTGGAGGCGATCGCCGCGACCACGCAGCCGATGACGAAGACGACGAAGGCCTGCACGTACGGGCGGGTGGGGCCGCCCTTGTCGGCGCCCTGGCCGGCGGCGATGGTCCCGAAGAGGTTGGCGAGCATGAAGGCGGTGAACGCCCAGCCGAAGAGGTGGACTCCGCCGAGGTCCTCGGCGGCCTCGGGCAGGACCGTGGCGACGCCCAGCCACAGGAAGGCCACCAGCGTGACCGACGTGATCAGTCCTAATGACAGCGCGCGGTAGCGGGGGGAGAGGACGCCGCCCTCGGCAGGGTCTGCGGCGGGCGTCCCGGTGTTGTCGGTCATCGGACCTCCGAACCAGTCTACATAGGCAATTTCCTATTTAGGGGATCCACTATATAGGCGCTGTTTGATAGCCTGTCAACGTGAGAGAACCTGCGGAGGACAAGACGGACGTCGCCATGCTCCGGGCGCTCGGACACCCCGTGCGGCTGGGCATCATGCGGGCGCTGGCGGCCGAACCCGAGACGTGCGCCTGTGACTTCACCGAGCTCTTCGAGGTCACCCAGCCGACCATCAGCCAGCACCTGAAGGTGTTGCGCGAGGCCGGCCTCGTGGTCACCCGCCGCCGCGGCACCCAGATCTGTTACTCGGTCCGCCCCGAGGGGCTCGACCGGCTCCACGAACTCCTGACGGCGATTCAGCCTCCCCGGCTCGCCGCCGCCGGCTGACCGGCCGGCCCGGCCCCGGTGCCGCGAGGGCACCGGAGCCGGCCGGGCGCCCTCAGCGGACGGCCTCGAACAGGACGATGGGCGGATTGGCCGAGAACCCCTCCCAGTACGCGGCCCCGAAGCGCGTCAGCGCCACCTCCGGCACGTGCAGCGGCACCCACGACACATGGGTGAACCCCGCCGCCGCGAACGCCGCCCCGTACACCTCCGGGCGGATCAGGCAGGTCTCGAAGGAGATCGGCGGCTCCAGCGCCGCGGTGACCCGGATCCGGGTGCCGAACGCCGAGGTCTCCAGCGGCTCGAAGGAGAAGCCGTACGGGTCCGGCCGCGGCCCGTCGAAGGAGAAGCGCGGGTTCTGCGTCACGCCGATGAACCGCCCGCCCCGCGGCAGCCGGTCGAAGGCGCCGCGGCACATGGCCGTCAGCGTCTCCTCGTCCCGCGCGTAGTTGAGCAGGTAGGCGGCGGTCACCACGTCGAAGCGGCCGAGGTCCGGCAGGTCCGCCGCGTCCGCGGCCACGTACCGGGTGCCCAGCGGCGCCCGCTCCTCGGCCGCCCGCGCCGCCGCGACCATCTCCTCCGAGACGTCCGCCCCCACCACCCGGTCCGCGCCCAGCAGCTTGGCCTGCCGGGTGTAGAAGCCGTCGCCGCACGCCAGGTCGAGGACGTCCAGCCCGGTCACGTCGCCCAGCAGGGCGAGGAAGCTCGCGCGCTCCGGGTGGACCGTGGGCAGCGACCGCGCGTCCTCCCAGCGCGCTCCGATCACGTCGTACTGCGCCATGGTGCGCTCCTGGTTCATGGGGGGTCTCCTCCGGTGGGCGGGGCCCCGGCCGTGACCGGCTCGGGGACGGTGGTGGGGGCGGCCGGGCGAACGGCCGGGCCGGGAGCCCCGCCGGCCGGGCCGTCGTTCTTGTGGAGCGGGCCGCGGACGTCCCGCAGCGGCAGGCCCGTCCCGCCGTTCCGGACCGCGATCAGCTCGGCGGCGATCGACACGGCGGCCTCCTCGGGCGTGGACCCGCCGAGGTCCAGCCCGATCGGCGAGCGCAGCCGGGCCAGTTCCTCCTCCCCGGCGCCCGCCTCCCGCAGCCGCCGCAGCCGGTCCTCGTGCGTGCGCCGCGAACCCATCGCGCCGACGTAGGCCACCGGCAGCCGCAGCGCCTCCCGCAGCAGCGGGACGTCGAAGCGGGCCTCGTGCGTGAGGACGCAGATCACCGTGCGCGCGTCCCACGCCGTCCCCGCGAGATAGCGGTGCGGCCACTCCCGGACGACCTCGTCGGCCTCGGGGAAGCGCTCGGGGGTGGTGAACGCCGGGCGGGCGTCGCACACGGTCACGTGATAGCCGAGGAACCGGCCCGCGACGGCCAGGGCCCGGGCGAACTCCACCGCGCCGAAGACCAGCATCCGGGGCCGGTCGGGGAACGACTGCACGAACACTTCCGCGGCGGCGGTCCCGGCCCGGACCACGGCCCGGCCGGTGCGCCCCCGCTCCAGCATCTCCCGGGCCCGCGCCGCCGCGGCCCGGTCCAGCGCCGCCCCGCCCAGCGTGCCCGCGAACCCGCCGGGGCGGACGGCCAGCCAGGCGCCGAGGCCCGGCGCGCCGCCCACGCAGGTGACGTGGGCGAGCGGTCCGTCCGGGCCGCCGGCCCGCTCCAGGGCCGCCAGGAGCGGGCCCCAGCCCGGCTCCCGCTGCGGGACCACCTGACGGACCAGCACCTGCAGCGTGCCGCCGCACGTCAGCCCGGCGGCGAAGGCGTCCTCGTCCTCGACGCCGTACTCGGCGAGGCACGGACCGGCCCCCAGCGCGGCCGCGCGCGCCAGTTCGTAGACCTCCGCCTCCACGCAGCCGCCCGACACGCTGCCCACCACGCGGCCGCCGGGGGAGACCGCGAGCGCGGCGCCCGGCCGCCGGGGCGCGCTGCCGCGCACCCCGACCACGGTGGCCAGGCCGAACGGGGTGCCCGCCGCGTGCCATCGGCGCAGCACCGGAGCGATGCCCAGCACGGCTCACCGCCCCCCGGAGCCGGCCGGGCCGGTCAGCCCGGCCACGTCCTCGGGGCGCAGGGGGATGCGCGGCAGGTCGAGGCCGGTGGCGTCCCGGACGGCGGCCGCGACCGCGGCCGGGCTGGAGATGTTCGGCGGCTCGCCCACGCCGCGCACGCCGTAGGGGGCGTGCGGGTCAGCCAGTTCGAGGACGTCGACGTGCATCGGCGGCACGTCGTGGACGGTCGGGATCAGGTAGTCGGTGAAGGAGGGGTTCTGCATCAGGCCGCCCTCGACCCGTATCTCCTCCATCAGCGCGAGACCCAGGCCCTGCACGGTGCCGCCGTGGATCTGGCCCAGCAGGGCCTGCGGGTTGACGGCCTTTCCCACGTCCTGGGCGGTGGCGATCTCGACGGCCCGGACGAGGCCGAGCTCGACGTCCACGTCGACCACCGCCCGGTGCGCGGCGAAGGCGAACTGGAAGACCGAGTCGCCCTGCCCGGTGTGCGGGTCCAGAGGGAACGTGGGCCGGTGGTGCCACTCGACGGTCTCCTCGACGGCCTCGTCGCCCAGCACGTCGGCCAGCTTGCACAGCACCTGGCCGCCCGCGCCGGTGACCGCGCCGCCGGACAGGCCCGTGGCGGTGCCGGGCCGGCCCAGCAGCCGGTCCGCGCGCGCGAGGACGCGGGCCCGGACGGCTTCCGCGGCCGCCTTGACGGCGCCGCCGGTGACGTACGTCTGCCGGGAGGACGACGAGGGCCCGGCCGAGCCGAAGGAGCTGTCCCCGAACTCCACCGCCACCTGCTCGACGCCGAGTTCGGTCCGGGCGATCTGGGCCTGCACCGTCACCACGCCCTGGCCGACCTCGGCCGCCGCGCTGGTCACGACCGCCCGCGCCTGCCCGCCGTCGCACTCCAGCCGGACCCGGGCGGTGGAGTAGTCGTCGAAGCCCTCCACGAAGCCGACGTTCTTGAAGCCGACGGCGTAGCCCACGCCGCGCACGACGGACTCCCCGCGCGAGGCCGTACGGGCCAGGTGGGCGCCTTCGGGCGGCGCGGGGGCGGGCATCGGCCGGTCCCGCACCCGGCGCAGGAGTTCGGCGACCGGCGCCGGGTGGTCCAGGACCTGCCCGTTGGCCACCGCCGACCCCTCGGCCACCGCGTTGCGGACGCGCAGCTCCACCGGGTCCATGCCGAGCTCGCGGGCGAGGCGGTCCATCTGCGACTCGTAGCCGAAGCAGGCCTGCACGGCGCCGAAGCCGCGCATCGCCCCGCACGGCGGGTTGTTGGTGTAGACGACGCGCACGTCCACTTCCGCGTCGGGGACCTCGTACGGGCCGAGGGAGCACGTCGCGACGGTGCCGGCGACGGCGGGGGAGCTGGAGGAGTAGGCGCCGCCGTCCAGGACGATCGACGCCTTGACGTAGACGAGCCGGCCGTCGCGGGTGGCGCCGTGCTCGTAGGCCATCTTCGCGGGGTGGCGGTGCACGTGGCCGACGAACGACTCCTCGCGGGTGTAGCACATCTTCACCGGGCGGCCGGTGCGCAGGGCGAGCAGGCAGGCGTGCGCGTGCATCGACAGGTCCTCGCGCGCGCCGAACGCCCCGCCGACGCCCGCCAGGTGCAGCCGCACCTTCTCGCGCGGCAGGCCCAGGGCCGCCACGACCTGGTCGTGGTCCACGTGCAGCCACTGCGTGGCGACGTGCAGGGTCACCCCGCCGTCGGGATCGGGCACGGCCAGGCCCGACTCCGGCCCGAGGAAGGCCTGGTCCTGCATGCCGACCTCGTAGACGCCGCGCACGACGACGTCGGCGGTGAGCGGTTCGCCGCGCGCGGCGCGGCCGCGCCGCAGCGGGACGTGACGCAGGAGGTTGCCGTCCGCGTGCACGGCGGGGGAGTCCGGGGCGAGGGCCGCCTCGGCGTCGGTGACCGGCGGCAGCACCTCGTAGGCGACGCGCACCAGCTCCGCGGCGCGGCGGGCCGTCTCCGGGTCCTCGGCGGCCACGACGGCGACGGGCTCGCCCTCGTAGCGCACGGTGTCCACGGCGAGCACCGGCTGGTCGACGACCATCGCGCCGTGCAGGTTGCGGCCGGGCACGTCGCGGTGGGTCAGCACCGCGCGGACGCCCGGCAGGGCGAGCGCCTCCGCGGTGTCGACGGCGAGGATCCGGGCGCGGGGGTGGGGGCTGCGCAGCGTGGTGCCCCACAGCATGTCCCGCGCCTCCAGGTCGGAGGAGTAGGCGAAGGCGCCGCGGACCTTCAGCGGCCCGTCCGGGCGGGGCGCGCTGTCGCCCACCGCCCCGGGCGTGCGGCGCGAGCCGGAAGAGTGCGGGGTGTGCGGGGGGTACGGGGTCACGGGCGGGCCTCCAGGGCGCGCGTGCGGTCGGCGGCCATGCGGACGGCGTCGAGGATGTGCCGGTAGCCGGTGCAGCGGCACAGGTTGCCGGCGAGGGCGTCCTTGATCTCGGCCTCACCGGGGTCGGGGCAGCGGCGCAGCAGGTCCTCGGTGGCCTTGAGCATGCCGGGCGTGCAGAAGCCGCACTGCACGGCGCCGCAGGCGAGGAAGGCCTCCTGCACCGGGTGCGGCCCGTCCTCACCGGCCAGGCCCTCGACCGTCTCCACGCTCCGGCCGTGGGCCTGGGGCGCGGGCACCAGGCACGCGCACACCAGCACCCCGTCGAGGTGGACGGAGCAGGAGCCGCACTGGCCCTGCTCGCAGGCGTTCTTCGCGCCGGACAGGCCGAGGCGCAGCCGGAGGACGGACAGCAGGCTCTCGGTTCCGGCGACGCCGTCGATGTCGTACGGCTCGCCGTTCACCGTCAGCGTCAGGCGCATGCTGCCTCCTTCGCGGTCCGGTCCGCGCGGTAGTCGTCCCACACCCAGCCGAGGGCGCGGCGGGCCAGCACGGCCACCGCGTGCCGGCGGTAGGCGGACGAGCCGCGCACGTCGTCGGCGGGGGAGGCCGCCGCGGCGGCCAGTTCGCCGAAGCGGGTCAGGACGCTGTCGGGAAGCGGCCCCCGGGACCGCCACAGCCGCCGCTCGGCGAGCTCCCCGGCCACGAACCGCTCGGCCTCGCACGCCGGCAGGGGCCGGTCCGCGGCCGCGCCGATTCCGGTGCCCACCCGGCCCCGGGAGGGCCGCAGCGCCACCGCGAAGGAACAGGTCGCCACCACCAGGGCGCCGCGCCGGCCCGCCTTGGCGTAGCTCTGCGGGCCCTCCGCTTCGGGCACCAGCACGGCGCGGACCAGTTCGTCGGGCGCGCGGACCGTGCGGCCCGGGCCGGTGTAGAACTCCCGCACCGGCACCCGCCGGGTGCCGCGCGCGGACACCAGCTCCACCTCCGCGTCGCACGCCAGCAGCACGGGGTGGACGTCGCCGCCGGCCGAGGCGGTGCCGAGGGCGCCGCCCACGGTGCCGCGGTTGCGGATCTGGCGGGAGCCCACCGTGCGGGCGGCCACCGCGAGTCCGGGCAGCGGGCCGGCGAGTTCGCCGGCGATCCGGGTGTAGGGCACGGTCGCGCCGATCCGGACCCGGCCCGCCGAGCGCTCCCAGCGGGCCAGGCCGGGGATCCGGGTGAGGTCGACGGCGGCGGGCGGGCGCTCCCGGCCCCGGGCCAGCCGCACCATGACGTCGGTGCCGCCGGCCACGGGCACCGTGCCTTCGCGGGCGGCCATCGCGTGCAGCGCCTCGTCCAGGCGGTCGGGCAGGAGGAAGTCCATGGCGGCCGGCCGGCTCATGCGGCGCCGCCCTCGGTGCACTTGGCGCAGTGGAAGACCGTCCACGGCGGGTTGGCCCGGAAGTCGTCCCAGTACGCGGGCCCGAGCTCCAGTTCCCCGTCGACGGACAGCCGCACCGTCTCCCAGGAACAGTCGCAGAAGCCGGCGGCGGCGAAGGCCTCCTCGAAGGCCCGGCCGGAGGGCAGGTAGGCGGAGAAGCTGATCCGGGGGTCGGTGTGCGCGGTGACGCGGATCCGGCCGTCGTGCGCCGGGTCCGGCTCCCGCTCGAAGGAGAAGCCGTACCGCTCCGGCAGCGGCCGGTCGAAGTCGAAGTCCGGGTGGGCGACGAAGGCCCGCAGGGCGCCTCCCGCGCGCAGGTTGCGGGCGCAGGCCCGGGCCATGCGCTCCAGCGCCTCCGGCGAGTCGGCGTAGTTGAAGAGGTACGCGGCGAGCAGCACGTCGAACTCGCCGAGCCGCGGTAACGCGGACGCGTCGCCCACGGCGTACTCGACGCCGAGGTGCGTGCGCTCCTCCGCCGCCCGGCAGGCCTCGATCATCTTCGGGGAGATGTCGACGCCGAGCACGCGGGCCGCCCCCAGGCGGCGGGCGTGGCGGGTGTAGACCCCCGTGCCGCAGGCGAGGTCGAGGACGTTCTTGCCCCGGACGTCCGCCAGCAGGGCCAGCACGCTGGGCCGTTCCACGTACCACGTGAGCGGCAGCGTCTTGGACAGCTCGTAGTCCTCGCCGATCCGGTCGTACTGCAGGTCGTCGTGGGACGGGCGCGGTGCGCTGCCGTTCGCCGCGTCGGTCATGGGGCGCCTCACCTTCTTCCGGAGCGTCTTCCGGAGCTGATGACTCCAGATTCCGCCGCCCACCCGGGCCCGCAGATCACGGAGCGGCCCGTAGCCTTCCCCGGAGCAATTGGGTGCCGGTACCGAGACGACAGCGGGCCGCCGCCGGGGGCGTGCCGCCGCCCGCCGGCGGCGGCACGCGTCAGGCGCAGGACTCGGCGGCCTCGTGCTCCGGCAGGTGACACGCCGCGGGCGACAGCCGCTCGTCGTCCGCCGCCAGGCTCAGCGCCCGGCGGTCGGAGATCGACAGCTTGCGGTACACGCGGCTCAGGTGCATCTCCACGGTGCGCCGGGTCACGTAAAGCCGCCCGGCGATCTCCCGGTTGGTGAGCCCCTCCGCGGCGAGCAGCGCGGTGCGGCGCTCGGCCGGGGTGAGGGAGGCGGGGCCGATCTCGGTGTCGCGGCGCGGGCGGGCCCCGGCCTCGATCATGTCCTGGCGCAGCTCCTGGACGAGGACGTGCGCCGCGCACTTCTCGGCCAGCGCGGCGGCGGCCCGCAGGTGCTCCCGGGCCTGCCGCGTCCTGCGGGTCCGCATGAGCTCGCGGCCCAGGTCGCGCAGTACCCTCGCTTCGTCGAGCGCGGCGCCCGCCTCCCGCAGCAGCCGGGCGGACTCGGCGAGGACCGCCGCCCGCTCCTCGCCGGGCCCGAGCAGGCCCGCGGCGCGCAGGGCGACGCCGACGGCGTGGGGCGCGCCGAAGTCCCGCGCGAGGGCCAGTTCCTCCCGGACGAGCCGCCGCGCCGCGTCCTCGTCGCCCAGCCGGGCGTGTGCCAGGGCCGCCTCGGAACGCCACGGCCACAGCGCCGGGTTGGTCCAGCCCCGGTGCAGCAGCAGCCGCCCGCACTCCTCCAGGTCGGCGAGCCCCGGCCCGACCCGCCCCAGCGCGACCTGCAGCCGGCCGCGGTGGAACAGCAGCCCGGGCAGCGTGACGGCCGGAACCGCGTTCTCCAGCCCGGCCTCCAAGAGGATCCGCTGCGCCTGGTCGAGGTCACCGGACTCGTACAGGGCGCTGCCCAGCCAGCCGCGGGCCGCGGCCGAGCCGAGCCACTCGCGCCCGGCCGGCTCCGGGCCCCGCTCCAGCGCGCCGTGCGCGGCCTCCAGGCACTCCGTCAGGCGGCCCGTGCGGAAGGCGCATTCGGCGAGCACGGCCCGGGCGAGCGCCGCCACGGTGCGCGAGCCTTCCTCGGTCGCCGCGGTGAGCAGGGCCGCGCCGTGCTCCAGGGCCTCCTCGGCGGCGCCCGAGCGGGCCAGGACGAGGACGAGGCCGAGCCGCATCAGGGCGTGGTCGTTGACGGTGGTGACCGGTTCGCCGAGCGCGAGGCGGGCCTGCTGGACCGCCTCGGCCCGCTGCGTGCCGCTCCACTGCGCGCCCATGGCCTGCGCCGCGGCCTCGGCGCGCCGCACCCACGGGCACCGGGCGACCTCGCTCAGCTGTGCGGGGAAGCCCGAAGCCGGTGCGCACACCGGCTTCGGCCGGGCACCTTTGCCTTCGAGGAGCTGCAGCAGGCCGCGTACGGCGCGGAAGCCGGCCCGCAGCTCCTTCGGGGCGCCGGAGCGCTCCAGCTCGCCGGACTCCTCCTCGACGATCCGCAGGGCCTCGGGGACGTCGCCGGTCATGGCGGCGGCCTGCGCCAGGTCCAGCAGGGCCATGGCGCGGTGCTCGGTGCCGCCCTGGATGAGCCCGACGGTGCGGCGCAGCCGGGCGACCGCGGGCTCGGGGCCGTCGGCCAGCTCGATGTGGCCGAGCCGGCGCAGCAGCCCGGGCTCCTCCTCCGGCCCGCACTCGGCGAGGCCGCGCTCCAGGCAGACGCGGGCCTGCGCGAGGGCGCCGCCGGCGAGCGCCGCGTCGGCCGCGTCCACGAGCAGCCGCAGCGCCCAGCGCTCGCCCAGGGGAGCGGAGGGGAGCAGGTGCGCGGTGATGCGCTCGCGGGGGGCGCTGCCCGCGTAGAGGGCCCTGGCGGCCTCCGCGTGCAGCCGGGCCCGCTCGCTGGGCGGCATCCGGGCCCGGAAGGAGGCCATGACGAGGGGCTGGGCGAAGCCGATGCCTTCCTGGCTCTCCGTCAGGATGCCCCAGTGCACGAGCCGGTGGAGCAGGTCGGCGGCCTCGCCGGCGCCGATGCCGGCGAGGCGGGCGACGAGCGGGGCGCTCGCCCCGGGCGCGACGATCGACACGGCGTCGAGCACCGCGCCGACCCTGGAGGAGCCGTCGTCGAGCCGGGTCAGGAGGGTCTCGGCGACCTCCACCGGGCCCAGTCCGGCCACCCGGTGCGCGGAGACGACGCCCGGCGCGAGGCCCGTGCGCCGCAGCTCGCGCAGCAGCGCCTGGAGCAGCAGCGGGTTGCCGCCGGTGGCCGTGCGGCAGGCCCGTACGAGGCCGGGATCGGCGTGCTCGCCCGTGAAGGCGGACAGCAGATAGGCGACGCTGTCGCCGTTGAGGCCCTGCAGCACCGCGCGGCGGTGGAAGAACGAGGCGACCCCGGCGGGGGACTCGGCGCTCTGCGGCCCGCCGCCCCCGCCCGCCGGCCCGGGGCGGTCCACGCCGAGGGTGGCGAGCAGGAAGACCGGCAGGCCTTCCAGACGGGCCGTCAGATAGCCCAGCCAGCGCAGCGACGGGGCGTCCGTCCACTGCAGGTCGTCGATCGCGACGAGCAGGGGGGCGCCGGCCGTGGCGGCCGTGATCAGCCGGTGCATGCCGGCGGCCTCCGCGTCCCCGTCGGCTCCGCCGTCCGCGTTCCCGGGCGCCCGGTCCGTGCCGAGCAGGCACGTCAGCTGGTCGCGCATCTGGTGCAGGACGCCGTGGGCCCGGCTCCGCTCGCCGGGTCTGGCGCGTGCGGAGACCGTCCCGAAGCCCCTGCTCCGGGCGGTCCGCAGCGCGGCCCGCACCAGGTGCGACTTGCCGGTGCCGATGCCCCCCTCCAGCAGCAGGCTGGCCCCCATGCCGGCCTCCGCTGCGGACAGGCCCCCGTCCAGGGCCGTCATTTCGCTGTCGCGGCTCAGCAACAGTCTCTCCCTCCCCTCGTACCTGCCGGGCCGTCACGGCGCCCGGCCCCCCGCCGCCCCCCGTACGCCGGAACCCGTGCGTCAGAAACCGTCGAAGACCATGTGCCGGTGGCGTTCGCGCCAGGCGCCGGTGGCCACCCCCTTGAGGACGACCTCGACCACGTCCTCCGCGAGCGCCGCGGTCACCGGCAGGTGGCCGAAGAGCACCCGGTAGTACGTGCTCGACGCCAGCATGTCCAGCAGCAGGTCGATGTCCGCGTCGGGGCGGATGTCCCCCCGCCGGATCCCGCGCCGCAGCGCCTCGGCCGTCGAGGCCCGGCGCGGGTGGAAGAAGCGCTCCAGGAAGAGGGCGTCCAGCTCCGGCTGGTCGGCGAGGTCGGCCACCAGGGCGGGCAGCACGCGCCGCCCGAGCGTGGTGCCGAAGGCTTGACTGAGGGTGCCGATCCCGGCGATCAGATCGCAGTGGGTGCAGCCGGTGTCCGGGGTCGGGGCGGTGCCCATCGTGGTGACCAGCGCGTCCACGACGAGGTGCTGGCGGGACTGCCAGCGCCGGCGCAGGGCGGGCTTGCTCGTGCCCGCGCGGGCGGCCACCGCCTCCAGCGTCAGGTTCCCGTAGCCCGACTCGTTGAGGAGCTCCATGACCGCGGCGGGCACGGCCGCGTCGATGCGGCTGTCCCGCGGCCTGCCTGTGCGCTGCTGGCCGGCCTCGCGCTCGTCGGCCACCGCGCCGTTCGGGGTGTTCACCATGCGGCCAGTATAGGTAGTCTGCTATTAATTACGTCCCGGAACGGAACGAAACTTGGGAGGCTGTTGTGTCGCAAGATGTGAACGAGATGACGGAAGGGGCGGGTGAGCCGCTCGCGTCACCTGTCGCGGAGGGGGGCACGCCATCCTCGGCCGGGGGGCCGGCCGGGGGATCGGAGAGCGTGTTCGGCGGGGCCTACCGCGCGCTGACACTCGGCGTCATCCTCTCCGTGAGCATGGTCGCCTTCGAGTCGCTGGGCGTGGCCACGGTCCTGCCCGACATCGCGAAGGACCTCGACGGTCTGGGCGCCTACGGCTGGGGCCTGTCCGCCCTGATGCTCGCCAACATCATCGGCACCGTGGTCGCCGGCCGCGCCGCCGACCGCAGCGGCCCCGTGCGCTCGATGGCCATCGGCATGCTGGTCTTCGCCATCGGCTGCGCCGTGGCGGGCGCGGCGCCCACGTGGCCGCTCTTCCTGCTCGGCCGGGCGCTCCAGGGTCTCGGCGTCGGCGCTGTCATGAGCATGGCCTACACGGTGATCGGCCTCGCCTACCCCGAGAACCTCAGGGCCCGCATGTTCGCCCTGCTCTCCTCCGCCTGGACCATCCCCTCGCTGATCGGCCCCGTGATCGCCGGCACCCTCGCCGACTTCACCAGCTGGCGCGGCGTCTTCCTGCTGATGCTCCCCCTGATCGCCATCGCCGCCCTCCTCACCCTCCCGGGCCTGCGCCGCCTGGAGCGCCCCGCCGGAACCGCCGGCAGCAGCGCCCCCGCGGGCCCCTGGTGGAAGAGCCCGCTCGCCGCCAGCATCCTGCTCACCGCCGGCACCGCCCTGCTCCTCCAGGCCCTGCTGCTCAAGAACATCGTGCTGCTCGTCGTGCTCGCCCTCGTCGGCATCGCCGTCGCCGTGCCGACCCTGCGCCAGGTGACCCCCGCCGGCACGCTCAGCCTGCGCGCCGGAGTCGGCGCCGGCATCGGCATCCGCTTCCTGCTCTGCGGCGTCTACTTCGGCAGCGAGGCCTTCCTCCCGCTCGGCCTGCAGGAACTGCGCGGCGTCAACGCCTCCCTCGCCGGCCTCGGCCTGTCCGCCGGCGCCATCACCTGGGTCGTCGGCTCCGCCTGGCAGGCCAAGCGCGACGGCAAGGGCAACGGCCGCACCGGCAGCGTCACCCTCGGCTTCACCATCCTCTTCGCCGGACTCGTCGTCATGGCCGCGGCCGTCCTCGTCGAGGCGATCCCCCCGCTCGTCGCCATCGCCGGCTGGGCCCTCGGCGGCATCGGCATGGGCATCGGCTTCAACGCCGCCACCACCGACACCCTCGAACAGGCCCCCGCCGAGCAGCAGGGTCTCGTCAGCGGCTCCCTGCAGCTCGCCCAGACCCTCGCGACCGGCCTGATCTCCGGCATCGGCGGCGCCGCCATCGCCATCGCCCACCAGCACGACTCGACCACCCGGGCCGGGCTCCTGTTCACCTTCGCCATCACCGCGGTCCTCGCACTGGCCGGCGTCCTCGTCTCCCGGCGACTGCGCCCCGCCCGGGCCGCCTGACGCCCGGGACCTCACGCACCTCAAGGAAGGAGACCGACCGTGGAGAACGTCCTCCTGCTGGGACTGAGCGCCCCCACCGAAGACGATCCGTACGGTGACCGGCTGCTTCGCGCCCTCTCGGCCCCCGGAGCCTCCGGCACCCGGCTCGTCGTCAGCACGGCGCCCTCCGTGCTGGCCCGCGCCGGCAGCGAGATCATCGCCCCGTCGCACCCCGTGGCCGACGCGCTCCGGCAGATGGCGTCGCTCGCCGACGGCATCGTCCTCACCACGCCCGAGACGGACGGCGCGCCGCCCGCCTCGCTGCGCACGCTCCTGAACTGGCTGACCTGGCCGACCGAGGGCTCGCCCCTCGCGGGCAAGCCCGTGGCCGTCCTCACCACCTGCGAGGACTCCATGGGCGAGCAGAAGCCGTACTCCGAGGTCGAGCGGATGCTGTTCACGGCCGGTGCCACCATCATCGGCCCGCGCACCATCGTGCCCCGCGTGCAGCGGGCCCTGCGCGAGGAGCCCGACGGGCAGGTCTCCTTCGGCGACCCGGGAGCGGCCGTGCGCCTGCTGTTCCACATCCACCGCACGGCCGCGGCCGCCCGGGAGAACGCGGGCCTGCCGCCCGCGGAGGACTTCCGGCCGTGGCTGCTGTGACGGCGGACGCGCAAGGGCCCCGGCGGTGAGGACCGCCGGGGCCACGGGGGAACCGGTCCGCTGCCGGACCGGCCTGCTCAGGCCGCCGTGCAGCGCAGCATCACCAGCGGCGGGTTCGCCAGGAAGTCCGCCCAGTACTCCGCGCCGAACGCGGCGAGGCCGTCCTCCGGCACCTGCAGCGGCACCCAGGTGATGCCGGCGAAGCCGGCCTGCCGCAGCGCGCCCTCGTAGACCTCGCGCCGCGGGTAGTTGGTCACGAACTCGATGGGCGACTCCAGGAGCGCCGTGATCCGCACCCGCGGGCCCACCTCGCCCTCGCCCACCGGCTCGTAGCGGAATCCGTACTTGTCCGTCGACGGCCCGTCGAAGCGGAAGTCCGGCGCCTGGGTCAGGACGAAGAACTCGCCGCCCGGTCGCAGGTTGCGGTGCACGCCCCGGCACATCCACTCCATCGTGGCCGCGTCGTCGGCGTAGTTGAGCAGGTACACCGCCGTCGCCACGTCGAAGCGCCGGTCGAAGACCGGCAGGCCGGCGCCGTCGGCGACCTGGTAGCGCACGCCCAGGGGGCTGCGCTCCTCGATGGCCCGGGCCGCGGCCACCATCCCGTCGGAGACGTCCACGCCGAGGACGTCCGCCGCCCCCAGCCGCTTCGCCTGCCGGGTGTAGAAGCCCGTGCCGCAGGCCAGGTCCAGCACCGAACGGCCGGTCAGGTCACCGAGCATGCGCACGAAGCTGCCGCTCTCGGGGTAACGCGCCATGGGCAGCGACTTGAAGCCCTCGTAGGCCTCGCCGATGTCGTCGTACTGCTGGACCGTCATATGACTTCCTTCGCGAGGGGGGTGTCTGAGGAGACGGCGGCGCCCACGGGCTCGCGGCGCAGCCGGCCGCCGGCCAGCGCCATGCGCCGGCCCTGGTGCCGGGCCGCCGCCAGCGCCTGCGCGGTGGGCAGGGCGCCCGCCGTCCGGGAGTGGGTCGTGCCGTACGGATTGCCGCCCGCCGCGAAGACCGCGGAGTCGGTGTAGCCGGGCGGCACCAGCACGGCGCCGCCGTGGTGGAGCACGTTGTTCAGGGCGAGCATCGCCGATTCGCTGCCCGCCTGCGGCCGCGGGGCGCAGGCGAACCCGCCGGCCGGCTTGCCCGCCAGCGGCCCCGGGCCGCTCTCGGGCTCCAGCGACTGCAGGAAGCCCAGCAGGGACGCGGCCAGGGCTCCCGAGCGGATGCGCGCCCCGAAGAGCAGCGAATCCGCCCAGTCCACGTCGTCCGGGGTGACGACGGCCGCCGGCGGGGCGCCGCCCGCGGGGCCGGGCAGGCCCGACT
>NZ_PXWG01000103.1 GCF_003011965.1 Streptosporangium nondiastaticum
GGCGCCGTCCGCCGCCTCGCCGCGCACGGCGCGGGCCGCCGCGCTCATGCCGCGGACCGCCCCGCGACCCGGTCCGCCACCAGCTCGCTGATCAGCCGGAAGGACCCCAGGTCCGCGAGGTCGGAGTCGTCGATGCGGATGCCGTACTGCTCCTCGATGCGGACCGCGATCTCCAGGGAGATCAGGGAGTCCACGTCGAGGTCCTCCTTGAAGCGGGCGTCGTCGGTGACCTCCTCGACGGGCAGTTCGAGGGCGTCGGCGACCACGGCGCGGAGCTCTTCGACGTCGAGGGTGTTGATCGTGGGCTGAGCGGTCATGGCGGTGCCTCCGGTTCGGGGGATGTCAGGGCTGGTTCGTACAGGGAGAACTGGGCTGGTTCGTACAGAGAGAAAGGGAGAGAGGAGAAAGGGAGAAGCAGGGAAGCGGGGAAGTGCGCGGGAGTTCAGGGCACGGTCAGCAGCAGCGCCGCGGCGGCGTCGTCCGCCGGGCCCCCGGCGGAGGCCAGGACGGCGGCGTCCTCGTGCGCGTGGCGGTCGAAGTACGCGACGGCCGCCGCGCACTGGAGCACGCCCAGGGCGCCGGAGCACAGGCCGAGCCGCGCCGTGAGGCCGTAGGCCGGACCGGCGCCGCCTCCGCCGCAGGCGTCCTCGCCGGGCAGCCACAGGCTCACGGCGTCCGGGGAGCGGCCGCCCAGGGCCGCGGCCACCGCGGCCGACGGGTCCGCGCCGCGCGCGTACGCTCCCGCGCCGAGGACCGCCCGGGGCCGGGCGCCGCGGTCCCGGGCTTCCAGGACGAGGGCGGCGGCACCGTCGAACACCGGCTCGCCCAGCAGCTTGGTGACGGCGTCGCCGGACGGTTCGACGCCGATGACGACGGCGGTCTCCGCGCGGCCCGACGCGATGAGCCCGCGCGCCCAGTACACGGCGTCGAGCCCGCTGGTGGGCCCGTTGCACAGGGTGACGCTGGGGCCGCGCAGACCGTGGCGCATGGCCACGGACCCGGCGATGACGTTGCTGGACGTCTGCGGCAGGCCGAGGGGGCTCAGGCCCGTCACGGTGTCGCGGGCGATGACGTCGGCGAACGCGCAGACGCTGTCGAGGATGCCGAAGTTGGAGCTGACGACCACCGCGGTGGTGTCGCCGTCGCCGGTGAAGGCCTTGCCGTCGTGCAGCCCCGCGTCGCGCAGGGCCGGTTCGGCGGCGCGCAGGGCCAGGCGCGAGGCGCGGTCCTTGTGCCGCATCTCGCGGCCGGTGAGGCCGGTGTGCGGGTCGAAGCCGCCCTCGCGGACGGCGCCGAGGAGTTCGTCGGGGAAGGTGATGCCGGGGACGGCGAGGCCGACGCCGGAGATGACGACCTCGGTGTTCCCGGAGACTCCGTGCGCGGTGCTGGTGCTGGTCATCGGACCGCCTCCACTATCGCCGCGGCGTTGATCCCGCCGAAGCCGAACGCGTCGATCTGGGCGAGGCCGAGGTCGGCCGTCGCCGCCGTGCCCTGGACGAGCCGCAGCCCGGCGGCCTCCTCGACCGGGTCGGTGAGGCCGAGCACCGGCGGCACCGTACCCTGCCGGAGGGCGAGCGCGGCGACGACGAGGCTCAGCAGCCCCGAGCCGCCCAGCGTGTGCCCGGTCATGGACTTGACGGCCGTCATCAGCGGCCCGCCGCCGGCGCCGTCCCCTTCCCCGGGACCGGCCGCGAAGACCTGCGCGAGCACGCCGGCCTCGGTCGTGTCGTTCTTGGGGGTGCCGCTGCCGTGCAGCATGACCAGGTCGATGTCCCCGGGGGCGACCCCGGCGCGCCGGTGGGCGTCGCGCACCACGCGGGTGATGCCGCCGGGGTCGGGGGCGGTGGGGTGGTGGGCGTCGCAGTTGATGCCGACGGCCCGCACGCGCGCGTGCACGCGCCGCCCGGGTGCGGGGGCGGCCGGGGCGCGCTGCACGACCACCGCCACCGCGCCCTCGCCCATCAGCATGCCCTTGTGGGAGCGGTCGAAGGGGCGCAGCGCGTCGGGGATGTCGTTCTGCACCCGGTCCAGCGTCCCGAAGGCGCTCTCGCCGATCGCGTCCGTGCCGGCCACCACGACGGTGTCCGCGGCTCCCACCTCGATGAGGTCGGTGGCCATGGCCAGCGCGTAGAGGGAGGCGGCGCAGGCGTTGGCGAAGGTGTACGTGCGGGTGGCGCCGAAGGCCGCCCGCAGCGCGGTGCCGAAGTGCAGGTCCGGCGGCGCCAGCCGGGTGCCCTCGCGCCACCACAGCTCGGCGCTGCGCTGCTCCTGGAGGGTGGTGCCGACCAGGACGGGGACGTCCGCGAGGTCGTGGGGGAGACCCGCGTCGGTGAGGGCCTGGGCGACGGCCTCCCGCAGCCAGCGGGTGGCCCGGCCCGGCTCGTCGGCTCCCGGGCGGGGGCGGTCGTCGATCTCGTAGGCCTGCCGGGCCCGGTACTTGGTGGTGTCGAAGGCGCGCAGCCCGGCGAGCCCGCTGCGGCCCGCGCAGAGCGCGGCGAAGATCTCCTGCGGGGTGCCGCCGATGCTCGCGACCGCCCCCATGCCGGTGATGTCCCAGGTCATGACTGTCCCATCCGTTCGCGCAGCCGGTAGGCGGCGAGCTTGCCGGTGGCCGTCGCCGGCAGCACGTCCACGAACTCGAAGCGGCTGGGCCGCTTGTACGGGGCGAGGCGGGTGCGGACGCAGGCGCGGATGGCGCGCCGGACCGTGTCCCGGTCGGTGCCCTCGGCGGTCACGGTGAACGCCACCGAGCGCTGCAGGCCGTCGGGGTCCGGGGCGCCGACCACGACGCAGTCGGTGACGCCGTCGATCGAGCGGACCACGTCCTCGATCTCGCGGGGCACGACCTTGTAGCCGCCGAGGTTGAGGATGTCGTCGGCCCGGCACAGGTACGCGATGCTGCCGTCGGGGTTCCGGCGGACGATGTCGCCGGTGTACGCGCCGCCCGCGCCGAACGTGACGGCGTCGGCGTCCGGGCGGTCGACGTAGCCGAGGGAGACGGTCGGCCCGGCGATGTGCAGCCGGCCGTCGGTGCCGTCGGGCACCGGCCGGCCCAGGTCGTCGCGGACGGTCACGGTCACACCGGGGACGGGCACGCCGGCCAGCCCGTGCAGCGGGCGGTCCGCGGGCGTCGCGACGGCGACGTGCATGACCTCCGTCGCCCCCAGGCAGTTCATGACGCGCGCGCCGAAGGCGGCTTCGATGCGCCGGCTCAGGGCGGCCGGGCAGTGCTCGCCGGCGGTCAGGCACAGGCGCACCGACGACGGGGCGTCCGCGTCCGGGCGGCCGGCGGCGTCGAGGAGGCCCGCGTACAGGCGCGGCACCGAGCACAGCACGGTGGGCCGGTGGCGGCGCAGGGCGGCGCTCACCGACAGCGGGTCCACGGCCCCGCGCAGGACGACGGCGCTCGCTCCGGCCGCCAGCGTGCACAGCACCGAGCTGCCGAAGCCGTAGCCGAAGGACATCCGGGCGGTGGACAGCACGATGTCGTCGGGCCGCAGCCCGAGCACGGCGCCGTACCCGTCGAGCATGGCGTGGATCCCGGCGGCGGAGTGCCGCACGCCCTTGGGCCGGCCGGTGGAGCCGGAGGTGTACTGGATCAGCGACTCGGCGCCCGCGGGGCGGTGGGTGACCGGGACGGGCGGGCCAGGGACGGGAGTGCCCGCCAGGACTTCCCGGACCTGATCGCCCGTCAGTACGGGGAGCCGGGCGAAAGCCGCTCGCAGGAGGTTCTGCTGGGCGGGGGTGGTGTCCAGGTGGACGACGGCCGCGCCGCAGTCGGCGGCGACGAACCGGATGTCGTCGTCGCCGAGCATCGGGCTCACCGGCACCGGCACGCAGCCGTGCCACCACAGCCCGAGGACGGCCACGACGGTGGCCACGGAGTCCTCGGCGACGATCAGCCCGCGGCTGCCGGCCGGCACGCCCCGGCCGGCCAGGGCCCGGGCGTAGCCCTGCGCCGCCTCGTGCAGGCGGGCGTACGAGACGGTGCCGGCGTCCGGGTCCGTGTACGCGGTCCGCCCGCCGTGCCCGGCGGCGAGGTGAGCGCCGAGCAGGCGGTCCACCAGGGCGACGTCCTCCGGGGCCGGGGTCAGGGTCGGGGTCAGGGACGGGGACGCCGCGCCCGCCGAGGCCTCGGTGCCGGCGGACCCCTCGGTGCCGACGGACGCCTCGATGCCGGCGGACCTCTCGGAGCTCTGGCAGCTCTTCGCGGCCAGCAGCTCCAGTGCGTCCCGGACGCTGTCCACGGCGGCCGTCTCGTCGTCGCCGAGCGCGATCCCGAAGGTCTGCTCGATGCGCGCCGCGATCTCCACCTTCTCCAGGGAGTCGACCTTGAGCTCCTGGTGGAACGAGGCGTCGGTCCGTACGTCCTCCACGTCGACGTCGAGGACGAACGCCACTATTTCGCGAAGCCGGTCGCCGGCATCGGATTTCCGGACAGGTGGCACTGTGTACTCCTTCTCGGGAACGTACGGCTACCGGTCACTGCGGATCCCGGAGCACGCCGGAGGACTTTCCCGAACATAGCCACGCGCCTGTGACGCCCGAACCGGCGGCAGGGGAGTCCGTCAAGTGGAACCCGCTGCCCCCTCGGGGCGGGCCGGCCGCCCCGATTCCCGCCCCCGCAAGGTGACTTGACGGTCTATCGCGCGGCGGTTGGCGGGCCCCCGGACGGCGCGCCTAGCGTCGCCTACCGGCGGGCCCCCTCAGCGGACTGCCATGTTCCGGCGCACGGCCGGCACTCCCGGCCCACCCGCACGCTCAGTCCCGTCCCGTTCTGTCCCGAATTCCGAGGCCAGGTGAATGATGCCGCTCACCCCGCACACGCTGCTCCCCCCGGAGGCCCGCCTGCGCCTCGCCGACGACCCCGGTCTCGGCGGCGGCAACGCCTGGCGCGTCGCCGCCGCGGCCAACCCCGCGGCCGACCTGCCGCTCATCGCCGCCGACGTGCCCCTGCTCAACACGGACGGCTGGCAGCAGAGCGAGTTCAGCCTCCGTCAGCTCGACGACCTCGCGGAAGCGTGGGCGGCCTGGTACCACGACCGGGGCGTGCGGCCCCGCGACCGCGTCGCCGTCTACATCGAGGACTCCTTCGAGGACCACCTCCACCTCGCCGCCCTCGCCCGCATCGGGGCGATCGCCGTCCTCATCAACGGCCGCATGAAACCGGAGCTCGCCCTCGGCCTCATCCGCCGCACCGCCCCCGTCGGCATCTACACCGACGCCCCCCGGCTGGCCCTCTTCGCCGGCCGCGAGCGCGAACTGCCCGTCGTCCGCTGGACCTGCACCCGCCAGGACGTCGGCATCCTCGGCAACCGCACCCTGCCCGCGGGGGCCGAGTACCGCCACGGCGCCGACGACCCCGTCGTCATCTGCCACTCCTCGGGCACCACCGGCAACCCCAAGCCCGTCGTCTGGACCCACGCGCAGAGCGTCGCCGGCGCCCGCTACCGGCTCGTCAACCCGCCCGGCCCCGAGGACAACGTCGTCCTGGCCGCCTACCCCCAGTCCCACTCCAGCGCCATCGCCTTCACCCTCCTCTCCGTCCTCGGCGGCCTGCCCACCGTCGCCTGGTCCGACCCCACCGGGCCCGGCCTCGCCCGCGGCTGCGCCACCTACCGGCCCGGCGTCGTCCTCGCCTTCAACGAGGCCCTCGCCCACCTGGCCACCCACCACCACCCCGACCCGGCGGACTTCACCTCCGTACAGGTGTGGGTCAACCTCGGCGACTGCGGCCACGACGCCCACATGCGGCGCCTGATGGAGCTCGGCCACACCGTCCTGCCCGACGGCAGCACCGTCCCCGGTTCGGTCATCGACGACGGGCTCGGCTCCTCCGAGCTCGGCTGGGCGGCCCTGCGCCGCGAGATCACCCCCGACAGCCCGCCCCGCGCCCGCCACCTCGGCCGCCGCGTCCCCCTCTCCGAGGTCGCCGTCCTGCGCGAGGACGGCAGCCACGCGGAACCCGGCGAGGTCGGCCTGCTCGGCGTCCGCGGCGACTCCATCGCCCGCGGCTACTGGAACGACTCCGACACCACCTACCGCTCCACCCTCGCCGGCTACTGGCTCTCCGGCGACCTCGTCCACCGCACCGAGGACGGCGAGTACTTCCACGTCGACCGCGCCGTCGACCGCATCCGCACCGACGCCGGCGACGGCTACTCGGCCCTGATGGAGGAGGAGATCCTGCTGAGCCTCGCGGAGGTCGCCGACTGCGCGGTCGTCGCCGGGCACGACCAGGACCGCACGGTGCCCGTCGCCCTCGTCCGGCTGTTCGGCGGCGGCGGGGACGCCGCGGACCTCCTGCGCCGGGCCAACGCCGTCCTCGACCGGATCGGCCAGCCCCGGCTCGCCCTCCTGGAGATCGCCGCCTCCCCGGGCGACATCCCCCTCGGCCCCACCGGAAAGGTCCTCAAGCGGCAGCTGCGCGAGAAGTACCTGGCCCTGCACACCTACCGGCCGGCGGACCCGGCGGCTGTCGCGACGGTGCCCGCCACGGCTTCCGGCACGACGCCCGCTGCCGGGGCTCCCGTAGCCGGGACTCCAGCCGCCGAAGCTCCCGTAGTCGAAGCTCCCGTGGCCGGGGCCTCCGTCACCGAAGCTCCCGTAGCCGGGGCGGTGACCACCCGATGACCACAGCCGCGCCCCGGACCCCGGGCATCCTCGACGCACCCCCCGAGGACGCCGTCGCCTGGATCAACGCGGCGGGGCAGCACACCCTCGCCGAACGGATGGGCATCACGTTCCAGGAAGCCACCCCCCAAAGGCTCGTCGCCACCATGCCCGTCGCCGGCAACACCCAGCTGTACCGCATGCTCCACGGCGGCGCCTCGGCCGTCCTCGCCGAGTCGCTGGGCTCGATCGGCGCCGTCCTGCACGCCGGCGAGGGCCACATCGCCGTCGGCGTCGACCTCAACGCCACCCACCACCGGGCCGTTCGCACCGGCACGGTCACCGGCGTCGCCACCGCGCTCCACCTCGGCCGTACGACGGCGACCTACGAGGTCGTCATCTCGGACGAGGCGGGGCGGCGGGTGTGCACCGCCCGCATCACCTGCGCCGTCCACGGCCGGCGCGGGGATCGCTGACACCCCCCCGCAGGCACCCCCGTACGCGCGGGGATCCGTCCCTTCCGCCCACCTCCATCCTCCATCCTCCATCTCCATCCACCCCGTCCCGACCACAGGTCCGCGAACCGCGCCGGCGCCGCACGCGCGCCCGCGCCGAGGAGCCCCATGACCGACCAGCTCGCCCCGCCCGCCGTGGCGGAGGCCTCGACCAAACCGACCGTACGCACCGGACCTATCCTCCTCGTCCTGCTGTCCGCCATGTTCTTCGCCCAGTTCGACTTCTTCGTGGTGAACGTCGCCGCGCCGTCGCTGGAGGAGAGCATCCACGCGGGGCCCGCCGCCCTCGAACTCGTCGTCGGCGGGTACGCCTTCGCCTACGCGGCCGGCATGATCACGGGAGGGCGGCTGGGCGACAAGTACGGCTACCGCCGGCTGTTCGTCATCGGCACGATCGCCTTCGGCATCACCTCGCTGCTGTGCGGCATCGCCGCCAACCCCGAGCAGCTCGTCGCCGCCCGCCTGGCCCAGGGCCTGTCCGGCGCGATCATGGTCCCGCAGGTGCTCGCCGTGATCACGGCGAACTTCCCCGACGAGCGCAAGCCCAAGGCGATGGCCTGGTACGGGGCCGCCGCCGGCCTCGGCTCCATCGCCGGCCAGGTCCTCGGCGGCGCCCTGATCGCCGCCGACTTCGCAGGGCTCGGCTGGCGCACCATCTTCCTCATCAACGTCCCGTTCTGCGTCGTCATCGCCGCCGCGGCACTGCGCGTCCTGCCCGCGCAGACGCAGCGCCGCAGCGTCGGGCTCGACCCCGTCGGGGCGTTCGGCGTCTCCCTCGCCCTCGCCCTGCTGCTCGTACCGCTGACCATGGGCCACAGCGCCGACTGGCCGGCGTGGACCTGGGTCTGCATGGCCCTGGCGATCCCCGTCGCGGCCGTCACCCTGCGCTGGGAGCAGACCCTCCGGCGCCGCGGCGGCGACCCGGTGCTCGTCTTCCCGCTGTTCCGCAGCCCCTCCTTCCGCGGCGGCGTGATCGCGAGCGTCGCGTTCATGGTCTACTTCGGCAGCTTCATGTTCACCCTCACCCTGCTGCTGCAGTCGGGCCTCGGGCTCGGCCCGTTCCAGGCCGGCCTCGTGTTCTCCCCGATGGGCATCCTCTTCACCGCCACCTCGATGATCGGCGGCAGGCTCACCAACCGCTGGGGCATGAGCGCCCTCGTCGTCAGCAGCGCGGTGATCGCCCTGGGCCTGGTGGCCCTGGCCGTGCGGCTGTACGCGGCCGGGCCCGACACCGGCCTGCCGTGGATCGTGGCGTGCCTGTGCCTGATCGGCGCCGGGAACGGCGTCGTACTGCCCGCGCTGTTCGGCGCCGCGCTGATGCGGGTCCGGCCCCAGGACGCCGGCATCGCCTCGGGCATCCTCACTACCACCCAGCAGTTCGCCAGCGCCGCCGGCGTCGCCGTCATCGGCGCGGTGTTCTTCGCCGTCGCCGGCAAGCACGCCACCGACGCGAGCTGGGCCGACGCCATGGCCTGGGCCACCGCGATCAGCGTGCTGATGGTCCTCGTCGTGATGTGGATGACCTGGACGTTCCGCCGCTTCACCGGCGGCGAGCGGCCCGCCGAGGTGCCCGCCGCGCACGTCTGACCGCCACCACGGCACCTCAGGGGGTGCGGCCCTTCCGCCAGGAGGGCCGCACCCCCCCTCTCACCCCCAAGAGGCACACCGACAGGAGACAGCAGTCCATGTGCGGAATAGCAGGATGGGTCTCGTACGATCCGGCACACCCCGTCACCGCCGGCACGGCGCACGCGATGACGCACACCATGGCGTGCCGCGGCCCGGACGCGCACGGCCTCTGGCTGGACGACCGGGTCGCCCTCGGCCACCGCCGCCTCGCCGTCATCGACCCCGACGGCGGCAAGCAGCCCATGACCTTCGGCCACGCCGGCCGGACGGTCGCCGCCCTCACCTACAGCGGCGAGGTGTTCAACTTCCGCGAGCTGCGCACCGAGCTGGAGAGCAGAGGCCACACCTTCCGCACGCAGAGCGACACCGAGGTCGTCCTGCACGCCTACCTCGAATGGGGCGAGGACTTCACCGAGCGCCTCAACGGCATGTACGCCTTCGCCCTGTGGGACGCCCGGACCCGGGAACTGCTGCTGGTCCGCGACCGCATGGGCATCAAGCCCCTGTACTACTTCCCGCTCCCCGGCGGCCTGCTCTTCGGCTCCGAGCCCAAGGCGATCCTCGCCCACCCGGCCGTGCGGCCCGCCGTCGACGCCGAGGGCCTCGCCGAACTCGTCGCCTTCACCAAGACCCCCGGCCACGCCGTCTACAAAGGCATGTACGAACTCCCGCCCGGGCACACCCTCCGCGTCCGGAGCAGCGGCACCCTCCTGCGCCGCTACTGGGCCCTCGAAGCCCGCGACCACACCGACGACCTCGACACGACCGTCGCCCGCATCCGCGAGCTCCTGGAAGACATCATCGCCCGGCAGATGGTCGCCGACGTCCCCCTCGGCACCCTCCTCTCCGGCGGCCTCGACTCCAGCGTCATCACCGCGCTCGGCGCCCGGCAGCGCACCGCCGAAGGCGGCGCCCCCGTCCGGTCCTTCGCCCTCGACTTCGCCCGTCACGCCGAGAACTTCACGGCCGACGACTGGCGCGGCACCCGCGACTCGCCCTACGCCGACCTCCTCGCCCGGCACGCCGGCGCGGACCACCGGGTCGTCACCCTCCCGCCGTCCGCGCTGCTGGACCCCGCCGCCCGCGAGGCCGTCATGCGCGCCCGCGACCTGCCGTTCGACCTCGGCGACGGCGACACCTCCCTCTACCTGCTGTTCAAGGCCGTCCGCGAGCAGTGCACCGTCGCCCTGTCCGGGGAATCCGCCGACGAGGTCTTCGGCGGCTACCGCTGGTTCCACCACCCCGACTCCGTCGCCGCCGACACCTTCCCCTGGCTCGCCCCGCCCTTCGGCACCGGCATCTCCGGCCCCGGCAGCGGCCCCGGCGAGGCCCTGCTGGACCGCGGCCTGCTGGAGAAGATCGACCTGCAAGGGTACCGGGCCCAGCGCTACCGCGACGCGCTCGCCGAAGTGCCCCACGTGGCCGGCGCCTCCCCGGTGGAGCGCCGCATGCGCGAGATCGGCTACCTGCACCTCACCCGCTTCGTCCAGTGGATGCTCGACCGCAAGGACCGCGCCAGCATGGCCGTCGGCCTGGAGGTCCGCGTCCCCTTCTGCGACCACCGCCTCGTCGAGTACGTCTTCAACACCCCCTGGACGATGAAGACCTTCGACGGCCGCGAGAAGTCCCTCCTGCGCGCCGCCACCCGCGACCTCCTCCCGCCCGAGATCGCCGACCGCGTCAAGGCCCCCTACCCGACCACGCGCGACCCGCACTACCTCGACGGCCTGCGCACCGCGCTCAGACGCGTCACCGAGGGCCCGGACTCCCCGGTCCGCCCGCTCCTCGACGGCCCCTCCCTGGCCGCAGCCACCGCGGACGACTCGCAGCCGGGCTACCGCACCGGCACCGAACTCGTCCTCGCCCTGGACTTCTGGCTGCGCACGCAGGACGTGTCGTTGGAGTTCTGACCCGGGCGCCCGGCTCGGCCCTCCCCCTCCCTCCCCTCCCAAGTCGGCCAGTTGTCGACTGCCCGATGGCGCACCGTGCCAGGACACTGCCGGATGAATCCCATAGCCGAGCACCGCGCACGTCGAGCGAGGGGGACGACCGGTGATCCGATTGACCGAGACCCTGGCCCTGCAGAGCGTCGAGGACTTCCTGACGGCGGCGGAGCGGGAACACCTGATCAAGATCATGGACAGCGAGCTCGCGGCCACCGGATGGCGGCCCCGGCACCAGGCCGAGGTCCTCCGGGCGCCCGCGCCCGCCCAGGAGATCCTGCGCGCCGCCACGGCCCGCTCGCTGCACGTCCTGCAGCGGGCCCTGCCCTCGGTGGCCGCCGACGCCCGCTGGGGCTACACAGAACTGACGGAGGGTCAGTGCGTCCCGACGCACGTCGACGGCATCCCCGACCCGGCCACCGCACCCCGGCGCATCGGACGGATCGGGGTGGTCATCGAACAGGCCGACGAAGGAGGCGAGTTCTACATCGAGACCACCGCAAGCCCGGCCGTCTGGACCGGGGAGCTCGTGGGCGAACCCGAGGGCTACGCCCCCGGCACACCCCTGACGCACCGCTTCCCGCACGCGCCCGACCACGCCGCCGTGCCCACGTGGCTGGAGGACGTCCCCAGCACCCGCTGGGTCACCCCCGCCGGAGCCGGCACCGGCCTCGCCTACGGCGCACAAGTCCTCCACGGCGTCCAGCCGGTACGCGCCGGACGGCTACGGAAGTTCGTCACCGACCTACTGGACACACCGGCGGTACGGCGGTAGCCGGGAGCTGCGGGGGCCGGTGCCTGCGGTGGTAGGAGACCGTGACGGCCGCGAGCAGCGGGCCCCAGGCGACCAGCGGCAGGTAGCAGGCCCTCATGAGCCAGAGCCGGCCCCCGTGGAGGTCGTGCTCGACGTGCACGAAGAGGATCTGCACGACCGGCAGCAGGGTGAAGAGGAGACTGAGCAGCACGGCACCGGTCGCGGCCGCGGTCACCGCCGCCCTCGGGACGACGCGACGCCCGCCCAGCACCGGTATCCACCGCGGCATCACCTCGCCCCACGGGCGCACGAGGCCCAGCGTGAGGAAGGCCAGCGCCTCGGAGAGCAGACTGAGGCCGAGCATGTAGGCCGTGCCCCAGCCGGGCGAGTGGAGCTCTTCGCGCAGCACCCCCGCGCTGAACCCCAAGGGCACACCCAGCGCCAGGGCCACCCGCCACAGGCTGGACGGCAGCACACAGGCGACTGCGAGTCGCGCGGCCCGTACGGCCCACGCCTCCGGCGGAGGAACGGCACGGGCGGCGGATGCCGGGGCCGGGGTCGGAGCCGGGGTGGTCGCGGTCGAGTCGTCAATGCTCACCGCACCATCGTGGCCGGAAGGACGAGGGCCCGGACTCGCCCGTGAGGACGATCCGCATAGCCGTACGGGGGAGCGGCCCCCGCCCTCGTGGTCGTAAATCGGTTGGCCGGACACGGGAGTCCGCCGACACTGACCCCATGCAAGACACGCAAGACATGCAAGACATGGAAGACGCGCAGGGCACGCAAGACGCGCAGGAACCCCACCGCCGCATCCGGGCGGCGTACACCGACACCACCATCACCGTCTACCAGGCGTACGCGCCCCGCCTCGGCCTGCCGGCCGCCCGGGACGGCCGCTTCCCGCCCGCGTGGAAGCGCGACCGGATGACGTGGATCAAACCCTCCTTCCTCTGGATGATGTACCGCTGCGGCTGGGCCACCAAGGCCGACCAGGAGTGCGTCCTGGCGATCGAGATCGACCGCGCCGGCTTCGACTGGGCCCTGGCCAACGCCTGCCTGTCCCACTACGACCGGGACGTCCACGCCGACCAGGCGGCCTGGCGGCGCGAGCTGAAGGCGTCACCGGCCCGTGTGCAGTGGGACCCCGAACGCGACCTTCACCTCCAGGCCCTGCCGCACCGCTCCCTTCAGCTCGGGCTGGCGGGCGAGGCGGCGCGCCGGTACGCCGACGAGTGGACGGTCTCCATCACGGATGTGACCCCGCTGGCCCGCGAGGTCCACGGCCTGGTCACCGCGGGGAACCTGGACGAGGCACGCCGGATGCTCCCGCGGGAACGCCCGTACGAGCCGGCCGGCGGGGTCTGCCCGTAGCGGGTTCATGGCCGGAAAACGTCCGTCGCCCTGCCGTGAACCCGCCGTTGCCCGCGCACGCGCCCGGCGCTCAGACGTCCGCCAGGAGCTCCTCCAGGGGCTGGGACGCGGCGTCCTCCGCGGGGCGGGAGAGGTAGAGCGTCGTGTGGAAGTAGCCCTCGGTCTCCTTGCCGCGGGGGTCCTCGCCGGCGGCCTCGACGGCCGCGACCGCGTAGGCCTGCTCCTCCGGGCCGCTGAAGTGGCGCTGGGGGAACGTGCGGGCCGTGTACTTCTCCGTGTGCAGGCCATGTGCGGCCAGGGCGTCGGAGATGGGGGCGTACGAGGCGGTGCGGAGGACGAACGAGGCGACCCAGGCCGGTTCGTCCGTGTCCGCCGTGAGCGCCTTGAGGGTTCTGGCCGACAGGAACGTGGTGCCGCCGGTGATGGTGATGAGCCGGGCCCGCCGCGTCTGCCGCAGCAGCTCGGGGCTGGGTTCGGCGGTCTCCAGGTTCTCGGCGAAGCCCTCGTCCAGGAGCCCGACGGCGCGGGCGTAGGAGACGGCCTGCGAGGCCACGTCGATGCCGATGACCCGCGCGGCCCCGGGCCGCCGCCGTGCCGCGAAGTACGCCCGGTCGTCCTCGACGAGCTCGGCGGTGGTGAGCGGCGCGACCTGCGGGGAGGTGTAGCGCGTGTAGAGCTCGTCCATCGTGACGTCGTGGTTGAGGAGCGCCGCGTTGATGCCGTAGGAGCAGCAGATGTCGACGACCGTCAGCGGCTCGGTCGCGGCCGTGGCCCTGCGGGTCTCGGCCATGCGCCGGAAGACGGCCTGGGCATGATGCGGTGTCTGGTACTCCAGAGGTCCCAGCACTGTGAAGTACGCCCGGGGGTCGGGCTGGTCGTAGATCTTGTCGAACGAGGTCATCCCGGAGGTCATCGTACAAATCCTCTCGCCCCTGGGGCCGGCCGGAGACCGCCCCGCTACAGGTAGAGCCTCGGGGGCCGAAAAGGGAACAGGGCAGGGGTTGGATCCGGCCATTTTCACCGAACGGAACGCACGGCGCCTCCCGAGGCGTGGGGTGCCCGTCGGGTGCCGTGAACCCGCGTCTACAGTTGCCGCTCCGAACAGGTAAGTGCGAGATAAGCGAGAGCGTGCGTGTCAGTCGAGAGGCCTGCGTCCGGGAGACGCAGCAAGAACGTTTCCTCCCAAGAGCCCGAAGGCTGGCGCACCGGCCCCGCCTGGCGGGAGATGAACGGGCGGGCCGCCCGTAGCCGGCGGATCCTCGGTGCGGTCGGCGTCGTGGCCGCCGCCGCGGCCACTCTGGTCGTGCTCCGGCCCGCGCTGATCCTCTCCCGGATACCGGTCGACTGGGGCGCCGGGAAGAGCGACGCGAAGACGGCCTCCCACGGCACGCCGGCGCCCCTGCCGCCCGAGACCGCGCGCCCCAGCGGCGCCCCCGGCAGCACCGAGGGCGCGGCCACTCCCGACCGGCCCTTCGCCGGGTCGCCGGCCGAGCAGTACGCCGACGGCGCGGCCGGCATCGTCCTGCCCGAGGCGCGGGAGGCGGGGACGATGTCGCAGGAGCAGGTCGCGGCGGGCCTGAAGCTGGCCAAAGACTTCCTCGTCGCCGCCAACCTGGACCCGGCGGTCATCCGGGGTGAGCGCCCGGCGGCGGCCCTCGCCCTGCTCGACCCGTACCAGGACGACCTCGTCACCCGCACCGAAACCGCGCTCAGCAAGCCGGGCCGGGACAATGACCCGGTCACCCTCTTCAGCCGCTTCGACGGCAAGAAGGTGCGCATGGTGGGGGAGACCGTGAAGACCCGGGGCCGGATCACCTTCGCGGAGCACAAGGACGGCTCCGTGGGCATCCACGCCGACGTCACCTTCGTCTACCCCCTCGCCAAGAAGGAGCAGGGCTCCCGGGCGGTCGAGCGCACCATCGTGCGGCGCGTCCTGGACACGGACCTCCTCGACCCCGAGCGGTTCCGGGTGACGCCGGGCAGGCTGACCGTCCGCTCCTACGACGTGGACATCGCCAACTCCGCCTGCGGCGTCCACGACGGGTTCCTGCACCCCGTCTTCGACGAGGGACGCCCCTCCGGCCAGGCACCCTCCGGCCCCGCCGTCGACCCGTACGACCGCAGCCGGGACCTGGACACCGCCAGGGGCGAGGGGTGCGGGACGGTCACGCGGACGTGACGGACGGGCGGCGGCGCGCGCTCCCGGCGCGGGCCGGCCGGCTCGCCGGCCCGCGCCGACGGAGGCCTTCGTCCCCGCCGCCGCCCCGGCCCGTGGTCTGACGCACGGTCGGGACGAAGCCACGGTTTGATCACTCAATTGTCACAGGAGCCCCACCAGACCCGCTGTTGGTCAGAACCCGCCCGTGAGCGAGGTAAGAATGTGCACGTCAAGCACCGGAAGTGTGCACGTCAAAACATGCATCGCATTCATCACGGGGGATTCACCATGCGTCGTCAGCTCCTCACCGCCGCAGCCGTCATCGTGCTCGCGGCCACCGCCACCGCCTGCAACGGCGACGGCACCGACCCGGCCGCGGACGCCAGCGCGTCGGCCGACAAGAGCCCCGCGGCCCAGGGCAACGGCGGCCAGGGCGGAGGCCAGGACAAGGGCCAGGGCCAGGACAAGGGTCAGGGCCAGGACAAGGGCCAGGGCGGCGACGCCCACGCCGTCGGCGGCAAGCTCACCCTCAAGGGCAAGAAGGCGGGCGAGCAGCTCGACGTCACCCTGAAGGGCTTCGCCGACCCGGCCCACAGCGACAACAAGTTCAACAAGCCGTCCGCCGGCAAGCGCTTCGTCGCCGCCCAGTTCGAGCTCGTCAACACCGGCACGGTGGCCTACTCGGACAGCCCCTCCAGCGGGGCCAAGGTCATCGACGAGCAGGGCCAGTCCTTCACCCAGACCATGGGCGGCGTCACGGAGGGCCCGAAGTTCCCGGTCACCGTGAACCTCGCCCAGGGCGCCAAGGCCCTCGGCTGGGTCGTCTTCTCCGTGCCCGAGGGCTCCAAGACGGCCAAGGTGCAGTTCACGATGGACGGCGGCTTCGCCAACGAGACGGGCGAGTGGACCCTGAAGAAGTAACGCGCGAGAGGCAACGCGCGAGAGGCAACGCGGAAGAAGCGACGCTCGTCAGTTCGTCGACAGCGAGCCCGCGACTTCCGTGAGCGCGTCGAGGACGGGCCGGAACAGCGGGTGGTCCTCGGCGCCCCGTCGCACCGCCGCGAACACGCGGCGCGTCGCGGCCAGGCCCCCGACGGGGCGGACGACGGTGTCCTTCAGCTCCATGCCGCGCAGCGCCGAGCGCGGCACGAGCGCCACCCCGGCCCCGGCACCGGCCAGGGCAACCACGGCCCGGAAGTCGTCGGAGGAGTGCACGAGCCGGGGCTGGAAGCCGGCCAGCTCGCAGGCCAGGACCACCACGTCGTGGCACGGGTTGCCCGGATAGGGGCCGATCCAGTCGCAGTCGGCCAGCTGGTCCAGGCCCACGCGGGGGCTCCGCGCCAGCGGGTGGGACGCGTGCAGGACGGCGTCGAACGGCTCGGCGTACAGCGGTACGCGCACGAGCCGCCGGTCGTCCTCGCGCGGCGCGCCCCGGTACTCGACGGCGAGCGCCACGTCGGCCTCCCCGTCCAGCACCATCGGCAGGCTCGCGTCGCCCTCGGCGTCGCGCACGCGTAGCCGGATGCCGGGGTGGCGGTCGGCGAGGAGGGCGATGACGGGGGCCAGCACCTCGGCGATGCCCGTCGCGAACGCTGCGACGGTGAGCTCCCCGGCCGTGCCGCCCGCGTACGCGGCGAGCTCGGCCTCGGCCCGCTCCAGCTGGGCGAGCACCTCGTGGGCGTGGCTCAGCAGGATCTCGCCCGCCGCGGTCAGGCGCACCCCCCGCCCGCTGCGGGTCAGCAGGGCGTGGCCGGTCTCCTGCTCCAGCGCGGCGAGCTGCTGGGAGACGGCCGAGGGGGTCAGGTACAGCGCGGCGGCCGCGGCGGTCACCGTACGGTGGTCCGCCACGGCCCGCAGGACGCGCAGCCGCCGGGGGTCGATCACCCCGCCATTTTGCCAGGAACGCGCGGTAACCCCGGCGGGGACCCGGGCAGGGCCCCCGCCGGGGAGACCGGGGGTCAGCCCCGCAGGGCCCGGCGGGCGTCGATGAAGGCGGCGACGGCTCGCTCGACGTCCTCGGTCGAGTGGGCCGCGGAGAGCTGGACGCGGATGCGGGCCGCGCCCATCGGGACCACCGGGTAGGAGAAGCCGATGACGTAGACGCCGCGCTCCAGCAGCAGCTCCGCCATCCGGCCGGCCTCCGCCGCGTCACCGATCATGACGGGGGCGATGGCGTGGTCGCCGGGCAGGATCTCGAAGCCCGCCTCGGTCATCTTCGTGCGGAACAGCTCGGTGTTGGCCTTGAGCTTCTCCCGCAGGTCGCCCGCGGACTCCAGCAGGTCGAGGACCTTCAGGGAGGCGGCGGCGATGACCGGCGCGAGGGAGTTGGAGAAGAGGTACGGGCGCGAGCGCTGGCGCAGCAGGGCGACGATCTCGGCGCGGGCGGCGACGTAGCCGCCGGAGGCGCCGCCGAGCGCCTTGCCGAGGGTGCCCGTGATGATGTCGACGCGGTCCATGACGCCGTGCAGCTCGGGGGTGCCGCGGCCGCCCGCGCCGACGAAGCCGACGGCGTGCGAGTCGTCGACCATCACCATCGCGTCGTAGCGGTCGGCCAGGTCGCAGATCTCGCGGAGTGGCGCGACGTAGCCGTCCATGGAGAAGACGCCGTCGGTGACGATCAGCTTGCGGCGCGCGCCGCCCTCGTTCGCCGCCTGCAGCTGCTTCTCCAGGTCGGCCAGGTCGCGGTTGGCGTAGCGGAAGCGGCGGGCCTTGGACAGGCGGATGCCGTCGATGATGCTCGCGTGGTTGAGGGCGTCGGAGATCACCGCGTCCTCGGCGCCGAGCAGGGTCTCGAAGACGCCGCCGTTCGCGTCGAAGCAGGAGGAGTAGAGGATCGTGTCCTCCTGGCCGAGGAACGCCGACAGCCGCGCCTCCAGCTCCTTGTGGACGTCCTGCGTGCCGCAGATGAAGCGGACCGACGCCATGCCGTAGCCCCAGCGGTCGAGGGCGTCCTTGGCGGCGGCGACGACCTCGGGGTGGTCGGCGAGGCCCAGGTAGTTGTTCGCGCAGAAGTTCAGGACGTCGCCGGGGGCGCCGCCCGCGGTGACGTTGACGGAGGCGCTCTGCGGGGTGCCGATCACGCGCTCGGGCTTGAAGAGACCGGCCTCGCGGATCTCGTCGAGGGTGGCGCGGAGGTCGTCGCGGACGGACGCGTACATGCGGGGGACTCCTTACGGAAGAAAAAAAGAGGGGACGGCCGGCCGGGGTCAGGCGGTCCAGTCGAGGATGATCTTGCCGCTGCGGGCGTTGGCGGCCTCGTCGAAGGCCGCGTCGAAGTCCTTGTACGAGTACTTGCCGGTGATCACCGGGCTGAGGTCGAGGCCGCCCTCCAGCAGCACCGTCATCGCGTACCAGGTCTCGTACATCTCCCGGCCGTAGATCCCCTTGACGGTGATCATCGAGGTGACGACCTTCGCCCAGTCGACGGGGAACTCCTGGGCGGGCAGGCCCAGCATGGCGATCCGGCCGCCGTGCGTCATGTTCGCGATCATGTCGCGCATGGCCTCGGGCCGGCCCGACATCTCCAGGCCGACGTCGAAGCCCTCGCGCAGGCCCAGGGTGCGCTGCGCGTCCGCGATCGAGGCGCCGGAGACGTTGAGGGCCAGGGTCGCGCCGGCCTTGCGGGCGATCTCCAGGCGCGGCTCGCTGACGTCGGTGATGACGACGTTGCGGGCGCCGGCGTGCTTGGCGACGGCCGCGGCCATGATGCCGATCGGGCCCGCGCCCGTGATCAGCACGTCCTCGCCGACGAGCGGGAAGGACAGCGCGGTGTGCACGGCGTTGCCGAACGGGTCGAAGATCGCCGCGACGTCGAGGTCGACCTTCGTGCGGTGCACCCACACGTTGGAGGCGGGCAGCACGACGTACTCGGCGAACGCGCCGTCGCGGCCCACGCCGAGGCCCACCGTGCTGCGGCACAGGTGGCGGCGGCCCGCCAGGCAGTTGCGGCACTTGCCGCACACCAGGTGGCCCTCGCCGCTGACCAGGTCGCCGGCCGTGATGTCGCGGACGGCCGAGCCGACGGCCGCGACCTCGCCCACGAACTCGTGGCCGAGCACCAGCGGGGTGCGCACCGCGCCCTGGGCCCAGCCGTCCCAGGAGCGGATGTGCAGGTCGGTGCCGCAGATGCCGGTGCGCAGCACCTTGATCATGACGTCGTCGGGGCCGTACTCCGGCTCCGGGACGTCCATGAGCCACAGCCCGGGCTCGGCCTTGTGCTTGACGAGTGCCTTCATGGCTGCGGCTCCAGGCGTGGTGAGGCGATCTATTGCGTGCTCTTGGCATGCTCTTATGTGCGCGCACCAATGTGCCCAGTGATGACCGTGAAGTCCATCGAGGTTTTCTTAAGCGGGCCAACAGCAGAACTTCACACGGGCGCGCGTGCCTCATCCGAGGCGGGTCAGTTTCGCCCCCGCTCCCGGCGCCGCCAGGTCCCGCTGGAGCGCGACCGGCACCTGCGCCCGGCCCGGTCCCGTCCCCACGGCGAGCGCGCCGATCTCCGTACCGGCCTTGGCCTCGTGCGGGACGCCCTTGCCGCCGGCGGTGAGCTCCAGCCCGGCCTTCAGCCCGCCCCAGCCCACGGCCCGCAGGTCCTTCGTCGCGACGACCGGCGTCCGGCCGCCCAGCCCGTCGTCCACGTACCCGACGACTTCACCCTTACGGACGACGGTCGCGGGAACCAGCGCGTCCTGCACCGCCTTGATCATCTTGTAGCTGCGCTCCTTGACGACCTTCAGGTGCGCGTTGGCGTCGTTGCTGCCCGCCTGCCGCTGGGCCATGGTGGCGCCGACGATCAGATGCTCCTTGCCGTCGATCGTCCGCTTCGCCGCCCACATCAGCGCACCGCCCGCCGGGCCGCTCGACCCGGTCTTGATGCCGAGCCCGCCCGGGTTGCTGACGAGCAGGTCGTCGTTGTTGTTGTAGATGCGGCCCGGCAGGCCGGGAACGTCGGCGTTGGGCATCTTGACGATCTGCCGCAGGACGTCGTTCTTCATGACCTCCCGGGCCAGCTTGACCTGGTCCACGGCGGTGCTCACGGTCGACGCGTCCAGGCCGCTCGGGTCCGTGTACGTCGTGTCGTCCATGCCGAGGTCCTTCGCCGCCTCCTCCATCTTCTTCGCGAAGGCGTCCTCGGACCCCGCGTCCCAGCGGGCGAGCTGCCGGGCGATGTTGTTGCCGGACGGGATCAGCAGCATCTGCAGCATCTGGAACAGCGTGTAGCTCTGCCCCTCCGACACGTCCACCCGCGACTCCTCCTCGGCGCCCGCCTCCTTGGCCGCCGTGGCGTCGATCGTGATCCGGTCGCCCTCCTCCCCGGCCTTCAGCGGGTGGTCCTTGAGGATCACGTACGCGGTCATGACCTTGGCGACGCTCGCCGTCGGCACGGGCTTCCGCTCGCCGTACGTGCCCAGGCTGCCGACGCCCACGACCTCGGCCGCGGCCTGCCCCTCGCCCGGCCAGGGCATCACGAACGCGTCACCCGTGAACGCGTACGGGCTCCCCGCCACCACGAACTCGGGGTCCGGCAGGGGCCGGAGCAGCTGGACGACGCCGAGGAGGACGGCGAGCAGCAGGACGAGCGGCGACCAGATCTTCAGCCGCCGCGCCACGGTGCGGGCCGCGGTGGCCGGGGGAGCGGGGCGGTTCGTCAGCTGCGCCAGCAGGGCGAGGGGCGGGGTAGCCTCCGGCTGCGGTGTCGACGGGGCGTCCGGCTGCGGCTTCGGCTGCGCCGGGGCCTGGGCCGGCTGCCGGGGCGCCGCTGCCGACGGCTCGGGAGCGCCCTCCGGCCGCTTCGGCGCCGCGTGCGGCTGCGCCGCGACGTGGGCCGGCAGCCCGGGAGCCGTCAGCGGCTGGGCCGAGCCGTCGGCCGGTCGCTCGGGAGCTTCCGCTCGCTGCTTCGGGGTTTCCGACCGCAGCGCCGGGGTGTCCGCCTGCGGCTGCGCCGGAACCTCCGCCGGCTGCCGGGGAGTCTCCACCGTCGGCCTCGGGGCCTCCACCGGCTGCCCGGTAGCCGCCTGCGGCCGTGCCGAGGCGTCGGCCGGCCGGCCGGGAGCTCCCGTCGGCTGCGTTCCGGACCCCCGTGCCCACCCCGGAGCCTTCGACGGCTGGTCCGGAGTTTCCGGTGACCGGTCCGGAAGTCCTCCCGTGGCCTCCGGGGTCCCGGTGGGTTCCGGAGCGGCCGGCGACCGCCGTGTGGTCTCCTCCGGCTCCTGCTGCCGCTCCGCCATGCCGGGGGACTCGCCTGCCACCGGTGCCTCCTCCAGATCGTCACCACTCGTCTTCGAACCGACGTGCTAGACGAGAGCGACATACCTGCCGGTTCCGTTACCAATCAGCGGATCCGATGAGTGAGTGTTCGTCACGGAAGCATCCCGTTGGTACCGGCTCGGTCAACCGCCCTCCGCGGCCCTCCCGGCGGCAGTACGGTCCCCGTGCGCGCCGAAGCCTTGGGGGGATCCATGCGCAAGAACCTGCTCGCCGCCGCTGCCGTCGCCACCGCCGTCGGCTGCCTCGCCCTCACCGCCTGCAACGACGACGCGAAGAGCGGCGGCACCGGCCCGTCGCAGGTCACCAGCGGCAAACCGGCCTCGTCACCGGCCACGTCACCTGCTACGGCACGGCCCACCGGCCCCGCCGCCTCCGGCGGCCCCAAGGGTGCCGCACTCGCCTTCGGCGAGCCCTCGCGGACCGTCGGGGCGGGCACGGTCGGCATCCTGGAGATCACCCCGACGACCGTCGTCTACGCCAAGGAGGGCGGCCGGACGGTCCCGCAGCACGGCACGTTCGCCGTGGTGACGCTGCTGGAGAAGTCGCTGAGCGCCAACCCCGCCGACGAGGAGGCGCCCGCCAAGGGCGGCGGCTGGCGCTGGGTCGCCGCCGACGGGCAGTCCGTCCCGGCGGGCAACGGCAACGCCGCCAAGGTGGTCCTGGAGAAGTACCGGAACTCCGGCGGCATCGCGCCGGGGGCGTCGCAGGTGCGCGCCAAGGTCTTCGACCTCACGCCCGCCCAGGCCAGGGGCGGCACGATCGTCTACACGGACGGCACGAAGAGCGACGACCGCTGGAAGGTCCCGGCCGTCGACTCCGGGCCGCAGGTCGCGGAGGTGAAGCAGCAGCTCAAGCCCTGACGGCCGGCAGCCCCGGCCCCGGCCCCGGCACCGTGACGTGAGGTCACGCGTCCCGGAAGCCGTCGAGGACCTTCCCCTCCGTGCTGAGCCAGCCCCGCTCGTAGTCGAAGCGCGGAGCGTCGGCGAAGGTGAGGTAGAGCCACTTGAAGTTCTCGGCGAACACGTACGCCGGGCAGTGGTCGCCCTTGGCCATCGGCCGCCGGGTGACGTCCGTGAGCACCGTGTAGCCGCCCGGCACGCGGTGGTGCCGCTTCAGGTTCTGGAAGTAGCGCCACGCCGTCGTGCGGTAGTACGGGTCGCCGGTCTGCCAGTACATCTGGAAGGCGCAGTTGGCGTATTCGGGGCGCAGGTCGTTCCGCGGGCTGAGGACCTTCAGCCCGCGGCCGTAGTCGATCTCCTCGGGGACGACCTCGTACTTGTCGAGGACGGCGGTCCAGGAGCGGTAGTGGTCGGCGGCCAGCTCGTTGTCCCCGCCGACCGGCAGCACGGCGACGGACAGTGCGGACGCGCGGCGGCTGACGAGCTCCCCGGTGACGAAGTCGACGTGCTTGAACCAGAGCCGCCCGTCCACGCGTTCGGCCTGGTGGCGGCGCATGGCAGCCGCGAACATGCGGAACCAGTCCCGGCACTCCTCGTCGCCGAACATCACCCACGCGCCCCACAGGTACTCGTAGAACGAGTCGGCCGGCGGGTTCACGGCGACGCTCTCCCGGTCGGCCCACCGGCCGGTCTCCACGTTCATCCGGGTGGCGAGCAGGCCGGCCGACGAGCGCCGTTCGACGACCGCGCGCAGGGCGGCCTCGGCGGCCCGCCGGTACCGGGAGTCGCCGGTGAGCCGGGACAGCGCCCCGAGCTCCAGCACGTTGGTGCCGATCTCGGCCAGCGGCAGCGTGGCGCCCCGGACGTGTCCCGTCCGCAGGTTGACGTACCGGTACGGCATGCCGGTGGGCGATGCGGTGAAGGCGGGCAGCAGCCGGTCGGCGAGGTCCGTGCAGCGGCTGAGCAGTTCCTTCTCGCCGGTGGCGAGATAGGCCGAAAGGAGGCCTCCCACCAGCCGGATGATGGACTCGAACACCTGGAAGTCGGCGTTCACGTCGAAGTCCAGGTGGTCCTTGATCCAGTCGACGCAGCGGTCGACCTCGTCGTCGAGCTCCATCAGGTGCAGCGTGTCGACCGCCTCGACGATCGACAGGCCCATCGGGTGGTCCTTCGCGAAGAACTCCCGGTGACGGCCCGACACCGGGAGCACCTCGTCGTGCCCCCAGGCGAACCGCTTGTACCCCGCCCACGCGTGGCCGAACTCCGCGCGGACCTCCTGCGCCTTCGCCCGGTCCGGCCGCGCCGCCCGCCGCCGCGCGCCGGGCGGCGCG
>NZ_PXWG01000104.1 GCF_003011965.1 Streptosporangium nondiastaticum
TCGGCGCGGACGTCGTGCACCTGTCGAGCACGCCCGAACCCCTGAAGTCCATGAAGGCGCCCGACCTCGGCAGCTACACGGCGGCCCTGGTCGCCGGCGATCCCGCCGAGACCGCGCACCGGCGGGGGCGGCGTCCTCGGGGTGAGCGTGGCGCGGGCGCTGGCCTCCCGCGGGCTGCCGGTGACGATCGTCCACCAGGCCGCCCACCTCGTCGAACGCGACCTGGACGGCCCGGCGGGCGAGCTCCTGCGCGGGGCCCTGACGGGCCTGGGGGTGGAGGTGCGCACGGGGAGCACGGTGCGGGCGGCGCACGCGGACGGCCACGTCGAACTGTCCGACGGCCGCACCCTCGACGCCGACCTCGTCGTCGCCGCCTGCGGCGTGCGACCCCGTACGGCCCTCGCCCGCGCCGCCGGCCTCCCCGTCCGCACCGGCGTCGTGGTCGACGACCGCCTCTCCTGCGCTCCGGACGTGTACGCGATCGGCGACTGCGCCGAGCACCGGGACCGTACGCACGGCACGGCCGGCCCCGCCTGGGAGCAGGCCGACGTGCTGGCCGCGCGGCTCTCCGGCGCCGTCCCGGACGCCGCCTACGGGGGTTCGCGCCCGTACGCCCGGCTGTCGGCCGGGCCCCTGGAGTACGCGGCGTTCGGCGATCCGGCCGCCGACGAGGACGGTCTCGACGTGCTCCGCATCGCCGACGCGACCCGCGGCTCGTACAAGAAGCTCGTCCTGCGCGGCGACCGGATCGCCGGGGCTGTCCTCCTGGGCGACCTGGCGACGGTCGGTGCCCTCGCCCGCGCCTACGAACGGGACGAGATCGTGCCCGCCGACCCCTTCCACCTGCTGACCTCTTCCCCTTCCACCTGCTGACTCTTCCACCTGCTGACCTCCCGAGGAGCCTCCTGATGACGCCCGGAAAACGCCTGGTGCTGATCGGCCACGGCATGGTCGGACAACGCTTCCTGGAAGCCTTCTTCGAGCGGGACCCGTCCGGACGGACGTCCGCGTGGCAGGTCACCGTCCTCGCCGAGGAGCCCCGCCCCGCCTACGACCGCGTCCACCTCAGCTCCTGGTTCACCGGCACCTCCGCCGAGGAGCTGTCCCTCTGCCCGGACGGCTTCCTGGAGAAGTACGGCATCGAGCTGCGCCTCGGTGACCGGGCCACCGCCGTCGACCGCGCCGCCCGCACCGTCACCACCGCCTCGGGCCGCGAACTCCCCTACGACGTGCTCGTGCTGGCCACCGGCTCGTACCCCTTCGTGCCGCCCGTCCCCGGCCACGACGCCCCCGGCTGCCACGTCTACCGCACCATCGAGGACCTGGAGGGTATCCGCGACGCCGCCGCCACGGCCGGCGCGGGCGCGGTCATCGGCGGCGGGCTCCTCGGCCTGGAAGCGGCCGGCGCGCTCAAGGCCATGGGACTGCCGACGCACGTCGTGGAGTTCGCGCCCCGCCTCATGGCCCTCCAGGTGGACGACGGCGGCGGCGCCGTCCTGCGCCGCAGGATCGAGGACCTGGGCGTCACCGTCCACACGGGCGCCGGAGCCCGGCGCGTCGAGACCGGCGAGGACGGCGCGGCGCGGGCCCTCACCCTCTCCGACGGCACGTACCTCCCCACCGACCTGGTGATCTTCGCGGCCGGCGTGCGCCCGCGCGACGACCTGGCCCGCGCCTGCGGCCTCCCCGTGGGCGAGCGCGGCGGCATCGTCGTCGACGAGCACTGCCGCACCGCCGACCCCGCCGTCCTCGCCATCGGCGAGTGCGCGCTCGCCGCCGACGGCCGCGTCTACGGGCTCGTCGCACCCGGCTACGCCATGGCCGAGACCGCGGCGCGGGCCCTCACCGAGGGCGGCGGCTCCTTCACCGGCGCCGACACGTCCACCAAGCTCAAGCTCCTCGGCGTCGACGTCGCGAGCTTCGGCGACGCGCACGGCGCCGCCGAAGGCGCCCTCGACGTCACGTACTCCAACAGCCGCGACGGCGTCTACAAGAAGCTGGTGATCGGCGCGGACGGCGCGCTCCTCGGCGGCGTCCTCGTCGGCGACACCGAGGCGTACGGCATCCTGCGCCCCCTGGCGCTGAGCGGCACGCCGCTGCCCGCCCCGCCCGAACAGCTGGTGCTGCCCGCCTCCGCCGGAGCCCCGGCCGGGCCCGTGACCTTGCCCGACGACGCCGTCGTGTGCTCGTGCCACCACGTCACCAAGGGCGCCGTCAGGGCGGCGGTCAACGACAAGGGCTGCACGACCGTCCCCGAGATCAAGCAGTGCACCCGGGCCGGCACGGGCTGCGGCAGCTGCGTGAAGCTGCTCGGCACGCTCGTCACCGACGAGCTCGCCGCCGCCGGCGTCGAGACCGCCCGCGGCCTGTGCGAGCACTTCGAGCACACCCGCGCCGAGCTCTACGAGATCATCCGCGTCAAGGGCATCGACGGCTTCGCCCGCCTCATCGACGAGCACGGGACGGCCGGCGCGGGCGCGGAGGGCTGCGACGTCTGCAAGCCCGCCGTCGGCTCCATCCTCGCGAGCCTCGGCAACGGCCACATCCTCGACGGCGAGCAGGCCGCCCTCCAGGACACCAACGACCACTTCCTCGCCAACCTCCAGCGCAACGGCTCGTACTCCGTCGTCCCGCGCGTCCCCGGCGGCGAGATCACCCCCGCCGGGCTCATCACCATCGGCGAGATCGCCCGCGACTACGGCCTCTACACGAAGATCACCGGCGGGCAGCGCATCGACCTCTTCGGCGCCACCGTCGATGCGCTCCCGCACATCTGGCGGCGGCTCGTCGACGCCGGCTTCGAGTCCGGCCACGCCTACGGCAAGGCGCTGCGCACCGTGAAGTCGTGCGTGGGCGAGACCTGGTGCCGCTACGGCGTGCAGGACTCCGTCGGCCTCGCCATCGAACTGGAGCTGCGCTACCGCGGGCTGCGCGCCCCGCACAAGCTCAAGTCGGCCGTCTCCGGCTGTGCCCGCGAGTGCGCCGAGGCGCAGAGCAAGGACTTCGGCGTCATCGCCACCTCCACCGGCTGGAACCTCTACGTCGGCGGCAACGGCGGCATGATCCCGCGCCACGCCGACCTGCTCGCCTCCGGCCTCGACCGCCCCACGCTCATCCGCACCATCGACCGGTTCCTGATGTTCTACATCCGCACCGCCGACCGCCTGGAGCGCACCGCCCCCTGGCTCGAACGCCTCGACGGCGGCCTCGACCACCTGCGGGCCGTCGTCATGGACGACTCCCTCGGCATCTGCGCCGACCTGGACGCGCTCATGGCCCGCCACACCGCGGCCTACGAGGACGAGTGGGCCGCCACCCTCGCCGACCCCGTCCGGCTGCGCCGCTTCGTCTCCTTCGCGAACGCCCCCGGCACGCCCGACCCGACCGTCCGCTTCGTTCCCGAACGGGACCAGATCCGCCCTGCCCTGCCGCACGAGGACGGGCAGGTCCTCACCGCGCCGCTGATCGCCGGCGCCCGGCTGGAGGTGCGTGCAGGATGACCGTGGAGATCCACGACGGAACGGGCTGGCGGCCCGTGTGCGAGTGGGACGGGCTCGTGCCCGGGCGCGGGGTCGCGGTGCTGGTCGGCGACGAGCAGGTGGCGGTCTTCCGCGACCGGGCCGGCGAGGTCTACGCCGTCGGCAACCGCGACCCGTTCAGCGGCGCGCACGTCCTCTCGCGCGGCATCCTCGGCAGCCGCGACGGCGTGCCGGTGGTGGCCTCGCCCATGTACAAGCAGGCGTTCTGCCTGCGGACGGGCGCCTGCCTGGACGAGCCGCTGGCACCGGACGGCAGCGACGCGGCGGTACGGGTGTGGCCGGTGCGGCGGAGGGAGGGGGAGGGGGTGCCGGCCACCGCGGAGGGCCCCGCTCCGCCACCGCCTCCGGCCCGCCGCCACGACATCGCCGACTGGCGCCCCGAGGACCCCGTCTTCTGGCGGGAGACCGGCGCCCGTACCGCCCGCCGCAACCTCTTCTTCTCCGTCCTCTCCGAGCACATCGGCTTCTCCGTCTGGAGCCTGTGGTCCGTCCTCGTCCTCTTCCTCGGCCCCGAGTACGGCATCGACCCGGCCGGAAAGTTCCTGCTCACCGCCCTGCCGACCGCCCTCGGCGCGGTGCTGCGGCTGCCGTACACGGTCGCCGTCGCGACCTTCGGCGGCCGCAACTGGACGGTGATCAGCGCCCTCCTGCTGCTCGTCCCGACCGCCCTGGCCGGAGCCGTCCTCGAACCCGGCGTCTCCTACGGGACGCTGCTCGCCGTCGCGTGCGTCGCCGGCGTCGGCGGCGGCAACTTCGCCTCGTCCATGGCCAACATCAACGCCTTCTACCCGCAGCGGCTCAAGGGCCGGGCCCTCGGCGTCAACGCCGGCGGCGGCAACCTCGGCGTCCCCGCCGTCCAGCTCCTCGGCCTGCTGGTCCTCGCCACCGCGGGCAGCGGCCACCCGCGACTGCTGCCGCTGATCTACATCCCCCTCATCGTTCTCGCGGCCCTCGGCGCCGCGCTGCGGATGGACAACCTGACCGCCCTGCGCAACGACAAGCGCGCCCTGCGCGAGATCTGCCGCGAGCCGCACACCTGGGTGATGTCGGTGCTCTACATCGGCACCTTCGGCTCCTTCATCGGCTTCGGCTTCGCCTTCGGGCAGGTGCTGCAGGTGCAGTTCCACGCCGACTTCGACACCCCGGTCAAGGCCGCCGGCCTCACCTTCCTCGGCCCGCTCCTCGGCTCGCTCGTGCGCCCCGTCGGCGGGATGATGGCCGACCGCTGGGGCGGCGCCCGGGTCACGCTGGCGACCTACGGGGCGATGGCGGCGGGCGCGCTGACCGTCCTGGCCGCGTCCCGGGAGGACTCGCTGCCGCTGTTCGTCACCGGGTTCGTGGCCCTGTTCGTCTTCAGCGGCATCGGCAACGGCTCGACGTACAAGATGATCCCGGCGATCTTCCGCGCCCGCGCCCGGACCGCGGTGGAGGCCCACGGCGCCGACCCGGCCGAGGCCGAGCGGGCCTCCCGGCGCCGCACCGCGGCCCTGATCGGCGTCGCCGGCGCGGTGGGCGCCTTCGGCGGCGTCCTGGTCAACCTCGCCTTCCGGCAGTCGTTCCTCGGCTCGCACAACGGCGACGCGGCCTACCTGGCCTTCCTGGCCGCGTATGTGGTGTGCGCGGCGCTGACGTGGGCGGTCTACCTGCGGCCCCGGCCGGGCCGGCCGGCGGGGGTGTAGGCGGTGACGGCGATGACGGCGATGACGATGGTGACAACGGCGATGGCAGCGGCAACGGTGACGGCGAAGGCGCGGCGTACGCCCGCTCTGGTCCTGGTGGCGCACGGCACCCGGAGCCCCGCCGGGATCGCCGTCACCGAGGCGCTGGCCGGGCGCGTCCGCGCCCTGCGGCCGGACCTCGGCGTACGGGTCGGCTACCTCGGCCTGGTGGCGCCCTCCCTGGACGAGGTCCTGGCCGGGCTGCGGGGCGAGGCGGTGCTCGTGCCCCTGCTCCTCGGGACCGGCCACCACGTACGGGTCGACATCCCGGCGGCCGTGGCGTCCGCGGGGCCCCGGCTGCGGTGCCGCACGGCCCCCGCGCTGGGGCCGCACCCGCTCCTCGCCGAGGCCCTCGCGGACCGGCTGGCGGAGGCGGGGCGGGAGGCCCGCTCGCCGGACCCCGTCGTCCTCGCCGCCGCGGGGTCCTCGGACCCCGCGGCCCGGGCGGACACCGCGCGCATGGCACGGCTGCTGGCCCTGCGGATGGGAGTGAGGGTCGTGTCGTCGTACGTGTCGGGCGACGGTCCGCGCCCCGCGGCGGCCGTGGCGGCGCTGCGGGACGAAGGGCACGAGGGCGTGTCCGTGGCCATGTACCTGACGGCGCCGGGGCACTTCAGCGCGTCCGTACGGGAAGCCGTGCGGAAGCCCGTACGGGAGTCTGCGCAGGACTCTGCGCGGGGGTCCGTGCGGGAGTCCGTAGGGAGGGGAGTGAGCGATGTGCTCGTGTCCCGTCCGCTGGGCCCGCACGACGCCGTCGCCCGGCTGGTCGTCCGGCGGTATCAGCGGGCCTGCGCGGGCGGGTGCGGGCGCCCGGGGAGCAACTGGACGCCCGTGACGAGCGACGGCCGGATCCGTACCGCGTAGTCCATCCGCCCGTCCCACCAGGGCGTCAGGAGCGCGGCGTAGCGGGCGAGTTCGTCCGGGTCGGTGACCAGCGTGCAGTAGCCGGTGACGACGACGCTCCAGCCGAGGTGGGTGACGGGGTCGATCGAGTCGGCCTCGTACGCGACGACGACGCGGCGGCCGGGCGCGCCGGGCGGCTGGGCCGGAGCGGGCTGTTGCGCGGGCGCCGGCTGTCGCGCGGTCATCGGCTGTTGGGCGGACGCCGCGAGCCCGGCCAGGGCGGCGCCCTCGTGGGTGCGGATGACGATGTGGCCGCCGTCCACGATGTGGTTGACCGGGCGGATCGCCGGCAGCGCGCGCCGGGTGAAGACGACCCGGCCCAGGGAGACGCTGCGCAGGAGCCGGAGGGACTGCGCGCGGGTCAGCTCGACGCGGCGCCGGGGCGGTGCGGTGGTGTCCATCACCTCTCCAGTACAGGCGCCCGGCTCACGGCACACCAGGGCCGAACGGCCCCGGCGGCGCGGAGGGGTTGCTCCGGCGCGTGCGCGCTACTCCGCCCGTACGACAGGTGCCTGTGAGGCGTCCGGGGCCGCCGCGGACTCCGGCCGTCCGCGGTGCCGGAACCACTCCGGCGCGAGGATCGACATGACCTCGGCGTCGACCCGTTCGCCCTCCCACAGCAGCGCGCCCCGGAGCACGCCCTCCGGCACGAAGCCGGCCTTCTCGTAGACGCGGCGGGCGCGCGGGTTGAAGGCGTACACCTCCAGCCAGATGCGGTGCAGGCCCAGCGTCTCGAAGCCGTAGCCGACGAGCAGCCGGACCGCCTCGGTGCCGAGGCCGCGGCCGGGCGCGCCGGGCACGGAGCAGATGCGGAAGGCGCAGCTCTCGTTGCCCGGGTCCCAGTCGAGGAGGACGGCCTCCCCGACGACGTTCCCGGTCGCCCGCTCCACGATCGCCAGGTCCAGCCGGTCGTCCTGGTCGCCGCGCGTGGCGTACCAGGTCCGGAGCGCGGCGTCGTCGTGCGTGGCGTGGTCACCTGTCAGCCGCGCCGTCTCCGCGTCCCGGAACATGGGGAGCAGCGCGGGCACGTCGTCCACGGTGACCGGTCGCAGCACGGTCAGCTCGCCGGTGAGCGTGGGTTTGAATGCGAAGCCGGGGGCGGCCGGAACGCCGGTGGCGTGATCGTTCATGGGCGCAGTGTGCCCAGGCAGGGACGGGGCTGTCCTCCGGATATCCGCCGTCGCCCGCCGGGCCTCACGCCCGGTCCGGCAGCGGGTCGTGCCGGATGCGCCCGGCCGGCACGCCGTCCGCGGTCAGCCGCGCCACGAGCGGTCCGGCCATGGCGGGCGGGCCGCTCACGAAGGCGAGCCGCCGGGACCAGTCGCCGTGCCCCGCGACGACGTCGGCCAGCGCGCCGAACTCGCCCGGTCCGGGCCCCTCGCCGACCACCTGGGTGACGCGCAGCCACGGGTAGCGGCGGCGCAGCTCCGCCGGCGACTCCGTGTCGTACAGCGCGGAGGGGTGCCGCACCCCGAGGAAGAGGTGCACGTCCCGCTGGGCGACCCGGTGCGCGGCCAGCTCCTGCAGCAGCGCCTTGACCGCGGCCCAGCCGGTGTCGCCCGCGACGAGCAGCAGGTCGTGCGCGGGGTCGTCGTCCAGCGTCATCGTGCCGCCCGGCGGCCCGAGCCGCAGGACGTCGCCGACGCGGGTGCGCGCCACGAGGGCCTCGCTGACGCCTCCGCGGCCGGTCAGTTTCACGTGGAACTCCAGCTCGCCGTCCGGGCGGGGCGCGCAGCCGATGGAGTACTGCCGCCACGCCTGCGACAGGTGCGGCGAGGCCACAGAGGCGTACTGCCCGGCCCGGTACGGGTACGGCTCGTGCGGCCGTACGCGCAGGACGGCGAGGTCCGCGCGCCGTAAGTCGTGGCCCGTGACGGTGGCGTGCCAGGCCGCGGGCTCGCCCAGGGCGGCCTCCGCGCCTTCGACCATGGCCGCCACCGCGAACCGCAGCATGCGCACCCACGCCCGCTCCATGCCCTCGTTCCACCGCGGGCCCGCGGTGCGGCGCAGCGCCTCGCACAGCGAGGCCTCGAACGCCCGGTAGTGCGCGGGCCGTACGCCCAGCTTGCGGTGGTCGCGTCCGAGGCGGGTGAAGGTGGCCGCGACGGCGTCGGGGTCGTGGAGGTTCTCGATCAGGTACCGGAAGGCGGCTTCGAGGTGCTTGCGCTGGAACTCCATCGACTCCGGGAAGAGGCGCCGCAGGAACGGCCAGTGCGCGAACATCGCGTCGTAGAGGTGGCCGATCAAGTCCTCGAAGGGGGTGACGAGTTCGAGGTGGTCGGTGATGACGCGCTGGTCGGCGGCGCCGTCGTACGGCTGCTGCGGCGCGGCCTCCGTGGCACCCTCCGCTCCGGCACCCTCCGCCGCTTGCCGCCCGGCTCCCGAGGGGGAGAACAGCCGCCTGCGGAGCCGCATCGCGTCGTGCCGGGCGAGCAGGGAGTGGTAGGTGTCGTTGACGGTGTTCACGGGTGGGCAGCTCCTCGACGTCCTCGACGGCTCTCGCACACGGGCTGGGCGGGCCAGTATGGCAACCGCCCCGGGGGACCGCCCGGCCCTGGTCAGCAGGGCCGTTCGGCCCTATCGACGGGGTGCGGGCCGGGTGTGAGCTGGGCTTGCGGTTCGTTGCCGCCGGGCCCGGCCGCAGTGCCCGCACCCTGTGCGTGGTGCTCTTGCCGGGCCCGGACATACTGCCTCGTATGGACCGAACCGATACGGAAACAGCCGAGCAGAGCGTGCCGTTGCGCGTGTTCATCCTCGACGACCACGAGGTGGTCCGCCGCGGCGTCCGCGACCTCCTCGAAGCGGAGCCGGACATCGAGGTCGTGGGGGAGGCGGCCACGGGCCGTGAGGCCCTCGCGCGCGTCCCGGCCTCCCGCCCGCACGTGGCCGTCCTCGACGTGCGCCTCGGGGAGAGCGGCACCGAGGGCGGCGACCACGGCGGCATCGAGGTGTGCCGCGAACTCCGCGCCCGCATGCCGGACCTCGCCTGCCTGATGCTGACGTCCTTCGACGACGACGAGGCCCTCTTCGACGCCATCATGGCGGGCGCCGCGGGGTACGTCCTCAAGCAGATCAACGGCTCGGAGCTGGTGTCGGCCGTGCGGACGGTGGCCACGGGCAAGTCGACGCTGGACCCGCGCACGGCGTCCCGGGTGATGGACCGGCTGCGGGCGCCGCGGGAGCCGGAGGCCCCCGAGACGTCGGAGCTGGACAGCCTCTCGCCGCGCGAGCGGGAGATCCTCGACCTCATCGGAGAGGGGCTGACGAACCGCCAGATCGCCGACCGGCTCTTCCTCGCCGAGAAGACGGTCAAGAACCGGATCTCGTCCATCCTGGCGAAGCTGGGCGTGGGGCGGCGGGTGCAGGCGGCGGTGATAGCGGGCAGGACGAAGCAGGGCCGGCCGTAGGCGCAGCTGTAGACCCGGGTGCAGCCGTAGCCGCGGGCGCGGGCGCTGTCCGCGCGCCGGAAGCCGCCGCGGCGCGGTGCGTCACGTCATGGCGCGTCCCGTCGCGGCTCATCACGTCGTCGTTTACGCCGGTCACTCCGGCAGCGGCACGCTCCACACGATCCGCGTCCCCCCGCCCTCGGGCGTCTCCACCTCCAGCCGGCCGTCGTGGAGCTCCGCCCGGGAGCGCATGTTGGCGAGCCCGCCGCGCCGCGGGGCGGAGCCGACGCCCACGCCGTCGTCCGTGACGGTCAGCGTCGCGCGCTCGGCCACCGTCAGCATGACCTCCACGCGCCGCGCCGCGGCGTGCCGGGCCGCGTTGCTGAGGGCCTCCGCCGCCACGGCCAGGATCTGCTCGGCCAGCTCGGCGGGGACGTCGGTGTCGGCCGGCCCCTCGATCCGCAGCGCGGGCGCGAAGCCCAGCGTCCGCGTGGCCGCCTGCACCGCCTCGGCCATGCCGCGCCGCAGGCTCGGCCCGCCGCCGCGGCCGTCCCCGGCCGTCCGCAGACCGAAGATGGTCGACCGGATGATCTGGATGGTCGTGTCCAGGTCGTCGACCGCGCGGCCGACGCGCTCGGCGGCCTCCGGCCGGTCGATCAGGCGGGTCGCGCTCTGCAGCGTCATGCCGGTGGCGAAGAGCCGCTGGATGGCGAGGTCGTGCAGGTCGCGGGCGATGCGGTCGCGGTCGTGGAGGACGGCGAGCTCCTCCGACTCGGCCCGGCGCTGGGCGAGTTCGAGGGCGATGGCCGCCTGGTCGGCGAAGCCGGATATCAGCTTCACCTCGCTCTCGTCGAACGGCGGCCGCCCGGGGTGCCGGCGCAGCCGCAGCGCGCCGCGGGTGCCGTCGGCGGTCTGGAGGGGGACGGAGAGGGTGGGGCCGCCGTGGTCGCCGGAGGCTTCCCGGCCGCTGTCCTGGTCATCATGGTCCACGACGACGGCGCTGTCCGCGTCCGCGACCTCCATCGCGCGCTCGGCGATGAGCTTCAGGGCCGCGTCCGCATCCGTGCCCGACAGCAGGCTGCGGGTGATCTCGCCGAGCGCCTGCAGCCAGCGCTCCCGGCGGCGGCTCTCGTGGTACATGCGGGCGTTGTCGATGGCGACGCCCGCGGCGATGGAGAGGGTGGTCAGGACGGCCTCGTCGTCCGCGTCGAACGCGGCGCCGCCCCGCTTCTCGGTGAGGTAGAGGTTGCCGAAGACCTCGTCGCGGACGCGGACCGGCACGCCCAGGAAGGTGCGCATGGGCGGGTGGTGAGCGGGAAATCCGTAGCTGCGCGGGTGGCGGGTGAGGTCGGTGAGCCGCAGCGGGGCGGGGTTGTGGATGAGCTCGCCGAGGATGCCGCGCCCGCAGGGGGTGCGGCCGATGCGCGCCGTGAGCTCCTCGGACATGCCGACCGGCAGGAACTCCGACAGCGTCTGCCCGTCGCCGACGATGCCGAGGGCGCCGTACTCGGCGTCGGTGAGGGTGACGGCCGCCTCCACGATGCCGTGGAGCACCTGGGGGAGTTCGAGGCCGTGGCCGATGCTCATGACGGCGTCGAGGAGACCGCGCATGCGGTCGGCGGACGGTAAGTGCGCGGGCTGCTGCTGTTGTTGTACGCCGTGCTGATCAGTCGCTTGATCTGCGGTTTCCGTCATGGCTGCTCCCCGGGCCGAGTCCCTGCCCAGCAGCGTACGACACCTGTGCGACAGGGCCTGACGGGCTGTGGAAAAGGGACCGTACGGCCCTGGGCACGGAGGTCCCGCGCCGGTGACGCTGGTGTCCGGCCGGGAGGAGCCGCATGGCCCGCCCCCGTGCTCGCAGGCTCCTCCCGCGCCGGTCCCCGCCGGAGCTCACGCCCCGGCGGTGAACTCGTCCACCAGCTTCCGGAACTCCTCCGGCCGCTCGAAGAAGGCGACGTGCCCGGTGTCGAGTTCGGCGTACGTGCTGCCGGGGATCGCGGCGTGCAGGGCGCGGCTCTGCTCGACCGGCACGGTGGCGTCCTGCAGGCAGCCGATCACGAGCGTCTCGGCCTGGACGCGGGGCAGCAGGCCGCGGATGTCGACGCGGGCGTCGAGGTCGGCGTGGCGGAGGGTGCCGGGGGTGGGCGGCATGTTGGCGGACATGGCGTCGACCTGTTCGCGCCCGATGGCGTTGAGGAAGCCGCGGCTGAAGCCCGTCATCATGACGAACCGGCCGAAGGCCTCGGGGTCGGTCGTGCCGAGCCGGTTCCACAGGGCGAAGGTGTTGCGGAGGAACTCGTCGCCCTCGGTGTGGGCCCAGCCGGCCACCAGGATCAGGCGCCGTACGAGGTCGGGCCGGAGCGCGGCGACGGCGGCGGCGACGGGGGAGCCCATGGAGAAGCCCAGCAGGTCGACGGGCCCGGTGCCGGCGTCCTCGATGACGGCGACGACCTGAGCGGCGAGGCCTTCGACGGTGAGCGGTGCGCCGTCGTCGGTGGTGCGGTCGGTGCCGGAGAGGTCGGGAGTGATGACCGTACGGTCCTCGGCGAACCGCGGGGCGATCTGTCCCCAGGTGAGGGCGGCGCCGGCGGATCCGGTGCCGTGGACGAGGACGAGGGGGGTCCGGGTGGAGCCGGAGGGGCCGAGGCGGTCGTAGTGAACGAGGGCGCCGGAGACGGAGACGGTGGCGGTGGTGACGGCGGGAGTGGCGGCGGTCGTGGTCATGGGAGGACTCCTGTAGCGAGATGCGTACCGGTGGGGACGCCCCTCACACTTCCGTCGTCAGCGATCCCGCGGGAGAGCCTTGCCGACCCTGGGATCGCCGGTCCCTGGTTCGCGGCGGGCACGTCGGCGAGGATGATCCGCATGACGACCGCCCGCCCGGACCGCCCGGAGCTCGCCGACTTCCTCCGCCGCTCCCGCGACCGGATCCGCCCCCAGGACGCGGGCCTGCCCGCAGGCCCGCGGCGCCGCACGCCCGGGCTGCGCCGCGAGGAGGTCGCCCAGCTCGCGGGGATGTCGGCCGACTACTACATCCGTCTGGAACAGGCCCGCGGCCCGCAGCCCTCCCCGCAGATGCTCGCCTCCCTCGCCCGCGCCCTGCGCCTGGACACCGATGAGCGCGATCACCTGTACCTGCTCGCGGGCCACCGCCCGCCCGCGGGCCGCACCGCGGGCGACCACGTGGCCCCCGGCCTGCTCCACCTCCTCGACCAGCTGCCCGCGACGCCGGCGCAGGTTCTCAGCGACCTGGGTGACGTCCTGGCCCAGAACGCCATGGCCCGCGCCCTCCTCGGCGGCGTCTGCACCGTCTCCGAGCACGGCCGCAACGTCGTCTGGCGCTGGTTCACCGACCCGGCCGTCCGCGCCGCGTACCCGCCCGAGGAGCACGAGCACTACGGCCGTCTGCACGCGGCCGACCTGCGCGCCGCCGTGGGCCGCCGCGCGGGCGACCCGGCGGCGACCCGCCTGGTCGACCGCCTCCGCGACGCCAGCGACGAGTTCTGCTCCCTCTGGGAGCGCCATGAGGTGGCTGTCCGCCGCCGCACCCGCATGCGCGTCCTGCACGCCGTGGTGGGCCCCGTCGACCTGGACTGCCAGGTCCTCCTCTCCCCGGACTGCGACCAGCGCCTGATCCTCCTCACTCCGCCCCCGGGCACGGACACCCCGGACCGCCTGGCCCTCCTGGGGGCGGTGGGCACGCCGCAGTTCGCGGAACCGGCGGCGCGGTAGCCGCCGCCGGGCGACCCGTCCGGGCGAGTGTGCCCCCGGCCTGCGCGGGAACACGGAGCGCAAGGGGTGGCAGGACCCGCGCGAGAGGAGGCCGCCGTCGATGAAGGCCGACAAAGCCGCGAAGTCTGTGAGCGCCGCGGAGTCCGGGAAGGCCGCAGAATCCGTCAAGGCCGTGATCTGCGGCGCCGGAATCGCCGGACTGGGCCTCGCCCGGTGCCTCGGCGACGCCGGCTGGGACGTGGTGGTCCTGGAGAAGTCCCGTGCCCTCCGCACCCAGGGCTACATGATCGACTTCTTCGGTCCGGGCTACGCGGCCGCCGAGGAGATGGGCCTGCTGCCCCGGCTGCAGGAGCTGGGCTACGCGGTGCACGAACTCCGCTACGTGGACGAGGACGGCCGCAGACGGGCGGGGATGACGTACGCGACGCTGGGCCGCGCCGTCGGCGGCCGGTTGATCAGCATCATGCGGCCGGACCTCGAACGCGCGCTGTACGAGAGCCTGCCCGCGGGCGTCGACGTACGGTTCGGCACCACGCTCACGGCGATCGAGGACGGTACGGACGGCGCGACCGTGTCGCTGAACGACGGCACGCACCTCGAAGCCGACGTGGTCGTCGGCGCGGACGGCGTCCACTCGGCTGTACGGCGCCTGGCCTTCTGCGAAGCAGAAGACGACGACGGGCGTCACGTCCGCCATCTCGGCTTCCACACCGCGGCGTTCGTCTTCGAGGACCCCGGAATCCACGCCGCGTGCCGGGACAGCTTCGTCCTCACCGACACGACCGACCGGCAGATGGGCTTCTACGGCCTGCGCGACGGCCGCGTGGCGGCGTTCGCCGTCCACCGGACGGCCGACCCCGGCCTGCCCGGCGACCCGCGGGCTGCGCTGCGCAAGGAGTACGGCGAGCTCGGCTGGGTCGTCCCCCGGGCGCTGCGCGCGTGCCCGCCCGGCGACGAGGTGTACTACGACCAGGTGGCCCAGACCGAGGTGCCGCGCTGGAGCCGGGGCCGGGTGACCCTCGTCGGCGACGCCTGCTACGCGGTCTCGCTCCTGGCGGGCCAGGGCGCCTCCCTCGGCCTCGCCGGCGCCCGCCTCCTGGCCGGGCAACTGACCGGGGCGCCGTCGACCGCGACGGCACTGCGGCGGTACGAGGAGCAGTGGCGGCCGGTGGTCACGGAGAAGCAGCGCGCGGCACGCAAGGGCGTGCGCTGGTTCCTGCCCCACTCGAAGGGCCAGTTGCGGGCACGCCGCCTCGCCCTGCGCGCCGCCCGGCTGCCGGGGGCGGGCCGGTACCTGGCCTCGGCGCTGACGGGGAAGTCGCGGGGGATCCTCGGCGGGGACTGAAGGGCTGCGCTCCCTGCGTGTCCTTCGCGTGCCCTTCGCATGCCCTCCGCGTGCCCTTCCGGGAGGCGGGGCTCAAGTCGCCGGCAGATTCTCCAGATTGCGGGTCATCCGCTCCAGGACGCTGACGGCGGTCCGGTACTCCTCGGGCGGGATGCCGGCCGTCGCCAGGTCGCGGAAGGCGTGAACGCGCTCGGCGACTCCGGCGAGGCGGGCACGGCCGTCGTCGGTCAGGGCGAGGCGGCCCGGTTCCGGACGGGCCGCCCAGCCGCCGGCGAGGACCGCTTCGACGGCGGCGGTCAGGGTGGCGGCGTCGGCGTTGGCGGCCAGGACGGTCAGCACGTCGTGATCTCGGGTCGGTGGGCCGCCGTCCAGCGCATCCCGGGCCTCCTGGACGACGTTGAGGACCTGCCACGCGCTCCTGGTGAGGCCGTGCTCGGCGAGCAGGGAGTCCATGGAGCGGGTGAGGGCCTGGTCGGTGCGGTTGAGCCAGTAGCCGATGGGCTTCAAGTCGTCCTCCTGTGCGGGGGTGGTGGCATGGGTCAGTGCTGCCGGGCGAAGGCGGCGGCGTTCTCGCGGGCCCACTGCCGGAAGGTGCGGGCGGGGCGGCCGAGGAGGCTGTGGGTGGTGTCGGCGATGGCGGCCGGGCCGTGGTCGGCGGCCTCCCACAGGTTGAGCAGCGAGGAGACCATCGGGGCGGGCAGGAACCGGCCCATCTGCTGCTCGGCCTCGGCGCGGCTGATCCGCTCGACCGGGATCTCGCGGCCGAGGGTCTCGGCGAGGACGGCGAGCTGCTCGCGGAAGGAGAGCGACTCGGGGCCGGTCAGGGTGACCGAGCGGCCGGTGAGGGAGGTGCTGGTCAGAGACGTGCCGGTCGGGGACGTGCCGGTCAGGGCCTCGACGGCGATGTCGGCGATGTCCTCGGGGTGGATGGGCGCGATGTGCGCGTCCGGGTAGGCGAGCTGGATCGGCATCGACAGGCCGATGGGGTGGGCCCAGCCGAGCGAGTTGCTGGCGAAGGCGTCCGGACGCAGGAACGTACGGGTGAGGCCGGAGCCGGCGAGGGCCTGCTCGACCCGGAGGCTGTGGCTCGCGAGCGGGTCGTTCTCGGCGTCGGGGCCGAGGACCGAGGAGGACGACAGCAGCACGACGTGCTCGACGCCCGCGGCCTCGGCGGCGCCGATCAGCTCCCGGATGCCGGCGGGTTCGGGATAGAGGAAGACCTGGCGGACGCCGCGGAGCGCTGCATCGAAGCCCTCGGGCCGGTCGAGGGCGAGCTCGGCGATCTCGACGCCGTCCGGGACGGTCAGTTCGGCGGGGCGGGCGCTGGCGGCGCGGACGGGGAGGCCGGCGGAGTGGAGGCGGTCGATGACGGCTTGGCCGACCTTGCCGCGGGCGCCGGTGACGAGGATGGTCATGGAGTGCTCCGTTCATAGCTGACGACATATGCATGCTTGCATGCACACGATTGAGCGTCAACACATCCCTTCGTCATGACATCCATGTCTGTACGATGAGGCGCATGACCGAGCGCGAGCCGAAGACGGCGGACGAGAACGAGCCGGAGACGGTGGACGGGAAGACGGCGGACGAGCTGCTGAACGCCGTGGGCCCGGCTTTCGGGAAGCTGCGGCGTTCCGCGCTCCTGGAGGTCGACGAGCCCATCTCCCAGAAGGACCTGAGCCGCACGCTGGTGCTCAGGATCGTGCTGGAGGCGGAACAGAGCACGGCACAGGGCGCGTCAGAACCAGAAGGCGCATCGGCCGGGCAGGGCGCCTCGGAGATCACCGTCGGCGCGGTCGCCCGCCACCTGGGCGTGGACCCGTCCGTGGCCAGCCGCATGGTCTCCGACTGCATCTCGTCCGGCTACCTGATCCGCGCGGCCTCCCAGCAGGACGGCCGCCGCACCGTCCTCCACCTCAGCCCCGAGGGCCGCGAGCTGATGGCCCGCTTCAGCCGCCACCAGCGCTCCGCCTACGAGTGCATCACCGCCGACTGGCCCGAGCACGAGCGCCTGGAGTTCGCCCGCCTCATGCTCAAGTACGTAGCCTCCCAGGACGCCCTCCGCAACCGCGCCCCGGGCGGGTAACCACGACGCCGGCGGCTCCGGCGGCTCCGGCGGCTCCGGCGGCTCCGGCGGCTCCGGCGACTCCAGCGGCTACGGCGAGTCAGGCGGCGGTGGCGGGGCGCGGGGAGCCGTGGAAGACCTGGCGGGTGTGCCAGTCGAGGTGGGTCGCCGCAACCGGCCTGGCGCCCGGTTGCGGTCCGATGAGGGAACGGCCCGCGAGCGCTATGACGTGTTCGCGGGCGGCGGGGCTGCGGCCTACGAAGTGCTGCGAGACCAGGACGCGGTGCCCGTCGCCTATGCCGAGGACTCCCTTGTCGAAGAGCTTGTGGTGCAGCGAGCACAGGCACAGCCCGTTGTCGACGTCGTCCGGACCGCCGAACGCCCACCAGCGCACGTGCGCCGCCTCCAGTCCGACCGGCACCGCACCGATCCGGCCGTCGTAGCCGCAGAAGGCGCACTGGTACTCGTAAGCGGTCAGCACCAGCTCCCGCATGCGCCGGTCCCGCTGCCGCCGCACGGCCGAGAGGCGTTCGGCCCCCGCCGGCCCGAACTCCAGCTCCAGTTCCGGCTCCAGGCCGACGGCTTCGCACAGCTCGCCGTGGAGCGACGGCGGGAAGTGCAGGTCGAGCAGGACCCGCGCCATCCGTCCGAGCAGCGACGGCTCCCGCAGCAGAGCCGCCCGCAACTCCGGGGCCAGCCGCCCCGCCGCCCCGGCCGCCCGCAGCTCCCGCACCCCGCTGCCGGGACTCCCCGGTCCGCGGTCGGTGCGCACCTCCCACACGCCGTCGCTGGCCAGGTGGTGGAACGGATAGGCGGGCGTCGTCCTGTTCGGCGGCCCGTACTCGGTCAGCAGCCGCTTGAGGTCCTCCTCCACCGCGCTGTACTGCAACTCGCCGTCGGCGTCCTGCCGGAACCGGCCGAGGGCGTACAGGAACAGCAGCGGCTTGTGCGGAGCACGCGTCCCGCTTCTGGACCACTGCCTCAACTTGGCGGTGCGATCGAGCCAGTCCATGAGGGGCGATCGTAGTGCGGCAGAAGTCCTGCGAACCGGCCGGGGGCCGGGCCCAGCGATCACCGGACCCGGCCCCCGGCCGGTTGAAGGAGATGTACGTCGTATCGCTCAGCGGAAGCGCCGCAGCCGGAGGCTGTTCGTGACGACGAAGACCGAGGAGAAGGCCATGGCCGCGCCGGCGATCATCGGGTTGAGCATGCCGGCCGCCGCGAGCGGGAGGGCGGCGATGTTGTAGCCGAAGGCCCAGAAGAGGTTGCCCTTGATGGTGCCGAGGGTGCGGCGGGAGAGCCGGATCGCGTCGGCGGCCACCAGCAGGTCACCCCGTACGAGGGTGAGGTCGCCGGCCTCGATGGCGGCGTCGGTGCCGGTGCCCATGGCGAGGCCGAGGTCGGCGGTGGCCAGGGCGGCCGCGTCGTTGACGCCGTCGCCGACCATGGCGACCGAACGGCCTTCGGCCTGGAGCCGCTTGACGACGTCGACCTTGTCCTGGGGGAGGACCTCGGCGATGACCTCGTCGATGCCGACCTCACGGGCGACGGCCTCGGCGACGGCCTTGTTGTCACCGGTGAGCAGAACCGGGGTCAGGCCCAGGCGGCGCAGTTCGGCGATGGCGGCGGCGCTGGTGTCCTTGACGGCGTCGGCGACGGTGAGGACGCCTCGGGCCTCGCCGTCCCAGGCGACGGCCACGGCGGTGCGGCCCTCGGCCTCCGCGGCGGCCTTCGCCGCGGCGAGTCCGGCCGGCAGCTCGATGACCCACTCCGACAGCAGCTTCTCCCGGCCGACGAGGACCGCGTGGCCCTCCACGACTCCCTGGACGCCCAGTCCGGCGATGTTCTCGAAGCTCTCGGGGGCGGGCAGGGTGCCGGTGCGCTCGGCGGCGCCGTCGGCGATGGCGCGGGCGATGGGGTGCTCGGAGGCGTGCTCCAGGGCACCGGCCAGGCGGAGGAGGTCCTGCTCGGAGACGCCGGGGGCGGTGATGACCTCGTGCAGGGCCATGCGGCCGGTGGTGACGGTGCCGGTCTTGTCCAGGACGACGGTGTCGACGCGGCGGGTGGACTCCAGGACCTCGGGGCCCTTGATGAGGATGCCGAGCTGGGCGCCGCGGCCGGTGCCGACCATGAGGGCGGTCGGGGTGGCCAGGCCCAGGGCGCAGGGGCAGGCGATGATGAGCACGGCGACGGCGGCGGTGAAGGCGGCGGTGGCGTCGCCGGTCACGAGCAGCCAGGTGAGCAGGGTGCCGAGGGCGATCAGCAGGACGACGGGGACGAAGATCCCGGAGATGCGGTCGGCCAGGCGCTGGACGGCGGCCTTGCCGTTCTGGGCGTCCTCCACGAGCTTGGCCATGCGGGACAGCTGGGTGTCGGCGCCGACGCGGGTGGCCCGGACGACCAGGCGGCCGGAGACGTTGACGGTGGCACCGGTGACGGCGTCGCCCACGGTGACGTCCACGGGCACGGACTCGCCGGTCAGCATGGAGGCGTCGACGGCCGAACCGCCCTCAGTGACCGTGCCGTCCGTGGCGATCTTCTCTCCGGGGCGTACGACGAACAGGTCGCCGACGGCCAGTTCCGCTACGGGGATGCGGGTCTCGCGCCCGTCGCGCAGCACGGTCACGTCCTTGGCGCCCAGCTCCAGCAGCGCCCGCAGGGCCGCGCCGGCCTTGCGCTTGGACTTCGCCTCCAGGTAGCGCCCGGCGAGGATGAACGCGGTGACGCCGGCGGCGGCCTCCAGGTAGATGGAGGAGGAGCCGTCCGTACGGGAGACGGCGAAGTCGAAGCCGTGCCGCATGCCCGGCATGCCGGCGTGGCCGAAGAACAGCGCCCACAGGGACCAGCCGAGGGCGGCGAGCGTGCCGATCGACACGAGCGTGTCCATGGTGGCGGCGCCGTGCCGGGCGTTGGTCCAGGCGGCCTTGTGGAAGGGCAGCGCGCCCCACACCACCACCGGAGCGGCCAGGGTCAGGGACAGCCACTGCCAGTTGTCGAACTGCAGGGCCGGGACCATGGCCATCAGCACGACCGGTACGGACAGCACCAGCGAGACGAGCAGCCGCTGCCGCAGGGCCCCGGTCTCCCCGCCGTCGGCCGCCTCGTCGACGGCCTCTTCGCTCTCCGCGGGGGCCGTCGGCTTCGGCGGCTCCTGCGCCGTGTAGCCGGTCTTCTCCACGGTGGCGATGAGGTCGGCTATCCCGGTGTCCGGCCCGTAGGAGACCTTCGCCTTCTCGGTGGCGAAGTTGACCGTCGCCGTGACGCCTTCCATGCGGTTGAGCTTCTTCTCAATGCGTGCCGCGCAGGACGCGCAGGTCATGCCGCCGATGGAGAGTTCGACTTCGGAGGCGGCCGCGGCGGCGGGCGCCGGGGCCTTCTCGAGAGCGGTGCTGGTCATACGGAGTCTCCTGGAGGAGGGCCGGAGCTGCGGGCGTCCATATCAGTGGAGCGGCACGAACCGGCGGACCGGGAACTTGTGTACGGGTGCGGTGCGGCTTACGGGGCGGGGGTATCTCAGACACGGCCGGCGAGCTCGTAGCCCGCCTCGTCCACGGCGGCGCGGACGGCCTCGTCGTCCAGCGGGCCGGTGGAGGTGACGGTCACCAGCCCGGTGGCGGCCACGGCCTTGACGGAGGTGACGCCGGCCAGGGCGGAGACCTCCTGCGAGACCGAGCCCTCGCAGTGGCCGCAGGTCATGCCGGTCACGTTGTAGACGGTGGTGATGGAGGTCATGGCGCTTCCTTCGGTTCGTCGAGCGGTTCGTCGAGCGGTGCGGCCGCTCGCTTCATTGAGAACTGTATACCCCCCAGGGGTATTCCGGAAGGATGAAAAAAAGCGCTGGGGGGGGGCGGCACGCGCGGTGCCGCCCCCCCCAGCGCCTTCGCCGGCCGCCCGTCACCGCTGGCTGTTGCGGAACCCGATGATCACGGCACCCCACCAGCACACCTGGGAGACCAGGGCGGTACCGGCGCCCCAGGCCAGGAAGCGGCGCGGCGGTTGCTCGCCGGGCCGCCGGGCGGCGGCCATACGGCGGTTCAGCAGGCCGGCCTGCAGCCCGTTGAGGGACAGCGCCAGCACCATCACCAGCTTGGCGCGGGTCAGCGTCGAGGAGGTGTCCGGGTGCAGCAATATGCCGCTGCCCACCAGGCCCGTCAGGCCCGCCCAGATCGGCGTGTGCAGCCGGCCCGCACCGTCGAGGGCGTCCATCAGCGACATCCGGCCGGTCAGCCACAGCAGGCCGTAGTAGTCGGCGATCAGCACGGCGCCGAAGCCGAGCACCAGGGTCGCCAGGTGCGCGAAGAGCGCCACGGTGTGCAGCGAGGCGTCCACGTGCAGGTGCCCGGAGATCCAGACGGCGCCGCCCCACGCCGCACAGACGACCAGCGCGGCCCCCGCGACCGTCCACCACGAGTCGTACAGCCCCACGGGCCGCGCGCGCCGGACACTCCTCGCCCACCCCGGCGCCGGCCGCGAGTGAGGGAGAAAGGACACCGACGGGTCGTGGGACAGGACCGACGGGTCGCGGGGCAGGGCGGTGGACACGCTTCTCCGATCAGGTAAGGCGAGGCTTACCTCACCAGCAGTGAGAGGTCGCTATGACTGGTTGAACCCTTGATCACCACCGGCGATGACTTGTCGTGACCACGCCGTTGTCCACCCGAGACCGGCGAAAGGAAATGCCCGCATCGGCATCGCATGCGCCTCGCATCGCGTCAGCACGCACGTGCTTATGTCTACGGCCGCACAACGACGAAGCCCCCGACCGGAATCCGGTCGGGGGCTTTGCCTGCCCTGCTGGGCGAGTGCGGAGGATACGAGATTCGAACTCGTGAGGGGTTGCCCCCAACACGCTTTCCAAGCGTGCGCCCTAGGCCTCTAGGCGAATCCTCCGCCGCAAACAATACAAGACGCGGAGGGGTGCTCGCGAACACGTGGTCGCGGAGGACGGCCGGAGGGGTCCGGAGGGGATCGGGGGTGGCTGAGCACCCCGGGCGATCCGCTAGGCTTGGGGGCAAGCCCCTCACGTGGCGCTATCTGACTGAACTCCCCCAGGGCCGGAAGGCAGCAAGGGTAGGTCGGCTCTGGCGGGTGCGTGGGGGGCCCTTGTGTTTTCCGGGCCGTTCCCGGGCTGTTCCTGGGTCGAGCCCGGGCTGTCCCTGGGTCGAGCCCGGGTCGTGCGCGGGGTGGGCCCCTCGGCGTTCCCGGGGTGGGCCCCGGGGCGAATCCCGGGCGCGAGTGGTTGCGAACGGGGTCGCGAGGGGCCTGTGGATGTGAGCGAGGCCACTTGTCAGTGGGGCCCGATATCGTCGTAGGTGTGTCGTCCCTCGCGCTCTACCGCCGCTACCGCCCCGAGTCCTTCGCCGAGGTCATCGGGCAGGAGCATGTCACCGCCCCGTTGCAGCAGGCGCTGCGCAACAACAGGGTCAATCACGCGTATCTGTTCAGCGGCCCCCGCGGCTGCGGCAAGACGACGAGCGCGCGCATCCTCGCCCGCTGTCTGAACTGCGAGCAGGGGCCGACGCCCACCCCGTGCGGGGAGTGCCAGTCGTGCCAGGACCTCGCGCGCAACGGGCGCGGTTCGATCGACGTCATCGAGATCGACGCCGCCTCCCACGGTGGCGTGGACGACGCCCGTGAGCTGCGGGAGAAGGCCTTCTTCGGGCCCGCCTCCAGCCGCTACAAGATCTACATCATCGACGAGGCCCACATGGTCACCTCGGCGGGCTTCAACGCCCTGCTGAAGGTGGTCGAGGAGCCGCCGGAGCATCTGAAGTTCATCTTCGCGACGACCGAGCCCGAGAAGGTCATCGGCACGATCCGTTCGCGTACCCACCACTACCCGTTCCGGCTCGTCCCGCCCGGCACTCTCCGTGAGTATCTGGGCGAGGTCTGCGGCCAGGAGAAGATTCCCGTCGAGGACGGCGTCCTGCCGCTGGTCGTCCGCGCCGGCGCCGGTTCCGTGCGTGACTCGATGTCCGTCATGGACCAGCTCCTCGCCGGTGCCGCCGAGGACGGTGTGACATACGCCATGGCGACGTCCCTCCTCGGGTACACGGACGGCTCGCTGCTCGACGCCGTCGTGGACGCCTTCGCGGCGAACGACGGCGCCGCGGCCTTCGAGGTCGTCGACCGCGTCATCGAGGGCGGCAACGACCCCCGCCGCTTCGTCGCCGACCTCCTGGAGCGCCTGCGCGACCTGGTGATCCTCGCCGCCGTCCCCGACGCGGCCGAGAAGGGCCTCATCGACGCCCCCGCCGATCTCGTGGAGCGCATGCAGGCCCAGGCCGGCGTCTTCGGCCCGGGCGAGCTCAGCCGCGCCGCCGACCTGGTCAACGAAGGCCTCACGGAGATGCGGGGCGCCACCTCGCCGCGGCTGCAGCTGGAGCTGATCTGCGCGCGCGTCCTGCTCCCCGCCGCCTACGACGACGAGCGGTCCGTACGGGCCCGGCTCGAGAAGCTGGAGCGGGGCGCGGCCGCGCTCGTCTCCGCCCCGATGGTTCCCGCCACGGGCTACGTGCCCGGGCCCGGTGCCCACGCCCCTGACCAGGCCTACGCGCCGCCCGCGGCCGCCTCCGGGCTGTCCGGCCCCGCCGCGGCCCGCGCAGCGGTCTCCGGGGCTCCTGCGCAGGCCCCCGCCGCGCC
>NZ_PXWG01000105.1 GCF_003011965.1 Streptosporangium nondiastaticum
GGCAGAGGAGAAGGCCCCTGACCCGCCCGTAGGATCACGGCGTGGAGATGATCAAGAGCGTGAGACGGCGGGACGCGGTGCTCACCACGGCCGTGGCGCTGGCGGGTTGCACGGCACTCGGGGCCACCGCCCTCAGCCGCGGTGGCCTGACGCGGCCCTACGGAGCGCCCTCGGCGATCGCCGCCCTCACGCTGCTCCTGTGGGCGCTGGCCGGCTGGCCCCGGTCACGGGAACGACTCGCCGTCCCCCTCGCGCTCGCCGGAGCGGCATCCCTGCTCACCACGGCGATCGCCCGGCCGCCCGCGATGTCCGAGGACTCCTGGGCACGCCTCGCGGAGACCGTCACCCTGCTGGTGCTGCTCGTCGTCGTCGTGCGCTGGGCTCCGCTGCGACGAGCGGCGGCGGCCGTCGCCGTCGCGGGACCGGCAGTGGCGGCCTGGACCCTGCCGCTGCTGCCCGCACCCTCGCTGCTGAGCCTGGCCGGCGCTGCGGCGTTCTGGACCCTGCCCGTGCTGGGCGCGTGCGTCATCGGCGGCTACCCCCGGCTGATGGAGCACGGCCGGACCCGGCTGGTCGCCGAGACCCGCCGCGCCCAGCAGCTCAGCCTCGCCCGGGACCTCCACGACTACGTGGCGCACGACGTCAGCGGCATCGTGGCCCAGGCCCAAGCCGCCCGCTTCGTGGCCGGCACCGACCCGCGGCAGGCCCTGGCGGCCCTGGAACGCATCGAGACGGCCGGACTCAACGCGCTGGCAGCCATGGACCGGATGGTCAGGACACTCCACGAAGCAGACGGCTCCGATACCGTCCGGACGGGCGGATCCGGAGCCACCGGATCCGAGGCCGCCATCGTCGAACCCCTGCCCGGCGTGGACCAACTGCCCGCCCTGGTCGAACGCTTCTCCTCCGCCGCCACCGGTCAGATCACCCGCCTCACCGTGCAGCCCGGCGCGACGGACGACCTCTCCCGGGCCGTCGGCTCCACCGCCTACCGCGTGGTCGTCGAGGCCCTCACCAACGTCCGCCGCCACGCCCCGGGCGCCCTGCGGGTCGATGTAGCCCTCACCCGTACCCGTACGGACGACGACGAACCCGCCCTCCACGTAACGGTCGTCAACTCCGCCGCCGCCAAAGACAACACCCGCACCGCCATCCGCCGCGAGCGCAACGAACACGGCGGGCGGGGCCTGAGCGGCATGTACGAACGCGTACGGGCCACGGGCGGCACGCTGGTGTACGGTCCGCGCGACGGAGGCTGGCAGGTGGCCGCCACTCTGCCGCCGGCCCCGACGGACCCGGCACCCCACGCGGCACCGCTCCCCGGGCCCCGCCCGGCGACGACGGAGAATCCCTCGTGACCAACACCCCCACCCGCATCGTGCTGGCCGACGACCAGGACGACATCCGCAGCGGCTTCCGCCTCGTCCTCGACTCCCAACCGGACATGAGCGTCATCGGCGAGGCGGCCGACGGCACCGGCGCCCTCGAACTCGCCCGCCGGCTCCGGCCGGACGTCGTCCTGGCCGACATCCGCATGCCGGGCATCGACGGTCTCGAACTGACCCGGCTCCTCGCGGGCCCCGGCGTCGCGCACCCCACCCGCGTCATCGTCGTCACGACTTTCGACCTCGACGACTACGTCCACACCGCGCTCCGCAACGGCGCCAGCGGCTTCCTCCTCAAACGCTCCGGGCCCACCCTGCTCATCGAGGGCGTCCGGGCAGCCATGGCCGGCGACGCCCTCATCAGCCCGCAGATCACCGTCCGGCTCCTGCGCCGGCTGAACACGCCTTCGCCTCCGCCGCAGTCACCGCCTTCGCCTCCTTCACTGTCAGCGCCTCCGTCACCCGTTACGGGCCCCGGCGCCGACCCGCTCACCCACCGCGAGCAGGACATCGTCCGCCTCGTCGCCCGCGGCTGGACGAACGCGCAGATAGCCGATGAGCTGTTCATCTCCCCGGGAACGGTGAAGACCCACATCGCCAACGTCCAGAACAAACTCGGCACCGCCAACCGCGTCGGCATCGCGGCGTGGGCCTGGCGGACGGGGACGGCCGTCCCCGAGCCCTGAACCGGACAGGCCCCGCCTCACCCGCGGAACCACCGCACCGGGGAGGCCCCGGCCGAGGACGCGCACACGACGCGGATCCGGCCACCGCCCCCACATCCCGGCCACTGTCCTGACGTGGTGTTTTACAGTGTCTTCAATCAGTTCTGGGCGATAGGACCTGAGAGGTATTCGCGAACATGTCGACTGAGACGTTTGAGTTTCAAGTAGAGGCCCGTCAGCTGCTGCAGCTGATGATCCACTCGGTCTACTCGAACAAGGATGTCTTCCTGCGGGAGCTCGTCTCCAACGCCTCCGACGCGCTGGACAAGCTGCGCCTCGAGAAGCTGTGGGACGACTCGCTCGACGCCGACGTGTCCGATCTGCACATCGAGATCGACGTCGACAAGGACGCCCGCACCCTCACCGTGCGGGACAACGGCATCGGAATGTCGTACGACGAGGTCGGCCGGCTCATCGGCACGATCGCCAACTCGGGCACCGCGAAGTTCCTCCAGGAGCTCAAGGAGGCCAAGGACGCGGCCGGGGAGGAAGGGCTCATCGGCCAGTTCGGCGTCGGCTTCTACTCCGGCTTCATGGTGGCGGACGAGGTCACCCTGCTGACCCGGCGCGCCGGCGAGAGCCGGGGCACCCGCTGGACCTCGCGGGGCGAAGGCACGTACACGCTGGAGACGGTCGACGACGCGCCGCAGGGCACCTCGGTCACCCTCCACCTCAAGCCGGCCGACCCGGAGAACCAGCTCCATGACTACACCTCACCGTGGAAGATCAAGGAGATCATCAAGCGGTACTCGGACTTCATCACCTGGCCCGTCCGGATGATGCCCGAGGCGACGCCCGTGGCCGCAGCCGACGAGAGCAGCGAGGACGGCGAGGGCGGCAAGGCGCCCGAACCCGAGACGCTCAACTCCATGAAGGCGCTGTGGGCGCGGTCGCGCGACGAGGTGTCCGACGACGAGTACCACGAGCTGTACAAGCACATCGCCCACGACTGGCGCGACCCGCTGGAGACGATCCGGCTCCAGGCGGAGGGCACCTTCGAGTACCAGGCCCTGCTGTTCCTCCCCGCCCACGCCCCCCACGACCTGTTCACGCGGGACTTCCAGCGAGGCGTGCAGCTGTACGTCAAGCGCGTGTTCATCATGGACGACTGCGAGGCGCTGCTGCCGCCGTACCTCCGCTTCGTCAAGGGCGTCGTCGACGCGGCGGACCTCTCGCTCAACGTGTCCCGCGAGATCCTCCAGCAGGACCGCCACATCGAGTTGATGCGGCGACGGCTGACGAAGAAGGTCCTGTCCACGGTCAAGGAGATGAAGACCAAGGACCAGGAGCGCTACGACACGTTCTGGCGGGAGTTCGGCACCGTCCTGAAGGAGGGACTGGTCACCGACCCGGAGAACCGCGACGCCGTCCTCGCCGTCGCGTCGTTCGCGAGCACGCACCACGACACCGAGCCGACCACGCTCAAGCAGTACGTGGAGCGGATGAAGGACGGCCAGGAAGACATCTACTACCTGACCGGCGAGTCCCGGCAGAGCATCGAGAACTCCCCGCACATGGAGGCGTTCCGCGACCGGGGCATCGAGGTGCTGCTGCTCACCGACGCCGTCGACGAGGTGTGGGCCGACGCCGTCGGCGAGTACGAGGGCAAGAAGCTGCGGTCCGTGGCCAAGGGGCGGATCGACCTCGGTGCCGAGGACGAGGACACCCCCGACGCCGACCGGGAGAAGAGGACCGAGGAGTACGCCGGGCTGCTCGGCTGGATGAAGGAGCAGCTGGACGGGGACGTCAAGGACGTACGCCTCTCCTCCCGCCTCACCGTCTCCCCGGCCTGCGTCGTCTCGGACGCGCACGACCTGACCCCGGCCCTGGAGAACATGTACCGCGCCATGGGTCAGGAGGTGCCGCGCGCCAAGAGGATCCTGGAGCTCAACCCTGACCACCAGCTGGTGAAGGGCCTCAACCAGGCGTACAAGGAGCGCGAGGACCGCACGGAGCTCGCCGACACCGCCGAGCTCCTGCACGGCCTGGCCGTACTCGCCGAGGGCGGCCAGCCGAAGGAACCGGCCCGCTTCGTCAAGCTGATGGCGGACCGCCTGGAACGCGCGCTGTAACTCGGCTTGTCACCCCCACTGACACCGGCGGCCTGCCCCGCACAACCGGGGGGCAGGCCGCCGTCGGCAAAACCCGTCCCGCCACGGTGCCGGCGGTGGGAACATCGGCAGGTGCCTCACTTCCTACGCGACAAGCTCTCCGGCCTCGGCATCGTCCTGCCCGCCGTGAGCCCGCCCAAGGGCGTCTACGTGCCGGCAGTACGCAGTGGCCGGCTCGTTCAGGTGTCAGGCCAGGTGCCCATGGTGGGCGGTGAGCTCGTGGCCACGGGCAGGGTCGGGGCCGAGGTGACGCCCGATCAGGCACGCGAGCTCAGCAGGCAGTGCGGCCTGGCGGCCCTCGTCGCACTGGACTCGGCAGCCGGCCGGGCCACCTCCTTTCGCGTGCTCAAAGTCGTGGGATACGTGGCCTCCGCGGAGCGGTTCCTCGGGCAGGAGCGCGTGGTCGACGGAGCCAGCGAGCTGTTCCTGACCATTCTTGGTGACGCCGGCGGACACGCCCGCAGCGTCGTCGGCGTCGGGCGACTGCCGCTGGGGGCACCGGTGGAGATCGAGGTCCTGTTCGAGGTCGACGACTGAGACGGTCCTCAGTGGCGGAACGGCACCGCGGTTCCGGTGACGGACACCCCGCTGTACCGCTCCGCCGGAATGCCGACCTCGATCAGGCTGGGACGGCCCATGTCGTACCCCTGGCGCACCGTCACGGTCGCCGGTACGGACACGAGCCCGAGCTCCCTCAGATATCCACCGAGGGCGGCCGCCGCCGCCCCTGTCGCCGGGTCCTCGACCACCCCGCCGGGCGGGAACGGGTTCCGGGCGTGGAAGACCGTCGCTGACTCCCGCCACACCAGGTTGACTGTCGCCCAGTCGCGCCGGCCCATGAGACCGGCAAGTGTGGGCATGTCGTAGTCGAGCTCGGCCAGCCGCTCACGTGACGTGGCGGCGATCACCGGGTGCCATGCTCCGGCGTAGGCGGCGCGCGGGGGCAGTGAGCGGTCCAGGTCTGCGGAGGACCAGCGCAGCGCACCGAGCAGCCCGTCCAGGTCGCCGTCGTCGATCGGCGCCGTCCGGGGCGGCACGCTCACCAGCGTGGCCACGACACTGCCGTTCCGTACTGCGGCGGTGGAGACCCGCACCACGCCGGCCTTCGTCCGCAGCCGCAGATCACCCACCCCATGGCGCTCCGCGTAGGCCACCGCGGTGGCGATGGTGGCGTGACCGCAGAACGGCACTTCCGTTCGGGGGCTGAAGTAGCGGATGCCGAGGCTGCCGTCGCGGAGCGGCGCAACGAAGGCGGTCTCGGAGAATCCGACCTCCGCTGCGGTAGCCGCCATGGTCGGCTCGTCAACCCCGGTTGCGTCCAGCACCACCCCTGCGGGGTTTCCGCCTCGGGGGTCGGTGCTGAAAGCGACGTAGCGTAAGATCTCCATGTTCCTATACCTAACGGTTTTTCTTGAAAACAGCAGCGTGCGTCTGTGCTCCGAAGTCTTCGGGTAATCACCCCCAGGTCAGTAGTTCTCCGGTCACGCTGAGACCTACGGCGAATCCCAGTGCGATGCGCCGTGCGCCTCGACTCGGGCGCACCGCATGGAAGAAATTCGGGTTGATCAGAACGGCTTCGCCCACCTCGGGGCTGAGTTCGATGAATTCTGCGTCGCCGACCACGGACTCGTCGTAGCCGTATGAACCGGGGAGCCGGAACGCCTCGTCCGCAGGGCTCCACCGATGCCGCCAGATTATCGTCTCGCCACCCGATTCCGGCACACTGAGGTACATGTTGAAGGCGAACTGGGTGACCAGTGTCGAGTCCAGTAAGTCACCGCAGAAGAACTCGCGCAGCGCGTCGTCGAAGTGAACACGAAAGCCCTGATTGGGTTCGCGGGCTACTCCGGCGCCCATCTCGCGGCCGCTCCGACGGCCCACCCGGATGCCGCCGGGCCAGTCCGCCCCGAGGGCTGCCCGGCACTCCTCGAAGGGGTCGAAGGGCAGTCCGAGGCTCTCCCAGTCCGTGCGATGCCTGTGCACTGCGGGCCAGTAGGCGTCTGTGAGCACGCCATCCTTGCAGTAGTCACTCACGCCGACGCCGAACCGCATGACCGGTGGGTTCACGCGCCTCCTGCCGTACGCGTCGAACGCCCTGGCCTCAAGCGCCTTGAGCGTCTCTTCGACCATGCGCCGGGGGAGGAGGTCACGGACGCGAAGCGCGGCACAGCGACCGGCTGCCAGATCGGAGACGCGGGCGCGGGTGAAGCCCGTCGAGGTGACTGCACAGAAGAACGGGTCGTGTAAGTCTCCTGGGGTCATAGCGGTACCCATTTTCTCGGTATCGGCTAAGCAGGTCCCGGGTCGTGCACAGCACGGAATGCCGTCTTGGCATCGAGCTCAAGCGCCTTGCGATCCACTCTCATGATTTCTTTGGCGATCCGCCGGGCGATCTCCGACTGCGCTTTCTGGAGAGGACTACCCGGTGGGCCCCACTGCGGTGTCTCTTCGTCGGCAGGCTCGGTGTGGGATGACGGCATTGCGGATCTCCCGGTCGTTCGTCAGGTGCTGCACCACACAGCATCGAGGTGGAGTCAGGGTAAGCGCAATCCCCCTCGGTACTGGATTCGGACATTTCAGAGCTGACCATGCATCTGGCGCAAAGCGTTGGCCCAGATCTTTTCGAACTTCTTGGTCATGGGGCTGCCGGGCTTCACCCGGCGCAGATCTTCCAGGAGGTACCTGAGCTCCTGTACCGCCTCGGGCGCGTGTCCCCGTCCGAAGAGAACGGTGGTGAGCGTGCCCCTCAGGTACATCATCAGTTCCGAATCCGGCGGCTGGGCGGCGTCGAGGAGCGCACCGCGGACCTCGGTCTCGGCCTCCTCGTACCGTTCCTGCTCGAGCAGGCTCAGAGCCAGTGTCGACCGGACGAAAAGCGTTTCGGGCGTGGTGGGCGGCCAGTTCCTGCGCCGACTGATCCCGAGGATGCTGCGGGCCCCCTCTTCGGCCTCCGACGTGCGTCCCAGCATGAGCATCACGCGCGTCCAGCTGTGCCGTACGACCAAGGTGTCATAGTGCTCGGGGCCCCGTACGGTGTTCTCCGCCTCGGCGATCGACCACAGCAGCGGCTCCGCCTCCTCCCACCGCTCCTGTTCGAGGAGGGCCCGGGCGTGCTTGTGGCGGCTCGCCAGGGTGTCGGGGTGATTCCCGCCCAGGACCCGCGTGCGTGCGCGGACCACCTTCAGGAGCTCCTCTTCCGCAGCGGCGTGGTCCTCGCGTTCCAGCGCGATACGACCCTTCTCATGGCGGAGGGCCAGGAGTTCCCGGTCGTCCTCGTGGAAGCCGAAGGAAGCGCAGTCGGCGACGATCGGAACCACCAGGTCGTGGGCCGGCGCGAGCAGGCCCTTCGTGATCAGGAACCGGGTGGTGAGCCGGGTGAGTTCGAGTGCTCCGGCGACCGTGCTGCGGTCCTCCATGCGCACGGGCCCCGCGAGACACATCCGGGCCACCTCCCTGGCATGTGGCGTGATCGCCGCCCACAGCGGCCAGTTCGACGTGTGATCGGGATTCTTCCCCTCAGTGGCCTTCAGCAACAGGCGCACTGCCAACCCGAGGTAGTCCGTGCGCCGCCGTTGTACGTCCTCGTCCTCACGCAGCACGCCGTGAACGACCGGGTGCAGAGTGAGCACATGAGACAGGACCGGGTCGGCGACGCTCTCGCGCACGGCCTCGACCAGGTCGAAGTCCTCCAAGCCCTTGAACACGGCAGCCAGCTCCGTCGGGGAGAACCCGGGGAAGAGGGGCGACTGGGTCAGCACTTCTCCATCAGCCAGGCAACGGTAGGGAATCGGAGCCATGTTGAGGCAGGCGAACACCTTGAGCAACGGGGATGCCTGTGGAAGACCCTGCCGGGCGAGCTGCCGCAGGGCGATGCCGTAGACCTCCTCGACGATCTCACGCCCCAGCAGCTCGTCGAGGTCTCCCCGCGGCCGGGTGCCCGGCACGGAGGCGAAGCGTCGCTGGACGGCCTTGCAGTAGCTCTCGAAATCCGTCACGTCTCCGTCGTCCAGGGACACCTTCTTCTGGTTGACCGTCTTCACGGTGACGGCCGCGGTGTGCAAGGCGAGGGGCAGGCCACCCAGCGCTGCAGAGAGTTGTCTGGCCTGCTCGTTCGTGCCGCCGAGGCCTTGTGTGCGCTCCAGCAGCAGCGATGCGCCGTCCTCGTCGCCGAGGGCGGAAATCCGGTGCACGAGGCTCCAGGGACCCCATGTTTCCTGGCTGCGTACACGGCTGGTGACGACGACGAGACCGTGGTCGCACGCCGGCTCGCGGAGCCACCCGGTGCCGTCCGAAACCGGGCCGTCGACCGGGCCGATCTGCTGTGGGTCGTCAGCGTTGTCGAAGACGAGCAGCCAGGGCTTCCCGGACTTGTCGAGCAGCTTCCACAGCAGGTCCGCGGCGCTTCCCGGGCCGTGCCACGCGCGCTCGATCTGCGCTTCCGAGGCTCCCAGTTGACTTGCGACAGCCCGCATACGGGCACTGAGCTGGGACAGCGAGATCCACCACACCCGACGGCCCGCCCGGTGCGCGCGGTGGGCCATCTCCAGAGCCACCCGGCTCTTACCCATGCCGCCCAGACCTGCCAGAACATGAACCTTCTGCGGCCACGCCGATGAGGTGACCCGGGCGACGAGGCGGTTCTGTTCCTTCCCCTTCAGCTTTCCCTCCAACTTGGCGAAGGGAGGCGAGACGGTGTAGTCGCCGTGCTGCTGTGACGGTGTCACGGTGGCGGCGGCCCGGCGGGGCTCGGGCTGCGCGTGGCCGACGGAGAGCAGGGCGGCGCGGACGGTGAGGTAGGAAGCGGCCCTGTGGTCCACCGGCTGCACGATCGAGAAGTGGTCACCTGGGATGACGCCGCCCTCGGGAAAGACTCCGCGGGCGACGACGGCCGGCACGATGTTGTCCATGGACCCGCCGTAGGCCTGCACTGTTATGGGGCATTCCTGGTCGCCGTGACGGCGGGCGTGGACCACTCCGGTGAGTACCGAGCGCTGTGCTTCTGTCACTGCACGGTCGAATGGACGGAGCTGCCGTTCTTGCGAGTGCCGCCACAGCGCGAGGGCCTTGCGGACTGTCAGGAAGAATCCGGACCCCGTGTTCGGACAGGAGAACATGGTGAAGTGCTTGATCCGCATGAGGTCGCGACCCTTGCCTGTCGCCAGCTTGCGGGAGAGGAACCGCTGCACCACCAGTCCCCCCTGACTGTGGGTGACCAGCACGATCGACTCCGCGTCGGCGAGTTCGGTCGCGAGGTAGGTGCTCAAGTGATCGGCGATGTCGTCCGTCTCGGCGACTCGGCGGTCCGGGCGCAGCCTGACAAAAGGCGAGTCGTACGCGAAGCAGCGGACGTGGACCCAGCCGGAGAGTTCGTCGTCGGTGGTGATCAGCTGCCGGAACGCCGACCACACCTTGGCCGACGAGAACAGGCCGTGCACGAACACCAGATGCACGGGTATCGGCACGACCATCACAACCTCCACGGCGGGGCGGTTTGATGCGAGGGCACGCATAACGAATGACGTCTGACAGCCCGGTCAATGATGCCCACGGGCCGGTCGAGCACGCCAGAAGTCGGCTTGCGAGTACGCCATGCGCCCCCTCCAGTACACCTGCGCCCCTTCGCCGGGGCGGGTCAGCACATACAGGCGCTGCGGACAGTCAGCTGAATGCTGCTGCTGGAAGCCTGGAGTTCATCCGGCTTCCGGGCACGTGCCGCCGCCCGCGCAGAGCCGCAGGCCGAGACAGGTCCAGGCCACTCCCGGGCGTCCGTGCGGGTCCTCGCGCCGGGCGTGGTGCACGACGTGCAGTCCGGACCGCCGGGCGAGTGCGACGGTCTCCCGCGCGGTGACGGGGAACATGCGGCGGCCTTCCGGGACCGGGCCGTGGCGAAGGGAGAGGATCACCCGGCCTCCGGGTTCGAGGAGGCCGGCCAGGTGAGCCATGGCAGCAGAGCGTTGCTGTTCGTCCAGGTGCATCCAGACCGCGGTCAGCAGGATCAGGCCGAAGCGGGGCTGCCGCGCGCTGAGGCGCGGCAGCCCGGGGAGCGCGTCGTCGATCCATTCGATGTCCTGGTCCGCGTGGAGGCTCCGGCCCAGTGTGCGCATCTCGGTGGTGGGTTCGACGGCGACGACGCGGTGTCCCCGGGCGGCCAGCGCTGCCGCGTCGCGGCCGCTGCCCGCGCCGATGTCCAGGACCGAGCTCGGCTCGGAGGGGAACAGGTGCAGGACCTCGCGGTGCACCTCGTCGAAGGTCACGCTCTCGTACTGTGCCACGAGGGCCTCGGCGGCCTCGCCGTACCCGGCGGTGCCGGCCATGGCGTGCAGCCGCCCGTAGGCAGGGCCGTCTCTGTCCGCTCTCTGCGCGCTGTCCACGACGCGGCACTCTGTTCCCGGGACCGTCCCGGGCACCGCGATGGAGATCACTCGCGCCGGCGTCACTCGGGGGGCGGTGCGCGGGCTCGCCCTCGGCGGGTCCGGCATGGAGGCGTTGATGGAGACGTTCTGATGGAGACGTTCTGTCGGTGAATGCCCAGGTGTGGTCTCATGGCGTCGGCGACCGCTGCCGCACTGCCACATCCTGACGGAGACGACCCCGCTTGTCGTGGAGGCGCGCGTGCTGATCGATGGAACCGCATCATCCGCCGGACCGGAGTCCGGTCTCCTGACCGAGGCGCGGAGTCTGCTGCCCGATGTCGTGGCGTTGCGGCGCCGCATCCACCGCCTTCCGGAAGTGGGAACGTACCTGCCCCGTACCCAGCGGGCGGTGGTGGAGGCCCTTGACGGGCTGGGCCTGGCGGTGACGCTCGGCCGGAGGCTGAGCTCGGTCGTGGCCGTGCTCGACACCGGGCGGCCCGGGCGGACCCTGCTGCTGCGCGCGGACATGGACGCCCTGCCGCAGCAGGAGAACACCGGCCTCGACTACGCCTCCGAGGTGCCCGGCGTCATGCACGCCTGCGGGCACGACGCGCATGCCGCCATGCTCGTGGGCGCCGCGCGGCTGCTCAGCGCCCGCAGGGACCGGCTGGCGGGCCGGGTGGTGTTCATGTTCCAGCCCGCCGAGGAGACCGCCGGCGGGGCCCTGCCCATGATCGAGGAGGGGCTGCTCACCCCGGCCGGCGGCACGGCGGTCGACGCCGCGTTCGCGCTGCACATCAACGCCCGCAACGAGACGTGCACCGTCCACGTCCGGCCGGGCACGCAGTACGCCGCCGCCGACCTGGTGCGGATCACCGTCAGGGGCCGGAGCGGGCACGCGGCCGGCCCGCACCGGGTGCTTGATCCCGTCCCGGTCGCCTGCGAGATCGTCCAGGCCCTGCAGACCATGATCACCCGGACCGTCGGCATCTTCGAGCCCGCGGTGCTGACGATCACCACGATCCGGGCGGGAAGGGCGTTCAACGTCATTCCGGAGACCGCGGAGCTGACGGGCACGTACCGCACGCTCTCCGAGGCGACCCGCCGCACGGTGCGCGAGGGCATCGCGCGCGTCGCCGAAGGCGTGGCCGCCGCCCACGGCATGACCGTCGGCGTCGAGCTCCCCGAGGGCTATCCCGCGGTGCAGAACGACCCCGCCTTCACCGCGCTGGTACGCCGCGCAGCGGCCGCCGCCCTCGGCCCCTCCCACGTGCACGAGCTTCCCCACCCCACGATGGGCGGCGAGGACTTCTCGTACGTCCTGCAGCGCGTGCCCGGCGCGATGGTGTTCCTGGGCGCCTGCCCGCCCGGCAGCGTGCCGGGGACCGTCCCGGACAACCACTCCGACCGCGTGCTCTACGACGAGAGGGCGCTGGCCGCGGGTGTCGCCTTGCACTGCGCGGTCGCCGAGGACTTCCTGCGCGGGGGCGGAAGCGGCGGTGGAGAGGAGGCCGAGGAGGAGGCTGAAGAGGGCGAGCGCGGCGCGGCTGCCGGCGTGGCCCGTACGGACGACAGCGGTTGAGGCGCCGGCAGCGGCTGGACGACCCCGGCCCGGGCAACTCGCCTCCAAGACCAAGCGGCCCAAGCGGGACGAAATCCCAGCTATGCGCCTATTATTGGATGTCGTGGGGCGACATGGTGCGGCACAGTCGGCGGCGCCCGGTACGGGGCGATGGCGGGCCACTTCCCTGATCGGGGTATGCGGTGCGGTGGCTCTGGCCGCCCTGCCGCTGGCCATGGCCTCGGGCAGTCCGGGCGGCGGCGGTGCGTCGTCGAAGAGCACCCGCCGTCAGGCGGGCACCCGGCCGGGATGGGGCTTCACCCACACGCAGTACAGCGCGGAACACGGCACGCCGGAGGCCACGCGCAAGGCCGGTGCCCTGCTCTCCGCGCGGCCGCTGCCGCAGAACCAGCACATCATGGGGTGGGGCGCGGAGAACCCCGAACCGGCGCCCGGGCGGTACGACTTCCAGGCCCTTGACGAGCGCGTCGCCCTGATGCGGGCCACGGGCGCCACCCCCGTCCTCACCCTGTGCGGCGCCCCCGACTGGATGAAGGGCGGGCGGCGGGGACGCACCGACTGGTCCCGGCTGGAGGAGGCTCCCGACCGCCGGCACTACCGGGACTTCGCCCGGCTCGCGGGCGCGATCGCCCGCCGCTACCCGGACATCAGGCACTTCCTCGTGTGGAACGAGCTCAAGGGCTTCTACGACGAGCGCAAGCGCCGGTGGAACTACGAGGGATACACCCAGCTGTACAACCTCGTCTACGCCGAGCTGAAGAAGCAGAACCCGGACAACCTGGTCGGAGGCCCCTACGTGGTGGCCGACCACGACCCGCCCGCCGGCGACCCGGAGGACCGCTCGCCCGAACTCCGCGGCCCCTGGGGCGAACTCGACCAGCGCTCCGCCGACGTCATCCACTACTGGAACAGGCACAAGGAAGGCGCCGACTTCGTCGTGGTCGACGGATCCAGCTACACCCGCGAGGGGCACGAGACGATCCCCGACGAGTTCGCCGCCACCGAGAAGTTCGCTGCCGTCACCCACTGGCTGAGGAACGTCACCGGACTTCCCGTGTGGTGGGCCGAGTGGTACGTGGAGCCGCCCGCCGCGGACGACCGGCCGGGCGGCAGGGACGGCTGGGACGAGCATCACCGCACCGCCGTGCACGCCACCGCAATGATGCACCTGGCAGCGAGCGGCGCGTCGGCCGCCTTCTACTGGAACCCGCAGCGCACCGGGGACGACTGCCCCGGCTGCCTGTGGAGGAGCACCCACCTGCCCGACGGCGGCCGGGAACTGCCCATGGCCCGGCTGCTGAACCGGTTCGCCCACGAGTTCCCGCCGGGCACCGCCTTCCGGCCGGTGGACGCCACTGCGGATCCGGGTGCCAGGATCCAGGTCCTCGCCGACGACGCGGCCGTCCTCGTCGTCAACACCGAGCGCCGACCGGTGGCGGCCCGGGTGGACGGGAAGGCGCTGTCCCTCGCCCCGTACGAGGTGCGCTGGCTGACACGCTGAGCGGCCTGCGCCTGCGCCTGCGGTGATCAGATTCGGGCACTCGGTGGCATGGCATGGCATTGCAGGGCCGCTGCGCACAGCGCCGGCCCGCGGTGTCAGGCGCGAGACCGGTTCCGGCTCCGAACATCGGTTGGATGACCGATGTGCGCCCACGCCTCCCGGATGCACAGTGCTGTCAGCTTCCCCGCCGGCCGTCGCCGGTTCGCGGGAGCCCCCGTCACCAGCCCCCGGCAGATAGGACATCACTGTGCCCGGCACCCCGGCAGATCTCGTCTTCGTCAACGGTTCCGTCCTCACCGTCGACTCCCGTTTCACCGTCGCCTCAGCCCTCGCGGTCACCGACGGCCTCGTCAGCGCGGTCGGCGACCAGGACGAGGTCATGGCGCACGCCGGCCCCGCCACCCGGGTCGTCGACCTCGAAGGCGGGACGCTCCTGCCCGGCATCAACGACACGCACCTGCACGGCTGCGCCTTCGGGCTGACCAGGCCCCCGCTGTCCGTCGACGTCTCCCACCCCGCCGTACGGTCGCTGGCCGACGTGGCCGAAGCCGTGCGGAAGGCCGCCGCGACGACGCCCGCGGGGGAGTGGATCACCGGCCACGGGTGGGACGCCGGCTACCTCGACGAGTGCGTCGCCGACCCCTCCAGGCTGCCGTCCCGGAAGGACCTGGACGCCGTCAGCCCGTACCACCCCGTCCTGCTGTACTCCGCCACCGGACACGCCACGTGGGTCAACTCCATGGCGCTCTCCTGGGCTGGAGTGGACCGTGACACCCCCGTCCCGCCCGGAGGCGTCATCGTCACCGACGAGGCGGGCGAGCCCACCGGCCTCCTCCAGGAGGGCGCCCAGGACCTGGTCCACCGGGAGCTGCCCGCCCTCTCCCAGGAGGTGCGCGCCGACGCGATACGCGCCACTCTGCGCACTCTGGCCCGGCTCGGCATCACCAGTTACACCGAGCCCGGCCTCGGCCCGGGCGGCGACGCCCTGATGCGCGGCGCCATGGCCCACAGCACCCTCGACGTCTACCGGCGCCTGCTCGCCGACGGCGAACTGACCGCCCGGGTCGGCGTACTGCTGCTGCCGACCGGGATGACCGGCACGGCCGAGGAGTTCGTGCGGACGCTGGCGGCCATGGACGAGCCGCCGACCACCGACCCCCGCCGCCTCGCCGTCCTCGGCGTCAAACTGTTCGCCGACGGCATCCCGGTCAACAAGACGGCCTGGATGCACGAGCCGTACGTCGGCGGCGGCTGCGGCTCGCTGTGCGTCGGAGGGGAGACCGACGACGAGCGCGCCGCCCAGATCACGGAGATGATCCGGTACACCCACGCCGCCGGGTACCAGGCCGGCGTCCACGTCACCGGCGACCGGGCCATCGACACCGTCGCCGACGCCTTCGCCGCGGCCGCCGCCGCGCAGCCCCGGCCCGACGCCCGGCACTACGTCATCCACGGCGACTTCCTCACCGCCGGCAGCATGCGGACGCTCGCGCGGCACGGCTTCGGCGTCAACATGAACCCCACCATCAAATGGACCGTCGCCGACCTCGAAGAAGAGTTCGTCGGCCCGCAGCGGGCGGCGTACGAATGGCCCTACCGGGACGCGATCGACGCCGGAGTGATCGTGACCAGCGGCTCCGACGCGCCCGTCACCCTCCCCGACTGGCGGCAGGGCGTCTCCACGATGATGCTCCGCGAGTCCAAGGCCAGCGGCCGCGTCAGCGGACCCGGCCAGCGCATCCGGCTCGCCGAGGCCCTCCGTACGTACACCTCCGACGCGGCCTGGCAGGACTTCGCCGAGGACTGGAAGGGAACCCTGGAGGTGGGCAAGGTCGCCGACCTGTGCGTGCTCGCGGGCGACCTGCTGACCGCCGACCCGCACGACATCCCCGCCATGCCCGTGGTGTTCACCGCGGTCGGCGGCGACGTCGTGCACGACGAACTCGCCGCTGACGCCCGTTTGACGCCCTGACACCGGATGATCATTCTGAGCGGATGGAAGCCGAGCCGACGCCGATGACAGCAGCGCAGCCGAGCACGACGGACGTCCTGAGCGCCGCCCTGGACGTACGCGAGGCCGCGCGCCACGCCGTGCGGGGGAAGGGCGGCGCCGACGCCGTCCTGACGGCGCTGTCCGCGGTGATCGACCACGATCACGCGTCGCTGTCCCGGTGGGACCCGTTGCTCCGCCGCCACGTCACGCTGGCCGGCAGCTATCCCGCGGGCACCACCCGCTACATCGAGACCCGCCTGCACGACGACCCGGCCTTCACGCTCATCCGGCACGCGCCGGGCACCACGAGCTGGTGGCACGACGTACCCGCCCCGGTACGGGGAGCCTCCACCGGGTTCCAGGAGGTCCTCGAACCCCTGGGCGTCCAGGACGGCGTGGCCCAGTGCCTGTTCTCCGCGGACGGCCGCTACGTGGGCATCCTCAACCTCAGTACGACACGGGCACGGTGCGACCAGCCTGCCGTCCGGGCGGTGATGACCCTGCTCGGCGAGTGCCTCGCGGCCGTCGCCGACCCGCTCGCAGGGCACCGCTCCCCTGGGCCCGGCAGCTCCGGACATCCCTGCGCCGTGCTCCTGCCGGGCGCCGAGGAGGCGGACGACGCAGTTCCGGTGACTGTGAGCGGGGAGCCGCTGCCCGGCCTCACCGAGCCCGGCTCCCCGCTCGTGGCCCTGCTGCGGCGCACGGCCGCACGGCGGACGCTGCCGGCCACGGTCCTGGTGCCGTACCGGCAGCGGATGCTGGAACTGCACCTGACCCGCCAAGGGGACCGCACGGTCGCCGTATGCCGTGCGGTCGCCCGCCCCGCCGCGCTCTCCCCGCGCGAGCTCGAGGTGCTCGCGGAACTCACCCAGGGCCGGACCAACCGCGAGATCGCCGACCGACTCTACGTCAGCCCGCGCACCGTCGCCACCCACATTGAGCACATCCTCGCCAAGCTCGACGTCCCCAACCGCGTGGCCGCCGCGGGCCGAGCCGTCGCCTGGGGCCTGGAACCGGCACCGTGACCGGCCGAAGCCGGTGGGGCTGCCAGGGGCGGTGACCTCGCCGGCGAGCCCGGAAGCAGTCCCCGTGACACCCATCACCCAGCGCTATGCTCCGTGGCTATGTCGCCGTCCCTGCCGTCAGAAGAGCCCATCGTCACCGCGGCCGACCCGGTCCCCTCTCCCTCCGCGCCTGCCGACTCAGCAGTGCCGGCAGGCCCGCCTGAGCTCCCGGCCGAACAGATCCAGCAGTGGCACCGGAGCGGCGGCGAGCTGATCGACCTGCTGCGCCGGGCGCACGCCCTCGGCCCCGTCAGCCTGCTTCAGCTGGGACCGAAACCGACCGTGCTCCTCACCGACCCCGCAGGAATCCAGCACGTCCTCGCCCTCAACCCGGACCGCTACCCCAAGAGGTCGCACCGGGCACGGGCCCTGCTCGGCGATGGTGTCCTCACCGCCGCCGGAGAGCTCTGGAAACGCCAACGACGCCTTCTCCAAAGCTACTTCACCGTTCAGGGAACCCGCCGATTCACGTCCGCCATGCACGACGCGGCGCGTCACATCGCCACGCAATGGAGCCACAGCGCCGACAGCGGGCAGGCCCGTGACATCACAGCCGACATGCGCTTCTACGCGCTCGACGTCATCTGGCGCGCCCTCACCGGGCACGGCGCCACCGCCGACACCCTCCGCGTCCTGAGCGCCCTGGACGTCATCCTCACCGCGCTGCCCGTCCTGCCGCCTCCCGACGGCCACCAGCCCGACCTCGGCGAACACCTCGCCACCATCCACCACATCGTCGACGCCGCCATCGCCGAAGCGCGCGGGACGGCCACCCCGCCCGGCGGTCCCGCACTCCTGCACTCCCTGATCCGGGCGGCGGACGAACAATGCTGGCCCGGCAACCTCATCCGCGACGAAGTGATGACCCTCCTCGTCGCCGGCCAGGAGACCACCGCGAACACCCTCGTCTGGCTGTTCCTGCTGCTCGGACAGCACCCGGACGAACGCGACCGCGCCCTGCGGGCGGGGCCGGCGGGCGGCGCCGACCGCAACCGTGCCTTCCAGGCCCTGGTCAGCGAAACCCTGCGCCTGTACCCGGTGGCCTGGCTCCTGCCCCGCCACGCCACCGAGGACGACGTCGTCGCGGGCCACCGGGTGCGGGCCGGCACCACCGTTCTCGTCTGTCCCTACCTCACCCACCGCGACCCCGCCCTGTGGCCCGAACCCGAGCGTTTCCTCCCCGGCCGTTTCACCGCCGGCCATGACCGCCCCACCCGGCCCGGTGCCTACTATCCCTTCGGCCTCGGCCCCCGCGCCTGCCTCGGCGCCCAGTTCGCACTCCGCGAAGCGGCCACGCTTCTGGAGTATCTCCTCCCCGCCTACGCCGCCACCCCTGACGCCGCGCCGGAAGACGCCGCCTACGGAATCACCATCTCGCCCGCCACCGCCGTCCGCGCCACCATCACGCGGCCTGAACAGCCTCCGGTGACGCGGAGTTGTGGTTAGGGTGGCGGTCAAGGCGAGTTCGGGGCTGCCGGGCTGACGGCTCCCGTGCGGGCCGGGCGGACTCGACGGGGGAGGGGGCTCGCTGGTGGGGAGTCGGCGGCAGGCCGAGGCAAGCGACCACAGGCCGACCGGGCCCGGTGGGCGTGTGACCGTCCGGCCGGGGCCCGCGGTGCTGCCTCCGTCGCTGCGGGCGTGGCTCGGGCTGATCGCGGGTCTCGCCGCGCTGGTGGTCGTCGCGCTCGGGGTCTTGTACGCCGACCACGGCGAGCCCGGCGAGGTGGACCGGTGGGTCATCCAGCCGACGGCGGACAGCGTGGGGCCGCCGTGGCGGCGCGTCGCCCTCGTCCTGGACTTCCTGGGGGAGCCCGCCGGGGCGGTGATGCTGGTCGCGGCTGCCGTGACGGGCTGGCTGCTGCTCCGGCGTCCTCGCGCGGCGGTGTTCGTCGTCGCCGGCGTCGGCGCGGCCGTGGGGACGGCGACGCTGCTCAAGTACCTCGTGGGACGGACCATTCACGGCGACGGCAACCTGTCCTACCCGAGCGGGCACACCGCCTTCTTCACCGCGCTCGCCCTCGTCGTGGCCCTGCTCGTGACCGGTCGGCCCGGCCTCGGCAGGACGGCCCGCACGCTCCTCGTGCTCACCGCGGCGCTGGTCGCCGGCGCCGCCATGGGCTGGGCGCAGGTCGCCCTGAGCGCGCACTACCCGACCGATGTCCTCGGCGGTTGGTGCACCGCGCTGGCGGTGGTGCCGGCGACCGCGTGGCTGATCGACCGGACGGCCGACCGGCTGGCCCCGCGAAGGACCGACGCCGGTCGGCGGGCGCGCCGCTGACGTCACGCCAAGCGGCGGAACACCGGCTTCACCGGCCGCCCGCCCAGCCAGGGGCCGGGGTCGCCGGCGTCCAGCGCCTTCCGGTACACCGCACAGGCCTCGGCCACCACATCGACCGTGCGATCGATGTCCGCGTCGTCGAGCGCGCTGCTCACTACGAACGACGGGGCCAGCACCCCGCCCGCGAGGAGCCGGCGCAGGAAAAGGGTGCGGTACTGCTGCGACGGCTGCCCGTTCTCGTCGAGGGTGCCGAAGACCAGGTTGCTGGCCCGGCCCCGGACGACGACGTGGTCGCCGACGCCATGGGCGGCCGCGGCGTCGCGGACACCGGCGGCCAGCCGCTCGCCGAGGGCGTGCAGCCGCGCGGTGATGCCCTCCTCCTCGTAGGTGGTGAGCACGGCCATCGCGGCGGCCAGCGAGTGCGTTTCCGCACCGTGCGTGGTGGACAGCAGGAACACCCGGTCGCGGGAGTCACGCAGCCCGCCCCGCTCCATCAGGTCGCGGCGCCCGGCCAGCGCGGAGACGGCGAATCCGTTGCCCAGCGCCTTGCCGAACGTGGAGAGGTCGGGGACGACCCCGTACAGGCCCTGGGCACCCGCCTCGGACCAGCGGAAGCCGGTGATCATCTCGTCGAAGAGCAGTACGCAGCCGTGCCGGTCGGCCAGCTCGCGCAGGCCGGCGAGATACCCGGGCGGGGGCTCGGCATGGCCGGCGGCTTCGAGGACCAGGCAGGCGACCTCGTTCTCGTACCGGGCGAGCAGTTCCTCCACGGCGGTCAGGTCCCCGTACGGGAACGCCACGGTCAGGTCAGTGATCGCCGCCGGAATTCCGGCGTTCATCGGCGTGGTGCCGATGAACCAGTCGTCGACGGAGAAGAACGGATGGTCCGCGCAGACGGCCACCCGCGGGCGCCCGGTGGCGGCGCGGGCGAGGCGCACCGCGGCGGTGGTGGCGTCGGAGCCGTTCTTCGCGAACTTCACCATCTCCGCGGTCGGCACCGTGGCCAGGAAGCGTTCCGCGGCCTCGGCCTCCACGATGGACGGCCGGACGAAGTTGCTGCCGCGGTCGAGTTCCCGCCGCACCGCCTCGATCACGCGCGGGTGGGCGTGGCCGAGGCTGACCGACCGCAGGCCGGAGCCGTACTCGATGTAGCGGTTGCCGTCGATGTCCCACACGTGGGCACCGCGGCCGTGGCTGATGACGGGGGCCAGGTTCTCGGGGTACTGGTCGTCGCCCTTGGCGTAGGTGTGCGCGCCGCCGGGGATCAGGGCGTGCAGCCGCTCGTTCGCCAGGCGCGATCGGGGCAGGAGGGGTTCTTCGGTGGTTTCGGTGTCCACGCCGGCCTCAGTTCTCTCTTCGCTTCAGGATCTCGGCGAGGCTCGGCGCCTCCCGGTCCCGCTGGGACATCAAGGTGACCGGCAGCGGCCACGGAATGGCGAGCTCCGGGTCGTCGAAGGCGATCGTCACGTCCTCGGCCGGATCGTGCGGTCGGTCGATCCGGTACGAGGTGTCGGCGGTTTCGGTCAGTGCCTGGAAGCCGTGCGCGCACCCGGCCGGGATGTACAGGGTCACCTGCGTCTCGCCGGACAGCTCGAAGAAGGCCCGGCCAAGGTAGGTCGGCGAGTCCGTCCGCAGGTCCACGACGACGTCGAAGATCCTCCCGTACGAGCACCGCACCAGCTTGGCCTCGCCCGCGCCGGAGCGCAGGTGCAGGCCGCGCAGCACGCCCCGGGCCGAGCGGGACACGCTGTCCTGGATGAAGCTGTCCGGGTCGAGGCCCACCGAGCGGACCACGTCGGCGTCGAAGGTGCGGCAGAAGAAGCCGCGCTCGTCGGCGTACGGTGTCGGCTCGAACAAGTACGCGCCGGCGATCGCTGGGACTTCGGTCGCTTTCATGGGGTCTCCCGCAGGGCGTGGTCGGTCACCGGGAACAGGGCGGCGGTCAAGGCGGCGAACTGCCGGCCGAGTTGCCGGGCGGCGACCCGGTTCCGCTCGGCGAGCGTCCGGCGCAGTTCCGCCGAGTGTTTCTCCAACGCCCGGAACTGCTCGATCAGCCGGTCGGCGTCGACCTCGCGGGCCGGGTGGCAGTATGCGCCCAGCCCCATCCGGTCCATGAGCGCGTCGCTCTTCGCCGCATAGCTGAGCGCGAGCGTCGGCGTACCGGTTTTCAGCGCGCAGACCAGGTTGTGGTACCTGGTCGCCACCACGGCGTCGGCCGCTGCCGCCTCCTTCATCAGGTCGGCCAGCGAGGCCGCCCCGGCGGCGGTGACCAGCGGCGAGTCCACCGCGCCGAGGATCGCGGCGACCACCGGCGCGTCGCACGCGTCGCCGGTGAGCAGCCGGACCTGTCTGCCCTCCTCGGCCAGCGCACGCACGAAACGGGTCGTGCCTTCGAGGTAGCGGCGGTGGATCTCGTCGGCGCGGGCCCGGTCGTCGTTGCCGCCGTGGAAGTCCATGACACCGACGCAGACCCGGCCCGCCGGGCCGGGCGGCGGCGCCGGCAGGGCGAACGCGAGGTCCGGGTAGACCTCGTCGCGCGCGGTGTCCACGCCCATCGCCCGCATCGCGTCGCGGGACTGGGCGTCCCGGTACGACCGGTACGCGGCCAGCCGCGCCGACCAGCGCACCAGGGCCCGGGTCGGCCGATCGCCGATCGGAGCGGCGCCGACGCCGACCAGCGCGACCCGGGTGCCCAGCAGCCGGCCGCTCGCGCAGAGCAGGAACAGCGCGTACGGGAAGCCCCACGGCCGCAGCGGCAGCGTGGCTTCCAGGACGCCCATGCCCGGCACGATCACCACGTCGTGCCGGCGTACCCAGGCGGCGGTGCGGACGGCGTCGACGAGTTTGCCCAGGCCCTTGCCCGCGACCGCGCCCGCACGTGACGCGGTCCGGTACTCCCCGCGGTACCAGTGCAGCCGCGTCGCGGGGATCCGGTACCGGGCGGCGACGACCTCGGGTCCGCCGCACAGCGCGTCCACGACCGCCTCCGGTTGCTCGGCGCGGAGGTACCCGAGCACGGCTTCGAGCGAGCCGTCGTTGCCGAGGTTGCCGGAGCCGAGCAGGCCGAACACCCCCACCCTCACCGGAGTCACGCCTGCCGCCCTTCACGGCCCTGACGGCCTCCGCGCCCTTGACGGCCTTCGCGCCCGGCGACGAGGGCGTCGACGTCGACAGCGAGCCGGGCCGGGTCGACCGGGGCGCGGTCCTCGACCCGCTCGCCGGCGCCCGGCCGGACCCGGCTGGCCATCCACGCGGCCAGGTGGCGGTGGCACGCCCGCCGGTCGGCCGCGGACAGCGGCGCCCGCCGGATCGCCGCGACGAAACCCCAGACGTACTCGGCCAGCAGCCGGGGCGTCGGGTGCAGCGGGCCGGCCCGGCGCGGGTCCAGGTTGACGCACCGGGAGCGCTTGGAAGGATTCGCCCGCTCGGCGCGGGCGGGGTGGTCGCGGCGGAAGTACAGCAGCTCCGGCACCTGGTGGAAGGGACCGTGCAGGACGATCTCGGCGACGAACGTGCGGTCCGCGTGGTGGTAGCTGTCGTGCGGCTTCACCCGGCGCAGCACGTCCGCCCGCATCACCCCGTAGAAGTCGTCGCCACCGGGCTCGAACAGGAAACTGCGGAAGCGCTCCGGCGCGAGCGGCGAGTCGGTGTCGAGCCCGTACTCGTACGGGACCTTCACCTGTCCGTCGCCGTCGATGACCGCTTGGCCGGAGTGCGCGAGGATCACGTCCGGCCGTTCGTCCAGCGTCTCCACGCAGCGCCGCAGCAGGTCCCGGGCGTACAGGTCGTCGTGCGAGGCCCACTTGAACAGCTCGCCGCGGCACTGGGTGAACACGTAGTTGTGGTTCGGTGCGGCGCCGATGTTCCGGGGCAGCCGGAGGTAGCGGATACGCGAGTCCTGCGCGGCGTACTTGCGGCAGATGTCATGGGTGCCGTCGGCCGAGGCGTTGTCGGAGATGACCAGTTCGAAGTCCTCGTAGGTCTGGCCGAGCAGGGCGTCGAGCGACTCGGCGAGGTACTCCTCACCGTTGTAGACGGGCAGGCCGATGCTCAGCCGGGGGTGCGCGGTCATGGCGTTCTCGCTTCGCGTAGGGGGTGTTGGTGGTGCTCGCGCAGGGCGGACCGCAGTTGCAGCCACCACACGGCCGAGCCGCAGGCGGTCGCGGCGGCGACGCCCCAGGCGGAGCCGACCGTGCCGGCCAGGGCCGCTCCGCCGAGGCCTCCGCCGGCGTAGCAGGCGGAGGCGAACAGCTGGCTGCGCAGGCTGCGCCGGGCCGCGGCGAGCGCGCGCAGGCCGGCCGCCGC
>NZ_PXWG01000106.1 GCF_003011965.1 Streptosporangium nondiastaticum
CCCCCGACACCCCGCCGGCACCCCAGCCCGACCCCGCACCCCAGGCCCAGACCTCCCCCGCATCCCCCCAGACCACCCCCGACCAGCCCCTCGACATCGCCGGCATCGGCATCGGCCCCTTCAACCTCTCCCTCGCCGCCCTCGCCCACGGCATCCCCGGCCTCCGCACCGCCTGCTACGACCAGAACCACACCTTCCGCTGGCACGCCGGCCTCCTCATCGACGGCACCACCCTCCAGGTCCCCTTCCTCGCCGACCTCGTCACCCTCGCCGACCCCACCAGCCCCTGGAGCTTCCTCAACTACCTCAAATCACGCGAACGCCTCTACCCCTTCTACTTCGCCGAGCGCTTCCACATCCAGCGCGCCGAATACGACTCCTACTGCCGCTGGGTCAGCCGGCAACTCCCCGGCCTCCACTTCGGCCACCAGATCGACGCCATCCGCTGGAACCCCGAACGCAGCCTCTTCGAAATCGACTTCACCCAGCTCGACACCGACGGCGAAGCCGAAGCCCTAGGCCGCACCTACACCCGCAACCTCGTCCTCGGCGTCGGCACCGCCCCCCACGTCCCCGACCCCCTCCGCCCCCTCGTCGACGCCCCCGCCGTCCCCGTCATCCACTCCGCCGACTACCTCGACCACCGCGAACGCATCCTCGCCGCCGAACACATCACCGTCATCGGCTCAGGCCAATCCGGCGCCGAAGTCTTCCTCGACCTCCTCCGCAACCGCCCCGCCGGCCGCGAAAAACTCCACTGGCTCGCCCGCACCCCCGCCTTCGCCCCCATGGAATACAGCAAACTCGGCCTCGAACAATTCACCCCCGACTACACCCGCTACTTCCACGCCCTCCCCGAACCCGTACGCAACCAACTCCTCCCCCAGCAATGGCAGCTCCACAAGGGCATCGCCGCCGAAACCCTCGCCGACATCCACGACGAGCTCTACCGCCGCAGCCTCCACGGCGGCTGGCCCGACACCGTCCTCACCCCCGGCGTCTTCGTCCGCACCGCAGGCCGCGTCGGCACCACCCGCGTCGAACTCCACCTCGAACACGCCCAGCAAGGCACCCGCTCCCGCATCACCACCGACGCCGTCATCCTCGCCACCGGCTACCGCGAACGCCCCGTCGACACCCTCCTCGCCGCCCTCGACCCCTACATCCGCCGCGACCACAGCGAACGCCCCCGCATCGACGAGAACCACCGCCTCGTCCTCGACCCCCTCGTCCGCGGCGCCATCCACGTCCAGAACGCCGAACGCCACACCCACGGCGTCGGCACCCCCGACCTCGGCCTCGCCGCCTGGCGCAGCGCCACCATCCTCAACGCCATCACAGGAAAGGCGGTCTACCCCCTCCCGGAGCGGACCGCCTTCACCACATTCGGCCTGGAACCGCGACCGCAGCCACGACCCCGCACCACCGGATCAGAAGACCGGCGCACCATCCCGCGTCAGCTTCCAGTCCACTGACGCAAAACGCCCCACATCGATCGTCCCCTGCGCCTTCACCCAGGAAATGATCGTGTTACGGATCTCCTCCGAGTTGGCCCACACCTGCTTCGCCCGCGCCACGTGCGGGAAATTACCCCCACCACTGGCCCGGTAATTGTTCACCGCCAGGACGAACTCGGCCGCGTCGTCCAGCGGCTTCCCGTCGAACATCAGCCTCGTGACCCGCGCCCCCGGCGCCTTCGCGATATCGATCTCGTACGAGAGGCCGCTGACCACGTCATAGTTATAATCCGGAATGCTCTCCGCATTCGTCAGCTTCGCCGGATCCACCGGAACACCCGCCGGCGTCCGCACATAATAATGCGCCGAGAACTCCAGATAATCCCGCAGCTGCGCACCCGTCAGCACCCGCGCCTCCAGCGTGTTCTCAAACGGATACAGCCCCGCCACCTGACGGATCGAGACCTTCCCCGCCGGCACCCCCGCCGTCCGCGAAAAACACGACGCCTGCGACAACACCGGCAGCGACGCGTACGCCGTACCCGCCAGCGCCGCCCTCACCGTCTCTTTCTGCACGTGATTGATGAAGTCGATGACCGGGGTGTCCTTGTACGCCGCCTCCGCCGCACTCATCGCCGCCGTCGACGTACCGATCACCTGGTTCACATACGCCACGACCTTCTCGTGCTCATCACGCAGCAACCGAGTGATCTTCTTGTCCTCGGGCACCGTGTTCGAGTTCAGCACCTTCGCCGACACCGACTCCACCTGCCACCGGCCCCGCTCCCACACCAGACCGAAGTCGAAGAGCGTCAGCCGCTGACCCCACTTCAACGGCTCCGACAGCACCACCTGCTTGCCCGTCTTCTTGTTCGCCACCCGGTACTCCGGGATCTCCGTGTGCGCATGACCCACCAGAATCGCGTCGATCCCCGGCACCTGCTCCGCCACCAAAGCCGCCGCATTCTCCACATACGGCAACTGATCACCATACGAAGACGTCCCGCTCGAACCCGAATGCGCCGCCACGATCACCACATCCGCACCCATCGAACGCAGCCGCGGCACCCACTTCGCCGCCTGCTCCTCCAGACCCGGGAACACCATCTTCCCCTGGACATTCGCCTTGTCCCAGATCGCGATCCCCGGATTCGTCAACCCCAGAATCGCCACCTTCACATCACGACCGAACGGCGCACACACCCGCTTCATCACATACGGAGCGAACGCCGGCCGCAACGACTTCGCGTCCAGCGCATTCGCCCCCAGCAGCGGAAAGTCACACTGCTCCTCGAACTTCCGCAGCACCGGAATACCATAATTGAACTCATGGTTCCCCAGGGCCGCCGCGTCATACCCGATCGCATTCATCGCCTGCGCCATCGGATGCACCGGACCATGCGCCTTGGTGATCGGATCCACCTTGGCGTAGTAATACGACAACTGCGTACCCTGAATCGTATCCCCCGCATCAATCAGCAGGGTATTACGGCGCCCCTTCTCCGACCGCACCTGATTCACCAGCGTCGAAATCTTCGCCAGACCCACATCGTTGTGCGCCTTGTCGTCGAACTCCGCATCCGTGAAGTAGTCCCAGTTGAAGACGTTCCCGTGCAGATCCGTCGTCCCCATCACCGTGAACGAGTACTTCCGCCTCCCCCGGCCACCCACAAGACCCGCATCCACCCCCTGCGCTTCGGCCGACCCGGCACCCACCGCCCCCACAAGCGCGACCCCCGCACCCGTCGCGGCGGTACGCCCCAGAAAATTCCTCCGGTTCAGCGGCACTTCTTCTCCCCAAAAGTCGCTCATGGTCCGGTCGTGACGGTCACATCACGACAACGCGCGTAGATTCTGGCCCGCCCCACCCCACCCGCGACACCCTCCCAAGGTTGCGATCCGGTGACTCCCCAGTAACCCCGCGACCCCCACCGGGAAATCCCCGGTGACCCACCGGAAGAACCGGGCCACACTGAACCCATGACCACACCCGCACCCGCCACGCCCCTGCCCTACGGCACCCCCGACACCCCCCGCGTCTCCGTCCGCGGCGAAGCCCGCCTCGAAGTCGACCCCGAAATCGCCCACATCAACATCGCCGTCACCGCACGCAACACCGACCGCACCACCACCCTCGACGACCTCACCCGCCGCAACACCAGAGCCCTCGACCTCATCAAGTCCTACGGCGACGCCGTCGAAAGAATCGAAACCGGCCTCATCACCGTGGCCCCCCAGTTCGCCAACAAGGGCCGCCACGAACGCGTCCGCTCCTACCAAGGCAGCGTCTACCTCACCGCCACCCTCAACGACTTCACCGTCCTCGGCGAACTCACCACCGGCCTCGCCGACCTCCCCCTCACCGAGATCACCGGCCCCTGGTGGTCCCTCCGCCCCGACTCACCCGCACACCGCGAAGCCCGCCGCCTCGCCGTCCAAGAAGCCGTCCAGCGCGCCCGCGAATACGCCGACGCCCTCGGAGCCCGCCTCACCGCCCTCCTCGAACTCGCCGACGACGGAGCCGAGCACATGGGCTACCCCGGGACGGCCCGCGGCGGATACGGAGCAGCCGGAGCCGCCGCCGAACCCGAACTGGATCTCGAACCCCAGCGCCAGACCGTCCACGCCCAGGTCAACGCCCGCTTCACCATGACCCCGCCCCAACTCTGAAGCCGCTCATCGGAGCGCGCACGCGCACGTTCATGCATTGTCAAAAACCTTTTACCGAAAGGCCGTTGGGCTGTCGCCGGCGACGGATCCACTACCCACCGGTAGGTCATAAGGTCGAAACATGCGCCGAGCAAAAATCGTCTGCACCCTCGGGCCCGCCACCGACTCGTACGAGCAGATCAAGGCACTCGTCGACGCCGGAATGGACGTAGCCCGCTTCAACCTCAGCCACGGCACCTACGCCGACCACGAGGCCCGCTACCAGCGCGTACGCAAGGCGGCCGAGGAAGCCGGCCGCAGCGTCGGCGTCCTCGCCGACCTTCAAGGCCCGAAGATCCGCCTCGGCCGCTTCCGTGAAGGCCCCGTACTCCTTGAACGCGGCGACGAGTTCACCATCACCGTCGAGCCCGTCGAAGGCGACCGCCACACCTGCGGCACCACTTACGACGGCCTCGCCGGCGACGTCAGCCGGGGAGAGCGCATCCTCGTCGACGACGGCCGCGTCACTCTGGAAGTCGTCGAGGTCGACGGCCCGCGCGTCCGCACCATCGTCATCGAGGGCGGCATGGTCTCCGACCACAAGGGCCTCAACCTCCCCGGCGTCGCCGTCTCCGTCCCCGCCCTCTCCGACAAGGACGTCGAGGACCTGCGCTGGGCGCTCGGCACCGGCGTCGACATCATCGCCCTGTCCTTCGTCCGCAGCGCGGACGACGTCGCCGACGTCCACCGCGTCATGGGCGAGGAAGGCCGCCGCCTCCCCGTCATCGCCAAGATCGAGAAGCCGCAGGCCGTGGAGAACCTCGACGGCATCATCGCCGCCTTCGACGGCATCATGGTCGCGCGCGGCGACCTCGGCGTCGAAATGCCACTGGAAACGGTCCCGATCGTGCAGAAGCGAGCGATCAAGCTCGCGAAGCGGAACGCGAAGCCGGTCATCGTGGCGACGCAGATGCTCGACTCGATGATCGACGCCTCCCGCCCGACCCGCGCGGAGGCGTCGGACGTCGCCAACGCCGTCATCGACGGCACGGACGCGGTCATGCTCAGCGGCGAGACGAGCGTCGGCAAGTACCCCGTCGAGACGGTCAAGACCATGGGCCGCATCGTGGCCGCGGCGGAAGAGGACCTCCTCGCGAAGGGCCTCCCGCCCCTGAGCGAGCGGAGCAAGCCCCGCACCCAGGGCGGCTCGGTGGCCCGCGCCGCGGCCGAAATGGGTGACTTCCTGGAAGCGAAGTTCCTCGTCGCCTTCACCCAATCCGGCGACACGGTCCGCCGCCTGAGCCGGTACCGCTCACCGATCCCCCTGCTGGCGTTCACGCCCGAGGCGTCGACGGCGGCCCAGCTGAGCCTGACGTGGGGGGTGGAGACGTTCCTGGGCCCGATGGTCCAGACGACGGACGAGATGGTCGACCAGGTGGATGAGTACCTGCTGAGGATCGGCCGGTGCCGGAAGGGGGACCGGGTGATCATCACGGCGGGCTCGCCGCCGGGGACGCCGGGCACGACGAATATGGTGCGGGTGCACCACATCGGTGAGGAGTAGGCCGACTACGTCAGTGCTTGGGGCCTATGTGGGTGTCCATGAGGGCGACGGATGCCTTGCGGGCGACGGAGATGTTGAAGGCGTTCGGCTGCTTCCACTCGACGCCCACGGTGTCGAGAGTGTCCGTGTAGATCTGCCGGATGTCCGCCGACTTGTTGGTGAAGAAGTACCGCGGATACTCGTAGCGCTTGGGAACTCCATTGACGAGGCGGCTCGTCCAGTTGGTGACGCGGCAGCCGTCCGAGTGGATGAGTCCGCGGAGTAGCTCCCAAGGGTGGGCGTCCACGAGCTCTTGCTGCCAGGGCTGCAAGGCGATCGCCCGCTCGTGCTTCTTGCCTGATCCATGCTGCGGGAAGAGGCACGGCCAGTGCTTGCTGGTGCTGGTGACCATCACGCAGCCTTGCTTTTGCACGATGCACACGCGGTTCTCGGGGCGGACTGCCCTGATTGCCTCCCGGCACGCCACGATGAGCCCGGGCCACGCGTCTGCGCATGCGATACGGAGGGCGTAGGTGCCGCTCTTCTGCTTGCTGATGCAGCCGTCCCCGAGATAGAGGCCGAACAGGTAGACGTAGGCGGCAGAGGCCCGAGGCTGCTGCTGGTCTGTGGCGCATCCCCAGCATGGAGCGCCCGTGGGGTAGGCGGGCTCGATTCTGGCCTGCCATGAGCGGATTGCGTACCGGGATATCCCGGTCTCCTTGCTCACGGAGTTGAGGCTGCGACCCTGGTTGACGAGGGCCAATGCGCGATGGCGCGTTCTGATGTCGTACACAGCTACGAGCCTGTCTTGCCCGTGCTGCGGAAGGGGGGATTCGAAGCAATGTTCACTGTCGAGAGTGAAGGATCCCAGCCGTTGGGTCCGCTGACCTTGCCTTCGAATCGAAGGTAAAGTGCCCCGGGTCGGATTCGAACCGACACTGTATGGTGTTTGAGACCATTGCCTGCTGCCGATTGGGCTACCGGGGCCTTGCAATCTAAGGGAAGTGTATACCTCCTCAGTGCTCAAAACTACATGACCTAGGTAGGCTCATGCGAGCAGCACCTTGCCCTGGAACGAGGAGACCCGTGACCGCCGCCGAGCCCACCCCGCCCGTCGACGACGAGCCGACGCACACCCCTCCCCATGTCACCCGCGTGGTGATCGCCGAGGACGAGGCCCTGATCCGGCTCGACCTCAAAGAGATGCTTGAGGAAGAGGGCTACTCCGTCGTGGGCGAGGCGGGCGACGGCGAGACCGCGGTCGCGCTGGCCCGGGAGCACAAGCCCGATCTGGTGATCCTCGACGTGAAGATGCCCGTCCTCGACGGGATCTCCGCCGCCGAGCAGATCGCCCGCGATTCGATCGCGCCCGTCCTCATGCTCACCGCCTTCTCGCAGCGCGAGCTCGTCGAGCGGGCCCGGGACGCCGGTGCGATGGCCTACCTCGTGAAGCCGTTCAGCAAGAGCGACGTCGTCCCGGCCATCGAGATGGCCGTCTCCCGCTTCACGGAGCTGAAGGCCCTGGAGAAGGAGGTCGCGGATCTTTCTCAGCGGCTGGAGACGCGGAAGCTGGTGGACCGGGCGAAGAGCATCCTGCAGACGCAGTACGGCCTGACCGAGCCGGCGGCGTTCCGCTGGATCCAGAAGACGTCGATGGACCGCCGGCTGTCGATGCAGCAGGTGGCCGAGGCGGTCATCGAGGACGCCGAGGAGAAGAAGGCGGCGAAGGGGCAGTAGCCCCGGCCGTAGCCGCACTGACTGATGAGGGCCCGTGTCCGTACCGGACACGGGCCCTCATCAGTCTTCGCCCAGGTACGCCTTCCGCACGGATTCGTCGTGGAGGAGGTCCGCGCCGGTTCCGGAGAGGACGATCTTCCCGATTTCCATGACGTGGCCGCGGTCGGCCAGGGAGAGCGCGGCCTGGGCGTTCTGTTCGACGAGCAGGATGGTCGTGCCGGAGGCCTTGAGCTCGGTGATGGTGGCCATGATCCGCTGCATCATGATCGGCGAGAGGCCCATGGAGGGTTCGTCGAGCATGAGGAGCTTGGGGCGGGACATCAGGGCGCGGCCCATGGCGAGCATCTGCTGTTCGCCGCCGGAGAGGGTGCCGGCGGCTTGGCGTGCGCGTTCGCCGAGGATGGGGAAGAGGTCGTAGACGCGTCGTACGTCTTTCGCGATGCCCTCCGCGTCCTTCCGGAGGAACGCTCCGAGCTGGAGGTTTTCCGTGATGGTGAGGCGGGGGAAGATGTGGCGGCCTTCGGGGGAGTGGGCGAGGCCGAGGGCGACGATGCGGTGGGCGGGGACGCCGGTCAGGGGGCGTCCGTCGAAGCGGATGGTGCCGCTGAGGGGTTTGAGGAGGCCGGAGAGGGTGCGCAGGGTGGTGGTCTTGCCGGCGCCGTTGGTGCCGATGAGGGTGACGATCTGGCCGGTTTCGACGGTGAAGCTGATGCCTTTGACGGCTTCGATCTTGCCGTAGGCGACGCGGAGGTTGTCGACTTCGAGGAGGGCGGTCATCGCTGGTCCCCCTCTTGCGTCTCTTCTGTGCGGGCTTCGGCGGCGGCGACTTCCGCCGCCTCTTCTTCTCCGGGCGCTCCTTCGAAGGGCGTGCCCAGGTACGCCGCGATGACGCGTTCGTCGGCCTGGACGGTATCTGCTGTGCCTTCGGTGAGTTTTTCGCCTTGGACGAGGACGGCGACGCGGTCGCAGAGGGTGAAGATGAAGCGCATGTCGTGTTCGATGACGAGGACGGCGGTGCCTTGGGCGCGGATGGCGTGGACGAGTGCTTCGGTGGCGCGGGTTTCCTGGGGGTTCATGCCGGCGGTGGGTTCGTCGAGGAGGAGGAGTCCGGGGTCGCTGGCGAGGGCGCGGGCGATTTCGAGCTTGCGTTGTTCTCCGTAGGGGAGGTTGCGGGCGAGGTGGTCGCGTTTGGGGGCGAGTCCGGTGAAGGCGAGGAGTTCCATGGCGCGTTCTTCGGATGCTTTTTCGGCGCGGCGGAAGGCGGGGCCGCGGAGGAGGGCGGAGAAGAGGCCTTCTTTGGTGCGGGTGTGGCGGCCGACTTGGACGTTTTCGAGGACGGTCATGTTGGCGAAGAGGCGGATGTTCTGGAAGGTGCGGGCGATGCCGGCTTTGGTGACGAGGTGGGGTTTGGGGGGTAGGGCGCTGCTCTTGTAGGTGACGGTGCCTTCGGTGGGGGTGTAGAGGCCGGTGAGGCAGTTGAAGAAGGTGGTTTTGCCGGCGCCGTTGGGTCCGATGAGGCCGACGATTTCGTTGTGGTGGACGGTGAGGTCGACGTCGTGTACGGCGGTGAGGCCGCCGAAGCGCATGGTGACGCCGGTGGCGGTGAGGACGGGGGCGGGGGCGTCGGTGGCTGTCATGGGGTGGACGCCTCCGGGTGGGTGAGGGTGCCGGGGCCGGTGGTGGTTGTGTCGTGGAATTCGAGTTGGCGGCGGCGGTTGGGGATGAGGCCTTCGGGGCGGAAGCGCATGAGGAGGATGAGGGCGGCGCCGAAGGCGAGGAGTTGGTAGTCCTGGAGGAATTGGAGTTTGGCGGGGATGAGGTAGAGGAGGGCGGCGCCGAGGAGGGGGCCGCTGATGGTGCCCATGCCGCCGAGGATGACTGCTGCGAGGAGGAAGGCGGAGTTGGGGGGTACGGGTCCGGCGAAGACGTATTGCTCGGGGACGACGGTGTAGGCGACGTGGGCTTGGACGGTTCCGGCGAGTCCGGCGAGGGTGGCGCCGAGGGCGAAGGCGAGGAGTTTGAGGCGGAAGCCGTTGATGCCCATGGCGGTGGCGGCGGTTTCGTCTTCGCGGATGGCGATCCAGGCGCGGCCGATGCGGGAGTTGCCGGCGCGGCTGAAGACGAGGACGACGATGACGGTGAAGAGGAGCATGAGGAGGTAGTAGTTGGCGAAGGGGTTGAGGGCGATGGTGCCGAGGTGGTGGGTGTCGCCGAAGGAGTAGCCGAAGAGGACGAGGTCGGGGATGTTGGGGATGCCGTTGGGGCCGTTGGTGAGGGAGGGGCCGGATTCGCCGTTGAGGTTGCCGACGGTGATGCGGAAGATCTCGCCGAAGCCGAGGGTGACGATGGCGAGGTAGTCGCCGCGCAGCCGGAGGGTGGGGGCGCCGATGACGACGCCGAAGACGAGTGAGGCGGCGGCGCCGGTGAGGACGGCGGCCCAGAAGGGGAAGTGGATGTCGAGGGTGGATGCGGTGGTGCCGGAGACGAGGGCGGCGGTGTAGGCGCCGACGCCGAGGAAGGCGACGTAGCCGAGGTCGAGGAGGCCGGCGAGGCCGACGACGACGTTGAGGCCGAGGGCGACGGTCGAGAAGATCAGGATGTTGACGGCGATGAGGGTGTATTGGTCGGTGTCCTGGGTGAGGGGGAAGAGGGCTGCGGCGATGAAGGCGGCGGTGACGGTGGGCGTGCGGTGTTTGGCGGTCAGTGCGGTGAGCCGGCCCAGGAGTCCGGCTCGGGCGAGGCCGGCGGTGCCGAGGCCGGCCAGGAGCAGGAAGCCGGTGAAGAGTTCGCCGTAGGCGGTGCCGATGCCGTAGGTGACGATGCCGAGGGCGATGCCGAAGGCTGCGGCGATGATGAGGATTTCGGCCCAGGGGGGCAGGGGCCGGGGTGGCGGTGGCTGCTGGTGGGGGTGGCCGGGGCGGATGGTGCGGAGGGCGGTGCGGGCGAGTGCCCGGGCGCGGGTGGTGGCCTTTGGGCGGCCGGTGCCCGGTGTGGCGTCCTGGGTGTCCTCGGTGCCGTCGGTGTCCTCGGTGTGCCGGTCGAGGGGGAGGGCGAGGGTGCCGAGGAGGGTGAGGAGGGTGGCGAGGGCGGCGGTGTAGCCGCCGGGTTCGAGGTTGGCGAGTCCGCCGAGTTGTACGGCGATGGTGACGAGGGTGTACCAGGTGGTGGCGAGGGTGGCGGTGGCGAGGAGCGCGGTGGCGTTGTTGCTGCCGGCGGGGTTGAGCCAGCGGAGGCCTGGGATGTTCCAGGTGGTGAGGGTGTAGGCGAGGGTGAGGAGGGCGCCGGTGAGGGTGAGGAGCTGGAGGCCGCCGGGGTAGCCGTTGACGGTGAGGTTGCCGGGGAAGCGGGTGGTCCAGGTCCAGGAGAGGAAGGTGGAGGCGGCGCTGAGGAGGGCGCCGGTGGCGGTGAGTGCGCGTGCGGTGGTGAGGGGGAGGGGGATGAGGGGGGCGGTTTGGGCGGCGGGTGTTTCCGTTGCTTTCGTTGCTGCTGGTGTGGTGTGTGGGTTCATTGCTCTCACGCCCGATCCGCGACGCGTTCGCCGAGCAGCCCTTGGGGCCTGATGAGGAGGACGAGGATGAGGAGGGCGAAGGCCCAGACGTCCTTCCAGCCGCCTCCGCCGAGTTGCTGCATTCCGGGGATGTGCTGGATGTAGGTGGAGGCGGCGGCTTCGGCGATGCCGAGGACGACTCCGCCGAGCATGGCTCCGTAGATGTTGCCGATGCCGCCGAGGACGGCTGCGGTGAAGGCTTTGAGGCCGAGGATGAAGCCCATTTCGAAGTTGATCTGTCCGGCGCGGAGTCCCTGGGCGACGGCGGCGACGGCGGCGAAGGCGCCGCCGATGGCGAAGGCCAGGACGATGATGCGGTCGGTGTTGATGCCCATGAGTTTTGCGGTGTCGGGGTCCTGGGCGGTGGCTTGCATGGCGCGGCCGGTGCGGCTTCGGGCGACGAAGAGGCCGAGGGCGAGCATGCACAGGGGTGCGGCGGCGAGGACGAAGAGGTCGTCGCGCTGGAGGTGGAGGTTGCCGGCGAGTTCGAAGGCGTCGCCCTGGAACTGCGGGAATCCGCGGGATTTCTTGGCGTCGGGGTAGAAGGCCCAGACGATTTGCTGGAGGGCGATGGAGAGGCCGATGGCGGTGATGAGGGGGGCGAGTCTGGGGGCGGTGCGCAGGGGCCGGTAGGCGAAGCGTTCCGCCGCGGTGGCGACGGCGACGGAGGCCACGGCGCCGCCGATGAGCATGAGGGGGAGGGCGGCGGGGAGGGGGGTGTCGCCGGGGAGCCAGAGGTGGATGGTGAGGGCGCCGAAGGCTCCGATCATGACGATCTCGCCGTGGGCGAAGTTGATGAGCTGGACGATGCCGTAGACCATGGTGTACCCGATGGCGATGAGGCCGTAGAGGGCACCGAGGGCGAGTCCGTTGACCAGCGTTTGCGGCAGTTGGTGCACCGCTGGGCCTCCGATGCGGGTGTCGGATGCGGGTCCGCGCGAGGGCGTGGGACGCTTCCTCGCGCGGTGGGCCGGGGTCCGGTTGGGTGCGGTGGGTGTTCGGTCCCTGAAGGTGCTCAGGGCTTGGAGCTGCTCAGTCCTTGAAGGTGGCGCTCTTGACGGACTTCCAGGCGTCGCCCTTGACCTGGTAGACGGTCAGTTGTTTGTTGGTGGTGTCGCCGAATTCGTCGAAGGAGACCTTTCCGGTGACTCCTTCGAAGGAGACTTTGCCCATCGCTTCGGTGACTTTGGCGCGGGCGTCGGCGGGGAGCTTTCCGTTGTTGGCGGTGACGACGCTCTTGACGGCCTGGATGATGGCCCAGGCCGCGTCGTAGGAGTAGCCGCCGTAGGCCGCGTAGGGGTCTTTGTAGTCGGCTGCCTTGTAGTTCTGGACGAAGGTCTTGGCGGAGTCGAGTTCTTCGACGGGGTAGCCGACGGAGGTGCCGAGGTCGCCGTCGTTGCTCTCGCTGGAGGCCTTGATGAAGGCGGGGTCGTAGATGCCGTCGCCGCCCATGAGGGGGATGCGGGCTCCGGCCTTTTTGACCTGGTCGGAGAGGAGGCCGCCCTCGGGGTACTGGCCGCCGTAGTAGACGATGTCGGCGCCGCTGTTCCTGACTTTGTCGGCGACGCTGGAGAAGTCGGTCTCCTTGACGGTGATGTGGTCGGTGCCGACGACTTCGCCGCCGAGGCGTTTGAATTCCTGGCCGAAGATGGAGGCGAGGCCGACGCCGTAGGTCTGTTTGTCGTCGACGATGAAGGCCTTTTTCTTTTTGGCGTCGTTGAAGGCGTACTGGGCGGCGAAGCGGCCTTGGATGATGTCGGTGGTGGCGGTGCGGAAGTAGGTTTTGAAGGGGCGTTTCTTGTCTCCCTTGAGCCAGCTGTCGCCCTGGCTGAGCTCGGGGCTGGTGTTGGCGGGGGAGACCTGGGTGAGGTCGGCGCGGGCGAAGACGCCTTGCATGGACTGGGAGACGCCCGAGTTGAGGGGGCCGACGACGCCGAGCACGGCTTTGTCGGCGACGAGTTTGGTGGCGTTCTGCTGGCCGGAGGCGGGGACGGCCTGGTCGTCGAGGGTCTCGGTGCGGAAGGTGACGCCCTTGACTTCTTTGTTCTTGTTGGCGGTGCGGGCGGCCAGGTCGACGGAGTTCTTGATGCCCTGGCCGAGGGCGGAGAGGGAGCCGGTCAGCGGGGCGTCGACGCCGATGACCACGGTGGTCTGCGTGCCGCCGCCGTTGTCGTTGTCGCTCTTGCCGCCTTCGTCGCGTGAGCCGCAGGCGCTCAGGGTGAGCGCGCCGGCGGCGAGGGTGCTGGTGAGGAGGAGCAGGGGACGATGGCGCACGGTGTGTCCTTTCCCCGGCGGGGCGGTGACTGGCCGTGACTCTAAGGGGGTGCGGCGACGGGGGGCAGAGGTGCTGGCCATGATGTGACTGTCTTGTTATGACGCAGATCACTTCTGGGGAATTTTGTGTAGCAGCGCTGAGCGAATGATCTTCGCGGATGGTGATTTGTCCCCCGAGTGCGGAGCCAGAAAGTGCAGTTCCGCTAAGCGGTCGTGGGTGGGGGAAGGGGGTTCCGGGCCGTGCCGACCGCGCTCGTGTCGCCGTCCCTACGCTTCCCGCCCCGCCCCACGGTTACACAACGTTATGTCGGGGGCCGCCAGTTCTCGGAGCTGTGCGTCGCTCCGTTCGCGGCCGCGCAGCGCTCGGCGGACCGGCGCCGGACCAGTTCGAGCGCCGCGTCCTTCCCGCGCCGGCGCTGCTCGGCGCGGGCCTCCTGCACGATGTCGTCGTAGAGGCCGAACTGCTCGTTCGACAGGCCCTTCTGCTCCCAGTCGAGCCCGGCCCACCTGCTCCCGATGATGTCCTGCTCGGCCCAGTACGAGATGAGCCGCGTGCACAGCTGCACGGGGGAGTCGGGTGAGGGGGAGCTCGGGGAGGGGCCGGCTGCGGAGCCGGAGCCGGGGTCTCCGCAGCCGGTGAGGACGGCGGCCAGCAGCAGTGACGCACAGGTCAGTCGGCCGCGTACAGATGCCCGCATGCGGGGAAGGTACGGCGCGTCCGCGGTACGGGGAACCCGTCATGCGGCAGTTCGGCACCGCCGGTCCGCTACTCCTGCGGCGAGGGTCCGGCGGAACGCGCAGCCACCCGCAGCGGCGGTCAGGCCTCGGCGACGCCGGTCACCCCGCACCACAGTGTCGAGCCTCGGCGACGCCGGTCACCCCGCACCGGCGGTCAGGCTTTGCCGGCGCCGGTCACCCCGCGTCGCGGATGACGCACGTGAGCCGTGCCGAGCACACCCGCTTGTCCTGCTCGTCGGTGACGACGATCTCGTACGTGGCGGTGGTGCGCCCCCGGTGCACCGGTGTGGCGACGCCGGTCACCAGCCCGGAGCGGACGCCCCGGTGGTGGGTGCAGTTGAGGTCGACGCCGACGGCGATCCGGGAGGGGCCGCCGTGCAGCATGGCGCCGACGGAGCCGAGGGTTTCGGCGAGGACGGCGGAGGCGCCGCCGTGCAGCAGCCCGTACGGCTGGGTGTTGCCTTCGACGGGCATGGTGCCGACCACGCGGTCGGCGGAGGCCTCGACGACGCGCACGCCCATGCGCTCGCCGAGGTGCCCGGCGGAGAAGAGGGCGGGCAGGTCGAGCCCGCTGCCGGCCCACTGGTCCAGGACCTCCTGCGGGAACGTGGTCTTGCCGTGCTCGCCCATGCCTCGTGCTCCGATCACCGTCGGCCGTTGTGGTGTGAACGTTTTTTCAGTTCAACGGCCCTGCCGTCAACCGTCGTCAGTAACTGTCGTCAGCAACCGTAGTCAGCCGGCCGGGTCGCTCTTCCCCTCGGATCAGTCGGTCCGTTCCGTCCGCTCGATCCTGACGACCAGCGACTTGCTGGCCGGGGTGTTGCTGGTGTCGGCGGTGTGGTCGAGCGGGACGAGGACGTTCGTCTCGGGGTAGTAGGCGGCGGCGCAGCCGCGGGCCGTGGGGTAGTGGACGACGCGGAAGCCCGCGGCGCGGCGTTCGGTGCCGTCGGTCCATTCGCTGACGAGGTCGGCGTAGCTGCCGTCGGCGAGGTCGAGTTCGCGTGCGTCGTCGGGGTTGACGAGGACGACGCGGCGGCCGTTCTTGATGCCGCGGTAGCGGTCGTCGAGGCCGTAGATGGTGGTGTTGTACTGGTCGTGCGAGCGCAGGGTCTGCAGGAGCAGCCGGCCTTCGGGGGCGTGCGGATACTCGACGGGGGCGGCGGTGAAGTTGGCCTTGCCGGTGGCGGTGGGGAAGCGGCGCTCGTCGCGGGGGGCGTGGGGCAGGGTGAAGCCGCCGGGGCGGGCGACGCGGGCGTTGAAGTCCTCGAAGCCGGGGATGACGCGGGCGATGCGGTCGCGGATCGTGCCGTAGTCCTGCTCGAAGGTCTCCCAGGGGGTGGGGGAGGCGTCGCCGAGCACACGCCGGGCCAGGCGGCAGACGATGGCGGGTTCCGAGAGCAGGTGGGGGCTCGCGGGCTTCAGGCCGCCGCGGGAGGCGTGGACCATGCCCATGGAGTCCTCGACGGTGACGAATTGCTCGCCGCTCGCCTGGCGGTCGCGCTCGGTGCGGCCGAGGGTGGGGAGGATGAGGGCGCGGGCTCCGGTGACCACGTGGGAGCGGTTGAGCTTGGTGGACACGTGGACGGTGAGGCGGGCGCGCCGGACGGCGGCTTCGGTGACGTCGGTGTCGGGGGTGGCGGAGACGAAGTTGCCGCCCATGGCGAAGAAGACCTTGGCCTGTCCGTCGCGGAGCGCGCGGATGGCGCGGACGACGTCAAGGCCGTGTTCGCGCGGCGGGGTGAAGCCGAACTCCTTCTCCAGGGCGTCGAGGAAGGCGGGGGCGGGGCGTTCGAAGATGCCCATGGTGCGGTCGCCCTGGACGTTGCTGTGGCCGCGGACGGGGCAGACGCCGGCGCCGGGGCGGCCGATGTCGCCGCGGAGGAGCAGGAGGTTGACGACCTCCTTGATGGTGGGGACGGCGTGCTTGTGCTGGGTGAGGCCCATGGCCCAGCAGGCGATGGTGCGCTTGGAGGCGAGGATCATGGCGAGGGCCTGCTCGATCTCCGCGCGGCTCAGGCCGGTGGCCTTGAGGGTCTCGTCCCAGTCGGCGGTGAGGGCGGTGCGCCGGAAGTCTTCGAAGCCGTGGGTGTGCTCGTCGACGAACGTGGTGTCGACGGCGCCCTCGGTCTCCAGGACGAGCCGGCCCAGCATGCGGAAGAGCGCCTGGTCGCCGCCGAGGCGGATTTGCAGGAAGAGGTCGGTGAGGGCGGTGCCGCCGCCGGCGAGGCCGCGGGCGTTCTGCGGGTTCTTGAAGCGCTCCAGGCCGGCTTCGGGGAGCGGGTTGACCGTGATGATCTTCGTGCCGCCGCGCTTGGCCTTCTCCAGGGCGCTGAGCATGCGGGGGTGGTTGGTGCCCGGGTTCTGGCCGGCGACGATGATCAGGTCGGCCTTGTAGAGGTCTTCCAGGAGGACGCTGCCCTTGCCGATGCCGATCGTCTCGGAGAGTGCCGAGCCGGAGGACTCGTGGCACATGTTGGAGCAGTCGGGCAGGTTGTTGGTGCCGAACTCGCGGGCGAAGAGCTGGTAGAGGAAGGCCGCTTCGTTGCTGGTGCGGCCGGAGGTGTAGAAGACGGCTTCGTCGGGTGAGTCCAGGGCGGCGAGGTCCTCGGCGATGATGCCGAAGGCGCGTTCCCAGGTGACCGGCTCGTAGGTGTCGGAGCCCTCGGCCAGGTACATGGGCTGGGTGAGGCGGCCCTGCTGGCCGAGCCAGTAGCCGCTGCGCCCGGCGAGGTCGGTGACCGTGTGGCGGGCGAAGAAGTCGGGGGTGACGCGGCGCAGGGTGGCTTCTTCGGCGACGGCCTTGGCGCCGTTCTCGCAGAATTCGGCCGCGTGCCGCTTGTCGGGCTCGGGCCAGGCGCAGCCGGGGCAGTCGAAGCCGTCTTTCTGGTTGACCTTGAGGAGGGTGAGGGCGGTGCGGCGGGCGCCCATCTGCTGGTGGGCCATGCGCAGGGAGTGGGCGACGGCGGGCAGTCCGGCGGCGGCGTGCTGCGGGGCCGTGACGTCCGGTGCGTCCTGGACGGGATCGCCGGTGGGTGGCTTGCCTGCCATGTCGCTCCCCCTTGAGCGGTCGGTGGTGCGCGGTGTCGCGTACGGGTTTCCGTGCGCGTTTCTTGTACGGCTCGTGTGGACGGCCCGTGTGGACGGCTCGTACGGCTCGTACGGTTCAGATCCTGTCACGGGGCGGCGCCGGGTGCCGGGGCGAGGTCGGCGTGGCCGGGATTGTCAGTGGGCCGTGGCAGGATCGGGGGCGTGGCAGCAAAGGCAGTGAAGACGAACGAACCGACCGGCACCGAGGCAGCGGAGGGAGGTCGCCCCCGCCTGCTCCTCATGGACGGGCACTCGATGGCGTACCGGGCGTTCTTCGCGCTGCCGGCGGAGAATTTCACGACGGTCGCCGGCCAGACGACGAACGCGGTGTACGGCTTCGCGTCGATGCTGGCGAACACCCTGCGTGATGAGGCGCCCACGCACTTCGCCGTGGCGTTCGACGTGTCGCGCAAGACGTGGCGCTCGGAGGAGTTCCCGGAGTACAAGGCGACGCGGTCGAAGACGCCGGACGACTTCAAGGGCCAGGTCGAGCTGATCGGCGAGCTGCTCGATGCGATGAAGGTGCCGCGGTTCGCGGTGGACGGCTTCGAGGCGGATGACGTGATCGCCACGCTGGCCACGCAGGCCGAGGCCGAGGGTTTCCACATCTCGATCGTCACCGGCGACCGGGACTCCTTCCAGCTGGTGTCCGATGACGTCACGGTGCTGTATCCGACGAAGGGCGTCTCGGAGCTGACGCGCTTCACGCCGGAGAAGGTCCAGGAGAAGTACGGGCTGAGCCCGTCGCAGTATCCGGACTTCGCGGCCCTGCGCGGCGACCCGTCGGACAATCTGCCGGGCATTCCGGGCGTGGGTGAGAAGACCGCCGCGAAGTGGATCAACCAGTTCGGTTCGTTCGCGGAGCTGGTGGAGCGCGTCGAGGAGGTCAAGGGCAAGGCCGGGCAGAACCTCCGTGATCACTTGGAGGCGGTCAAGCTGAACCGCCGCCTGACGGAGATGGTGCGCGACGTCGAGCTGCCGGTGGGCCCGGAGGGCCTGCGGCGCGCGGCGTACGACCGCAAGGCGCTGATCGCGTTCCTGGAGGGCCTGGAGATCCGCAACCAGGGCCTGCGGGACCGGCTGCTGGCCGCGGACCCGGGTGCGGAGGCCGAGGAGGAGGCCGCTCCCGCGGCGGGCGCCGAGGTGGACGGCACGGTGCTGGGGGCGGGTGAGCTCGCGCCGTGGCTGGCGGAGCACGGCACGTCCCCGCTCGGCGTGGCGATTGTCGACGCCTGGAAGCTGGGCAGCGGCCGGGTCGCGGAGATCGCGCTGGCCACGGGCGAGGGCCCGGCCGTGTGGTTCGACCCGGCGGAGCTCGACGAGGCCGACGAGAAGGCGTTCGCGGGCTGGAGCGCCGACGCGGGCGCGCCGAAGGTCATGCATGACGCCAAGTCGGCGATGCGGGTCTTCGCCGAGCACGGCTGGACGGTCGAGGGCGTCAGCATGGACACGGCGCTGGCCGCCTATCTGGTCAAGCCCGGGCGCCGCTCCTTCGAGCTGGACGCCCTGTCGGTGGAGTACCTGGGCCGGGAGCTGGCCACGGCCGCCGCGGGCGACGGGCAGCTGGCCTTCGGCGCCGACGAGCAGGCCGAGGCCGACGCCCTCATGGGCCGGGCCCGCACGGTCCTCGACCTGGGGGCGGCGTTCACCACGCGCCTGCAGGAGGTCGGTGCGGCGGAGCTGCTGCGCAATGTGGAGCTGCCGACGAGCGCGCTGCTGGCCCGTATGGAGCGGGCGGGCATCGCCGCCGACCGCGGCTGGCTGGAGCGCATGGAGCAGCAGTTCGCCGCCGCGGTGCAGCAGGCCGTGCAGGAGGCGCACGCGGCCGCGGGCCACGAGTTCAACCTCGGCTCGCCCAAGCAGCTGCAGGAGGTGCTCTTCGGCGAGCTCGGCCTGCCGAAGACGAAGAAGACCAAGACCGGCTACACCACGGACGCCGACGCCCTGGCGTGGCTCGCGGCGCAGACCGAGAACGAACTCCCGGTGATCATGCTGCGGCACCGTGAGCAGTCGAAGCTGCGGTCCACGGTCGAGGGCCTGATCAAGTCGATCGCGCCCGGCGGCCGGATCCACACCACCTTCAACCAGACGGTGGCCGCCACGGGCCGGCTGTCCTCCACCGAGCCCAACCTGCAGAACATCCCGGTGCGGACGGACGAGGGCCGGGCCATCCGCCGCGGCTTCGTCGTCGGCGAGGGCTACGAGTCCCTCATGACCGCCGACTACAGCCAGATCGAGCTGCGGGTCATGGCGCACCTCTCCGAGGACGAGGGCCTCATCGAGGCCTTCAACTCCGGTGAGGACCTGCACACCACCGTCGCCTCCCAGGTCTTCGGCGTGGAGCGGACCGAGGTCGACCCGGAGATGCGCCGGAAGATCAAGGCGATGTCGTACGGCCTCGCCTACGGCCTGTCGGCGTTCGGGCTGTCCCAGCAGCTGAACATCGCCCCCGGCGAGGCGGGCAAGCTGATGGACACCTTCTTCGAGCGCTTCGGCGGCGTGCGGGACTACCTGCAGCGGGTGGTCGTCGAGGCCCGCGCCACGGGCTACACCGAGACCATGCTCGGCCGCCGCCGCTACCTCCCGGACCTCAACAGCGACAACCGCCAGCGCCGTGAGATGGCCGAGCGGATGGCGTTGAACGCCCCGATCCAGGGCACCGCCGCCGACATCGTGAAGATCGCGATGCTGCGGGTGGGGAAGGCGCTGGAGGCCGGGGAGCTGGCGTCCCGGATGCTGCTCCAGGTCCACGACGAAATCGTGCTGGAGATCGCTCCGGGCGAGCGGGAGGCCGTCGAGGCGCTGGTGCGCCGCGAGATGGCCGGCGCGGTCGAGCTGCGCGCCCCGCTGGACGTGTCGGTCGGCGTGGGGCGGGACTGGGAGTCCGCCGCGCACTGAGCCCGGCGCCGAGCCCTGGCCGGCCAGGGCTCGTGGGCGCCCGGACCCCGTACCGGGCCCCGCCCGGGTCCGTCCGTGATGTCCGTACGGCCCCTCTCCTCCGCGTCTCCCGCGGGGGAGAGGGGCCGTACGCGTGGTTCTCATCTGCGCCGTGCGTTGCTACCGTGCCCTGCCCGTTCCTGCCTGACTGGGCGTCAGCTGCAGGGGATCCGGGGCGATCCGCCGGGAGGCTTCACATGCGCGCACTCGTCGCCGCGGCCGCAGGGCTGGCCGCCGCCCTCGCCCTCGTCCTCACCGTCACCGCGATCGGCCCGCCCGAAGGCGAGACCTCCCCCAAGCCCCTGCTCACCTCCGCCCCCGCGCACCCCTGACGGGCCGGCCGCGCCGTGCGCCGCAGAGCGAGCCTCGTCCTTCTCGCGGTGGCCGTGTTCCTCGCGGCCCTCGCCCCGCTGCTGCGCTGGTACGCCTACCCCCGCCTCGCCAGGGTCCCGGCGGGCACGTACCAGACCGCCGTCCTGGAGGCGAAGGACGCCACGCTCGTCGACTACGCGCGGATGGAACCGCGGACCGTCCCCAAGGTGACCCTCGTCCAGACCCTCAAGGGCAACGTCGAAGAAGCCCGCAAGGTCCGGCGCGCGACCGGGCGCGACGTCGTCGTCTGGGACACCCTCACCCACATGACCGGGCCCGACGGGGCGATGATCTCCAAGATCCCCGAGCGGTACGTGTTCGACGCCCACGGCCAGCAGCCCGTGCACGCCGGCGGGGAACACGTCGACGGCACGCCCGTACGGCGCGACGGCATCGAGTACAAGTGGCCGTTCCTCGTCGAGAAGCGCGACTACCGCTACTTCGACATGCAGACCCGCACCTCCGCGCCCATCCACTACCGCGGCACCCGCTCCTTCCGGGGGCTCGACGTCTACTACTTCGAGCAGACCGTCCCCTGGACCCGGGTGCCCTTCCCCAAGACGCTGCCCCTCGGGGTCACGCCCGAGGCGCTACGCCAGCTGGGCCTGGAGCGGTGGTACACGACCCGGCGCATGTTCTGGGTCGACCCCGTGACCGGCGCCCCCGTCAACGGCGAGGAGATCCACCGCGAGGAGCTGCGCTGGACCGACCGGCCCGAGAAGCAGCCCGTCACCGCCTTCGCCGGGCACGTGAAGATGCGCGCCGACTACGTCGACTCCACCGTCGCCCTCGTGACCTCCCAGCGGCGGCTCGTCCTCCTGCTGACCTCCTGGCTGCCCTGGGGGAGCGCGGGCCTGGGCGCCGCGCTGGCCGCCCTCGCCCTGTACCTGGAGGCCCGGGCCCGCCCTCGTCGTGCATTTACCGGACAAAAGGCACACGATGGAGGGAAAACCGAGCGGCAGGCCCCGGGGAAGAGGGCCGCGCGGAGCAGAGGAGGCTCGCCGTGAAGGAGAAGACCACGAAGGAGAAGCCGGACGACGGATCCACCACGTCCCGGCCGAGCCGGCTGTACACCGGGGGCGAACGGCCGATCGACCCCGAGGACCTGGTCATGGCCTCCGGCCGGGACGTGACACCGGAACGGGTGGAGCGCGCGAAGCGGCTCATCGAGGAGAAGGGCGCGGCGGCGGTGGAGCGGTACCTCCCCTGAGGGCCGCCACCCCGCCCGGGGCGCAGTGGTGACCCGCCGTCGCGGCGGAAGGAAAGGTGCGCGGGAACGGGACCTCTTCCGCCGCGACGACGGGCCGCCGCGTGTGCCCCGGCCCTGCCGGGCGGGGGCGGGTTCGCTGCGGCCGCGCCGCGGGTGCCCTGCCGGGCGGGGCGGTTCTGCGGATGCGCCGCCTTGGGCTTCCGCCGTGGGTCCCCTGCCGGGCCGGGCGGGCGCTGCCGGGCACGGCGTGATCCGGCACCGCCGATCAGGTCGTGCCGGGTTGCTCGCCGCCGCGGCGGAAACACTTCAGCGGAGCCGATCCCGTCCCGCCGGGATGGTGACCGGCCGACTCCCTTCCGCCGCGGCGGCGAGCAACCACGTACGTGCTGTCCGGCGGTGCCGGACCGGGCGTGCCCGGAGGGCGTGCCGGGGCGCCGGGACGCGGCTGCGCCGATCCCATCCCGCCGCGACGGCGAGCGGCCGCGCCCCTTGCGCCGCGGTGGTGCGCAACCACCCACGTGGAGTCCGGGGGCGCCGGGAATTCGGGGGCGCCCCGCGCCCCCTCAGTGGCCGCCCGTCGCCCGGCGCGTCGGCACCGCTGAGGCCGGGTCTTCCGGCCAGGGGTGGCGGGGGTAGCGGCCCCGGAGTTCCGCCCGGACCGCGCGGTAGCCGTCGCGCCAGAACGACGCCAGGTCCGCCGTGACGGCCGCGGGCCGCCCCGCCGGGGACAGCAGGTGGACGAGGACGGGGACCCGCCCGCCCGCGAGCCGCGGCGTCTCCTGCCAGCCGAACAGCTCCTGCAGCTTCACGGCCAGCACCGGCTGCCCGCCGCCGTAGTCCACCCGGATCCGCGACCCGCTCGGCACCTGGATCCGCTCCGGAGCCAGCTCCTCCAGCCGCGCCGCGTCCCCGGACGCCCACGGCAGGAGCCGTTCCAGCAGCCGGCCGCCGTCCAGCCGCTCCAGGTCGGCCCGCCGCCGCGCCCGCTCCAGCTCCCAGCCGAGCCAGTCGTCCGGCCGCTCCAGCAGCGCGGCGTCGGAGACGTCCGGCCACGGCTCGCCCAGTTCCCGGTGGAGGAAGGCCAGCCGCTCCCGCAGCCCGGCCCCGTCGGCCGTCCAGCGCAGCAGCCCGAGGCCCTCCCGCCGCAGCCCGTCCTCCAGCGCGGCCCGTACGAGCCCGGGGCCGGGTTCCGCCAGCGGGCGGGAGGCCAGCTCGACCGCGCCGAGTCGCTCGACCCGCCGCGCCACCACGTCCCGGCGCTCCTCGGACCAGCGGACCTCCTCGCCCTCCGCGTGCAGCGCGCCCGCGGCCGCCCGCGCCGTGTCCTCGTCGATCACCGCGCCGAGCAGCACCCGCGCCGAGGCCGCCGTGACCGGCCGGTCGGCGACGGCCACCGCGAGCCAGGGCGCGCTCCGCAGCCGCGACCCGTCCCCGAGCTGCGCCCCCGTACCGGACACCATCAAGTAGGCGCCCTCGCCGCGCAGCCGGGCCACCCGCTCGGGATAGGCGAGCGCGGTCACCAGCCCCGCCACGGCGTCGTCCGGCAGCCCGCCGCCGGCGGCGGGAGCCGCGCCGGAGCCTGACAGCGCGCCTTCCAGCCGCCGCGCCTCCGCGCGCCACCGCGCGCCGTACGCGTCCCCGCCGCGCCGCGCC
>NZ_PXWG01000107.1 GCF_003011965.1 Streptosporangium nondiastaticum
CCCCGCGTACCCCCCCACGCGCCACCGTCCCCCGCAGCCTGCCGAAAGGCACTCCCGTGCGGCTCCATCTCCTCGCCCTGAACCCGACCGACTCCGTCACCCTCGGCTTCCTGCCCGCGGCCGCCCGCCTCGGACTCGACGTCACCCTCCTCACCGACCAGCCCGTGGCGCACCGCCGCGCCTGCGAACGGAGCGTCGCCGACGGCGGCAGACTGCCTGAACTCTCCGTCCTCGGCTGCGACGTCACCGACTTCCGCGAAGTCGTCGCCCGCATCTCCGCGCTCGGCCCGGCGGCCCGCCCCGACGCCGTCCTCACCAACAGCGACCACCTCCAGCCCCAGGCCGCCCTGGCCGCCGCCTACTTCGGCCTGCCGGGCAAGGACTGGCGCGCCGCCCTCGACACCAAGAACAAGGCCCTGCTGCGCCGCCGCCTGGCCGAGGCCGGCGCCGACGCCGGCGCCGACCCCGTCCGCTCCGTCGAACTCAGCCCCGTCGACGAGCCGGAGGACCTCCCCGGGCGGCTCAAGGAAGCGGACCTGCCCTACCCCTGCGTCGTCAAGCCGCGCGAGGGCGTGGCCAGCGAGGACGTCACCCTCGCCGAGGACGCCGCCGCCCTCGTCCGGCACTGCCACGCCATCCGCGCCCGCAGGCCCGGCGCCTCCCTCGTCGTCGAGGAGTACCTGGAGGGCGAGCTGCACACCCTGGAGACCCTCGGCGACGGCAGCACCCTGCACGTCCTCGGCTCGTTCCGCACCCGGCTGTCCCCGCCGCCGCACTTCATCGAGGAGCGCCTCGACCTGCTGCCGGAACCCCCGCAGCCGCACACAGAACAGGTGCTCGCCCAGCTGCGCGCCCTCGGCGTCGGCTTCGGCGCCTGCCACACCGAGTACGTGACCCAGGGCGACCGCGCCCGCCTCATCGAGGTCAACTACCGCGCCATAGGCGACCAGTGCGACATCGCCCTCGCCGACGTCCTCGGCGTCCCCCTCTTCGAGCACGTCCTCCGCACCCACCTGGGGGAGCCGCTGCCGGCGGACCTCGGCGCCCGGTCCGGCGGCCGGCTGCGCGTGGAGTACGTCTGCGCGGATCGCGGGGGGACGCTCGAAAAAGCGCCCCCGGCGAGCGACATCGAGCGTGACGGCGTACGGCTGGTCTACCGGCCGCTGCGCGCCCCCGGCGAGGCGCACCCGCTCCACGGCACCAACCGCGACTACGTCGGCGTCATCAGGGCGACCGGCACCGACCAGGGCCGGATCGACCAGGCGGTCGAGGCCTTCCTGGCCGCACAGCGCTGGGAGATCGTGTCATGAGCCTGACCAGTACGGATGTGGTAGAGGACGACCTCCTGCAGCGCGTCCTGAGCACCCTGCTCCGCGAGGACGCCTACGGCCTGCGCGGCCGCGCCCTCACCGAGCACCGCCCCGACGGCGACTGGCTCCACCTGCGCACCGCCGGCGAGACCGTCCTGCTGCCCGTGGCCCCCGAAGGCTTCCAGTGCGAGATCCAGGCGCGCGAACCCCTCGTCGAGACGGCCGCCGGCACCCTCACCGGGCTGCGCCCCGTCCTCACCCGGCTGCGCGCCGCGGTGCCCGCCGAGGACCGGCCCGGCTACGACGCCTTCGTCGCCGAGTGCGAGGAGGCGCTGGCCGCGGCCCGCCTGCACGACCGCGTCCGCGACGGCGTCACCGCACACCTGACGGACACCTACGGCCGGCACACCGGCGGCTGGACGGGCCTGGGCGGCTCCCTCGCCTACGACACCCTCGCCGCCTACCGCGACCACCCCGTCTACCCGACCGGCCGCTCCCGCGCCGGCCTCAGCGAGGACGAAATACGCGCGTACGCACCCGAGTTCCACCCGTCCTTCGCCCTGCACTGGCTCGCCCTCCCGCACGGCGCCGTGCGCGGCGACCGGACCCGCCTGCCCGCCTGGTGGCCCGCCCCGGCCGCCCTCGGCCTGCGCGGCCTCGACGCCACCCACACCGCCCTGCCCGTCCACCCGCTCACCGTGGCCGGCCCCCTCGCCGCGGCCCTGCGCGCGGCCGGCCTGAGCGGCACCGCCCACTACGCCGAGAAGCCCTGGCTGGAGGTGCTGCCCACGCTCTCCACCCGCACGGTGGCCGTCGCCGCCGACCCCGCCACCCACCTCAAACTGCCCCTGGCCACCGCCACCCTGGGCCTGCGCAACCGGCGCACCATCAAGCCCGGCACCCTCCTCGACGGCGAGGTGGGCCAGCGCCTCCTCGACGAGGTCATCGCCCACGAGCCGCGCTTCGCCGGCCGGATCCTCCTCGCCGACGAACGCGCCCACCTGCAGTCCGACCACGAACTCCTCGCCGTCCTCGCCCGCCGCTACCCGGCCGGCCTGCAGGACGCCCACGTCCTGCCCGTCGCCGCGCTGCTCGCCCGCACCCCCGGCGGAGCCCTCGTCGCCGACGAACTCGCCGACCGCTACTACGGCGGCTCGCTCGCCGCCCTCCTCGACGCCTACCTGACCCTCCTCCTGGACTGGCACACCACCCTCTTCTCGTACGGCATCGCCCTCGAATCCCACCAGCAGAACACCTCCCTCGTCCTGGACGCCCCCGGCGGGAAGCCCCGGATGCGGCTGCTGCTGAAGGACAACGACGGCCCGCGCGTGTACGCCGTGCGCCTCGCCGCCCGGCTCGGCGGGTCGGCCGCCGACCTCCTCGGCTTCGACGACCGGCGCATCCTCGTCGCCGGCGACGGCCCCGTGGCCGACGTCTTCGCCACCATCACCGTCCACCTGTGCGCCGCCGCCCCCGTCTTCGAGCTCGCCCGGCTCGGCCGCGGCGACCTCGGCGGGCTCCTCGCCCGCCTGCGCGACCGGCTCGCCGAGGCCGTCGAGCGCGTCGCCGCCACCTCGCCCGGAGCCGCCGCCGTCCTGCGCGCCCGCGTCCTCGACGCCGACCGGCTGCCGGTCAAGGCCATGGTCACCGCCGGCACCCTGCTCACCAAGGAGCGCTCCGGCGCGGCCGACATCAACAAGCACTACGTCCAAGGCCCCAACTACCTGCGGGACGCCCGGCGATGACGGCCCTGCTCCACGACGGCCGCACCCGCGAGGACCGGCCCGTGCTGCGCAACCGCCAGGTCCACGCCGTCGCCGCCTGCTACTTCGTCGCCTCGTTCGCCGCCCTCGGCCTGCCCCCCTACCTCACCGAGATCCTGCCCGCCCTCGGCCACCGCGGCGCTCGCTGGGCCGGCCTGCTCTACGTCGTCCCCACCGTCTTCGGCGCTCTCGGCGCACCCCTGTGGGGCCGGCTCGCCGACCGCTTCGGCCGCAAGCGCCTCCTGCTGCGCGCCCAGCTCGGCCTCGCCCTGTCCTTCCTGCTCGCCGGCCTCGCCGACAGCCTGCCCGCCTTCACCGCCGCCCTCGTCCTCCAGGGCGTCCTCGGCGGCACCTTCGCCGCCTCCAACGGCTACCTCGCCGCGGCCCTCGACGGCCGCCGCCTCTCCTGGGCGCTCACCCTGATGCAGGGCAGCGCCCGCCTCGCGCTCGTCGCCGCGCCGGTCCTCGTCGGCGGCCTCACGCCCTGGCTCTCCCCGCACCGCCAGTACGCGCTCCTCGCCGTCCTGCCCCTGGCCGCCGCCCTGATGCTGGCCGCCCTCCCCGAACCGCCGCACACGGCGGAACCCGAGGCCGCCGCGGCGCCCGCCGAGGCCCCGCCGCCCGGCCCCCTGCGCACCCTCTACGCCCTCGAGTTCGCCTTCGTCCTCGCCACCGTCATCTCCTACCCCTACCTGCTCACCCTGGTCGGCGAGCGGCTGCCGGGCCTCGGCCCGTCCGCCGGCGGCGCCCTCTTCGCCCTCCCGCACGCCTGCTACCTGCTGCTCGCCAAGCCCGTCCACGCCGCCGTCGCCCACCGCCCGTACCTCGGCGCCGTCACCGGCTTCGCCTGCGTGGCCGCCGCCCTCGCCGGGCACTGGGGAGCCTCCACCGTCGCCTCGTTCGTGGCGCTGCGGCTGCTCCTCGGCGCCGGCATGACGCTGGGCCTGGTCAGCCTGTCCGCACTCGCGGCCGAGGCCAGCCGCGGCCGCGGGCCCGGCCGCCTCTTCGGCTCCCTGGAGTTCATATCCAAGGCCGGAGCCGTCGTCGCCGGAGCGGCAGCCGCCGCCGCAACCGGCCTCTGGGGCCCGGCCGCGCCCGTCGCCGCAGGATCCGCCGTCGCAGCCCTGACGGCCGTCGTCAGCACCACCACACTCCTCCGCACCCGCTGGAGCCGCTGAATGTCCTCCGCACCCCCCGCCGCCCTCCCCGGCGTGGCCACCGCCGACCACGTGGTCGCCCACACGCTGCTCAACTGCCTGCTCCGCGAGGTCTCCGGGCCCGAGCACCAGACCGCCGTCGCCGACGGCCACCTGCTGCTGCGCCTGCCCCGCTGCGGCGTCCTCCTCCGCGTCGGGCTGCGGCGCGCCTCCCTCATCGGCGCGCACCGCTTCACCGGCCCCGTCCGCACCGAGCGCGACGGCGCCTGGACCGAGCTGACCTGGCAGGAGCTCGCCGAGCACATCCACCGCGAGCTGGAGCTGCGCACCGGCGTCCGCAACGAGGAGTTCCTCGGCCAGGTGGCCGCCGGCCACGCCGGCGTCACGGCGGCCCTCGACGCCCCGCGCGGCGCGGCGGGCCCCGACCCGTACATGGACTCCGAGCAGTCGCTCCTCTTCGGCCACCGCTTCCACCCCACCCCCAAGGCCCGCACCGGCGCCGCCGCCGACTGGACCCGCTACGCCCCCGAGGCCCGCGCCCGCTTCCCGCTGCACCACCTGGCCGTGCGGCGCGAGCGCGTGCGGCAGGAGACCGCGGCCCCCGGGGCCCTCGCCGCCCTCGACCGGCAGCGGCCCGTCCCCGAGGGCTACGTGCTGCTGCCCGCCCACCCCTGGCAGTACGCGATGCTGCGCGACCACCCGGTGCTGCGCGCCGCGATCGCCCGCCGCGATGTCCTCGACCTCGGCCCCGGCGGCGCCCCCTTCGCGCCGACCGCGTCCGTGCGGACCCTCTACGACGGCCGCGACTTCCTCAAGTTCAGCCTCAACGTCCGCATCACCAACTGCCTGCGCAAGAACGCCGAGTACGAGCTGGCCGGCGCCGTCGCCCTCACCCGCCTCCTCGAAGCCGCCGCCACCGATCTGGAGACCCGCTTCCCCGGCACCGGCCTGCTGCGCGAACCCGCCTACCGCACCCTGGACCTGGGCAGCCGCGACCTCACCGAGGGCTTCGGCGTCATCGTCCGCGAGGGCCTCGGCGCCCGCCTCGCCCCCGGCGTCACCGGCCTCCTCGCCGCCGCCGTCGCCGACGAGTACCCCACCGGCGGCGCCCACCTCGGCAGCCTCCTGCACGGCACCGGCCCCGCCGAGGCCCTCGCCTGGTGGCACGCCTACCTCGGGCTGCTCGTCCCGCCCGTGCTCGCCGCCTACTTCGACCACGGCGTCGTCCTCGAACCCCACCTGCAGAACGTCGTCCTCGGCGTCGGCGCCGACGGCACGCCCCGGCAGGTCCTCTTCCGCGACCTCGAAGGCACCAAGCTGCTGCCCGGCCACCACGCCGCCGCCCTCGCCGCCCTCCCCGCGGACGTCGCCCGGCCCATGACGTACGACCGCGCACGCGGCTGGGACCGCGTCGTCTACTGCCTCGTCGTCAACCACATCGCCGAGGTCCTCGCCGCCCTCGCCGACCGCCACCCCCACCTCGAACCCGAGCTCTGGTACGCCGTGCGCCGCGCCTTCGCCGACCGCGCCGCCGCCCACGGCAACCCCCCGCTGCTCAGAGCGCTCGTCGCCGGCGTCCCGCTGCCCGCCAAGGCCAACCTCCTCACCCGCTGGGAGCGCAAGGCCGACCGCGACGCCGGCTACGTGCGCATCGCCTCGCCGCTGGCGCCCGACCTGCTGTCCACCGCCGGCCTCACCACGGCCGCCCGCCCTGTCACCTGGAGCCCCGCCCCGTGATCCCTCCCCGCGTCGCCGGCCACGCCACGGCCCTGCCCGGCGGCGACCTGCCCGCCTACGTCCACGACCTCACGGCCCTGGCCGGCGACGCCGCGGAGGTCCGCGCGGCCCTGCCGCCGGAGACCGAGCTGTACTACGCGGCCAAGGCCAACCCCGCCCCCGAAGTCCTCCGGGCCCTCGCCCCCCACGTCAGCGGCTACGAGGTCTCCTCCGGCGGCGAACTCGCCCACGTCCGCAAGGCCGTCCCCGGCCTGCCGCTCGCCTTCGGCGGACCCGGCAAGACCGAACCCGAACTGCGCCTCGCCCTCCGCCTCGGCGCCGAGCGCATCCACGTCGAGAGCGAGAACGAACTGCGCCTGCTCGCCGCCCTCGCCGCCGAACGCCCCGGAGAAGCGCCCGTCGACATCCTGCTGCGCGTCAACCTGCCCGCCGGCGACGGGGAACTCGGCGGCGCCGCCCTCGCGATGGGCGGCCGCCCCAGCCCCTTCGGCCTCGACCCGCGCCGCGCCGAGGCGTGCCTGCCCCTGCTGCGCGGCACCCGGCTGCGGCTGCGCGGCATCCATGCCCACCTCGCCAGCGGCCTCGGCGCCCCCGCCCTCCTCGCCGTCGCCGCCCGCGTCACCGCCTGGGCGCGCGCCCTCGGCGAACGGCACGGCCTCGGCCTGGACGAGGTCAACGTGGGCGGCGGCATGGCCGTCGACTACGCGCGCCCGCACGCCCGCTTCGACTGGACCGCCTACGGGGCCGGCCTCGCCCGGCTCGCCGCCGAACACCCCGGCCTCCGGCTGCGCGTCGAACCCGGCCGCGCCCTGACCGCCCACTCCGGCTGGTACGTCACCGAGGTCCTCGACGTCAAGCACAGCCACGGCGAGGCGTTCGCCGTCGTGCGCGGCGGCACCCACCACCTGCGCACCCCCGCCGCCAAGGGCCACGACCAGCCCTTCGCCGTGCTGCCCACCGACGCGTGGGAGCGCCCCTGGCCGCGCCCGGCCGCGCTGGACGAGCCGGTGACCCTCAGCGGGCAGCTGTGCACGCCGAAGGACGTCCTCGCGCGGGCGGTCCCGGTGGCCGAGCTGCGGGCGGGGGACCGGATCGCCTTCGCGATGGCGGGCGCGTACGCCTGGAACATCTCGCACCACGACTTCCTGATGCATCCGGCGCCCACGTTCCACTTCCTGTCCTGAGCGGGTCCCGGCACGTGCCGGGCACATCCCGGGAATGTCCCGTGAGAGTCCTGAGCACGGGAGTTGGCCGGTTCCGCACTGCTTTCCCGGCGTTTCACCGCCACATGGATGGTCTATGCATCTAAATGGGCGTACGGTGATCCGTGCGGTCCCCGCCGCCCCCGAGGCGGGGCCCGCACCCCACGGGGGATCAGCCACGCCCGGAAACCCGGGACCGGCCTACCGAAAGGGGAGACCGCAACGATGTGCGGGATCACCGGATGGATCTCCTACGCCGACGACCTCACCACCCCCGCCGCGCGCGGCACGCTCGACGCGATGACGCGGACCATGGCCTGCCGCGGACCCGACGCCGGCGGCACCTGGTCCGGCCCCCACGCCGCCCTCGGCCACCGGCGCCTCGCCGTCATCGACATCGAGGGCGGCGCCCAGCCCATGGCCGTCGAGCGCGACGGCCGCACCCTGCTCGTCACCACCTACAGCGGCGAGGTCTACAACTACCGCGAGCTGCGCGCCGAACTCGAAAGTCACGGCCACGCCTTCCGCACGCGGAGCGACACCGAAGTCGTCCTCCACGCCTACCTCCAGTGGGGCGAGGACTTCACCGAGCGCCTCAACGGCATGTACGCCTTCGCCCTGTGGGACCCGCGCGCCGAGGAACTCCTCCTCGTCCGCGACCGCATGGGCATCAAGCCCCTCTACTACTTCCCCCTGCCCGGCGGCGTCCTCTTCGGCTCCGAGCCCAAGGCGATCCTCGCCCACCCGGCCGTGCGCCCCGCCGTCGACGCGGAAGGCCTCGCCGAACTCGTCGCCTTCACCAAGACCCCCGGCCACGCCGCCTACAAGGGCATGTACGAACTGCCCCCCGGCCACACCGCCCGCATACGCCGCGGAGGGCTCACCCTCCGCCGCTACTGGGCCCTCGAAGCCCGCGAGCACACCGACGACCTCGGCACCACCGTCCGCCACGTCCGCGACCTGCTCGACGACATCGTCGGCCGCCAGCTCATCGCCGACGTCCCCCTGTGCACCCTGCTCTCCGGCGGCCTCGACTCCTCCGTCATCACCGCCCTCGCCGCCAAGGGCCTCGACGCCGCCGGCGGCGGACCGGTCCGCTCGTTCTCGGTCGACTTCACCGGTCACACCGAGAACTTCCGGCCCGACCCCATGCGGCCCACCCCCGACGGCCCCTACGCCCACGCCCTCGCCGCCCACGTCGCCTCCGACCACTCCGACATCGTCCTCGACGCCGCCGACCTGATGGCCAAGGCCAACCGCGACGCCGTCCTCACCGCACGCGACATGCCCATCAGCGGTTTCGGCGACGGCGACGTCTCCCTCTACCTGCTGTTCAAGGCCATCCGCGCACAGTCCACCGTCGCCCTCTCCGGCGAGTCCGCCGACGAGGTCTTCGGCGGCTACCGCTGGTTCCACGACCCCGAGCACGTGCACGCCGCCACCTTCCCCTGGGCCGCCGCCGGCGCCGCCGACCGCTTCGCCGGCGAACACAGCGGAGGCCGCTCCGCCCTCCTCGACCGCGGCCTCCTCGCCAAGCTCGACCTCGCCGGCTACCAGGACGCCCGCTACCACGACGCGCTCGCCGAAGTGCCCCGCCTGCCCGGCGAGACCGGCCTCGAACGGCGCATGCGCGAGATCAGCCACCTCCACCTCACCCGCTTCGTGCAGCTCCTCCTCGACCGCAAGGACCGCGCCAGCATGGCCGTCGGCCTGGAGGTCCGCGTCCCCTTCTGCGACCACCGCCTCGTCGAGTACGCCTTCAACACCCCCTGGGCCATGAAGACCTTCGACGGCCGCGAGAAGTCCCTCCTGCGCGCCGCCACCCGCGACGTGCTGCCCGCGATGGTCGCCGACCGCGTCAAGAGCCCCTACCCCAGCATCCAGGACCCCCGCTACGCCGCCGCGCTCCGCGCCGAGCTCCGCCGCGTCCTCGCCGACGAGGACGCGCCCGTACGCCCCCTGCTCGACACCGAGGCCGTCGCCGGCTGCCTCGCAGAGGACGCCGGCGAATCCTTCCGCTCCGCCACCGAACTCGTCCTCAACCTGGACACCTGGCTGCGCATGCACGACACCGCGCTGGAGCTGTAGACGCTGTAGAGTCCGAGCGTGGCCCTGAAGATCACCGTCGACCCGGACGCGGCCGAGCCGCCCTTCGAGCAGATCCGCGCCCGGATCGCCGAGCGCGCCCGCTCCGGCGAGCTCCCCGTCGGCTACAAGCTCCCCACCGTCCGCGGCTTCGCCGAGGAACTCGGCCTCGCCGCGAACACCGTCGCCAAGGCGTACCGCGCCCTGGAAGCCGACGGCGTCATCGAGACCCGGGGCCGCCACGGCTCCTTCGTCGCGGCCCCGGGCGACACGGCGGCGCGGGAGGCCGCGGCGGCCGCCGCGGCCTTCGCCGCGCGGGTGCACCGCCTCGGGCTGGACCACGAGGCCGCCCGGGCGGCGGCGGAGGACGCACTGCGGGCGGTGTACGAGTAGGCCGCGCGCCGGTTCGGCACCGCCGGACTCGCACGTCGTGGTCGCTCGCCGCTGCGGCGGGCATTTTCTTCCGCCGCAGCGGTGCTCAGCCACCACGTGGCGGTCCGGCGGTGCCGAACCGGCCCCGGCCGCGGGGCCGTCAGGGCGCGACGGGCGGGGGCGTCACAGATACAACCCCGCATCCGCCCCGTCGCGAGACGCCGGCACCGACGCCGGCCCGCTGCCACGCCGCAAGGCGAACAGCTCCGCGAGCGTCGCGCCTTCGCGGCCGATCCCCTCCTCCGAGCCCAGCCAGCCCACCGCCTCCCCGCGGGTCAGCGGGCCGACCTCGATCCGGGCCAGGCAGCGGCCCGGCCGCACGACGGCCGGGTGCAGCCGCTCCAGGTCCTCGTTGGTGGTGACGCCCACGAGGACGTTGCGGCCCTGCCCGAGCAGCCCGTCCGTGAGGTTCAGCAGCCGGGACAGGGCCTGCCCCGCCGTGTGCTTGGCCTCGCCGCGGATCAGCTCGTCGCAGTCCTCCAGGAGCAGCAGCCGCCAGCGGCCCTTGGAGCCGCCGTCGTCCTCGCCGATGGCGATGTCCATCAGATAGCCGACGTCGTTGAACAGCCGTTCGGGGTCCAGCACGCAGTCCACCTGGCACCAGTCCCGCCACGACCGCGCGAGCGTGCGCAGGGCGGACGTCTTGCCGGTGCCGGGCGGGCCGTGCAGGAGCAGCAGCCGCCCGGCGATGTCGTCCGGGGTGACCTTCATCAGCCGGTCCATGGCGTCGGCGACCCGCGCCGTGTAGTTGGGCCGGACCTCCTCCCACGTGCCGGCGGAGATCTGCCGGGTCGTCCGGTGCGGGCCGCGCCGCGGCGAGACGTACCAGAAGCCCATGGTCACGTGCTCCGGCTGCGGCTCCGGCTCGTCCTCCGCGCCGTCGACGGCCTGGCCGAGCACCTTCCTGGCCAGCTCGTCGGTGGTGGCCGTCACGGACACGTCGGCCCCGCGGTTCCAGCGGGAGACGAGCAGCGTCCAGCCGTCGCCCTCGGCGAGGGTCGCGCTGCGGTCGTCGTCCCGCGCGGAGCGCACCACGCGGCACGCCGGCGGGAGCAGGGTGGCCCCGGACTTGACGCGGTCCACGGAGTGGCTGTGCGCGTACGGCTGCTCGCCGGTGGCGAACCGGCCCAGGAAGAGGGCGTCGATGACGTCGGACGGCGAGTCGCTGTCGTCCACGTTGAGCCGGATCGGCAGCGTCTTCTCGGTCGGCGTGAGGTCCGGGTCGGTGGGCAGGGCCTGCCTCCTGGCGCTGGGTCGGCGGTCGGCACACATGCGGCCCATGATCCGGCACCGGGGCCCCTTGCGCACACAGGTTTTCGCGTGATTCCCGGAGGAACCCGGGCCTCTTCACGCCGGGTCCGCGACCGGAACCACGACACCTGCCCCCGTTCGTCCGGAACGCGCCCACGGCGATTCGGCCGCGGATACGCTTGCCCGTGATGGGACGACGTGGCGCAGTTCGGACGTTTCGGCGGGCAGGGCGATGGCGGTTCACCGCGCTGGTCGTGGCCGGCGCGCTCGCGCTGGCCGCGCTCCTCGTCCTGTGGGCGACGAGCCGGGAAACCGGCGGCGACCTCCCCGACGGTTCCGGAGGCGACCGCTCGGCGGCCGTGGAGCTCGGCTGGGGCTTCACCCACACCCAGTACAGCGCCGACCGTGGCGACGACGCCGCCCGCCGGGCCGCGGCCGGGCTGCTGTCCGCCGTTCCCATGCCGCAGAACCAGCACATCATGGGCTGGGGCGTCGACAACCCCGAGCCCAGGCCCGGCTCGTACAACTTCGGCGACCTCGACCGGCGCGTCGCCTTCATGCGCAAGACCAACGCGACGCCCGTGCTCACCCTGTGCTGCGCGCCCGACTGGATGAAGGGCGGCGGCGAGCGCACCGACTGGTCGCAGAAGTCGCTGGAGAAGGCGCCCGACCGCGCCCACTACGAGGACTTCGCCAAGCTCGCGGGCGTCATCGCCAAGCGCTATCCGGACATCCGGCACTTCATCGTCTGGAACGAGTTCAAGGGCTTCTACGACGAGCGCAAGGGCCGCTGGAACTACGAGGGCTACACGGAGCTGTACAACCTCGTCTACACGGAGCTGAAGAAGCAGAACAGCGCCAACGTCGTCGGCGGCCCGTACATCAGCATGGACAGCAATCCGCCGGGCTCCTCCTCCAACGCCTCCTCCCTGCGCGGTTCCTGGGGCGCGGTCGACCAGCGGGCGATCGACGCCCTCACGTACTGGAACACCCACAAGAAGGGCGCCGACTTCCTCGTGGTCGACGGCGCCAGCTACACCCGCGAAGGCAGCAAGCTCTTCCCCGACGAGTTCGCCGCGACCGCCAAGTTCGCCGACGTGACCACCTGGCTGCGCAGGACCACCAACCTGCCCGTCTGGTGGTCCGAGTGGTACGTGGAGCCCGCCGACGCCAACGACGACCGCAAGCTCTGGACCGAGCAGCACCGCCTCGCCGTGCACGCCACGGCCATGATGCACCTCGCCAGATCGGGCGTCTCCGCCGCCTTCTACTGGAACCCCGAGGAGACCGGCGCCGACTGCCCCGGCTGCCTCTGGCGCAGCACCGAACTGAAGGGCGGCGGGGGCGGCCTGCCCATGCTCGACCTGCTGACCCGCTTCGGCAAGGCCTTCCCGCCCGGCGCGGAGCTGCGCGCCCCGGACGTCGCCGGGCAGAACCGCGACGCCGTCAGCGCCCTCGCCGCGGGCAGCACCGTCCTCGTCGTCAACATGCAGGACCGCCGGCTGACCGTCGACGTCGACGGTCAGCCGATGGACCTGGCGCCCAACGAGATCCGCTGGACCGGCTGAACCGGCCCGGCGGCCACGGCACCGGCTAGGACATCGTCGCGAAGCGGTACACCAGCGACACCAGCAGGACCAGCAGCAACGGCAGCGCGAACCAGTACGACCCCTGCAGGCGGCGCAGCTGCCGCACCCCCGGCCGGGCCATCACCCGCATCAGCTCCCGCGCCGTCAGCAGCACCAGCAGCGCCACCGCCGCCAGCGCGCCGACCACCGACACCGGCGTCCACGTCACCCGCGGGCCCGCCGGGCCCGGCCTGGGCTGCGGCGCCTCCCCGGCGGGCTTCTGCTTCAGCTCGTACAGCACGGCGTCCTCGTTCCAGAACGCCCGGCGCAGCTCCGGCCGGCCGTCGAGCGCCTTCCGCGCCCGGCCGTCCCAGCCGGCCGCATAGCCCGCGTCGAGCTGGAGGTACACCGACTGGCCGCGGTTGACGATCAGATATGCGTTCGGGCCCGCCTTCCGGAGCGCGGTGACCAGCTCGTCCACGCGGGCCGGGTCGCGCGGGGCGAGCATCGCGTCGTACTGCACGCGCTCCATGTCCTTGGCGCCCCACGGCATGGCCGGGGTGACGTTCTTCGACGGATCGCTGCTCATCCACAACAGCCGTACGGTCGGCTTGTCGTGCGCGTAAACGAAGTCCATCGCGGCGACCTCGCCGGGCCGTACCCGCTCGAAGGGCTCGTTCCCCCAGCGGGCCACCAGGAAGCCGAAGACCAGGACCAGGCCCGCCAGCAGCGCCGCCAGCGGTGCCACGAGCGGCCGGCCGGCGCCCTCGGCGGCGCGCGGGAACAGCGCGAGCGCCGACAGGACGCACGCGCCCGGCAGCGCGAACAGGAACACCCGCAGGGCCACCTCGCCGCCGTACGACTGCATGCCGAAGGCCAGGAACGGCACGGCGGTCAGCACCAGCAGGGCCACGTCGCCGATTCCGGCGCGGCGCCGGCGCCACCAGCCGATCGCGGCGAACGCCAGCACCCCGCCCGCGAGCACCACCCGGGTGTAGAGCACCAGCTTGTGGACCGGGCTGCCGCCCTCGATCCGGCCCGAGACCGACGAGGAGACATTGCCGCCCAGGGACCCCAGACCGCCGAACAGCTCGTCGAAGTGGCCCGACCAGTACGGCTCCGCCAGGAAGCCCACCCACACCACCAGCATCACACCGCACAGCAGCGGCAGGCCGCGCAGCGTCGAGCGGCCGGTGACGACCAGCGCGGTCAGCACGCCCAGCATCACGAACGGCGTCAGCTGGTGGCTGGCCACCGACGCCGCGAACAGCGCGATCACCACCGCCAGCAGCGCCCCCTGCGCCCGCCGGCCGGCCGGCAGCGGCTCCGTCTCGCCCGGGACCAGCGTGCCGCGCAGCTGCCGCGGCCAGCGGAACCACACCAGCAGCACCGCGGCGAACAGCAGGTAGAAGAAGTAGTTGAGGGCCTGCGGCGAGAAGTAGTCCTGCCCGACCCAGCCGCACAGCACGAACAGCCAGGCCGCCGTCCACTTCGCCCGCCACCCCGCGCGCACGGCGCGCAGCAGCAGCGCGAGCGGCGCCAGGCACAGCAGCTGGATCGCCGTCGGCCACCAGCGCAGCACCTCCGTCAGGTCGCTCACGCCGGCCACCTTCGCCGCGAACGCCATCAGGGCGAAGAACCCCGGCCAGCTCCAGCGGGCGTCCAGATCCGGCGCCGCCACCCCCGTGCGGTCGATGAAGTCCAGGAAGCCCAGGTGCTGCCAGGCCGTCGCGAAGCGCGGCTGCGCCTCCAGCACCGCCGGCAGGGCGTGCAGGCACACCACCGTCAGCACCAGGACGGCCGTGAGCAGCGGGCGCCGCTGACCGTCCAGGCACAGGGCCGCCACGAACGCGGCGATCAGCAGGGCCGCCCCGGCCAGCGTGGCCACTGGCAGCACGGAGATCAGGCCGAGCCCGCCCATCCGGTCCAGCGTGGCCTCGCCGACGCCCGCCAGCGGTGTCCAGTACAGCGCGAGGGCCGCCGCCAGCAGCAGCCAGACCGCCGCCTCCGGGCGGCGCCACCACGGCGGCGGGCCCGGGGGAGCGGCGGCCTTCTCCTGCCTCTCCTGGCCGGCGGCCTTCTCTCGCGCGGGCGGCGTCACGGACGGGCCCGGTGCGGCCGGGGAGAGGGAGTGGGACACGACGACTGCCTCCGGGGTGTGCCGGAGATCAGGGCGCCTCTCCAAGTGGTCGAAGTCCAGCCGCACGCCCAGCGGCATCGTGTCCGCGTCGAGCGCGGCGCGCAGGGCCCAGCGGGTGCCGTAGCCCCCGCTGTCTCTGTCCCCGGGCGTCTCCTCGCCCTCACCCCCTAAGCCGCGGGTGAGGCCGTGCCGCATCCCGCGCCGGACGCCGAGCGGCTCGGTGCGCGGGGCGTCCCGCCGGTCGCCGCGCGCCGCCAGGTCGGCCAGATCGCCGTCCGGGGCGACATCGGGGGCGTACGCGGCGGGCGCGGGCCGCACGCCGCGCAGGATCCGGCGGAGCTTGACCGCCGAGATGGACACGATGACCGCCAGACTGCTGATCTCGGCCACCCCCGCGCCCGTGAGCCCCATGCGCGGCAGGAGCACCAGCGTCAGCCCCAGCACCAGCACGCACAACAGCCCCTGGAGATAGGCCAGTCCGGCCGTCCGGCTCTGCGCCCGCAGCACCGCGAAATAGACCTCCATCACCACGCGCAGCGCCGCGCCCACCGCGAACCAGCGCAGCAGCGGCGTGGCCGCGTGGGCGTAGCCGGGGCCGAAGACGCCCAGGATGTACGGCGCGAGGAAGAACAGCAGCAGGCAGACCGGCACCATGATCGTGGCCATCCGGCGCAGCGCCGCCCGGCAGTTCTCCGCGAGCCGCGCGGGGTCGTGCGAGCCCTCCACGGTCAGCGACGCGCCCATGTTGATCGCGAGCAGGTTGACCGTGCCGCCGATGGTGGTGGTGATGTAGAAGTACGCGTTGTCCTCGGAGCTGACCTGCGAGGCGATGATCACCGGCACGAGGTAGACCACGGCCAGGGAGAACAGCGAGCCCGTGTAGTCCCCGGCGAGGAAGCGGCCCATCTCGCGGTACGAGGCGGGCCGCGCCGTCGCCTCCGTGGCCGCGACGTGCCGGGGCACGAGCCGGCGGAAGACCAGCCAGCCCAGCGGCAGCACCGACACGGCGATGGAGACCACCCACGACACGAACACGCCGGAGGTGGGCAGCGTCGCCGCCAGCCCCACCAGCAGGGCCAGCTTCACCGCCGAGAAGACGGTGTTGCCCACGGGCACCCACAGCGCCCGGCGCAGGCCGGTGAGCACCCCGTCCTGCAGGGTGAGCAGCGACCAGGCGATCACGGCGGCGATGAAGCCCAGGCCGTTGAGGGGGCCGTGCAGGAAGCGGTACGACGGCCCCCACGAGCCCAGGGTGAGCAGGAAGACGCCCGCCGCGAGCGCGACGACCAGGGAGCTGCCCGCGTAGGTGCGGAAGACGAGCTTGCCCGTCGTCCGCCCGGCGACCGGGATGAATCGCGCCAGCCCCCCGGTCAGGGTCACCGCGGTGAGCCCCGCGAGGAGCTTCATCGCGGCGATGGCCGCCGAGCCCTGACCGACCGCCCCTTCCGTGTAGTACCGGGCGGCGATCAGCCAGTACCCGAGACCGAGGACGGCGCTGATGCCCGTGTTGAGCATCAGCGCGAAGGCGTTGCGGAACAGCGGGCTTCCGCCGCCCCGCCCCGGCAGCCGCAGCCTGCGGCCGGCCGGCCCCTCCGTCTCCCGCTCCTCGGTTCGGGTGGACGTGTCAGACACGGGTTTCGCTTGCCTTCCTGACGACCTGTCGGGTTCTGCGGTAGAGGGCGTATCCCTTGGTGAGCGTCCGGTCCCGGGCGAAGATCCGCCCCACCCCCCGGCCTTCGACGAGCCGCTCGAACTCGGCCATCCCCGTCGAGCGCCGCACCGTCACCCGCTCCAGGGCGTACGGCCCCTGGGGGCGGGCGGCCAGGCCGTTGCCCACGGCCAGGGAGATGCCGAAGCCCGCCGCCCGCACGATGCGCCGCACCCGCCGGCTGGAATAGCCGTAGGGATAGGCGAAGGAGACCGGCGCCCGCCCCAGCTCCGTGGCCAGTATCTCGCGGCACCGCAGCACCTCGAACCACAGCTGATCGTCCGGGAGTTGGTCGAGCTGCGGGTGGGTGTGGCTGTGCCCGCCGATCTCCATCCCCGACGCCGCGAGCTCCCGCACCTGACCCCAGCTCAGCATCAGGTCGAGCGCGCCCCCGGTCTCGTGAGCACCGCGGAGCCAGCCCGTCGAGGCGAAGAGCGTGGCGCTGAAACGGTGCTCCACCAAGGTGGGCAGGGCGTGCCGGTGCACGCCCTCGTAGCCGTCGTCGAAGGTGATCAGCACCGGCTTCCGGGGCAGCCCGGAGCCGGCCCGCCACGCCTTCGCGAGCTCCTCGGTCGTCAGCGGGTGGAACCCGCGGTCGGCCAGGAGCCGCATCTGCCGCGCGAACGCGTGCGGCGAGACCGACAGGCCGTAGGTGGCGCGCGCGGGGGTGTGCGCCACCGCGTGATACATCAGTATCGGGACCCGGCTCGCGCTCATGCGCCCGCCTCCTCTGCCGGTCTCGGCCCGGCCGGCTCCGAAGCCGCCGCCACCGCATAGCGCCCGCCGCTGCGCCGGGCCCGGAGCGTGCCCACCGCATAGCCGCAGGTCGCGGCCGTCAGCCCGGCCACGATCGCCCCGGCCCGCCCCGCACCGCCGGGCCTGCCCAGCAGGGCGTCTCGCAGCCCCCGGGCGACCCCGGCGGGCAGCACCCGCGTGGTGTACCGGCGCTCGGACGCCAGCCCCTTCTGCGCCCCCACGCTCCGCGTCACCAGGGCCTTGGACAGGCCCTCGGCGTACGAGCGGGTCCACAGATAGCCGAAGCGCTCGCGGGCCGCGGGCACCCGGTGGTGGATGACCGACCGGTCGTCGATCAGCAGGACCGCCCCGGGCACGGCCCGGGTCAGCCGGATGCACAGCTCCGTCTCCTCGCAGCCCAGCGGCAGCCGGTCGCCGTCGCGGCCGATGCCGCTGGCGAAGCCGCCGGCCAGCTCGAAGGCCGACCGGCGGAAGGAGGCGTTGCCCCCGAGGACGTTGCGCACCCGCACCCTGCCGGGCGGCAGGCCCCGGTACGTGCAGCCGACGGCCCAGTCGAGCTCCTCGGGGAACCAGGCGGGCCGCCTCCGGGACGCCCACACCGGCTGGGTGCGGCCGCCCACGGCCATCACCCGGGGGTCGGCGTAGGCCTCGGCGAAGTGCCGCAGCCAGTCGCGCTCGGCGACGGCGTCGTCGTCGAGGAAGGCGATGATCTCGCCGGACGAGGCCGCGATGCCGGTGTTGCGGCCCGCGGACAGGCCGCGGGGGCCCGCATTGGCGAGCACCCGCACCCCGTCCCCGGCGCAGCCGTCGTCCCCGTACCGCTTGGCGAGCCGCCGCAGCAGGGCCGGATTGTGGTCCACGACCACCAGGATCTCCAGAGCCGGCCGGGACTGCTCGCGGACCGAGGCCACCGAGGCGACGATGTCGTCCCAGCGGTCCTCGGTGTAGACGCAGATGACCACCGACACCGATGGCCCGGTGGCCGGGCCGGCGCCGTCCGCGGCGCCGTGGGGGGAAGCACTGGTCGTCAAGACACTTCCCCACGGTTGGCGGCGGGCGCGATGGCCGGCCGCTGCGGGCGGCGGCGCCGGGTGCCGCGCTCCTGCAGGATCACTTTCAGCACGCGCAGCCCGTCCCGCACGGCCCGCAGGTTGCTGGCGCCGTGGATGCGGACGAATTCGTGGCTGGGAATCTCCTGGACGCGAAGGCCCGCCTTGACGACTCTGATGTTCATCAGGGTCTCGACCTCGAAGCCGGCGCAGTCGAGGGCGATGTCGTCCAGGCAGTGCTTCCAGAAGGCGTTGTAGCCGTAGCACAGGTCGGTGTAGCGGGCGCCGAACTTGTGGTTGACGATCGAGCACAGCACGCGGTTGCCGAGCTTGCGGATCGGTGTCATGTCGTCCGTGCCGCCGCCGTTGGCGAACCGGGAGCCCTTGGCGAAGTCCGCACCGCCGACGAGGGCGGACACATAGCTCACGATCTCGCTGCCGTCGGCCGAGCCGTCCGCGTCGACCATCACGATGATGTCGCCCGTGCAGGCGGCGAAGCCCGTGATCAGGGCGTCGCCCTTGCCCTTGCCGAGCTGCTGGACCACCTTGACGTCGGGCCACAGCTCCCGGGCGACCTCGATGGTGTCGTCCGTGGAGTTGCCGTCGACCAGGACGACCTCGTGGATCCACTCCGGCAGGGTCTTGAAGACGTACGGGAGGTTCTCCGCCTCGTTCATGGCGGGGATCACGACGCTCACCGGTGGCGCTATGGCGAAGTGCGTCGTCACCGGGCGGTAATGGGCGGCGACCAGGCCCTCCTGATCAGCCGCCGGGCGCAGGAAAGAACTCATGACTCGGATGTCCCTCTCGTCCGGTGGACCGCCCGCCCCGAGCGGTCCGGTGGCGTATCCGGTTCGAAAAGGGGGTACTCACCCCGCCCTGCACGGCACACATCGCCGCATGGACCGGGTGAGCTGGCAACGGTTGCTGGCCGCGCGGTTAACGCGACTCGGCGACTCTGATCAGCCGGACGCGGCACCCCCCACCGCGCCCCGCCCCGGGCACCATCGCGACGCTTGCCCTCCCCTTGAGCCGCTTTGCATGATGGGCCGATGCGGGTGGATGTACGACGGTATTGATGGTTGAGACTGTATGGCAAGAGCTGGTGCGGTGACTCCTCCTTTGGGTGTTTTTTGCGCCCAACTCGGGCGTCGTGTTGACGCTTTGCGCCGTTGACGGCGCACGTGGGACGCAGTGCGCCGTCAGTCCCCCTGGCGCAACCTGCCCACGCGCTTGAGCAGCCGGTCGGCCGGCTCGAAGAGCTCGGGCCGGGACAGCACGGTGTTGCGCAGCGCCCGCACCGGCGCACGCCGGGCCCGGTGCCCGAGCGCCACCGGGTGCCGGCGCGTCACCCACCCCTCCGACACGCAGAGCTCGCGCGTCTTCAGCGAGTTCTTGTACTCCTTCTCGCCCCGCCCGAGGTCGAGATAGGCCAGCCCCGCGGCCGCCGCCCCCTCCGCCATCCGCAGGTGCAGCACCAGGCCCGGGGAGTACTTGGCAAACGCCGGGTCGTACGACGGGAACCAGCAGGAGAGCACCTGCCGCGAACGCAGCCCGAAGTGGGCCGCGACCGGCCGCCCCCCGGCGTACAGCACCGACAGCAGGCCCGCGAAGGACTCCGTCCTGGTGTGGAAGAGCTGCTCGACCAGGCGCGCTATCCAGGGGCGCGCGAACCGGTCGCTGCGCCCCGTTCTTCGGTACTGCGCGGACTTCCAGGAGATCAGGGTCCGCAGCGCCTCCGGGTCGCGCTCGTCGTGCACGTACCGCACCTCGCCGATGTCGCGGCCGAGCCGGCGCTCCTTGGCGAGCGTGGTGCGGGTGAACTTCGGCGACTGCTTGCGCAGCAGCGCCAGATACGGCTCGAAACCCTGCTCGACGTCGACCACGGGCGACCGGTAGGACCCCGAGGCGCCGGCCTCGAACGGCTTCTGCCCCTCCACCAGGTGGTCGAACTCCCACACCGACAGCCCGCAGGCGTGCAGCAGCTCGCGCGCGTCCCACTGGAAGCCGGGCCGGTGGATCAGCCCCTGGGCGTCCGAGACGCCGAGGCCGATCGCCCGGCCCACCCCGAGGGCGGAGCGCTGGTACGGGAAGAAGCCGGCGGGCTCGCCGTCCTCGCGCACCACCGCGATCCGCGCCCCGGCCCGGCACCGGCCGACCGCGAGGGCGAACTCGGGTGCGAGGAAAGGATTCGCAAGCTGCGGAGAGCCGTCCTCCACCGCCCTGTCCTGCAGGGCGGACCAGGCCGCCCGGTCGGCCGCGGTGAGCTCGCCGGGCCGGTACACGCTGATGTTCACGTCAGGAAGCCCGACTTTTCGCCGTACGGCCCCGGTGGCGCCGCACGTGTGCCAGCAGGAACAGGAGGAGGCTGACGGCCGCGATCACGGCGACGCCACCCCGCACCGTCCAGGCGTGGAGCGCGAGCATGGTCTGTGCGACCAGCAGGTCGACGGCGACGGCTCCGCCGGCCGCCACCACGGACCTGCTGAGCGGATCGAGGCCGCGCAGCGCCGCCCCCACGGCGCAGGCCGGCGCGACGAGCAGGAAGAAGAGGGTGAACGGCGCGCGCAGCGGCGAGCCGATGTCGGCGAGGGCCAGCACGGCGCCGACCCCCGCGATCGCCGTGGCGGCCCCCGCCACCACGGGAAGGGAGTCCCCGGCCGCTGACGCGCCCGCGGACCCCGGCCGGTCGGGTGCGGCCGCGGGCCCGGTGTGACGGGCGGTAGCGGCCGGGCCGGGCGGGCCGGAAGAGCCGGTGCTTCCGGGCGGGCCGGACGGGCCGGAAGGAATGGATGTGCCGGGTGTGCCGGACGGGCTGGTGAGACCAGTGGGATCTGTGAAGCTCTGCATTGGCGACTTTGCCCCCCGAAGCGCCGGATGCCGAGGCTTCAATGTCGCGCAATCGGCGGAGCGACGTCAAGATGTGAAGGCCGTGCAAACAGCCTCCGGTTACTGCATCGGAACAGAACCGGAGTCTTTCGGTCAGGTGAATACTGCACGAATGTGTTGACCCGTCAGATTGTCCCCGGCTGTAGGTGATTGAGCGTTCATTGGCTCACACCTTTGTCATGGACACTTCCATGAATCACGGACTGCTGCTACCACGGGTACGGCAGAAACCCTGGTAAAGGAGGTTCCATGAAGCTGTCCCGCCTCGCGGGTTCCCTCTCCGCGTTCGCCCTCGCCGCCGCGCTCGCCCTCACCGGCGCCGGCGCGGCCCAAGCCGCTCCGCAGGCCGCAACTCCCGGCTATGTGGCGCTCGGTGACTCCTACTCGGCCGGTCTGGGGGCCGGGAGCTACTACACGAACAGCGGGGACTGCAAGCGCAGCTCCAAGTCCTACCCCGCGCTCTGGGCGGCCGCGCACGCCCCCGCGAGCTTCGCCTTCACCGCCTGCTCGGGCGCCCGAACGGGTGATGTTCTGAGCAAGCAGCTCGGCCCGCTGAACAGCTCGACCGGCCTCGTCTCCCTCAGCATCGGAGGGAATGACGCCGGATTCGCCGACACCATGTCCACCTGCGTGCTCAGCAGTGACAGCGCGTGCCTGGAGCGGATCAATCAGGCCCGTACGTATGTCCAGAACACGCTTCCCGGGGAACTCGACAAGGTCTATACCGCCATCAGAGGAAGAGCCCCCGCCGCCCACGTCGTCGTGCTCGGATATCCGCGCTTCTACAAACTCGGCACCATCTGTGCCGGCCTCAGCGAGACCAAGAGGACGGCCATCAACAGCGCCGCGGACCTGCTCAATTCCGTGATCGCCAAACGGGTCGCCGACCACGGCTTCTCCTACGGGGACGCCGCCGCCGGCTTCACCGGTCACGAGCTCTGCTCGGGCAGCCCCTGGCTGAACAGCGTGACCTTCCCGGTCGACAGCTCCTACCACCCGAACGCGGCGGGCCAGGCCGGAGGCTACCTGCCGGTCTTCTCCTCAGCCGCCTGACCCGTAGCCGTAGCGATAGCCGTAGCCGTAGTAGGTCGGGCCCGTCGAAGCGGAGGGCGACGGGCCCGGTGGCCGCGACGGTGACGCCGGGCCGGGCGACGACGGCTTGTCCGGCGGCCTGCCGGACGAGGAGTCCCGGCAGGTGACCGTGAACGACACATGGTTGGAGGTGACCTTCTGAGGATCCGTGACCTCGACGCCGATCCAGTCCTTGCCCGACTCGCGGGGGGTCTCGAAGTGCCGCAGCATGACGGTCCTGCTGTTCCCGACATCGACGGACTGGTCGCCGCCCACCTGCCCATTGCCGGTGACCCAGTGATAGACGAGACGGACGGGGGAGCGGTCGACGGTGAACGTCACCCGGAACGCGGGGCCCGAGCTCACGGGCTGCGGCGGGCAGGGGCCCGTGTACGCGTCGCGCTCCGCCTCGACGGAGGCCCGCACCCCGGCCGCGGAACCGCCGGCGGAACCGCTGGTGTCCGGCGCCTTCCCGGAGGAGCTGCCCGCCTGCCCCGCCCCCGCGTTCTTGTCCGGGGCGGCGGGCGAACCGCTGCTGCCGCCTCCGCTGTCGCCGCCGCCCCGGGTGAAGGCCCACACCAGGCCGCCGGCCAGCAGCGCGAGCACGACCGCGGCGACCGCGAGCACCACGGCGGGGCGGCGCCGCCGCGCGCTGTCACCGGACGGCCTGCCGGGATCCGGTGGGCCGTCACCCTCCGGCGGGCCGAAGCCGCCGCCGCGCTCCCCGGAGGC
>NZ_PXWG01000108.1 GCF_003011965.1 Streptosporangium nondiastaticum
TGCGGGCGCCGGGCCGAGGGCGGCCCGGGCCCGCCGGACGTCCTCGGGGCTCGCGCCCGCAAGGCTCCTCAGCAGCCGTGCGGCCGTGGGCAGTTCACGCGTCCGCCCGTGGGTGAAGGCGTCCGGGTCCGCCGCCTCGGCGTGGGCCGCAAGGAAGTCCGACCCCACCAGCACGTCGTCGTCCAGGAACACCAGGCGGGCCCCGCGGGCCGCGGCCGCCCCGGCGTTGCGGGCCGCGGCCCGCCCCCGCAGCGGCCCTGGAACCAGCCGTACCGGCAGCTCGCGGGCCAGTTCCCCGGCCACGGCGGCAGGGCTGCCGGCCTCTTCGCCCACCGGCCCCGGATTGTCGTCGACCACGAGCACCTCGAAGGGCGGCGTCCCCGGGCCCTGCCCGGCCAGGCAGGAGAGCGTCGCGCGCAGGCGTGCCGCCGGCCCGCGGCTGGGCACGACGACGCTCAGCCGGGGAGCCGCCTCACCACTTGGCACCGGCATCGCGTCAGAGCGCGCGGACGAGGCCCGCGAAGACCTCGGCCAGCCGGTCCAGCACCGGCACGTCGGCGAGCAGCACCCGGTGGTGCAGCCACACACAGTCCCCGCCGATCTCCTCCGCGACGGGACAGTGCGCGGCCAGCTCCTCGGCGCCGCCCGGCACCGGCCCGTGCCGGAAGCCCTCGGTGCGGTAGACCGGCGGGAAGCCGACGAAGGCGGGGACGCCCCGCTCGACCAGCGCGTCCACCAGCGCGAGCCGCCGCCGCGCGGTGATGCCGGGCAGCCGCACCATGGCCATGTAGTGCGCGTGCAGGGTGCCGCGCTCGTCCCGGCCCTGGGGCACCACTCCGTCGATCGCCGCGAGCGCCTCGCGCAGGTGCGCCCAGCGCTGCTCGCGGACCCGCACCTGCTCGTCCAAGCGGCCCAGTTGGGCGCGCAGGACGCTCGCGGAGAACTCGTTCATGCGGTAGTTCGAGCCCTGGGTCAGATGGGCGTAGAGCCGGTCGCCGGGCGGCCGGCCGCAGCAGTGCCGCAGGTACGCCTGCCGGTGGGAGTCCTCGTCGGGCAGCAGCAGGGCCCCGCCCTCGCCCGCGGTCATCAGCTTGCCGTTCTGGAAGCTGAACGCGGCGATGCTGCCGAGCTCGCCGACCCGCCTGCCCTGCCACTGCGCGCCGTGGGCGTGCGCGGCGTCCTGCAGGAGGGGCACCCCGGTGTCCACGGACAGCTTCTCCAGCGCGTCCATGTCCGCGAACTGGCCCGCCATGTGCACCGGCATGATCGCCCTGGTCCGCGGCGTGACGAGCGCCGCCGCCGACTCGGGGTCCAGGCAGTAGGTGTCGGGCCGTACGTCGGCGGGGACCGGCGCGGCCCCGATGCGCTGCACGGCCAGGGAGGAGGAGATGAAGGTGAACGCGGGCACGACGACCTCGTCGCCGGGCCCCACGCCCATGACCTCCAGGGCGAGTTCCAGCGCGTGCGTGCCGTTCGTCGTCGCCAGCGCGTACGGCGCTCCGTGGTGGGCGGCGAATTCCCGCTCGAAGTTCTCGACCTCCGATCCTCCGTTGCGCCACCAGCCTTCCTGCGCGAGCGCCCGCAGAAGGCCGGCGCGCTCCTCCTCGCCGTGCTGCGGCCAGGAGGGAAAGAGCAGTTCTTCACCGGAGTCCGGCATGGTGAGCAGCCTTTCGGTCTCGCGCTGGTGATGGGCCGGTGTAAGGCGCCGTTCGACGGGAGGCGGAAAACGGTCCGGGGCCGCGGGAGCAGCCGCACGCCGTATCTCGCGGCCGGGAAACGGCCGGGAACAGGCGGGAATATGGCCCGGCCGAAGGGTCCGATGGGCGGCCGGGCAGGGGACATGCGATCCGGCCCCCGGTCGTGGGCCGGATCACATGCCCGTACATGAGCGTCCATCGCGGTAGTTGCCGGAGTCAACACCCCGGAGCGCAACTCGCGTACGAGCCGCAGGATTTCGCCGCACCCGTCATGACCTGCGGACCCGGCGCCGAACCGGCGGCCCGGGTGCGGTCGGAGGGGGTCCGACCGGTCCGCGCGGACGGTTTTTCCGCGCGGGAAGTGGCGCAAATCGCGTGCCTGGAGCCGGCGCCGGGGCAGGCGTATGGTGGGGCGGGTTCCGTCCGGATACGTGCCGTGTGAAATCTGCCGCTGTCCCGCCGAATCCGTACCGCCCCCGAGGGGAGAGCCCTCCCAAGAGGGGAGCACTCCCGGGAGAGACCGCTCCCCGCACCCGCCGTCCGCACCGTGGACGCTCTGCTCAGGGGCTGTTAATGTCCTCGGGCCATCGATGGCCGGACGATTTCGCCTGCGGTCATGATGCGTTCCAGAGCTGGAGGCAATTTCGTGCCACCTTCTCCGCCTTCTCCTCCTCCTTGTCCCCGCGCCCTCGTCATCGGCATCGACGGAGGCACATTCGACGTCATCGACCCCCTCGTCGCGCGGGGACTCCTGCCCCATATCGGCAAGCTGCTCGGCCAGAGCGCCCGGGCCGTCACCGACTGCACCTGGCCGGCCCACACGGCGCCCGGCTGGAGCACGTTCGTCAGCGCCAGCCGCCCCGGGGGCCACGGCATCTACCAGTTCCACGACACCCAGGACCCCGGCTACGGCGCCCGCGTCACCCGCTCCGCGGACCTGGGCCGTACCAGCGCGTGGGACTGGCTCGCAGCCCAGGGCCGCACCCTCGGCCTCGTCAACATCCCCATGTCCCACCCGCCGGCCGAGCTGCCCGGCTACCAGGTGACCTGGCCCCTGGAGCGCACGCTGCGGCACTGCCGGCCGCCCTCCCTGCTGCGCGAACTCGCCGCGGCAAAAGCCCACTTCCAGTCCGACCTCGCCACCATGTTCCGCGGCGACCTGGCCTATCTGGAGGAGGCGGAGCGCAACGTCGAGGCGCGCGTCCGCTCGGCGCGGCACCTGATGACCACCCGGCCCACCGACGTGGTCATGGTCGTCCTCACCGAGGCGGACCGGGTCGGCCACCACTACTGGCACTTCGGCGAACCGGACCACCCCGGCCACCGGCCGGCCCCGGAGGGCAGCGGCTGGGACGCCGCCGTCCCCCGCATCTACCAGGCCATGGACCGGGCCGTGGGGGAGCTCCTGGAGCTCGTCGACGAGGACACCAGCGTCGTGCTCGTCTCCGACCACGGCCTGGGCACCGGGCACCACGCGCTCGCGCTGCACACCCTCCTGGAGGAGGCCGGGCTGCTGGCCACCGCCCCCGGGGAGCGGCCCGAGGACGGCGCGGCGAGCTGGTTCGCCGGCGCGGGCCGCCACGTGGACTTCCGGCGCACCCGCGTCTACATGCCCGTACCCGGCAGCTACGGCCTCAACGTCAACGTACGGGGGCGCCAGCTGCGCGGCTGCGTCGCCCCCCGCGACCGCGAGCGCGTCATGGAGGAGACCGCCGGGCTGCTGGCGGGGCTCACCGGGCCGGACGGGCGCCGGGTGTTCCGGGCCGTCGTCCCCCGGGAGGAGGCCTACCCCGGCCCGCACTGCGGCCGCGCGCCCGACCTGCTCCTGCTGCCGGACGACGAGAGCGTCCTGCCCGTCTGCGACGTGGGCGGCGAGGTGTGGCGGCCCAGCCCCCAGACGGGCCTGCACCGCCACCGCGGCATGTGGGCGCACCGCTCTCCCCGCATCCGCCCCGGCCGCCTGCCCGGAGCCGTCGCGCTGACGGACACCATGCCCACGCTGCTGGCCGACCTCGGGGCTTCCTGGCCTCCGGACGTGCACGGCACGCCCGTCCACGACGTTCTCGCCGAGGGCGTGGACGTCCCGCCGCCCGACCCCCGCCTCGCGACGGTCCGCGCGGCCTCCGCACCCTCCGGCGAGGAGGCCGCCGAGACCCCCGCCGGCACCGAGGACGCGTACACCAGCGAACGGCTGCGCGAGATGGGCTACCTCTGACCGCCACCGGCCCGCGGCCGACGTCCGGGCCTCCTGGCACCCCGCCGCCCCCACGGAGCTGAGGAGAAAGGTTTCCGCGCATGGAGAAGACGGAGAACACGGGAAAGACCGTCACGGACGAGATCAAGGACCGCCTCCGCACGGTGCTCGTCGACTCCCTGGAGCTCCCCATGGAGCCCTCGGACGTACCCGACCAGGGACTCGTGGACAAGCTGGGACTCGACTCGATCAACACCATCGAGTTCCTCATCTGGGTCGAGAGCGAGTTCGGCATCGAGATCGCCGACGAAGACCTGTCGATCAAGCTCATCGACAGCCTCGACCTCCTGGCCGGCTACGTCCGCGAGCGCATGGCGTGAGCGCGGCAGCCGAACGCGCCCTGGTCATCGGGCTCGACGGCATGCCCCGGTCCCTGCTGACCCGGCTCGCCGCCGACGGCACCATGCCCCGCGTCGCCGGGCTGCTCGCCGAGGGCCACTGCGCCGAACTCCTCGCCCCCGTGCCCGAGATCAGCTCCACCTCCTGGGCCACCTTCCTCACCGGGACCAACCCCGGCCGGCACGGCATCTACGGCTTCACCGACCTCACCCCCGGCGGCGGCTACCGCATCCGCTTCCCCGGCCTGCCGGACCTGCGGGAACCCCCGCTATGGGAACTCGCCGCCCGGGCCGGACAGCGCACCCTGTGCCTGAACGTCCCCGGCACCTACCCCGCCCCGGACACCGCCGGCGCCGTCGTCTCCGGCTTCGTCGCCCCCGACTTCGAGCGCGCCGTCAGCCCGCCCCGCCTGCTGCCCCTGCTGCGCGGCTCCGGCTACGAACTCGACGTCGAGGTCGGGGACGTGGCCGCAGACCCCGCCGCCTTCCTGGACCGGGCCGAACGCGCCCTGCGCGCCCGCACCCGCGCCATGGAGCACCTCCTGCGCCACGAACCGTGGGACCTGGCGGTCACCGTGCTCACCGAGACCGACCGCGTCTACCACTTCCTGTGGCGCGCCGTCACCGACCCCGGCCACCCCCTGCACGAGCGGCTCCGCGCCTTCCACCGCCTCGTCGACGACAGCGTCGCCGCGCTCGTCGCGGCCCTCCCCGCCGGCACCGAGCTCTTCCTGATGAGCGACCACGGCTTCGGCCCCGCCGCCCACCAGGTCTACCTCAACGCCTGGCTCAGGGAGTCCGGCTGGCTCGCCCCGCTCGACGCCTGCCCCCGGCCGGACGCCCTCGACGCGCGCAGCACCGCCTTCGCCCTCGACCCCGCCCGCGTCTACCTCAACCGCAAGAGCCGCTTCCCCGGCGGCGCCCTCACCGACGCCGAGGCGGACGACGCGGCCGCCGAGATCGCCCGGGAACTGGCCGCACTGCGCTGCGACGGCACCCGCATCGGCCCCGACGCCGACGGGCCGCCGCTGCTGCGCTCCCTCCACCGCGCCGCCGAGGTCTACCACGGCCCGCTCCTGGACCACGCCCCCGACCTCGTGGCCGTCCCCGCGCCCGGCATCCAGCTCCGCGGCGGCTGGGGCGGCACCGCCACCGTGCGCACCGACGTCCTCAGCGGCACCCACACCCGCCACGACGCGGTCCTCTACCGGCGCGGCGCCGCCCCGCCGGACCCCCGGCGGCCCACCGCGCCGTACGACATGACGGACGTGGCCCCCACCGTCCTCGCGTCGATCGGCATCCGCCCGTACGGCCTCGACGGCACGCCCGTGCTCGGCACGGCGGACCCGCCGCCCGGCCCACCGGACCCCCTCGACACCAGGGAGCAGTGATGAAGCAGGATCTCGGTCTGGTACCTTCGGCGCCCAAACCGGGAACGCTCGACCTGACGCTCGACCCGCGCATCACGGACCCCGCGTCCTTCCGGGTCAGCTTCCTCATCCTCCTCGACGGCGACCTCGTGATGTCGCCCGAGCACCTGGGCGTGGCCTACATGACCAGCGTGCTGCGCCACACGGGCTTCACCGCCGAGATCCGGGAGGTGGAGCACGGCGACGACGAGGCCGCCGCCGCGGTCGAAGCCCTCAAGGACTTCCGCCCCGACCTCGTCTGCTTCACCCTCATGAGCCTCAACCTGGGCAGCTGCCTGACGCTGTGCCGGCTGCTGCGGGAGCAGCTCCCCGGCACGGTGATCGCCTGCGGCGGGCCCGCCGGCACCTTCGCCGGCTTGGACGTGCTGCGCAACAACCCCTGGGCCGACGTCGTCGCCGTCGGCGAGGGCGAACCCACCGTCCTGGACCTCGTCCAGCGGCTGTACCTCAAGGAGCCGCTCTCCTCCGTGCGCGGCATCTGCTACCGCGACGCCGACGGCACGCCGCGCCAGAACCCCGCCCGCCCCCTCATCCACAACCTCGAGGACCTGCCCTTCCCCGCCCGGGACCAGCTCAGCCAGCACGGCGACAAACTGGAGTACGTCCGGGTGAGCACCAGCCGGGGCTGCGTCGCCAACTGCGCCTTCTGCTCCGCGCCTCACCTGAAGAACCGGGTGCAGGCCGGCAAGGCCTGGCGCGGCCGCGGCCCGGAGCAGATCGTCGAAGAGGTCGCCGCGATCGTCGAGCGCCACCAGTTCCGCACCTTCGACTTCGTGGACTCCACCTTCGAGGACCCCGACGGCGGCCGCGTGGGCAAGAAGCGCGTGACAGCCATTGCGAACGGCATCCTCGACCGCGGCCTGGACATCTACTACAACGTCTGCATGCGCGCCGAGAACTGGCGCGACACCCCCGAGGACCACGCCGTCCTCGACCTGCTGGTCGCCTCGGGCCTGGAGAAGGTCAACGTCGGCATCGAGGCCGGCACCGCCGAGGAACTCCTGCTGTGGGAGAAGCGCGCCACCGTCGAGGACAACGTCACCATCATCAGGATGCTGCGCGAGCACGGCGTCTACCTCGCCATGGGGTTCATCCCCTTCCACCCCTACGCCACCGTGGAGACCCTCGTCGCCAACGCCGCCTTCCTGCGCGACAACTCCGGGCACAACCTGCGGCGGATGACCGAGCGCCTGGAGATCTACCCCGGCACCGCCATCGTGCGCCGCATGGAGGGCGACGGCCTGCTCGACGAGAGCTACCTCGACCGGCTCGACCCCTACGGCTACGACTTCCAGGACCCCCGGGTCGGCCGGCTGGCCAAGCACTTCGCCCGGCTCTACAACAACGACGACTACCACCATCACGGCGTCATCACCGAACAGTCCTCCGTGTTCGCCTTCGAGACCTACAACGTCGTGCTGCAGACCTTCATCTCGCGCCTGCACCGCAGGTTCGGCGCGCTCCCCGGCGTCGACGACGTGATGGAGGCCTTCAAGGCCCGCGTGCACGAGGTCCGCCAGGAGATGGGCCGGTACAACTACGGCTTCTTCATGGCCAACCTCGAAGCCGTCATGAACGACACCCTCGACCCCGCCGAGCAGGCCCGGCAGGTCGTGGACGTCGAGGAGTACTTCCACGACCGCATGCAACTGCTGCGCGACGAGCAACTGCGCGTGGGCAAGGCGCTCACCCGGCTCGGCGCCCGCGTCACCGAGGTCAGCTCGACGATCCCCAAGGAGCGCCCCGGCGGCCTGCCGCGCCAGTACACCGGGGAGGGCAGCGGAGCCACGTGGTGAGACCGGGGGAGGGCACGGCCGGGCCCGCACCGGCGCGGGTGGCCGTCTGCACCCTCAGCAGCAGGGAACTCGCCGGGCCGCTGGCCCGCCTGCCCGGCGTGGCCCTGGCGGGCACCCTGATGACCGCCAACCTGGGCATCGAGGAGATCGTCCGGACCCTGGCGCGCGAGCGCACCGTCCGCGGACTGCTGGTCTGCGGCCGCGACTCGCCCCGCTTCCTGGCCGGGCAGAGCCTCGTCGCCCTCTTCCGCCGGGGCCTGCCGCCCGGGAGCGGACGCATCCCCGGCGCCGCCGGCCACCTGCCCGTCCTGCGGTCGGTGACGCGGCGGGAGGTCGAGGAGGTGCGCGCCCGCGTGGAGCTCGTCGACCTGCGCGGCGAGCGCGACCCGGCGGTCCTGCGCGCCGCCGTCGCGGCGCTCGTCTCCGCCCTGCGCGAGGCCCCGCCTCCCACGGGTGGCCCCGGCGACGGCGCCGCTTCGTACGGACACAACGACCCCGCCTTCGGACTCCTGCACCCGGTGGGGCGGCGCAAGCCCCTCGACACGGGCATCGACGGCTTCGTCGTCATCACCGTGGACCGGGCGCACGGCCGCATACGACTGCGCCACTACGACTCCGACGTGACGCCCCGGCACGAAATGCAGGGCACGCGCGGGGAGACCATGCTGCTCGGCCTCCTGGAGGCCGGTGTGATCGAGGACCCCGCCCACGCCGGATACCTGGGCGGCGAACTGGCCAAGGCCGAGACGGCGTTGCGCCTCGGCCTGCACTACGAACAGGACCTGCCGCTGCGCCCGCCGGGACGGCCACCGCGCCGCGGCCCGCGGCGCACGACCGGGAAGGAGCGGACGACCGTGGCCGACGTGCCCGCGCTGGAGGAGTTCCTGACCCTGGTGGCCCGCACGCTGGGCGCCCGGGACACCGTGCTGGACCCTCACACGCCCCTCGGCGAGCAACTGACCGTGGACTCCGTACGCGTCATCGAGCTCACCGTCGTGCTGGAGGAGGAGCTCGGGGCCGAGCTCCCCGACGACGCCGACGTGGCCCGGGCCACGCCCGCGGACCTGTACAAGGCACTGCTGGGCTGAGGAGAGACGAGGAGGAGCATGGACAGGGTGTTGTTGCTCAACGGGCCCAACCTGGGAACGCTGGGCACGCGGCAGCCGGAGATCTACGGGACGCGGACCCTGGCCGAGATCGAGGCCGAGGTCGCCGAGGAGGTCCGCGGCCGAGGCTGGAGCCTGGTCGCCGAGCAGCGCAACAGCGAGGGAGAGCTCGTCGACCTCCTGGAGCGCCACCGGGACGTGGCCGGAGCGATCGTCAACCCGGGCGCACTGATGATCGCGGGCTGGTCGCTGCGCGACGCGCTGGCGGACTTCGGGCCGCCGTGGCTGGAGGTCCACCTGAGCAACGTGTGGGGCCGCGAGGCCTTCCGGCACGTCTCGGTGACCGCGCCGCTGTCCTCCGGCGTCGTGATGGGCATGGGGGCGCTGGGCTACCGGATGGCGGCCCGGGCCCTGACCCTCATGGTCCCGGAAGGGTGACGGCCCGCCGTGCCGGAGAAGGCCGCGTCAGGCCGGCCACACCTGCAGCTCCTCCTTGATCAGCCGCGCGCTCACCTCGTCGCACGCCGCCGGCAGCGGGCAGCCGGGCGGGAGGAACCGTACGGTGAAGGGCCCGTCGGTGAGGCCGCGCCAGCGGTGGGCCGCGGCCCGGGCCGCGTGCGCGCCCATGGGGACCAGGACCGTCACCGGGCAGGACAGCCGCCCGGCCGCCCGGCAGTCCTCCTCCGGCTCCCGGTCGCCCGCCCACAGCAGCACGTGGGAGGGCGGCGGATCCGCGCGCACGGCGCCGGCCAGCACGGCGCCCACCCGGTCGCCGGTGGTGAACAGCGCCCGGGGCAGGGCGCCGCCGGGCGGGCCCGCGAGACCCTCGACCCCTTGATCCACCGTCACTTCGGGCGCCAGCGTCCGGCGCCAGCTCTCCGCACCGTCCGCGCCTTCTCCGGCGGCCCGGCCGGCCACGACGACCAGCCGGGCCACCGGAGCCATCAGCCTTCCCGGCATGAGTCCCTCCCCCTTCGCGCGCCGCTACGGCAGGCCGTCGGTCATTCCGAGCGAGAAGTAGTTCTCGTAGCCCAGCAGGCGGCGCAGCCCGGGCTCGGCACGGGCGGCGACCTCCTCCTTCAGGCCGGTGAAGAAGTTCTGCTGCTGCCGGACGTAGCCGCGGCAGTAGTAGTTGAGGATGCCGTGGCGCGGCCGGCCGGTGGTGTTGGCGCCCGTCTGGTGCCACAGCCGGCCGTCGAAGACCATCACGCTGCCGGCCGGCGCGCACACCGGGACGGTCGCGGTGTTGCCCTCGCCCCGCTCGTAGTCCGGCTGCCGCCCCAGCAGGTGAGAGCCCGGCACCAGGCGGGTCGCGCCGTTCTCCGCGGTGAAGTCGTCCAGCATCCACATGCTGTTGGCCACCAGGGCGTACGGCGGCCAGGGCGGGCGGGCGAAGGTCTGGTCGGCGTGCAGATGCATCGGGGCCCCGCCGGGCCCGGCGATGTTGGCATGGGTGCTGGAGAGCAGGAAACCGACCCCCAGCAGCTCCTCCATCAAGCGCATGACGGAGGGGTCCCGGACGTTCTCCTCGAATTCCTCGCCCTTGTTGAGCAGACTGAAGACGCGCTGGTTGCCGCCGTCGTAGAGAAAGGCGGAACCGTCTTCGCGCTCCTGCTCGGCGACATCCAGCAGACGGCCCCTGAGCCTTTCGAACGCGCCCGGCGAAATCGGGCACTCAAGCAGGCAGTAACCGTGGTCGGCGAGATCTCTTGCGGCTGTTTCGACGTCATTCGTCAGAGTCGCGCGCATATGGCGAGGCTAGCAGCCGCCATTACCCCGGAACAACAGCGCGCCCGCACAACAGCGCGGTAATCCCAGCGACTTGATTCCCCGACACGCCGGAAGGGCGGACCCCACGATGACGTACGCACCCACACGACCGGACGGGCGCATCAGGATCGGGGTCTGGCTGACCCCCCAGCACACCTCCGTACGCGAACTGCGCGCCGCCTGGCGCGCGGCCGACTCCCTGGGCGTGGACTCCCTGTGGCTGTGGGACCACTTCTTCCCCCTCACCGGCGACCCCGACGGCAGCCACTACGAGGCGTGGACCCTGCTCGCCGCCCTGGCCGCCGACACCCGCGCCGCCCGCGTCGGCACCCTCGTCACCAACTACGCCTACCGCAACCCCGACCTGCTCGCCGACATGGCCCGCACCGTCGACCACCTCAGCGACGGCCGCCTCGTCCTGGGCATGGGCGCGGGCTGGGTCGAACGCGACCTCAAGGAGTACGGATACCCCGTGCCCGGAGCGGGAGAGCGCGTCGCCGGGCTCGTCGAGGCGGTGGCCCGCATCGACCGCAGGCTCGCCCGCCTCAACCCCGGGCCAGTGGGCGCCCTGCCCCTGCTGATCGGCGGCGACGGCCGCAGGCGCCTGCTGCGCTTCGCCGCCGAACGCGCCACCATCTGGAACACCATGGCCTGGCGCTTCGCCGAGGGCAACCGCGTCCTCGACCAGTGGTGCGCCGAGGTGGGCCGCGACCCGGCGGCGATCGAACGCAGCGCCTTCGTCACCCGCGACCAGACCGCCGGCGAACTGCACCGGCTGGTCGCCGCGGGCGCCCGGCACCTGATCTTCCAGGTCGGGCACCCCTTCCGGATGGACGGCGTCGAGCGGGCCCTGCGCTTCGCCCGCGAGGAACGGCCCGCGGACCCGCACTAGGGGAGCAGGACGTCCGCCAGCCGGTCCACCTGCGACAGCGCGGCCGCGGTGGGGTGCAGGACCACCTCGTCCACCCCGCCGGCGGCCAGCTCCTCGACGACCTCGCGGATCCGCTCCGGCGTGCGGGGCGTCTTCGCCACGAACTCCTCGGCCTCCGCGCCCAGCACGGAGAAGTAGTCCCGCACGAACGCCGCCGACTCCCGCTCCACGTCCTCGCCCAGCGCGAACCGCGCCAGCGCCACGATGCGCGGCGCGCCCGCGCGCCCGCCCTCGGACCAGGCCCGGCGCACCCGCTCGGCGAACGGCAGGACGGCCTCCGGCTCAAGGCCCGGCGCCGTCCAGCCGTCGCCCCGGCGCACCACGCGGCGCACGGCCGCGCTGCTCATCCCGGCCACCAGCACCGGCACCCCCGCACCGGCCCCGGCCTCCGCGCCCCGCCCGAGCAGCTCCAACTGCTCCTCGAAGGCCGCGCGCCGCCCCGCGAACGGGCGCCCCGCGGCCTCGAAGTCGTCCTCCCGCACGCCCGGCCCCACCCCCAGGACGAGCCGCCCGGGAGCCAGGGACGCGAGCGACGCCACCGACTTGGCCAGCACCGGCGCCGTGCGCAGCGGGCCGATCAGGACGTTGGTGAGCAGCCCGATCCGGGAGGTCACCGCGGCCGCGGCGGCCAGCGTGAGCAACGGGTCGTGGCCCGGGTACACCAGCCGTTCCGTGACGGCCAGCGAGGCGAATCCGCGGGCCTCGGCCCTTTTCGCCCATTCCGTCAAAAGGCGTCCGTCCGCGCCCGGCACAGTATTCGGCAGTGCAATGCTGATCCTCATCGTCCCCTTGCCCCCTGTCGTTCGTCTCCGGCGGCGCGTATGTTTTTTCGAGGCGCTCAATTTCCTCCGCGCACGGTCGCGCGCCGCGCACCGTGAACCCTCTTACAGCCGAGAGGAATCCCCGATGCCCGCTGCCCGTAAAGTGGCCGTGATAGGCCTCGACTCCGCGACTCCGCAGTACATGTTCGACCGGTTCGCCGACGACATGCCGGTGTTCACCGCACTGCGCCGCAATTCCCTGTGGGGGCCGATGCGCAGTGTCGACCCGCCCATCACCATGCCCGCGTGGTCCTGCATGATGTCGGGCCGCACGCCCGGCGAACTCGGCGTCTACGGATTCCGGGACCGTGCCGCCCACGACTACGGCCCGCTGAAGTTCGCCACGTCCCACAGCATCCGCGCCCCGCGGATCTGGGACGAGATGACGGAGGCCGGGCGCCCCAGCGTCGTCCTCGGCGTGCCCGGCACCTACCCGCCCGCCCCGATCCGGGGAGCGATGGTCTCCTGCTTCCTGGCCCCCAGCACACAGGCGCAGTACACCTCGCCGCCCGGCCTCGCCGGCGAGCTGCACGAGCTCACCGGCGGATACGCCCTGGACGTCGAGGACTTCCGGTCCCCCGAGCTGGGCCGCGTCTCGCAGCAGATCTTCGACATGAGCGAGCAGCGCTTCGAGGTCGCCCGGCACCTCGCGACCACCCAGGAGTGGGACTTCCTCTCCTTCGTCGACATGGGGCCCGACCGCCTGCACCACGGCTTCTGGAAGTACTGCGACCCCGGCCACCCCCGGCACGAGCCCGGCAACCCCCACGCCCACCTCTTCCGCGACTACTACCGCGCCCTCGACCGCCACCTCGGCCGGTTCCTGGAGTGCCTGCCCGAGGACACCGCCGTCCTCGTCGTCTCCGACCACGGGGCGCAGCCCATGGTGGGCGGCTTCTTCCTCAACGAATGGCTGCGCAAGGAGGGCCTCCTCGTCCTCGCCGAGGAGGTCACCGGTCCCACACCCGTCAGCGCGGCCCGGATCGACTGGAAGCGCACCACCGCCTGGGCCGAGGGCGGCTACTACGGGCGGATCTTCCTCAACGTCGAGGGCAGGGAGCCGCACGGCACGATCCCCGCCGCCGAGTACGAGAGCACCCGCGACCTCGTCGCCACGGCACTGGAGGCCGTGCCCGACGACCAGGGGCAGCCGATGGGCACCCGCGCCCTGCGCCCCGGCGAGCTGTACCCCGAGGTCAACGGCATCGCCCCCGACCTCCTGGTCTACGTCGGCAACCTGCGCTGGCGCGCCCTGGCCACCCTCGGCATGGGCAAGGGCCTCTACACGACGGAGAACGACACCGGGCCGGACCACGCCAACCACGGCGACACGGGCGTCTTCGCCCTCAGCGCGCCCGGCGTCGACCCGGGCGAGGCCGCCGGGCTCTCCCTCTACGACGTGGCACCGACCCTGCGGGCGCTCCTCGGCCTCCCGCAGCGCGGCTCCCGCCGGCCCGTCGCCTGACCTCATCCGCCCAGCAGCGCGTACGGAGTGGACGGCCCCGCAGGCCGTCCCTCCCCCCGCTCACGGCCCCCGTGCACGGTGTGCCGCCGCCGGTAGGAGTCCAGTTCGTTCGTCAGCCGGTCCCAGACGGCGGAGGAGCCCCCCGCCCGGCCCGGCCGCTCCAGGTCGACCAGGCGGTAGTCGTTGACCCACACCCGGTCCGCGCGCAGCCGCTCGGCGACGGCGCGCGCCCGCGCCGGGTCGGCGGACCACACCCCGGCGCTGAGCCGGTAGCGGGTGCCGTTGGCGATGCGCACCGCCTCCTCGTCGTCGGCGGCCCGCAGGACGGACAGCACGGGGCCGAAGATCTCCTCCTGCGCGACGGCGTCCCGCTCGCCCACCGAGGTCAGCACCGTGGGCCTGAAGTACGCGGCCGCGTCCAGCCCTCCGGCCAGCTCGCCCGCGGCCGGGGAACCACCCCCGCACGCCAGCAGCGCACCCTGGGACAGGCCCAGCTCGGTGAAGCGCCGGGCCGTGCGCGCCTGGCTGCGCGACACCAGGGGACCGAGGTCGGTGGCCTCGTCCAGCGGGTCGCCCAGCCGCAGCCGCCCCACCCGCTCGACCAGCCGCCCCACGAACTCTTCGTGGACGGCGGCGTGCACCACGGCCCGAGTGCCCGCCATGCACACCTGCCCGTTGTGCAGGAACGCCCCCCACACCACACCCCGTACGGCCTGCTCCAGATCGGCGTCCGCCAGCACCAGGTTGGGCGACTTGCCCCCCAGGTCCAGGCGGGTGCTCGTGCCCGCCGACGCCGCCCCCTGCCGTACGGCGTCACCCGTCTCGTCGGACCCGGTGAACGCCACGAGATCGACCCCCGGCGCCCGCACCAGGCTCTCACCGGTCACCGCGCCCGGACCCGTCACCACGTTGACCACGCCCGGCGGCAGCCCGCACTCGTGCAGCAGCCGCACCAGGCGCAGCACGGACAGCGAGGCGAACGAAGCCGGCTTGATCACACACGTGTTGCCCGCGGCGACGGCGGGCGCGATCCGCCAGGCGGCCAGCAGCAGCGGCAGGTTCCAGGGCACGATCGCGGCCACGACCCCGGCCGGCCGCCACACCACGTACGCGCCGCCGTCCCCGCCGTGCTCCCGCTCGGGCACGCGCTCCGCCCACCAGGCGCTCCACTCGAACGCCGCCGCCGCGCCGGGCACGTCCGCCCCCCGCGCCTTGCGCAGCGTCGCGCCGTTGTCGCGCACCTCCAGGCGCGCGAACTCCTCCGCCTCGCCGGCCAGCCGCTCCGCCGCCGCGCGCAGCAGCCGGGCCCGCTCCCGGGCCGGCATCCGGGGCCAGGGGCCCTCGTCGAAGGCCTTCCGGGCCGCCGCCACCGCCCGGCGCACGTCCTCGGGGCCGCCGCTCGGCACGTCGGCCAGATGACGCCGCGTCGCCGGCTCGAAGGTGCGCAGGACGGCACCGTCGTGGGCGGGCACAGCCAGGCCGCCGATGTACATGGGGAACTGCTCGGCCACGCTCTCCATGGGCCTCACCGTCTCCTTGTGTCGTCCGTGAGGTGCGCCCCGCGGGAACGCGCGGGCGGCGGCCGCGCCGGAGCACGGGGCCCCGGGGCGGCCGCCGCGCGCCGGCTACGCGGGCAGCGGCGGGATGTTGGGGTTGAACCGGAAGACGTTGCCCGGGTCGTGCCGCGTCTTCAGCTCCTGCAGCCGGGCGTAGTTCTCCGGCGTGAAGGCACCGCGGGCGACCTCCACCGAGGTGTTGTGGCCGGCGAGGAAGTTCAGGCACACCCCGGGCGTCGTCCAGGGCCGCAGGGCGTCCACGAAGCGCTGCTGCGCCCGGTCGACGGACTCGATCGTCTCCGGCTCGATCAGCGAGGCGATGTAGGCGTTGAAGACCGCGTCGGGGAAATGGCCCACCGCGCTGGGGACCTGCGGGGGCCGGGACAGGGCGCCGCCCAGGTGGCGCAGCTCCACCCCGTGCACCGCGTTCGTGCCGGGGCCCGCCAGCTCCAGGATCAGGTCGGCGGCCTTCTCGTCGAGCCGGCGGAGCATGAAGGTCTTGCTGTAGCTCGCCACCGGCGACGGCGGGTCGTTGTGGATCTCCCCGGCGCGCGTGTACGGCAGAGAGGCGACCGTGTCCATGACGACGTTCCCGGCCGCGCGCAGTTCGGCGAAGTAGTGCTCGGCCTCCTCGGGCTCCCCGAGGTGGGCCAGCCGGATGTGGGTGACGAACTTGCCGCGCAGCGGCCCCGGCAGCCCGTCGGCGTCGGGGTACTCGGCGAGGAACACCGAGGACGCCATCTCCTCCGGCATCCGGGGCGCCCACGCGAGCCAGGTCTTGAGCACCGCCGGGGTCGACTCGGCGTCGAAGAACAGCCCGCCCCCGTACACCCGGCTCACGGGGAACAGCCGCACCTCCAGGGAGGTGACGATGCCGAGGTTGCCCTTGCTGCCCCGCACCCCCCAGAACAGGTCGGGGTGCTGCTCGGGGGTGACCTCCAGCAGCCGGCCGTCGGCGGTGACGAGGTCGAAGGAGGTGATGTGGTCGGTCGCGAATCCGTACTTGCGGGAGAGCAGCCCGAGCCCCCCGCCGAGGGAGTACGAGACCGCTCCGACGAACGGCGCCGAGCCGTTGAGCGGCGCCAGCCCGTGCACGGCCGCCTCGTGGATCACCTGCTCCCAGCGGACGCCCGCCTCGATGCGCGCCGTGCGGGCCCGCGGATCCACCCGTACACCGGTCATCCGCCGGGTGCCGATGAACACGTCGGTGGCGGGCCGGGAGATCCCGTGGCCGGTCGCCTGGACCGCCACCCCGAGGCCGCGGTCCGCGGCGAAGCGCACGGCCGCGATGACGTCGGCCGCGCCGGTGGCGCCGACGATCAGCGCCGGGCGGTGCGCGACGGACAGCTCGAAGCCGGCGAGCTCCTCGTCGAAGCCCTCCTCCCCGGGCAGCAGGACGGGGCCGGCGACGCGAGCTCTGAGCTCCTCGGCGTCCGGTGCGCCGAGCGGGACGGGCGCGCCCGGTGACTGGTGGCTTGCTGAATTCACCGATGAACCTTTCTGGATGGAGCGGGACGAGCGTCCGCGCCGGGCGGGCCGCAGGACGCCGGCCCGCCGGGCGCGGGGGTTTCGGGCCGGGCCGGTCAGTGCCGCGGTCCGAGGACCACGGGCAGCGACCGGACGGCGAGGGGCAGTAGTTCGCTGCTGTGCTCGATCTCCTCGGGCGGCACGGCCGGCGCGATGCCGGGAAACGCCGCGAGGAGCCGGGCGACGCCCGCGGTCAGCTCGGCGACGGCGAGGTCGGCCGCCGGGCAGGCGTGCCGGCCGGCGCCGAAGGCGATGGCGCGGTCGGCGATCCGGGCGATGTCGAGGACGTCGGGGTCGGGGAAGGCCTCCGGGTCGCGGGAGGCGGCCGCCACCAGCGGCAGCACCGCCTCCCCGGCGGCGATGCGGCTGCCGGAGAGCACCACGTCCTCGGTGGCGACCCGCAGCAGCCCGTCGTGGGTGGAGGGGTAGAAGCGCAGCAGTTCCCACACGGCCACCGGGACGAGGGCCGGGTCGCCGGCCAGCCGGGCGGCGAGGCCGGGGGAGGAGAGCACGCCGAAGAGGTGGCGGGCCAGCAGGTCGCGGATGGTGACGAAGCCGGAGATGATCAGGCCGTGGAGGAGCAGCTTGCGGTCCTCGTCGGTCAGGGGCGCGGCGCCGTCCTGCGGGTCCGTGGCCAGGAGCGCGTGGGCGACGCTGTCGCCGGGCGCGGCCCTGCAGGCGGCGAGCAGCTCGTCGAGGGCCTTGCCGAGCCGGTCCCGGGCGGCCGCCAGGTCCTCCTCGGCGGCTCCCCGGGGCAGCAGCAGGAGCTCCACGTCGGAGGTGACGGCCCGCCAGCGGTCGCCGGGCAGGCCGAGCAGCTCGCAGGTGACGCGGCCGGCGAAGGGCGCGGTGTACGCCGTGACCAGGTCGACGGTGCCGGTCCCGGCGGGCAGCCCGGCGAGGACGTCGCCGGCGATCTCCTCGATGCGCGGCACGAAGCGCTCGGCCCGCTCCGCGCCGAACGCGGCGGCCACCGGCCCCCGCAGCCGGGCGTGCTCCGGCGGGTCGAGGTCGACGATGCCGGAGCCCTGCGAGCGGCCAAAGCCCCGCCCGGGCAGCAGGGCCGCCCGGTGCCGGCTGAAACGGTCGTCGGCCAGCACGGTCCGGACGTCCTCGTGGCGCATGGCCAGGCGGATCCGCGCCCCGTCGGCGAGCCGGACCTCGGGCACGGGGTCCTCGGCCAGGAGCCGTCCGAACAGGGGCGGGACCGTGCCCAGGGGGCCGGGCGGGAAGGGGAAGAGGGGCGGCACGCGCGGGGTCATGCGGTCCGGCCCCCGTCGCCCCGCGCACCGGTGCGGTCCGGGCCCGGCCGGGCGAAGTCCCGCGCCAGGACGAGGTTGTCCAGCTGGTGCTCCACGACGATGTTGCCGCAGCCGTAGTCGTCGGCGATCAGCTCCACGTCCTCGGCGGACACCAGGTGGGCCGGATCGGACAGCAGGGTCGCGATGCCCCGGGCCGGGGCGAGGACCTCCAGGGCGAAGCCGCGGGCCACGTGCTGGCGGTGGGTGTGGGCGGCGGCGATGAGGAAGGTGTCGTCGGTGTCGCAGATCAGGTGCCACAGGGCCCGGGCCTGCAGGAAGCGGCGGGGACGGTCGGTGAAGCGGCGGGAGGACACCAGGGCGGCCCCCTCCGCGCCCCGGCTCGTGCCGAGGGCGACCAGCCCGCGGTCGAGGTAGGGGACCTGCTCGGTGCGGTAGCTCATGAAGGGGGCCGGGTCGAAGGGCTGGGTGTCCTCCAGACCGGCCCACGCGCGGACCAGGTGCGCCACCTCGTAGCCGAGGTGCCAGGGGTTGTCGAGGCGGCCCGGGGCGAAGAACCGGGCGCTCACGTCGGCGCAGGCCTCCCGCAGCTCCACGAGGGCGTCCGCCGGCGCGGCGCCCTCGGGGGCCGTGCCCATCAGCGCGCGCGCCCGCGCCACCCACTGCAGCTGGTCGGCGATCCGCTCCGGCCGCACGCCGTTGAAGAAGTCACTGGCCAGCGGCTCCGGCAGCTGCTCGGCGGCCTTGACGATGTCGGCCTCGTACGGTTCGGCCTCGCTGTACGGGTCGAGGCCCAGGCGCGCGGCGATGCGGCAGAACGCGGCCTCCTCCTCGTCGGTGGCGCGGATCGCCGCCCACTCCTCCTGGAGCGGGGTGTCCGTGACGCCCTGCCCGGCCAGCCGGTCCGCGACGGCGTCCACGAACGCGGCCAGGGAGGCGGTGAACGCCGCGCTCTCCACACAGCTGTTGCCGCGGCTCGCGAAGCGGTCGCCGGGGCGGACGTCGGGCCCCATGTCGGGCATCCACACGATCCGCGTCTCCCGGCCCTCGGGCACGAAGAGCATGTCCGGCCAGCGGAAGCCGTCGCAGGCCGCGCGTAAGACGTGGCGGCGCGAGCGGACCCACCAGGCGCCGCGGTCGTCACCGACGCCGTACTTGTAGGCGAAGCGGAGCTGGGATATCTGGGTGCCCGGGCGTGCGTCGGCCACGAGCGACCACCAGTTGAAGGCGATCCATTCGGCCATGGGGTAGAGGGAGCCGGTGACGTGCTCGCGGTACGTGCCGGCGCCGGGCTCCCGGATCAGGGTGACGGTCTCGGCGCCCACCGCGATGCGCAGGTCGGCCCAGGTCGCCCGCAGCTCGTCCCGGCCGCCGGCGGGGGCCTCGCGCCAATTCCACTGCAATTGGAACTCAGGAAGCATGGTCCGCCAGCCCTTCCGGCCATTCACTCGGGTGGAGTTCGTATCCGGTGTATTCGCCGGGGCGCCGGCCGGTCAGCCGGAATTCCACGACGGTGTCACCGGACCGGTGCCAGACATAGCGCGGGAAGCCGCCCAGCCACGGGCCGCCGAGGTGTCCGGTGAGAATGCCGGAACGGAGCGTGGCCAGCGGGGCGTAGGCCAGGGGGCCGGCCGACTCCGGGGGCGGCCCGGCCGGATCGTTGCCGAAATCCCGGGGCGCGAAAGCGGCCGCCGCGGAGAGTTCTTCGCGGGTGACACGTGCGGGGAGCGGGGACAGGGCGCGGCGTGGTTCCCGCCGCCGCCCGGGCGCTCGTAGGGCCATGGTGCCCACCTTCCGGAGAACGGTTGCGCGGAACGGGGGTGGCGGCGGAGCCCGGGCGCGTCGCCGGATCCGGGCTCCGCGAAAGGGCTACTGGGGGAGCGGGGCGAAGAGGTCGATCACGGTGCCGTCGGGGTCCTTGATGATGGCGTAGCGCTGGCCCCACACGGCGTCCCACGGCTTGAGGTGGCCCTCGTAGCCGGCGTCGACGAGCTCGGCGTACTTGGCGTCCACGGCCGCGCTGTCGGGGAACTCGAAGGCGATGGCGACGCGGTGACCGCCGGTCGGGGCCTCCCACTGCGGGTCGTACGAGCGGATCGTGGCCGCCGTGTCCCAGGCGAGCCGGACGCCGCCGTCGAGCACCACCTCGACGTGCGGAGCGGCGTCGGCCTCGGCGGGGATCTCCACGCCCAGCAGGCGGTAGAACTCCAGCGACCGGGCCATGTCCTCGACGACCACCGCGAAGAGGGAAATCCTTGCTGACATGCGTTTCCTTTCCTGCACTTTCTTGCACTTTAAAATGGGTCTCCGGGGGGCGGCCGTCTTCCGTCCGGGCCGGCCGGGCCGCGAAGTCCGAATGTGCTGGACCCGTGCAGGCTAGTGACCCATCGGCGGACTTGGCCAATCGCCCTATCGCTTCCGCGTGTCAACGCTGCCTATTGAGGGGCGATTTCAGGACAGCGGAACGCCGTCCCAATCCGACGGCACGTCACGCCCAAGCAGTTCGCACACGGTTGCGGGTATGTCGACGGGCGACGCGACGCGGGACCGCACGGCGCCGCCGGAGAAGTCCGGGCCCAGCGCCGCCCAGTAGGAGTCGCGGCGGTGCCAGCCGCTCTGCCAGTCGCGGTGCACGTGGGAGGCCCATGCGGGATCCCCCAGGGGGAGGTAGCGCCAGTCCGCCGGCTCCAGGACGAGGTCCGGCGCCAGGTGGACGGCCTCGCCCGCGTACACCTCTTCCCGCCGGTGCACGGCCGTCAGGAACGGCCTGCCCGTACGGGGGTTGAGCCGCTCCAGCAGCGCAGCCGCGACCTCGGCGCGCACCGCCTCGTAGTCGCGCTCGGCGACCGTGCCGTGCTTGTACCGCCCGCGCAGGTTCACGTTCACTCCGTGCGTGCCCTGCACCGCCTCGAAGGCCCGGCTGCGCGCCCACTCGGCGCGGCCGTCCGCGGCGTGGGAGAGGAAGCCGCAGGACTCCAGCTCGGCGTTGACGGAGTGGTAGTTGCGCAGCGGGCCGAAACCGATCTCGGAGAACGCCAGGACGGTCGTGCCGTCGTCCGCCCGCTCCAGGACGTCCTGGATGACGCGGTCGCAGGTGCGGTAGGCGGCGAGGACGGCGCTCGACTCCTCGTGCTCCGGCCCCCGTTCCAGCTCCTGCCAGTAGATGTGCGACGTCCGGTCGATGGAGGTGAGGTTGACCAGCACGACGTCGTGCTCGTCCAGGAGCGCGAGCGCCGCGCGCCCGCGCTGGACGTCCGCCTCCAGCAGGGAGGGCAGCAGCTCGTCACGGTCCTGGCCGGTCCAGAACACCGACACGTCGTGGACCGGCCGGACGCCCCGCGCCGCCAGGGTGCGCTGCAGGCTCCGCGGGTGGCAGGCGTGGAGGGTGGCGTACATCGGATAGGTGATCAGCGAGCCGTCGAACGGCTCGGGCGGATGGGTGCCGAACACGCCGAGCGAGGCGAACCGGACGCCGGCGAACACCTCCTGCTGCCACAGCACCGGGAACCGGCGGTCCTTCGAGGTCAGGACCTGCGGGGCGTACTCGGGATCGTGGCAGGTCCAGTAGGAGTAGAAGCCGTGCCGCCCGGCCCGCCGCCCGGTCAGGACGCTCAGCAGGCCCGGCGGCTCGTACGGGGTGCCCTCCGCGCGCAGCGGCCCGTGGACACCCTGCGCGCGCAGCCGGGCGAAGCCGGGCAGCAGACCCTTCGCGCACCACCGGTCGAGCAGCTCGGGCGCCGCTCCCTCGGTGATGATGACGACGACACGCTGGCGAAACGTCACGTACGACTCCCTCGGTCTGCTGGGCAGTTGGCATACCGGTCATCGGAGAACGTGGAGGAGCGAGCGGCGGAGGGGAGGGAAGCGGAGGCGGAGGAGACGGAGGATCAGGCCGCGCGCAGCAGGCGCAGGCGATCGCGGGTCGCCTTCGGCAGACCCGACACCACACGGTCGTATGAGTGTTCCACCATTTCGCGCACCTCCTCCACGGGAACGGTCCCGTTCAGGACAACCGTGTTCCAGTGGCGCTTGTTGACGTGATAGCCGGGCTCCACGGCGGCGTACTGCTCCCGCAGGTGCAGGGCCAGATCCGGCTCGCACTTCAGCGTGACCTGGGCAGGACGCTCCCCGGACGGGTCCTGGAGGATCGCGAACACCTTGCCCTCCACCTTGAACACCGTGGCCCCCGGACCGAACGCCTCGTCGTCGAAGGCCTCCGGCAGCTCCAGCGCGAAGTCCGACAGTTCCTGCGGGGTCATGGGCGTTCCTTCTTCCGGTGGCGGGCGGCTGTTCCGCCCGCACGGGGCGAGTGGGGTGCAACGCCAGCGTAGGGCCGCGCGGGGCCCGTGATGCGCCCGGGCACGGCCGCTGATCCACGATGGCCGAAACCCGGCGGGGAGTTCCGGCCCGCACCGGACCGCCGGCGGAGGCGTCCTTGACGCGCCGCTCGGGCCGTTGCAAGAGTTTCACCCGTCCCGCACTCCTGTCCGGGGCCTGTTCGTCCTCCCGGTGCTGCCCGGTCGCAGCCCCGGTGCCCGCGCGCCTGAAGCGCGTCACCCCCTCACCCGAGCGGGCCGCGCCCGGCCCCGGCCGCCCCACCGCCGGCCGACCGGCGCCCCCGGAGCCCGCCGGTCACCCGCGCCCCGG
>NZ_PXWG01000109.1 GCF_003011965.1 Streptosporangium nondiastaticum
GCCCCGGCGGCCCGCCCCGCCCCGCGGCAGCCTGCTGGGCGGCCTCAGGCAGCTCCACAGGCGCGCCAAGAAGGCCTGGGACCGCCCGCTGACCGCCTACTACCTGGTGATGGGCGGCTCCCTGCTGATCACCGTGCTCGGCCTGGTCATGGTCTACTCCGCCTCGCAGATCAAGGCCCTGCAGAACGGCCTGCCGCCCTCCTTCTTCTTCCGCAAGCAGCTGCTGGCGGCCGCGATCGGCACCGTGATGCTGCTGGTGGCCGCGCGCATGCCCGTACGGCTGCTGCGGGTCTTCGCCTACCCCGCGCTCGCCGGGTCGCTGTTCCTGCTCTGCCTGGTGCAGGTGCCCGGCATCGGCCAGACCATCAACGGCAACACCAACTGGATCTCCCTCGGCGGCCCCTTCCAGCTCCAGCCGAGCGAGTTCGCCAAGCTCGCCCTGGTGCTGTGGGGCGCCGACCTGCTGGCACGTAAACAGTCCAAGAAGCTGCTCACCCAGTGGAAGCACCTGCTGGTGCCGCTGGTGCCCGTCACCTTCGTGCTGCTCGGCCTGATCATGCTGGGCGGCGACATGGGGACCACCGTGGTGCTCACCACGGTGCTGCTCGGGCTGCTGTGGGTGGCCGGGGCGCCCACCCGGCTCTTCGCCGGGGTCTTCGGCGTCACCGCCGTGCTGGCCGTCCTGTTCATCAAGACCAGCGCCAACCGGATGTCCCGGCTGGCCTGCATCGGGGCCACCGACCCCGGCGACCACGACCAGTGCTGGCAGGCCGTGCACGGAATCTACGCCCTGGCCAACGGCGGATGGTTCGGAGCCGGACTGGGAGCGAGTGTGGAGAAATGGGGCGAACTCCCCGAACCTCACACGGACTTCATCTTCGCCATCACCGGTGAGGAGCTGGGTCTGGCGGGGACGCTGTCGGTGCTCGCCCTCTTCGCGGCTCTAGGCTATGCGGGTATCCGCGTGGCCGGACGCACGGAGGACCCCTTCGTGAGGTACGCCGCGGGAGGTGTGACCACCTGGATCACGGCCCAGGCCGTGGTCAACATCGGTGCGGTGCTCGGCCTGCTGCCGATCGCCGGTGTCCCCCTGCCGCTGTTCTCCTACGGAGGGTCCGCCCTGCTGCCGACCATGTTCGCCATCGGGCTGCTGATCGCCTTCGCGCGCGACGAACCCGGTGCGCGGGCGGCGCTGGCCATGCGGCAGCCTGGGGTGAGATGGAAGACGATGAGACGGCGCGTCAAGAAGCGACCGTCCGGAGAGCGGTGAATTTCGGTGCATGTCGTACTCGCCGGTGGGGGGACCGCCGGCCACATCGAGCCCGCGCTCGCCCTCGCGGACGCCCTGCGCAGGCAGGACCCGACCGTGGGGATCACGGCGCTCGGCACGGAGCGGGGCCTGGAGACCCGGCTCGTGCCCGAGCGGGGCTATGAGCTCGGCCTCATCCCCGCCGTACCGCTGCCCCGCAAGCCCACACCCGAGCTGATCACCGTCCCCGGGCGGCTGCGCGGCACGATCAAGGCGGCCGAGCAGATCCTGGAGCGCACCAAGGCGGACTGCGTGGTCGGCTTCGGCGGCTATGTGGCCCTGCCCGGCTACCTGGCCGCCAAGCGGCTCGGCGTGCCGATCATCGTGCACGAGGCCAACGCCCGGCCCGGCCTCGCCAACAAGATCGGCTCGCGCTACGCCGCCGGGGTCGCGGTGTCCACCCCGGACAGCAAGCTGCGCAACGCCCGCTACGTGGGCATCCCGCTGCGCCGCACCATCGCCACGCTGGACCGGGCCGCCGCGCGGCCCGAGGCGCGGGCGTACTTCGGGCTCGACCAGAACCTGCCCACGCTGCTGGTCTCCGGCGGCTCGCAGGGCGCCCGCCGGCTCAACGAGGTCATCCAGGCCGTCGTCCCGTTCCTGCAGCGCGCCGGCATTCAGATCCTGCACGCGGTCGGTCCGAAGAACGACCTGCCGCACGTGGACAACATGCCCGGAATGCCGCCCTACATCCCGGTACCGTACGTGGACCGGATGGACCTCGCGTACGCCGCGGCCGACATGATGCTCTGCCGCGCGGGCGCGATGACCGTCGCCGAGCTGTCCGCCGTCGGGCTGCCCGCCGCCTACGTCCCGCTGCCCATCGGCAACGGCGAGCAGCGGCTGAACGCCCAGCCGGTGGTCAAGGCCGGCGGCGGCCTGCTGGTGGACGACGCCGAGCTGACGCCCGAATGGGTGCAGCAGCACGTGCTCCCGGTCCTCGCCGACCAGCACCGGCTGTACGAGATGTCCCGCGCCGCCTCCGAGTTCGGCCGCCGGGACGCCGACGACCTGCTCGTCGGCATGGTGTACGAGGCGATCGCCGCCAAGAGAGCGGGCTGAGGCCCGGAGCAGGAGGCTGGACAGTGGCCGGACCGACGACAGCCCGGCGCGGTGGCGCGAAGAGCAAGAAGTCGGTGCGGCCCGGTTCCGGCGGCAGGGCCGCCCCCTCCCGGCCGGCGGGAAGGCCGGCCGGGAAGCCCGCCGGCAAGTCGCCGGGGCGCGGTCCGCGCCGCCCCGGCCTCCGCTCCGGACTGCCGCGCGGCCGCCGGCTGGTCCTCTGGGCGGTGGCCGCCGTGCTCGCCGGCGGTGCCGCCGGATGGGCGCTCTACGGCTCCGGCTGGCTGCGCGCCACCCGGGTGGAGGTTTCCGGCACCCGCGTGCTGACGCCCGATGAGGTGCGGGCCGCCGCCGACGTGAAGCTCGGCGGCCCGCTGGTCTCCGTGGACACCGACGCCATCGAGGAGCGGCTGCGCGCCGCCCTGCCACGGATCGAATCGGTCAATGTCGAGCGCTCCTGGCCGCACGCGGTCGGCCTGAAAGTGGTCGAGCGGCAGCCGAAAGCGATCGTCCAGGACACTTCGGACTCCGCGAAGCGCGGGAAGTTCATCGAAATCGACGGCGCGGGCGTGCGGTTCGCCACAGTTGATCAAGCTCCCGGGGGCGTCCCCAGGCTGACCGTGGAGCCCTCGGCGACCGCCGAGGCCAGCCTGCGCCGGTTCGGCCCCGAGCGGCTGGAGCGCGAGGGCGTCCGGGTCGCCGAGGCCCTGCCCGCGGACGTCAGGGCGGACACCCGGGTCATCCGCGTACGCTCGTACGACTCCATCACCCTGGAGCTGGCGGGCGATCGGACGGTCGTGTGGGGGAGCGGCGAACGGGGCGAGGCGAAGGCGCGCGCGCTGACCGCTCTGCTGAAGGCCGCGCGGGGGGCCGACCACTTCGATGTGAGCGCCCCCAGCGCTCCCGCGGCGTCCGGGAGTTGACGGCCGGGGTGGCCGGGCAGCACCCTGACTGGCTACGGCTATGGGTGATCACATAGGGTGAAAAGAAAAACGGGAGGTTCGGCGTGTTCGTTGAACGCGCGCGGCTTGTCGACTTACTGTCCTGTTCGGAGAACCCCAGCGAACAGCGGCACCGGTAACCCTAAACTTCACGTTGAGGGTTCGGGTCGGCACTGAACCGTCCCCCAGGCATACGTAACTCGAGGCGAGAGGCCTTCGACGTGGCAGCACCGCAGAACTACCTCGCAGTCATCAAGGTCGTCGGCATCGGCGGCGGTGGCGTGAACGCCATCAACCGGATGATCGAGGTCGGTCTCAAGGGCGTCGAGTTCATCGCGATCAACACCGATGCACAGGCCCTGCTGATGAGCGACGCCGACGTGAAACTCGATGTCGGCCGTGAGCTCACCCGCGGCCTCGGCGCCGGCGCCAACCCCGACGTCGGCCGCAAGGCCGCCGAGGACCACCGCGAGGAGATCGAGGAGGTCCTCAAGGGGGCCGACATGGTCTTCGTGACCGCGGGCGAGGGCGGCGGCACCGGCACCGGCGGCGCCCCGGTCGTCGCCAACATCGCCCGTTCGCTGGGCGCCCTGACGATCGGTGTGGTCACCCGCCCGTTCACCTTCGAGGGCCGCCGCCGCGCGAACCAGGCGGAGGACGGCATCGCGGGTCTGCGCGACGAGGTCGACACCCTCATCGTGATCCCGAACGACCGGCTGCTGTCCATCTCGGACCGTCAGGTGAGCGTGCTCGACGCGTTCAAGTCCGCGGACCAGGTGCTGCTGTCGGGCGTCCAGGGCATCACCGACCTGATCACCACCCCGGGTCTGATCAACCTCGACTTCGCGGACGTCAAGTCCGTGATGTCCGAGGCGGGCTCGGCGCTCATGGGCATCGGCTCGGCGCGCGGCGACGACCGCGCGGTGGCCGCGGCCGAGATGGCGATCTCCTCGCCGCTGCTGGAGGCGTCCATCGACGGCGCCCGCGGCGTCCTGCTCTCCATCTCCGGCGGCTCCGACCTCGGTCTCTTCGAGATCAACGAGGCCGCTCAGCTGGTCAGCGAGGCCGCCCACCCCGAGGCCAACATCATCTTCGGCGCCGTCATCGATGACGCCCTGGGCGACGAGGTCCGGGTCACCGTCATCGCCGCCGGCTTCGACGGCGGCCAGCCGCCGGCCAAGGGCAGCCGCGACAAGGTGCTCGGCTCCTCCTACGGCTCCGGCCGCGAGGAGAGCACCCCGGCCGCGGCGGCCCCCCGCCCGGCGAGCCAGGCCGAGCCGGTCCGCCCGTCCTTCGGCGGCCTCGGCAACGTGACCCCGCGCACCGAGGAGCCCGCCTCCGAGCCGGCGCCGGTCAACGAGCTCCCCCCGCCGCCGGTCTCCTCCCCGCAGGTTCCGCCGGCCCGCCCGTACCAGGACTCGACCGCCGAGGAACTGGACGTTCCGGACTTCCTCAAGTAGGACCACGAGCGAGTGAGCGGCATAGGACAACAGCACGCAGTGACACCGGAAGCTGTGCCGGCTGGAAAGCACGCGAGCGGCGCGCACTTCGCCTTCACCGACAGGTGGGGCGGGGTGAGCGCCGCTCCGTTTGACGAGCTCAACCTCGGCGGCGCGGTCGGCGACGACCCCGCCGCCGTCCGGGCCAACCGGGAGCGCGCGGCGGTCTCGCTCGGTCTCGACCCGGCGGACGTCGTCTGGATGAACCAGGTGCACGGCCGGGACGTGGCCGTGGTCGACGGCCCGTGGCGGAGCTCCGAGGTCCCCGCGGTCGACGGAGTGGTGACGGCCCGCCGGGGTCTGGCCCTCGCGGTCCTGACCGCCGACTGCACCCCGGTGCTCCTGGCCGACCCGGTCGCCGGGATCGCGGGCGCGGCCCACGCCGGCCGCCCGGGCCTGGTCGCCGGGGTGGTGCCCGCGACGGTCGAGAAGATGATCGCTCTCGGCGCGGACCCCGCCCGGATCGTCGCCCGCACCGGCCCCGCGGTCTGCGGCCTGTGCTACGAGGTGCCGGAGGAGATGCGGGCCGAGGTCGCCGCGGTCGTGCCCGAGGCCTGGGCCACCACCCGGCGGGGCACCCCCGCCGTGGACGTGGCCGCGGGAGTGCGGGCCCAACTCGCCCGGCTCGGCGTGATGATGAGCGGACAATCTCACATCTGCACGCTGGAGTCGGCTGATCACTTCTCGTACCGGCGCGAGCGCACGACAGGGCGACTTGCTAGCTACGTCTGGTTGGACTGAGGACTGTGACGGACCGCAGAACGGAACTCGCTGACAACCTGGCGCGCGTGGAGGAACGTATCTCCATGGCCTGCGCCGCGGCGGGCCGCCCGCGCGAGGACGTGACCCTGATCGTGGTCACCAAGACCTACCCCGCCTCCGACGTGCGACTGCTCGCCGAGCTCGGGGTGCGGCACGTCGCGGAGAACCGGGACCAGGACGCGGCGCCGAAGGCGGCCGAGTGCGCGGATCTGCCGCTCACCTGGCACTTCGTCGGACAATTGCAGACGAACAAGGTTCGTTCGGTGGCGAGTTATGCCGACTTTGTGCATTCGGTCGACCGGGCCCGGCTCGTCACCGCACTCTCGGCCGCGGCCGTGAAGGCGGGCCGGACGCTGGACTGCCTGATTCAGGTGGCACTTGACGCAGAGTCGGGCGAACCCGGACAACGCGGTGAAAGGGGCGGAGTCGCTCCTGACGGTGTGACGGAACTCGCCGACGCTCTCGCCGCCGCCGAAGGGGTCCGCCCCGCGGGCCTGATGACGGTGGCTCCGCTCGTCGGAACATATGCCGGACGCCCGCGGGCCGCCTTCGAGCGGCTCATGGAAATCTCAACGGGCCTGCGCGCGGCCCATCCTGCTGCGAACATGGTGTCAGCAGGGATGAGCGCGGATCTGGATGACGCCGTGGCCGCCGGAGCGACACATGTACGTGTCGGATCGGCGGTACTCGGAGTCCGACCCAGGCTCGGGTAACGTCGCCAAGAAGTCGGACCACAGCAAAAAATATGGTCATTCCCGTCAGAAGGCGGGCAGACCGCGTGGATCCAAGGCGCCGCTGACGGAGCCGATCCACCACAGAGCGGAGGACGCAGAGAATGGCCGGCGCGATGCGCAAGATGGCGGTCTACCTCGGCCTCGTGGAGGACGATGGGTACGACGGCCCGGGGTTCGACCCCGACGACGAGTTCGAACCCGAGCCGGAGCCCGACCGACGCAGGCAGCAGCATCAGCAGCAACACCTCGCACAACAGACGCAATCGGACGAACCGGTTCGAGTCGCCCAGCCGCCTGCACAGCGCGAACCCGCTCCGCTCACAGCGGAAACGGGACGACCCGCCCGAATCGCCCCCGTGGCGTCCATCACACCCGAACGCCACTCTCTGGAGAAGAACGCACCGGTGATCATGCCCAAGGTTGTGTCCGAGCGGGAGCCCTACCGCATCACGACATTGCACCCCCGGACCTACAACGAAGCCCGTACCATCGGGGAACACTTCCGCGAGGGCACCCCGGTGATCATGAATCTGACGGAGATGGACGACACGGACGCGAAGCGACTTGTCGACTTCGCCGCCGGCCTCGTCTTCGGTCTCCACGGCAGCATCGAGCGGGTGACGCAGAAGGTGTTCCTGCTGTCTCCTGCTAACGTCGATGTCACGGCGGAGGACAAGGCCCGCATCGCAGAGGGTGGGTTCTTCAATCAGAGCTGAGACGCAATACCTGGCGACACCGGGAGAATGACGGCCGAACAGGCCGGGTACGAGCAAGGGGAGAGGGAAGCGCGAGATGAGCATCGCACTACAGGTGATCTACATCGCGCTGTATTGCTTCCTGTTTGTACTGATCTTCCGACTGGTGATGGATTACGTCTTCCAGTTCGCTCGCTCATGGCAACCCGGTAAGGCGATGGTGGTCATCCTTGAGGCCACCTACACTGTCACCGATCCGCCACTCAAGCTTCTGCGGCGGTTCATTCCGCCGCTGCGTCTCGGGGGCGTGGCGCTCGACCTGTCCTTCTTCGTATTGATGATTATCGTCTTCATCCTGATCCGCGTCGTGGAGCAGGTGTGAACGATACGGTCTTGCCGATTGCCGACGACTACGTTGAGGTGAAGAAGAGATGCCGTTGACCCCCGAGGACGTGCGGAACAAGCAGTTCACGACCGTCCGTCTCCGAGAAGGCTATGACGAGGACGAGGTCGATGCCTTCCTGGACGAGGTCGAGGCCGAACTGACCCGTCTGCTCCGCGAGAACGAGGACCTGCGCGCCAAGCTGGCCGCCGCGACCCGTGCCGCCGCGCAGAACCAGCAGCAGGGCATGCGCAAGCCCGAGCCGCAGGACCAGCGACCCGGCGGGGCTCCGGTGCCCGCCGCCATATCGGGACCGCAGCCGGTGCCGCAGCAGCAGCCGATGGGCGGCCCGCCGCAGCTGCCGGGCGGTGCCCCGCAGCTTCCGGCCGGCCCGAGCGGTCACGGCCACGGTCCCCAGGGTCCGCACGGTCCCGGCCCGATGGGGCAGAACGGTCCCGGTCCGATGGGGCAGAACGGCCCGATGGGCGGCCCGATGGGCGGTCCCATGGGTCAGAACGGTCCGATGGGTCAGAACGGAATGGGGCAGAACGGTCCTATGGGGCAGAACCCCATGGGTCAGAACGGTCCCATGGGCGGCCCGCAGCTGCCGCAGCCGGGTCAGGGCCCGGGCGGCGACAGCGCTGCCCGCGTGCTCTCGCTCGCCCAGCAGACCGCTGACCAGGCGATCGCGGAGGCCCGTTCCGAGGCCAACAAGATCGTCGGCGAGGCGCGCAGCCGCGCCGAGGGCCTGGAGCGGGACGCCCGCGCCAAGGCCGACGCCCTGGAGCGGGACGCGCAGGAGAAGCACCGCGTCGCGATGGGCTCCCTGGAGTCCGCCCGCGCCACGCTGGAGCGCAAGGTCGAGGACCTGCGCGGCTTCGAGCGCGAGTACCGCACGCGTCTGAAGTCCTACCTGGAGAGCCAGCTGCGCCAGCTGGAGAACCAGGCGGACGACTCGCTGGCCCCGCCCCGCAACCCCAACACCCCGTCGCTGCCCGCGGCCCCCTCGATGAGCGGGTCGATGGCTCCGGCAGGTGCGGGCATGGGCGGCCACAGCATGGGCGGCAACCCGTCCATGGGCGGCAACGCCTCGATGGGCGGCAACTCCTCCATGGGTGGCCCGTCCTACGGCGGTCAGCAGCAGATGTCCCCGGCGATGACCCAGCCGATGGCACCGGTGCGGCCGCAGGGCCAGCAGCCGATGCAGCAGGCGCCGTCCCCGATGCGGGGCTTCCTCATCGACGAGGACGACAACTGACGGCCCGCTCCGGCCGCTAGTCGGCAGTCGGTCGGTCGGCAGTCATAAAGGGCCGGGCCCCTGGGAAATCCCAGGGGCCCGGCCCTTTTGTGCGCTTCTTTCCGCTGCCCGGCAGCGGGATGTCGGGCAATACGACATATGACAATTGCCGGGCGAGGGATTCCCTCGCCCGGCAATTGTCGGTTTTATCAGGCCTTGCGTCAGGCCTTCTATCAGGCCTTGCGGAGACGGAACGTCAGCGAAAGGGCCTCGTCGGTGAAAGGCTCACCGTAGGAGCCGTCGGCCTCGCCCTCGGCGAAGTCCGTGGCCAGGACCTCGTCCGCAATGAGCGACGCGTGCTCCGAAAGGGCCGTACGGACTTCCTCGTCCGCCGACCGCCAGCGCAGGGCGATCCGGTCGGCGACGTCGAGGCCGCTGTTCTTCCGGGCCTCCTGGATGAGCCGGACCGCGTCACGGGCGAGACCCGCGATGCGCAGCTCCGGGGTGATCTCCAGGTCGAGCGCCACCGTCGCACCCGAGTCCGAGGCCACCGACCAGCCCTCGCGCGGCGTTTCGGTGATGATGACCTCGTCGGGGGAGAGGGCGACCTGCTCGCCGTCCACCTCGACCGAGGCCGTGCCCTCGCGCAGCGCCAGCGACAGCGCCGCCGCGTCGGCCGCGGCGACGGCCTTGGCGACCGCCTGAACGCCCTTGCCGAACCGCTTGCCCAGGGCACGGAAGTTGGCCTTGGCGGTGGTGTCGACCAGGGAGCCGCCCACCTCGGAGAGCGAGGCGAGGGAGGAGACGTTGAGCTCCTCGGTGATCTGCGCGCGCAGCTCCGCGCCCAGCTCCTCGAAGCCGGCCGAGGCCACCAGCGCACGCGAGAGCGGCTGGCGGGTCTTGACGCCGGACTCGGCGCGCGTGGCCCGGCCCAGCTCGACCAGGCGGCGGACGAGCAGCATCTGCTGCGACAGCTTCGGGTCGACGAGGGCGGCGTCCGCCACCGGCCAGGAGGCCAGGTGGACCGACGCCGGGGCCTGCGGGTCGACGGGCGCGACCAGGTCCTGCCAGACGCGCTCGGTGATGAACGGCACCAGCGGGGCCATCAGGCGCGTCACGGTCTCGACGACCTCGTGGAGGGTGCGCAGCGCGGCCGCGTCGCCCTGCCAGAACCGGCGGCGCGAGCGGCGCACGTACCAGTTGGACAGGTCGTCGACGAAGGAGGACAGCAGCTTGCCGGCGCGCTGGGTGTCGTAGGCCTCCATGGCCTCGGTGACCTGGCCGACGAGGGCGTTCAGCTCGCCGAGCAGCCAGCGGTCCAGCAGCGGGCGGTCGGCCGGGGCCGGGTCCGCGGCGCTGGGCGCCCAGCCGGACGTGCGGGCGTAGAGGGCCTGGAAGGCGACCGTGTTCCAGTAGGTGAGGAGCGTCTTGCGGACGACCTCCTGGATCGTGCCGTGGCCCACGCGGCGCGCGGCCCACGGGGAGCCGCCGGCCGCCATGAACCAGCGGACGGCGTCGGCGCCGTGCTGGTCCATGAGCGGGATCGGCTGGAGGATGTTGCCCAGGTGCTTGGACATCTTCCGGCCGTCCTCGGCGAGGATGTGGCCCAGGCAGACGACGTTCTCGTACGACGACTTGTCGAAGACGAGGGTGCCGACGGCCATCAGCGTGTAGAACCAGCCGCGGGTCTGGTCGATGGCCTCGGAGATGAACTGCGCCGGGTAGCGCTGCTCGAAGATCTCCTTGTTCTTGTACGGGTAGCCCCACTGCGCGAACGGCATCGAGCCCGAGTCGTACCAGGCGTCGATGACCTCCGGCACGCGCACGGCCGTGTGGTCACAGCCCTCGGCGGTGCAGGTGAAGGTGACGTCGTCGATGTAGGGGCGGTGGGGGTCCAGGCCGCTCTGGTCGGTGCCGGTGAGCTCGGAGAGCTCGGCCAGCGAGCCGACGCAGGTGAGGTGGTTCTCCTCGCAGCGCCAGATGGGCAGCGGGGTGCCCCAGTAGCGGTTGCGGGAGAGGGCCCAGTCGATGTTGTTGTTCAGCCAGTCGCCGAAGCGGCCGTGCTTGACCGACTCGGGGAACCAGTTGGTCTTCTCGTTCTCCTCCAGCAGCCGGTCCTTGATCGCGGTGGTGCGGATGTACCAGGACGGCTGGGCGTAGTAGAGGAGCGCGGTGTGGCAGCGCCAGCAGTGCGGGTAGCTGTGCTCGTAGGCGATGTGCTTGAAGAGCAGGCCCCGCTCGGAGAGGTCCGCGACGAGCTTCTCGTCGGCCTTCTTGAAGAACTGGCCGCCGACCAGGCCGAGGCCCTCCTCGAAGGTGCCGTCCGGACGGACCGGGTTGACGACCGGCAGGCCGTAGGCGCGGCAGGTCTTGAGGTCGTCCTCACCGAAGGCCGGGGCCTGGTGGACCAGACCCGTGCCGTCCTCGGTGGTGACGTACTCGGCGTTGACGACGAAGTGGGCGGCCTCGGGGAACTCGACCAGGTCGAACGGGCGGCGGTAGGCCCAGCGCTCCATCTCGCGGCCGGTGAAGGACTGACCGGTGGCCGTCCAGCCCTCGCCGAGGGCCTTCTCCAGCAGCGGCTCGGCGACGACGAGCTTCTCGTCGCCGTCGGTGGCCACCACGTACGTGACGTCGGGGTGCGCGGCCGCCGCCGTGTTGGACACCAGGGTCCAGGGGGTGGTCGTCCACACCAGCAGCGCGGCCTCGCCCGCGAGCGGGCCGGACGTCAGCGGGAAGCGGACGAAGACCGACGGGTCCACGACCGTCTCGTAGCCCTGCGCCAGCTCGTGGTCCGACAGGCCGGTGCCGCAGCGGGGGCACCAGGGGGCGACGCGGTGGTCCTGGACCAGGAGGCCCTTGTTGAAGATCTCCTTGAGCGACCACCACACGGACTGGACGTACTCCGGGTCCATCGTGCGGTACGCGTCGTCCAGGTCGACCCAGTAGCCCATGCGGGTGGTGAGCTCGGCGAACGCGTCCGTGTGGCGGGTGACGGACTCACGGCACTTGTCGTTGAAGGCCGCGATGCCGTACGCCTCGATGTCCTGCTTGCCCGAGAAGCCCAGCTCCTTCTCCACCGCGAGCTCGACCGGCAGGCCGTGGCAGTCCCAGCCGGCCTTCCGGCCGACGTGGTAGCCCTGCATCGTGCGGAAGCGGGGGAAGACGTCCTTGAAGACGCGGGCCTCGATGTGGTGCGCGCCCGGCATGCCGTTGGCGGTGGGCGGGCCCTCGTAGAACACCCACTCGGGGCGGCCCTCGGACTGTTCGAGCGTACGGGCGAAGATCTTCTGCTCGCGCCAGAACTCGAGCACGGCGTGCTCCAGGGCGGGCAGGTCGACCTGCGCGGGTACCTGGCGGTACTGCGTCATCGGCTTCCTCCGGCGGGACGGTTGGTGCGCTGTCCGTCGGAGGGACGAGAGGCGCGTGCGCGCTCCCGCGGTACCACCCTCCTTGGCCGCCGGCCCGATGGCCCCCGGCCCCCTCATTAGGGTCGCGACGCCGGCTCTACTGACCCCTGGGGCGGCCCTCGGGGCGTTCTTCCGGCGGCTCCGGGCTGATCTTCACCCCGCGCACACCTCCGGGCTCGCACCGTCCCCGGATCGCTCATGGCTGCGTGCGGCGCTACTCGTCCCATCCACGCCTTTCGCTGCGCCCAGTGTACGGGGCGGGACCGGACGCGGCCCACCGGTTTCGGCCGGGGCCGGGCGGGGGACCGCTGCAGTCCGATTACAGGGCCGGGGGCGGGGCACAACCGATGAGACCGGCGTGCCCCGTTGCCGCGTGCCCGGTGGAGTTTTATCGTTCCGGCACGATTCGCGCGCAAGATCATAAAATGTGAAGGGGCCGCGGTCATGGTGGCGAAGAGAGCGGGCGGGGCGGGGGCCGCGGGGTCGGCTGCCGCCTCGAGGAAGGCCGCCTCGGCCAAGAAGGGCGCCGCCGGGACGAAGGCCGCGGGGGCCGCGGGCAAGGCGCCTGCGGCGGGGGCTGCGGGTTCCGCCGGGAAGGCTGCCGCCGGGACGCCTGCGGCGGATGCCGCGGGTGAGAAGGCGGCGCCGGCCAAGAAGACTGCGCGGTCCGCCACGGGGAAGGCGCCGGCCAAGAAGGCAGTGGCCAAGACGTCCGGGGCGAAGGCCGCGGGTTCCGCCGGGAAGACTGCCGCTACGAAGGCGGCGTCCAGCCGGAAGGCGGCTTCCAAGGCGTCCGCGACGGACGCTGCCGACCCTGCCAAGAAGGCAGCCGGTAAGAAGGCGCCGGCAAAAGCATCCGCGGCGAAGACTGCGGGCTCTGCCGGGACGGCGGTGGCCGCGGGTAAGAGGGCGGCGCCCGCCAAGAAGACTGCGCCCGAGGCCGCCGGTTCTGCCGGCGCGGCCAGTGGCACGAAGGCGGCGGCCAGGGCGTCCGCCGCGGACGGCGCCGGCTCGGCCAAGAAGGCCGCCGGCACGAACAAGGCGGCAGCCAAGGAGGCCGCGACGGTCGCCAAGAAGGCCCCCGCGAAGGCGGTGGGCGCGGGTAAGAAGGCGGCGTCCGCCAAGAAGGGTGCGGCCGAGGCTGTCGGTTCTGCCAGCGGCGCGAAGGCCGCGGCCAAGGCGCCCGCGGCGAAGGCTGCGGGTTCCGCCGCGGCACCCGCCAAGAAGGCTGCGGCCGAGGCTGTCGGTTCCGCCGGCGGCACGAAGGCTGCGGCCAAGGCGTCCGCGGCGGGCGGCGCCGGCTCGGCCAAGAAGGCCGCCGGCACGAAAAGGGCGGCAGTCAAGGAGGCCGCGGCCGTCGCCGCGAAGGCCCCCGCGAAGGCCGCCCCCCGTAAAACCCCCCGTAAAACCCCCCGCACCGCGCGCACCCCCCTCACCGGGAACCCCGCGGCAGCGGCACCCGCTCCGCCCGACAAGGCCGTCGAGGCCGAAGAAGCCGCACCTGCCCAGAAGGCGGTGCCCCCTGAGAAGACGGGAGCCAGGACGGTGGCTGCGAAGAAGACCATGGACGGGACACAGGCCGCCAGGAAGGTGCCGGGGGCCCGCACGGGGCCCGCGGAGCCCGGTGAGCTGGCCGTGCGGCCGGGGGAGGAGCCCTGGTCCCCCGCGGAGGTGTCCGAGGCCCGTACGGAGCTGCAGAGCGAGGTGCTGCGGCTGCGCGCGGAGATCGCCCATTCCCAGGAGGCGATCAGCGGCCTGATGCGCGATTCGGGCGACGGCGCGGGCGACGACCAGGCCGACACCGGCACCAAGAACATCACCCGGGAGCACGAGCTGGCCCTGGCGGCGAACGCCCGCGAGATGCTGGACCAGAGCGAGCGCGCGCTGGAGCGCCTCGACGCGGGCACCTACGGCCTCTGCGAGAACTGCGGGAAGCCCATCGGGAAGGCCCGCATGCAGGCCTTTCCGCGTGCCACGCTGTGCGTGGAGTGCAAACAGCGCCAGGAACGCCGCTGACCCGCCCGTGCGAGCGTGCCGTACCCTCGTCCTCAGTCAGGCAGGCCCTGGCCCCCCGGGACGACGTCGAAGGACTCACGTGACAGAGGCGGAACAGACCACCACCGGCACACCGGCGGCCGCGGCGGACGCCACGGCCAAAGGCAGGCGGCGCATCGGGGTGCTCCTGGCCGTGGCCGCCTTCGCGTACCTCCTGGACCTCGGCAGCAAGCTGGTCGTGGTCGCCAAGCTGGAGCACCACGACCCGATCGAGGTGATCGGCACCTGGCTGCAGCTGGAGGTGATCCGCAACCGCGGCGCCGCCTTCGGCATCGGCGAGGCGATGACGGTCGTCTTCACGGTGATCGCCTCCGCTGTGATCGTGGTGATCGCCCGGATCGCCCGGAAGCTCTACAGCGTGCCGTGGGCGATCGCGCTGGGCCTGCTGCTCGGCGGCGCGCTGGGCAATCTCACCGACCGTCTGTTCCGCTCGCCGGGCGGCTTCCAGGGCGGTGTGGTCGACTTCATCGCGCCGTCCGGCTTCGCGGTCTTCAACCTCGCCGACTCCGCGATCGTGTGCGGCGGCTTCCTGATCGTGATCCTGTCGTTCCGCGGTCTGGACCCGGACGGCACGGTCCACCAGGACTGAGCCCGGGACGGGGGCGTCGCCCCCGTCCGTCATACTCGACGGGTGAGCACCATTCCCGAGATCCGCGCCCTGCCCGTACCCGACGGCCTGGAGGGCGAGCGCGTCGACGCCGCAATCGCCCGCATGTTCGGCTTTTCCCGCACCAAGGCGGCCGAGCTGGCGGCCGCGGGCAAGGTCCAGCTGGACGGTGCGGAGGCCGGGAAGTCCGACCGGGTGACCGGCGGGGCCTGGCTGGAGGTCGAGATGCCCGCCGCGCCCGCGCCGGTGCAGATCGTCGCCGAGCCCGTCGAGGGCATGGAGATCGTCCATGACGACGACGACATCGTCGTGATCGTCAAGCCGGTCGGCGTGGCCGCGCACCCCAGCCCCGGCTGGACGGGCCCGACCGTCATCGGCGGCCTGGCCGCCGCGGGCTACCGCATCTCCACCTCCGGCGCCGCCGAGCGTCAGGGCATCGTCCACCGCCTGGACGTCGGCACGTCGGGCCTGATGGTCGTCGCCAAGTCCGAGCGCGCCTACACGCTGCTCAAGCAGCAGTTCCGCGAGCGCACGGTCGACAAGCGCTACCACACGCTGGTCCAGGGCCACCCGGATCCGATGAGCGGCACCATCGACGCCCCCATCGGCCGCCACCCCAACCACGACTACAAGTGGGCCGTCACCGCCGAGGGCAAGCCCTCGGTCACCCACTACGACCTGATCGAGGCGTTCCGCGCGGCCAGCCTGCTGGACGTGAAGCTGGAGACGGGCCGCACGCACCAGATCCGCGTGCACATGGCCGCCCACCGCCACCCCTGCGTCGGCGACCTCACCTACGGCGCCGACCCCACCCTCGCCAAGCGCCTCAAGCTCACCCGCCAGTGGCTGCACGCGGTGCGGCTCGGCTTCGAGCACCCCGCGGACGGCCGGTGGGTCGAGTTCGCGAGCGAGTACCCCGAGGACCTGCAGCGCGCGCTGGACACGGTGCGCGCCGAGAGCGCGTAGGACCGCCGGGGCCCGTGAGGCGGGCCGGGAGCGGGTGAGGCAGGCTGGAGGCCTGTTCGACCGCACCGACCCGCCCGGAGGGACTTCCGTGGACCAGCTCGCGCTGCTGTTCGTCCTGCTGTTCGGCGCGCTGGTCACGGTCCCGCTGGGGGACCGGCTGGGGCTGCCGCCCCCGGTGCTGATGACGCTCGGCGGGATCGTCCTCGCCCTGCTGCCGTTCGTGCCCAACGTGGCCGTCCCGCCGGAGTTCATCCTCCCGCTGGTGCTGCCGCCCCTGCTCTACGCCTCCGCCCAGCGCACCTCCTGGCGGCAGTTCGCCGCCAACCGGCGGCCGATCTTCCTGCTGGCGGTGGCGCTGGTCTTCGTCACCACCGCGGCCGTCGCCGCCGTCGCCAACGCGATCGTGCCCGGCATCTCGCTCGCCGCGGCGGTCGCCCTCGGCGCGCTCGTCGCCCCGCCCGACCCGGTCGCCGCCACCGCCGTCGCGGGTTCCCTGGGGATGCCGCGCCGCCTGGTCTCCATCCTGGAGGGCGAGGGGCTCTTCAACGACGTCACCGCCATCGTGCTCTACCACGTGGCCGTCGCGGCCGCCGTCAGCGGCGGCTTCTCGCTGCCGAGGGCGGTCGGCGAGCTGGTGCTGTCGGCCGTGGTGGCCGTCGCGGTCGGCCTGGCCCTCGGCTGGGCCGCCAAGCGGCTCATGGACGTCCTCGGCGACGCCACCCTCCAGATCGGGCTCACCCTGCTGGTGCCGTTCGTCGCCTACGTCCTCGCCGAGGAGTTCAAGGGCTCGGGCGTGCTCGCGGTGCTGACCACCGCGCTCTTCCTCGCCGAGTACGCGACCGACGCCGACGACGTCCTCGGGCGGCTGGCCGGGCACACCTTCTGGGAGATCATCGACACGCTCGTCACCGGCGTCGCCTTCGGCCTCGTCGGCCTGGAGCTGCACAACGCCCTCGCCACCGCGGCCGGCCGCTGGGGCGAGATGCTGGGCATCGGCGCCGTCGTCGTCGCGGTCGTCGTGGGCGTCCGGCTGCTGTGGCTGCTGCCCGCCGCCTGGCTGGCCAAGAAGCTGCACAAGGGCCGGGACGTCCACGAGGACGTCCCGATGAGCTGGCGCGAGACGGTGGTGATGTGGTGGTCCGGGATGCGCGGCGTCGCGTCCGTGGCCCTCGCCCTGGCCATCCCCCTGACCACGGACGCGAAGACCCCCTTCCCCGCCCGGGACGAGATCCTCTTCGTCGCCTTCGCCGTCATCGTCTCCACCCTCGTCGTCCAGGGCCTGACCCTGCCCCCGCTGGTCGGATGGCTCGGCGTGCGCGCCGACACCGAGGCCGGCCGGGAGCTGGAGCGGCAGCTGGCCGTCCGCGCGGCGAAGGCGGCCCGGCACCGCCTGTGGGAGATCGTCGAGGAGGAGGACCTCCCCGAGGACGTGATGGAGATGCTCGGCCGGCGCGCGTTCGACATGGGCGCCAGGATCAGCCCCGACATGGTCGACGAGGAGCGCCGCGAGGCGCACGCCCAGCGCATCGACCGGCTGCAGACGATCCACCGGGTGCAGGGCGAACTGATGTCGGCCGCGCGCCGCGAGGTGCTGGCCGCGCGGAGCGAGCCGGGCGCGGACCCGGAGGTGGTGGACCGGGTCCTCCGCCACTTGGACGTCCGCAGCCTGCGCGGCTGACGCGGCTGTCCCTACGGGGTTCGCCCGAGGAGGCGTCTTGCCGCCGTGGCAGAGTCCCCTTGCCGCCAGGCAAGAAAGACCCGCCGCAACGGCGAGCAACCGACGCGGCGCATCCCGGCGGTGCCGGACCGTGCGCAACCCGCACCGTGAAGCAACCCCGGCGGAGCCCACCCGCACCGTGAAGGAACCCGGGCGGAGCCTACGTCGTGCCGGGGCCCGGGCCGATGTCCTCCGACGTCGGCGGCGCCTGACGGCGGTCGGGGGCCTGTTCCAGGCCCGGCGCCGGCGCCGTGTTGATGCGCGGGAGCGCGTACGGATGCTCCCGCCGCAGCCACTCGATCAGCTGCTCCCGCACCACGCACCGCAGCGCCCAGATGTCGTCCGCGTCCTTGGCCGTCACCAGCGCCCGCACCTGGATCGTCGACGGCGTCGCGTCGGTGATGACCAGGCTCCAGGACCGGCCGTCCCACTCGGGGAGGCCCTTGAGGATCTCGTGGAGCCGCTCCCGCATGAGGTCTATCGGCGTCGAGTGGTCCAGATGGAGGAAGACCGTCCCGGTCATCCGCGGGTTGCTGCGGGACCAGTTCTCGAAGGGCCGGCTGGTGAAGTACGAGACCGGCATCGTGATGCGCCGCTCGTCCCACGTGGTGACGACCAGGTAGGTGAGCGTGATCTCCTCCACGCGCCCCCACTCGCCGTCGACGACGACGGTGTCCCCGATGCGCACGATGTCGCCGAAGGCGATCTGCAGTCCGGCGAAGAGGTTCGAGAGGGTGGACTGGGCCGCCACACCGGCGACGATGCCGATGAGGCCGGCGGAGGCGAGCACGGACACTCCGGCGGTCCGCATGGCCGGGAACGTCAGCAGCATCGCCGCGGCGGCCACCACGCACACGGCGGCCGTGACGACCCGCTGGATCAGCGTCACCTGGGTCCGTACGCGCCGCACCCTGGCGGCGTCCGCGGCGCGGGCGGCGTAGCGCGCGTAGGAGGCCTCCACTATGGCGACGGCGACCCGTACGAGCAGCCACGCGCAGGCGCCGATCAGCACGAGCGTCAGCACTTGGCCGATCGCGTCCTCGTGCTCCGCCGCCCAGGCGCCGGCCGAGCGGAAGCTGCCGCGCAGGAGGGCCGTGCACAGCACGACCTGGAGCGGCAGGCGGCAGCGGTGGAGCAGGTCCCACAGGGGCGTCTCGGGGTGCCGCGCGTCGACTCTGCGCAGCACGTGGTCGGCGAGCCACCCCACGGCCAGGGTGATGATCAACGCTCCGCCGACTACGGACAGGGGACGCAGTACGCCCTCCATGGACACCTCAGCTCCTTCCGGCCGGCTGCTGCTCACCGGGTGGCGCTCCCTCCGACCGTAGCTGGCACGATGGGGGGCACGCGATCCACCTGTTAGGAAGTGACTCCAGTGGCGTCCTCTACCACGATTGTCCTTTTTCATTCGGCCTACGGCCTGAGGCCTGCCGTGCACGCCGCCGCCGAGCGCCTGCGCGCCGCCGGGCACGAGGTGCACGTGCCGGACCTCTACGAGGGCCGGACGGCTGAGACGGTCGAGGACGGCATGGCGATCAAGGACGAGATCGGCCACGAGGAGCTGCTGCGCCGCGCGGTCACCGCGGTCGCCCCGCTGTCGGACCGCGGCCTGGTCTACGCCGGTTTCTCGCTCGGCGCGGCGATCGCGCAGAACCTGGCGCTGGGCGACGAGAAGGCCCGCGGCCTGCTGCTCCTGCACGGCACGTCGGACCTGGCCGAGGACGCGTCCGTGGACGAGCTGCCCGTGCAGCTGCACGTCGCCGACCCGGACCCGTTCGAGCCGCACGACTGGCTCAACGCGTGGTATCTGCGGATGGGCCGGGCCGGCGCGGACGTGGAGGTCCACAGGTACCCCGGTGCGGGGCACCTGTTCACGGACCCGGAGCTCGCGGACTACGACAAGGAGGCCGCGGAGACGACGTGGCGCGTGGCTCTGTCCTTCCTGGAGGAGATCGGAGGCTGACGCCCGGGTCCTAGCGGACCGGCGTCTTCACCCGCTCCACCTGCTGCGTGCCCGAGCGCGTCCGGTACGAGCGGGCCCACTCCGTCGTCGCCTTGGGGTCGCGCTTGTCGGAGAGGACGTAGTAGTCCATCTGCGCCTGCTCGGGGGTGACGTCGAGGACGCCGTAGCCGTGGGAGTCCATGTCCACCCACTTCGCGTGCCGGTTGGCGGCCTTGATCGCGGCGACCGCGGCGAGTGAGACGGTGTGCGGGGCCACGCCCAGGAGGTCGTCCAGATTGTCGGAGCTCACCGACGTGACGACGAACTCGGTGGCGAGGGACGGCGACAGCGGGTACGTGGCGGCCTTCTTGGGCACGTCGTTGGCCCAGGCCATGTGGATGTCGCCGGTCAGGAAGACGGTGTTGCGGATCCCGCGCTCGTCGAGGTGGCCGAGCAGCTCGCGCCGGTCGTCGGTGTAGCCGTCCCACTGGTCGGTGTTGGCGGCGATGCCGCCGGCGGGCAGGCCCAGCAGCTTGGCGAGCGGCTCCAGCAGATGCGCGGGGAGGGCGCCGAAGGCGAAGGGGGAGATCATCACGGGGTTGCCGACGAGGCGCCACGTGGTGTCGGAGGAGGCGAGCCCGGCCTTCAGCCAGTCGAGCTGGGCGCGCCCGGTGATCGTGCGCTCGGGGTCGTCGACCTTGCCGCTGCCGGGGCTGACCTGCTGCGATCTGAAGGATCTGAGGTCGAGCAGGTGCAGGTCGGCGAGGTTGCCGAAGCGCAGCCGGCGGTAGGTGGTGCCCGCGGTGGAGGGCCGGACCGGCATCCACTCGAAGTAGGCCTGCTTGGCCGCGGCCATCCGCTCGGTCCACTCGCCCTCGGCGCCGGGCGTGTGGTTCTCGGCGCCGCCCGTCCAGGCGTCGTTGGCGAACTCGTGGTCGTCCCAGATGGCCACGAAGGGGTGGGTCCGGTGGAGCGTCTGGAGGTCGGGGTCCGTCTTGTAACGGCCGTGGCGGGTGCGGTAGTCGGCGAGGGTGATGATCTCGTGGGTGGGGGAGTGCGGGCGGACGACCTGCTTCGCGGGCGGGTAGACGCCGGTCCCGTACTCGTAGATGTAGTCGCCGAGGTGCAGGACGGCGTCGAGGTCGCGGCGGTCCGCGAGGTGGCGGTAGGCCGCGAAGTGGCCGGACTCCCAGTTGGCGCAGGAGACGACGCCGAAGCGGATGCCGGGGACGGCCGCGCCGGCGGCCGGTGCGGTACGGGTGCGGGCGGCCGGGGAGTGCGCGCCGCCGGCCGTGAAGCGGTACCAGTAGGAGGTCGCCGGGCGCAGGCCGCGGACGTCGGCCTTGACGGTGTGGTCGGCGGCGGCCGTCGCGGTGACCGTGCCCTTGGCGACGACCGTCCCGAACGCCTCGTCCTCGGCGACCTCCCAGTCGACGTCGACGGCCGCTCCGCGCCCCGAGCCGGGGACCGCGTCGGGCGAGGGCGTCACGCGCGTCCACAGCAGGATGCCGTCGGGCAGCGGGTCGCCCGAGGCGACGCCGTGCAGGAACGCGGGTGCTTCCGCCGCGAACGCCGGGGCGGCCCCGGCGAGGGGGAGGAGGGCGACGGTGGCGGCGCCGGCGACGGCCGCTACGGCGGTTCGTCGCGATATGTGAGATATGGAGGATTCAGAGGTCACGGGCCATCACCTTACTTCCCAGTAAGCGGGAAGGGCGGACGAACTCTGACAGTTCGTCCGCCCCTCACCTGGCCTTCACTTTTCTCCGGCTGCTTCTCCGGCTGCTCGGCTACTTCTTGGGGCCGAACTCCTTGTCGATCGCGGCGATGAAGTTCGGCTTGGCCATCGGCGGGTTCTTGCCGTCGGGGCCCGTCAGCTTCTTGTCGCCGTGGAGCAGCGACGGGGTGCCCTCGATCTTGTTCTTCTGGAACAGCTTGCCCATCTCGACGGCCCACTTGTCGTAGGTGCCCTCGTTGACGGCCTTCTCGAAGTCCTTGTTGCCCTTCAGGGCCGGGACCTGCTGCGCGATCTCGATCAGCCGCGCGTCCTTGGCGAAGGCGTCGTCGCGCTCGTCGGGGTGGTTCTTCGGTGAGTAGAGCGCTTCCTTGTACGCGACGAAGGCGTCCGGGCTGACGTTGAGGGCGGCGCCGAGGGCGCTGACGGCGTTCTTCGAACCGGTGCCGCCGCCCATGCCCATGTCGTCGATGAAGTTCACCATGACGAACCGGACCTTGTAGCGGCCGTCCTTGACGTCCTGGCGCAGCTGGTCGCCGGACGCGTTCTCGAAGGCGGCGCAGGACGGGCAGCGCGGGTCCTCGTAGACCGTGAGGGTCTCCTTGGCCTTCGCGTCGCCGATGACGATCTCGTCGCCGTTCTCGCCGGTGGTGTTGGCGGGCTTGACCAGCGGCTTGTCGCCCGCCCAGCCGCCGCCGCCCTTGTCGTCGTTCATGTTGGTCACGGCGTAGCCGACGCCGCCGGCTATCGCGAGGACGGCGACGATGGCGCCGGCCACGAAGAGCTGACGGCGCGTCTTGTCCCGCTTGGCCTGGCGCTCGCGCTCGGCGCGCAGCCGTTCACGTGCGGCCTGCTTGTTCTGCTGGTTGTTGCGGTTGCTCATGGCGTCGTCTCCGGTTGGTGTACGAGTGGGGGTGGACCGCTTTCGCTCAGGCAGGAGCCGGAGCGAGGGGCGGTCCGCGCCGTACGACGGAGTGGACGAGGAGCGGGAGCCCGCGCGCGCGGAGGGTGCGGCGGGCGGGGCGGAGGCGCGCGGCCGGGCGGGCGGGCGCGCCGAGTGCCGCGAAGGCCAGCAGC
>NZ_PXWG01000010.1 GCF_003011965.1 Streptosporangium nondiastaticum
GCAGAACCGCGGCCCGGGACGCCTCGGGCCGCGCCTGCGCGGGAGGCGCCGCGGGCGTATCGTTCCCGCCATGCTCGTCGCCGCCGCCGTATGCCCCTGCCCGCCGCTGCTCGTCCCTGAGGTCGCCGCCGGAGCCGCACCCGAGCTGGACGACCTGCGGGCCGCATGCCTCGACGCGGTGGGCGTCCTCGCCGCCGCCCGCCCCGACCGCCTCGTCGTCCTCGGCCCCGCGCCCCTGGACGGCCGGGGGCCGCACCCGCAGGGCGCGCGCGGCTCGTTCCGCGGCCTCGGCGTGGACCTCGACGTCCGCCTGGGGCAGGGCGCGCCCGCGGACGGCCGGGAGCTCCCGCAGTCCCTGGCGGTCGCTGCCTGGCTGCTGGACCGTACGCGCTGGGCCGTCGCGCCCGTCGAGGGCCTGGGCGTCGGGGAGCCGCTGGACCCCGAGCGCTGCCTCGCGGCCGGGCGCGAGCTGGCCGGAGCCGACGGCCGGACCGCCCTGCTGGTGATGGGCGACGGCAGCGCCTGCCGCACGCTCAAGGCACCGGGCTACCTCGACGAGCGGGCCGCCGGCTTCGACGCGGAGGCGGCACGGGCGCTGGGCGCCGCCGACACCGCGGCCCTGGCCGCGCTCGACACCGCACTCGCCCAGGAGCTGAAGGCCGCGGGCCGTGCCCCGTGGCAGGTGCTCGCCGGAGCGGGCGAGGGCGCGGGGCTCAAGGGACAGCTGCTGTACGACGAGGCGCCCTACGGGGTGGGGTACTTCGTGGCGACGTGGTCGTAGGCCCGGCGCGCCGCCTCTGAGCGGCCTCAGGCCGCCGTGACGGGCCCGTGAGGAGCCCGGGGGCCCTGCGGGTCCCCTCGCGCCGAACGGCGGCGAGGGGGCCGTACAGGCCCTCAGCGGCTTCTCGCGCGGGGCGGCCGGGCTCGCGACCGGGCATCCCCGGTGCCTCCGGACACAGCGACGGGGCGCGGAGCCGATGCTCCGCGCCCCGTCGCCGACGAGGTCAGTGGGCCGGGACAGCCCGGCGATCCTCAGGAGGCCTGACCGCCCGGGGAGCCGCCTTCCTTGCCGCCCTCCTTCTCGGCGAGCCGCTCGATGGCGTCCTTGGCCTTGCCGGTGCCCGTCTGGATCCGGCTGCTGTACTTGCCCTTGGTCTTCTCGTCGACGACCTTGGCGGCCTTCTCCAGCCCCTGCTCGATCTTGTCCCCGTGCTGCTGCGCGAGATCCCCGATCTTGTCCTTCGCTGGGGCGAGCTTGGCCTTGAGAGTGTCCAACAGGCCCATGGCGCCTTCCCTCGTCTTCCTGGTTCAAGAGCTACTTACGGGCGCCCTCACCGGCCTCGCTGTCCGCAGCCTTCTCCGCCGACTGCTGCTTGGGGATCTCGACCCCCTCGCCGGCCTGAGCCTCGGCCTCGGCCTCGCCGGACTCCTCCGCCCCGGCCGCCTCGGCCTCCGTCGCGGCGGCGTCGGCCGATTCCGCCGTCAGAGTGGCCGTTGCCGCCTCTTCGGTTGACGCCTCGGACGACTTGCGGCGAAACCTTGAAAACACGCCCATATCTACTCCATTACCTTACTGGTGTGAGCGAAACCCCGCGCCGCCCGGTCCGCGCCGGGGCGCCGATCCGTGGAACAGCTGCCTCCGGCACGTGAAACCGGCCGCCGGGACCTCGCAACAGGCAACGAACCCGGCAGCGCCGCGTCACGTCGCTCGTTCGTGGGGTGCGGTCAGGGTTTGCGAGACTGATCCGGTGAAAAACCCGGTGAAAAACGCAGTTCCCGCCCCGCGGGTCATCGCCGTCGTGGGTCCCACGGCGGCCGGCAAGTCCGACCTCGGCGTCGCCCTCGCCCAGCACTTGGGCGGGGAGGTCGTCAACGCCGACTCCATGCAGCTGTACCGGGGCATGGACATCGGCACCGCCAAGCTGACCCTGGAGGAACGGCAGGGCGTGCCGCACCACCTCCTGGACATCTGGGACGTGACCGAGACCGCGAGCGTCGCCGAGTACCAGCGGCTGGCCCGCGCGGAGATCGACCGGCTCCTCGCCGAGGGCCGCACCCCCGTGCTCGTCGGCGGCTCCGGCCTCTACATCAAGGGCACGATCGACGCCCTGGACTTCCCCGGCACCGACCCGGCCGTCCGCGCCCGCCTGGAGGAGGAGCTGGCCGAGCGGGGCCCCGGCGTCCTGCACGCCCGCCTCGCCGCCGCCGACCCGGCCGCCGCCCGAGCCATCCTGCCCGGCAACGGCCGACGCATCGTGCGCGCCCTGGAGGTCATCGAGATCACCGGCCGGCCCTTCACCGCGAACCTGCCGGGCGAGGAGCCCGTCTACGACGCCCTGCAGATCGGTGTCGACGTCGAGCGCCCCGAGCTGGACGAGCGGATCACCCTGCGCGTGGACCGCATGTGGGAGGCGGGCCTCGTCGACGAGGTGCGGGAGCTGGAGCGGCAGGGCCTGCGCGAGGGCCGCACCGCCTCCCGCGCCCTCGGCTACCAGCAGGTGCTCGCCTTCCTGGCGGGGGAGTGCACCGAGGACGAGGCGCGCGCCGAGACCGTACGGGCCACCAAGCGGTTCGCGCGCCGCCAGGACTCGTGGTTCCGCAAGGACAGCCGGGTCCACTGGCTGAGCGGAGCGGCCGACCGCAGGGCGGAACTGCCCGGGCTCGCGCTGGCGTTGCTCGAACGGGCGGTCACAGCCTGATCACGTGATGGCATCGGGACGCTACGCACGCCATTCCGGCCTGCGCGGGCGTGCCATCATCAAGCTTCGATCGAGCCGTGAAGTCCGGGTAGGAGGGCGCGTGGCGATGGAGGCCGGCCCTCGCGACAGACCACAACAGCCGCCGCGGAGGGGGCACCTCCCGGCAGTGGCCGGGGGAGAGCCGGAGGCTCTGACCCCGGACGGTCCCGAGGACACCGAAGGGGCCGTCGAGACCGGCAGCGCCGCGCCCGCGTCGTTCCGGGAGCTGCGCCCGCAGCGCAGGCTGCGCATCTGGCAGCTGGCCCCGATCGTCGGGCTCGCCGCCGTCGGCTCCCTGATGTTCGCCTTCCCGCTCGCCTTCGAGTTCGGCGACGGCGGACCTGTCGTCGCCATGCTCGGCCTGCTCATCAGCTGCTGCGCCGCGGGCTGGGGGGTGATGGCCGCCCGCCGGGTCGGCTACACCTGGCCCGGCATGCCGGCCCCCGGCTCCGGCGGCCGCCCGGACTGGCGGTACGCCGCCACGTACGCCCTCGTCGTCGCCCTCGTCGTCGTCCTCGCCGTGTGGCGCGTGGCGCGGCTGCGCTGAGCGAGGCCGCAGCAGTGGGGCGGGCCGGGGCCCTCGCCGGGGGGACGGCGGGCCCGTCCCCGTACCATCGAACCGTGAGCACCACACAGATCGCCTTCCTCAAGGGCCACGGCACCGAGAACGACTTCGTGATCATCCCGGACTACGACGGCCGCATCGAGCTGTCGCCGGCCGCCGTCGCCCGTCTGTGCGACCGCCGCGCGGGCATCGGCGCCGACGGCGTGCTCCGGGTCGTCCGGTCCGCGGCCCACCCCGAGGCGCGCGCCATGGCCGGCGAGGCCGAGTGGTTCATGGACTACCGCAACAGCGACGGCAGCATCGCCGAGATGTGCGGCAACGGCGTCCGGGTCTTCGCCCGCTACCTCCGTCACGCGGGCCTCGTCGAGGCGGGCGACCTGTCCGTCGCGACCCGCGCGGGCGTCCGGCAGGCCCACATCGCCAAGGACGGCCCCGACGGCACGCCCGGCGGGATCACCGTCGGCATGGGGCGGGCCGTGCTCCCCGAGGGCGAGGTGACCGTCACCGTCGGCGGCCGCAGCCGCCCCGCCCGCAACGTGAACATGGGCAACCCGCACGCCGTCACCTTCGTCGGCCACCTCGACGAGGCCGGCGACCTGTACACCGCCCCCGGCGTCGCCCCGGCCGCCGCCTACCCGCACGGCGCCAACGTCGAGTTCGTGGCCGACCGCGGCCCGCGGCACGTCGCCATGCGCGTCCACGAGCGCGGCTCCGGCGAGACCCGCTCCTGCGGCACGGGCGCCTGCGCGGTGATGGTCGCGACCGCCCGCCGGGACGGCCTCGACCCCGCCGTCACCGGCCTCCCCGTCACGTACACCGTCGACGTCCCGGGCGGGCGCCTGGTGATCAGCGAGGCGCCGGACGGCACGGTCGAGATGACCGGCCCCGCCGTGATCGTCGCGGAGGGCGCCTTCGACCCGTCCTGGCTGGCCGCGGCGCTCGCCTGAGGACACCTCGCCCGAGGACGCCACTACCTCCTTTCCGCTCCGTCCGCCGGGCTCCGTGCGGCGTGGCTCGCTCGAATGGGTGATCCGTTTCACTCTGGGCGAGAGCGGGTGAGCAGCGCGTGATGGGCTCGGTAGCATCAAGCACCGGTACGGAGGCGCGCAGCCGACCGCCGGTCGACGCTGCCGGAGGTGCCCCCATGAGCACGGACGCCACGCCCGAAGGTGTTCCAGGCCGCTGGCGCGGCCGCGCCCGCCTCGACCTGAGACGGCTGGGGCGGGCGGCCCTCGGCGGGTCGGGCTCGCGCGGCAGGCTGCCGGACGCCATCGACCACGTCGCCAAGGTGCACCGCGCCCACCACCCGGGCGCGGACCTCGACATCCTGCGGCGCGCCTATCTGCTCGCGGAGTCCTCCCACCGCGGCCAGACCCGCAAGAGCGGCGAGCCGTACATCACCCACCCGCTCGCCGTCACCCTCATCCTCGCCGAGCTGGGCGCCGAGACGACGACCCTGACCGCCTCCCTCCTCCACGACACCGTCGAGGACACCGAAGTGACGCTGGACCAGGTCCGCGCGCAGTTCGGCGAGGAGGTCCGCTTCCTGGTCGACGGCGTCACCAAACTGGAGAAGGTCGACTACGGCGCGGCCGCCGAGCCGGAGACCTTCCGCAAGATGCTCGTGGCCACCGGCAACGACGTCCGCGTCATGTCCATCAAGCTCGCCGACCGGCTGCACAACATGCGCACGCTCGGCGTGATGCGCCCCGAGAAGCAGGTCCGCATCGCCAAGGTCACCCGGGACGTCCTGATCCCGCTCGCCGAGCGGCTGGGCGTCCAGGCGCTCAAGACGGAGCTGGAGGACCTCGTCTTCGCGATCCTCCACCCCGAGGAGTACGCCCGCACCCGCGAATTCGTCCTCGGGCGCGCCGACGGCCTCGCGACCCTGGAGGCGACGGCGGAGCGGGTCCGGGCGGTCCTGCGCGAGGCGGACATCGCGGCCGACGTCCTCGTCAAGCAGCGCCACTTCGTCTCCGTGCACCGGGTGCGCCTCAAGCGGGCGGAGGTGACGGGCTCGGACCTCGGCAGGCTGCTCGTGCTGGTCGCGGAGGACGCCGACTGCTACGGCGTCCTCGGCGAGCTGCACACGTGCTTCACTCCGTTCATCTCGGAGTTCAAGGACTTCATCGCCACCCCGAAGTTCAACCTCTACCAGTCGCTGCACACGGCGGTGGCGTGCCCCGGCGGGGAGGCCGCGCAAGTCCTCATCCGCACCCACCAGATGCACAGGGTCGCCGAGGCCGGCGTCGTCGCCCTGGGCAATCCGTACGCGGCCCCGGAGACCCCTGACGCCACGGACGGCGAGCGCGTCGACCCCACCCGGCCCGGCTGGCTCTCCCGGCTCCTGCAGTGGCAGCAGGCCACGCCCGACCCCGACACCTTCTGGACCTCGCTCCGCGACGAGCTCGCCCTGGACCGCGAGATCACCGTCTTCCGCGCCGACGGCGGCACCATCGGCCTGCCCGTCGGGTCGAGCTGCGTCGACGCCGCCTACGCCCAGCACGGGGACGGCGGGCACAGCTGCATCGGCGCCCGCGTCAACGGCCGCCTCGTCACCCTCAGCACCGTGCTGCGCGACGGCGACACCCTGCAGCTGCTGATGTCCCGCGACAGCGCCTCCGGGCCCTCGCCGGACTGGACGGAGCACGCCCGTACGCCCGCCGCGCGGATCGCCATCGAGCGCTGGCTGGCGACCCATCCCGCGGCCGAGGCGACCCCGCCCGTGCCGCTCGCGCCGGGCCGCCCCTGCCCGCCTCCCCGGGCCACCGCGCCGGCCGCGCGGTGGCCCGTCGCCGTCACGGCCGACGGGGCGGACCTGGCGGCCGCGAGCGTCCGGCTGGCGGGCTGCTGTACGCCCGTGCCGCCCGACGAGGTCACCGGCTTCGCGGTGCGCGGCGGCGCCGTCACGGTGCACCGGACGCAGTGCCCGGCGGTGCACCGCATGGTCACCTCCGGCCGGCAGCCCGTCGGCGTCCGCTGGAGCAGCCCCGAGGAAGGCGGCGCCTGCGGCTACCGCGTCACCCTGCGCGCCGAATCGTTCAGCAGGCCGCACCTCCTGGCCGACCTCACGGAGGCCATCGCCGCCGAAGGGGCGGCGGTCATCTCGGCGGCCGTCGAGCCGCCCCACGAGCAGCGCGTGCGCCACACCTACACCCTCCAGCTGCCGGACGCCGACCGGCTGCCGGAGCTGATGCGCGCCATGCGGCGGGTGCCGGGGGTCTACGACGTGGCGCGGGCCGGCCGGCCGGTGGCCACGGCGCGCCTCTAGCCGGGGGCGGGGCGGCCGGCGGCGGGAGGCGGCCGGGAGTGGAGTGACGGTTTTCGTCCCCCTGGGCAGGGAGCCGCTCGTACAGCCTTCCGGGCACGCTCGTACGGGTGGGGCGGCGCCGTGCCGCCACTGCGCAGGGGTCCCGCGCTGATAGCGATGGACGCATGCCGCAGTCACCCGGGAAACCCGCCCTGATCCCCTGGCGGACCGTGCGCCGCCGCGCCGCCCTCGCCGTCGTCACGGCCCTCCTCGTCGGCGCAGCGGCCCCACCCTCCGCGAGCCCCCAGGGCGTCGGCGACCGGCTCTTCCCGGATCTCGGCAACCCCGGCTACGACGTCGCCGCCTACGACATCAAGTTTGACTACCACGCCAACAGCCGGCCGCTCGACGCCGTCACGACCATCGCGGCACGGGCCACCACCGGCCTGGACCACTTCAACCTCGACTTCTCGGGCGGCACGGTCCGCTCGGTGACGGTCAACGGCCTGCCCGCCCAGTTCGCCTCCGCCAAGGAGGACCTCGTCGTCACCCCGTCCGTCGCCCTGCCCGCCGAGGGCCTCTTCACCGTCGTGGTCCGGCACACCAGCGACCCGCGCGACCCCAAGGACGGCGGCTGGATCCGCACCAAGGACGGGCTGGTCATGGCCAATCAGGCCGACGCGGGGCACCGGGTCTTCCCCTGCAACGACCACCCCTCCGACAAGGCCCGCTTCACCTTCCACGTCACCGCCCCCAGCGGCCTGACGGTCGTCGCCAACGGCCGGCCGGAGGGCCGCGCGGCCCGGGGCGCGAACACCGCCTGGACGTACCGCACCGAGCACCCCATGGCCACCGAGCTCGCCCAGGTCGCCATCGGCCGCTCCGCCGTCGTCCACCGCACGGGGCCCCACGGCCTGCCCGTACGGGACGTCGTCCCGGCGGCCGACCGGCAACGCGTGGAGAAGTGGGCGTCCAAGACGCCCGAACAGATCGCCTGGATGGAGGGGAAGACCGGCCGCTACCCGTTCGAGAACTACGGCGTGCTGATCGCCGACGCGTCGACCGGCTTCGAGCTGGAGACGCAGACCCTGTCCCTCTTCGAGCGCGGCCTGTTCGTCCGGGACGACCTCCCCGCCTGGTACCTCGAGTCCATCATGGTCCACGAGCTGGCCCACCAGTGGTTCGGCGACAGCGTCAGCCCGGCGACCTGGTCCGACCTCTGGCTCAACGAGGCCCACGCCACCTGGTACGAGGCGCTGTACGCCGAGCACAAGGGCGGCCGCACGCTCGACGCCCGGATGCGGGCCGCCTACGAGCACTCCGACGCCTGGCGCGGCGACGGCGGGCCGCCCGCCCTGCCGAAGCCGCCCGACCCCGGCAGGCGGATCAGCATCTTCCGGCCCGTCGTCTACGACGGGGGCGCGCTCGTGCTCTACGCGCTGCGGCAGAAGATCGGGGCGGCGTCCTTCGACCGCCTGGAGCGCGAGTGGGTCAACGCCCACCGGGACGAGACCGCCACCACGGCCGACTTCACCGCCCTCGCCTCCCAGGTCTCCGGCCAGGACCTGAAGGAATTCCTGCAGGACTGGCTCTACGGCCCGAAGACCCCGCCCATGCCCGGCCACGCCGACTGGAAGGCCGGGGCGAAACCCGCGTGACGCTCCGGCGGCGGCGTGGGACCATCGACGCGTCGGCGGGGCCGCCGGCCGCGGGAATCCCCGGGGCCGCTCGCGCGTTGTCGACGGTGCGGCCGCTCCACGGCCGCCACCTCCCAACGATGCAAAGGATCAAATGACCTCCTCTTCTTCCCTTCCCCAGGACCGGCAGAGCCTCCCGGAGAGCCTTCGGGCCGACGCCCTGATGGAAGAGGACGTCGCCTGGAGCCACGAGATCGACGGGGAGCGCGACGGCGAGCAGTACGACCGCTCCGAGCGCGCCGCCCTGCGGCGCGTCGCAGGCCTCTCCACCGAGCTGGAGGACGTCACCGAGGTCGAGTACCGGCAGCTGCGCCTGGAGCGCGTGGTGCTGGTCGGCGTCTGGACGTCCGGCACCGTGCAGGACGCGGAGAACTCCCTCGCGGAGCTCGCCGCCCTCGCCGAGACCGCGGGTGCCCTGGTGCTCGACGGCGTCGTCCAGCGCCGCGACAAGCCGGACCCGGCCACGTACATCGGCTCCGGCAAGGCCCAGGAGCTGCGGGACATCGTCCTGGAGTCCGGCGCCGACACCGTCGTCTGCGACGGTGAGCTCAGCCCCGGCCAGCTCATCCAGCTGGAGGACGTCGTCAAGGTCAAGGTGGTCGACCGCACCGCCCTGATCCTCGACATCTTCGCCCAGCACGCCAAGTCCCGAGAGGGCAAGGCGCAGGTCTCGCTCGCCCAGATGCAGTACATGCTGCCGCGGCTGCGCGGCTGGGGCCAGTCGCTGTCCCGGCAGATGGGTGGCGGCGGCTCCGGCTCGTCCGGTGGCGGCATGGCCACCCGAGGCCCCGGTGAGACCAAGATCGAGACGGACCGCCGGCGGATCCGCGAGAAGATGGCGAAGATGCGCCGGGAGATCGCGGAGATGAAGACCGGCCGCGACGTCAAGCGCCAGGAGCGCCGGCGGAACAAGGTCCCGTCGGTCGCCATCGCCGGCTACACCAACGCCGGCAAGTCCTCCTTGCTCAACCGGCTCACCGGCGCGGGCGTCCTGGTGGAGAACGCCCTGTTCGCCACCCTCGACCCGACGGTGCGCCGGGCCGAGACGCCCACCGGCCGTGTGTACACCCTCGCCGACACCGTCGGCTTCGTCCGGCACCTGCCGCACCATCTCGTCGAGGCGTTCCGCTCCACCATGGAGGAGGTCGGCGACTCCGATCTCATCCTGCACGTGGTGGACGGCGCGCACCCGGCGCCCGAGGAGCAGCTGGCCGCCGTGCGCGAGGTGATCCGCGACGTCGGCGCGGTGAACGTGCCCGAGATCGTCGTGATCAACAAGGCGGATGCCGCGGACCCGCTGGTCCTGCAGCGGCTGCTGCGCGTCGAGAAGCACTCGATCGCGGTGTCGGCGCGCAGCGGCGAGGGCATCGACGAGCTCCTCGCCCTGATCGACCGCGAGCTGCCGCGCCCCGCCGTGGAGATCGAGGCGCTCGTGCCGTACACCCAGGGCTCGCTGGTCGCGCGGGCGCACGCCGACGGCGAGGTGATCTCCGAGGAGCACACCCCGGAGGGCACGCTCCTGAAGGCGCGGGTGCACGAGGAGCTCGCGGCGGAGCTCCAGCGGTACGTGCCTGCGGCCCGCGGCTGAGGACAGCGGCCCTGAGCTGAGGACAGGCTCTGAAGCGAGAAGGCCCCGCTCCCCGGAATTCCGGGGAGCGGGGCCTTCTCGCTTCAGAGCCGCTGCTACTGCGACGTCACCGCTCGGACGTCACCGTTTGGCGAACTTCTGGCTGATGGCGTTGTAGACGCCCTGCGCCTCCGGGCCCAGGCGCGGGCCGGCCAGCCAGGTGCTGTTGGCCGGGCCGATCGAGGTGTTGGAGACCAGCACCACCTTGCCGTCCGGGCCCTTGGCGAACCAGCCGCCGCCGGACGAACCACCGGTCATCGTGCAGCCGATGCGGTACATCGTCGGCTGGGACGTCTCGATCGTCAGCCGGCTCGGCCGGTCGACGCAGTCGTACATCTTCTGGCCGTCGAAGGGCGCGGCCGCCGGGTAGCCCCAGGCGCCCATGGACTGGATGGACTTCACCTGCGGGGCGTTGAACTCGACCGTGAGGGCGTTGCCGACCGTCTCCTCCAGGGACTTGCCGGAGCCCGCCTCGGGCTTCACGTGCAGCACGGAGAAGTCGTACGGGGCACCCGCGCCACCGGTCTCGGCGCCCTGCGCGATCCACTGGGAAGAGGTCTGCGCCCAGTCAGCCCACCACACGCCGTACGGGGCGACGTCCTGCACCGGCGCGCTGTTGACCTGGGCGCCCGGAAGGCCCTTGTCGTTGTACGACGGCACGAAGGCGATGTTGCGGTACCAGCCGCCCTTCTTGCCGGCGTGCACGCAGTGGCCCGCGGTCCACACCATGTTGGACTTGCCCGGGTGCGCCGGGTCCTTGACGACCGTCGCCGAACAGACCATGTGGCCCTCGGGGCTGTCGAAGAACACCTTGCCGACCGGGGCCGCGTTGTTGTGGTACGGAACGGCGACCGACTTCGCCTGCACCGGCTGCGGCTCGGGGTCCGTCACGCCCTGGTCACCGGAGGAGCCCGGCGCCGTGCCCGGAGCGCCCTGCGTGGAGAGCGTCTTGTCGTTCGGCCGGGCGTCCTTCATGGAGTCCGGCTTCCAGTGGTCCTTGATGATGGGGTTGACGAAGTCGCGGGCCTCGCGCAGCCACTGCTCCTTGTCCCAGTTCTTCCAGGCGCCGTTCTTCCACTTCTCCAGGTCCTTCAGAGAACTGGGAAGGTTCTTGGGCAGCTCGAGGCCCTCGTCGCCCTTCTGCGAGGCGGCCGCACTGGGCTTGTCGCTCCCCGCCGCCTCGTCGTCGGACGGGCCGCACGCGGTGGCGGTCAGTGCCAGCGCGGCCGTCAGAGCGGCCGCGGCCAGCGCCGGCCTGCGGATGGATGGCATGGAGTGGGTTCCCCCTGATCGATCTGTTCGGACGTGTCCGCAATGCGCGACCACGGTGTGGACTTGTCATGCACCGCCCCAGCGGGGGAGGCAGGGCCCCACTATGCCGGTGAGGTGGAGGACGGGTTCGGGCGGGTCCTCGGTTCCGCATCGCAAGGATCTTGGCGGTGGGCCGTGATCCGTGGCGCGCGGCGTCGTTGATACGTACGGGGGAGTGCTGACCAGCGTTCAGCCCAGAGTTCAGCAGGAGGAGCCGGAGCCCGTGGCCTTGACCCAGCTACCGCCGACGGTGTCGTCGGCCGCGGTGTACGAAGGCATTCTGCGGCGGCAGTCGTCCCGCGAATCGGCCGCGCGCACGTACGCCCGGTCGCTGCCCATCGTGCCGGTGCGTGCCCGGGGGCTGACGATCGAGGGCGCCGACGGCCGCCGCTACCTCGACTGCCTCTCGGGGGCCGGCTCGCTGGCGCTGGGCCACAACCACCCGGTCGTGCTGGAGGCCATCCGCTCCGTCCTCGACTCCGGCGCCCCCCTCCACGTGCTCGACCTGGCCACTCCGGTCAAGGACGCCTTCACGGACGAGCTGTTCGCCACGCTGCCGCGGGGGCTGGCCGCATCGGGCCGGATCCAGTTCTGCAGCCCGGCCGGCACCGACGCCGTGGAGGCCGCCTTCAAGCTCGTCCGCATCGCGACGGGCCGCGACGGCCTGCTGGCCTTCACCGGCGCTTACCACGGCATGACGGAAGGGGCGCTCGCCGCGTCGGGCGGGGCGCCGGGCGCCCGGGTGACCCGGCTGCCCTTTCCCCAGGACTACCGTTGCCCCTTCGGCGTCGGCGGGGAGAACGGCGCGCGGCTCGCCGCCCGTTGGACCGAGAGCCTCCTGGACGACCCCAAGAGCGGCGTTCGCCCGCCGGCCGGGATGATCGTCGAACCCGTGCAGGGCGAAGGCGGCGTGCTCCCCGCGCCGAGCGGCTGGCTGCGCCGGATGCGCGAGCTGACCGCGGAGCGCTCCATCCCGCTCATCGCCGACGAGGTGCAGACCGGAGTGGGCCGCACGGGGGCGTTCTGGGCCGTCGGGCACAGCGGCATCGAGCCCGACGTGATGGTCCTGTCCAAGGCGATCGGCGGCAGCCTCCCGCTCGCCGTCATCGTCTACCGCGAGGCCCTCGACGCCTGGCAGCCGGGCGACCACGCGGGCACGTTCCGCGGCAACCAGCTCGCGATGGCCGCCGGAGCGGCGACGCTGCGGTACGTGAGGGAGAACGGCCTGGCCGGCCGCGCCGCCGCGCTCGGCGGGCGCATGCTGGACCGGCTGAGGCGGCTGGCGGCGGAGTACGACTGCATCGGTGAGGTGCGGGGAGCCGGGCTCATGATCGGCATCGAGTTCGTCGAGCCGGAGGACGGCGCCGGCTCCGCAGCCCGTGCCGAGTGGCTTGCCGCGGCCGGTGACGGGGCAGGGCCGACGGCCCGCCCGGAAAGCGGCGGCGTACCGGCTCCCGGTGCGCGAGGCGGGCCAGCAGGCGGCGCGCGGCCGGGCACAGGGCGCGGCCCCGGCGCCGACGGCCCGCTGCCCGCCTCGCCCGCGCGGGCCGCGGCCGTCCAGCAGGAGTGCCTCCGCCGCGGCCTCATCGTCGAACTGGGCGGTCGCCACTCCTGCGTCGTCCGCCTCCTGCCGCCCCTGACCATCACCGACGAGCAGGCCGAGGCGGTCCTCGACCGGCTCGCCGACGCCGTCGCCGCGGTCTGCCGCCCCGGTTCGCGCATCCCCGGCATCCCCGCCCCGAGCACGCCGAAGGAGGCAGGCGCCGCATCCCCGGCCTGACGCCGTGACGTGCACGCCGCACCGTATGAACGCATCCACCGGGACCGGAGCCTCCACCACCGGCCAGGAACGGGAATCGTCCGCCCAGGAACGCGAACCGTCCGCGCAGGGCTGCTCCGCGCAAGGCTCCGCGCAGGGCGCGTCCCCGTCCGCCCGTCCGCATGAGGCCGCCCAGCTGCGTGAGGCTGCCCGTCCGCATGAGGCCGCCCGGGACCGCGAGTCCGCTCAAGGGCGTGAGCCTTCCCCTGACGCACAGCCTGTCGTCTCCGCCGTCCCCCGCCAGGGCGGCGCCCCGCGCGGCGAGATCCCGGACCCCGGCCCCCCGTGCGCCCCCGACCTGCTGGAGCACCCCGATCCGGCCGTCGCCGCGGACGCCGCCGCCGTGGAGAACCTGCTGCGCTGCTGGATCCGCGAGACCGGCGTTCCGCGGCCGGACGGCCCCGTGCTGCACCTGCCGCTCACCGCGAGCGGAACGGCCCTGCAGGCGCCGGTGACCTACTGGTCGGCCACCGGCTGGCACCGCCTCGGCCGGCCGGCCCTGGCGGACGCCCCCGACGACGCCCCTGCCGTCGACGCCGTCACCCTGGCCGCACTCCTCGGCCGGGAGGCGGCGCACCGCGCCGCCCGCGCGGGCTGCCCCGCCACGGGTGAGACCGCCGACCTCGCCTCCCGCGTGGCGGACTCCGCGCGCCGCACCGCCGTCTTCCTCGCCGACCGGCGCGCCCGCCCCGCCGACCCGGGCGCGGGCGAGCTCTTCCTCTACGCCGAGCAGTCCCTGCTCCTCGGCCACCCCCTCCACCCCACGCCCAAGAGCCGCGAAGGCCTCTCCGACACCGAGGCCCGCGCCTACTCCCCGGAGCTGCGCGGATCCTTCCCGCTGCACTGGCTGGCCGTCCACCGCTCCCTCCTCGCCACTGACTCGTCGTGGACCGAGCGGGGCCGGCCCGTCGACGCCGCCACCCTCGCCGCCCGGCTCGCCGGCCCGGAGCTGTGCCTGCCCCAGGACACCGTGCCGCTGCCGCTCCACCCCTGGCAGGCCCAGGACGTCCGCAGCCGCCCCGACGTCCGGGCGCTCCTGGACGCGGGCCTGCTCCACGACCTCCGCTCCCTCGGCGCCCCCTGGTACGCCACCTCCTCCGTACGGACCGTGCACCGGCCCGGCGCGCCCGCGATGCTCAAGCTCTCCCTCGGCCTGCGCATCACCAACTCCCGCCGGGAGAACCTCCGCAAGGAGCTGCACCGCGGCGTCGAGGTGCACCGCCTGCTGCGCAGCGGCCTCGCCGAGCAGTGGCGCGCGGCCTGCCCCGGCGGCCTCGGCTTCGACGTCGTCCGTGACCCCGCCTGGCTCGCGGCCGACGCCCCGGACGGCACGCCGCTGAGCGGCCTTGACACCGTCATCCGGCACAACCCCTTCGGCCCCGGCGACGATGCCGTCTGCCTCGCGGGGCTCGTGTCGCCCCGCCCCTGGCCCGCCACCGCGCACGGCCAACCCGGAGAGCCCGCCGAAGCCCTCCCCATGCGCTCCCGCCTCGCCCGCATCGTGGCCCGCCTCGCGCACCTGACGGGTCGCCCCGCCGGCGCCGTCTCCGCGGAGTGGTTCCTGCGCTATCTGGAAGCGGTCGTGCGCCCGGTGCTCTGGCTGGACGGGGAGGCGGGCGTCGCCCTGGAGGCCCACCAGCAGAACACCCTCGTCCTCCTCGACCGGGACGGCTGGCCCGCGGGCGGCCGCTACCGCGACAACCAGGGCTACTACTTCCGTGCCTCCCACCGGGACGCACTCGACCGGCGGCTGCCCGGGATCGGCACCCGGAGCGACACCTTCGTGTCCGACGAGGTCACCGACGAGAGGTTCACCTACTACCTCGGCATCAACAACATCCTCGGCCTGATCGGGGCGTTCGGCGCGCAGCGCCTGGCCGACGAACAGCTCCTGCTGGCGGCGCTGCGCCGCTTCCTCAGGGAAGCCGCCGCCGGCCCGGCCGCCACCCGCTCGTCCCTGCCCGCCCGCCTCCTCGAAGCGCCCACCCTGCGCTGCAAGGCCAACATGCTGACCAGGCTGAGAGGGCTCGACGAGCTCGTCGGCCCGGTCGACACCCAGTCCGTTTACGTCACCATCGCCAACCCCCTGGTCACGTCGGCCCGATGACCGGCGCGAGCCCCGGCCCCGGGCGAACGGGGCCCTTGAGGACACGGGCCCGGCAGGGCCCACGGGATCCCTGACACCGAGGGGATCCTCCGAGAGGAGTGCGTCTCCGTGCCGCCCACCGACCCCAGTACCACCCCGGGCGCCGGCCCGGGCCTCGGCGCCGTCCCGGGCCCCGGCCCGAGCTCCGACGGCCTCGCCGTCACGGGCACCGGCGGCAGGCTCGACGACAGAGCCTGCGCGAGCGCCGGCGACGGCGCCGGCCCCCCGACCGACAACGAGACCACCCTCGAACTGAAGCTGTCCGAAGAGCTCACCGAGCTCCTCGACCACGACCCGCCGGAGCCCGCCGCGATCACCGCAGGCCGCGGGCCCGCCGCGGCCATCGGCCCGGGGTCCGACCTCCTCGACTCACTGCCCGACTGGGGCCCCGCCGACACCGGCGCCGGCACCTTCCAGCTCGTACCCGTCCGCGTGGAGCGCGACCTGCGGCTCATCACCCGCTGGATGAACGACCCGGCCGTCGCGGCCTTCTGGAAACTGGGCGGTCCCGAGAGCGTCACCGAGGCCCATCTACGCGTCCAGACCGGTGGCGACGGGCGCAGCATCCCCTGTCTCGGGGTGCTCGACGGCGTGCCGATGAGCTACTGGGAGGTCTACCGCGCCGACCTCGACCCCATCGCGCGCCACTATCCCGCCCGCCCGCACGACACCGGCATCCACCTCCTGATCGGCAAGGTCGCCGACCGGGGCCGCGGCCTCGGCACCCGCCTGCTGCGGACGGTCGCCGACCTCGTCCTGGAGCACCGGCCCTCCTGCGGCCGCGTCGTCGCCGAACCCGACCTGCGCAACACCCCGTGCGTCTCCGCCTTCCTGAGCGCGGGCTTCCGGCTGATGGCGGAGGTCGACCTCCCCGACAAGCGGGCGGCACTCGTGGTCCGCGACCGTTCCCTGCGCACGCTCCTCTAGTACGTACGCACTCTCTCCGGTACGTACGCGCTTCCACTCGTACGTACGTGCCTCAGCCCTCGTCCGTCATCCTTCGCGCCTCACCCTTCACCCCTCGTCCCGGTTCATCCCACCCCATCCCACCGGCCTTTTCGAGGAGCCCCTTTGTCTCCTTCACCCCGGTCCGAATCGCCCCGGCCCGAACACCTCGGCACCCGCTCCGGCCCGGACGGCACCGCCCGCGCCGCAAACGCCGACAGCGCGGACACCCCGGCCCACTCCCACCCCGCGGACACCACTGACCGCCCCACGCGCCCCGCCCGCCCCGACGGCTCGGACTGGTCGCTCGCGGGGGCCCGCCTGCTCGCCAAGATGCTCGGCGAGCTCAGCTACGAGGGCGTGCTCAGCCCCGAGCCGGACGACACCCCCGAGCCGGACGACACCCCCGAGCCGGACGACACGCCGGAGCCGGACGACGCCCTGCCCGAGCCGCCGGACACGCTGCCCGGGCGTCCGGACGGCACCCCGGCGGTCCAGGGGCCCGCCGCTGCGTACCGGCTGCCGTTAACGGACGACGTCACCTGCTGCTTCCGCGCCCGCCGGGGCGCCTACGGCCACTGGCGCGTCGACCCCGACTCCGTCACCCCCTTCCAGGACCCCCTCCGCTTCCTCGCCCTCGCCCACGACACCGTGCTCGGCCTGTCCGGCGACACCACCGGCCACCTGCTCAGGGAACTGCTCGCCACCCTCGCCGCCGACACCCGCCTCCAAGCGGGCGCCCTCAGCGCGGCGGACCTCGCCGACCTCGACTACGCCGCGCTGGAAGGCCACCAGACCGGCCACCCCTGGCTCATCGCCAACAAGGGCCGGCTCGGCTTCTCCGCCTCCGACGCCGCCCTGTGGGCCCCGGAGGCCCGCATCCCGCGCCGCCTGCCCTGGATCGCCGTCCATCGCGACCTCGCGCACTACCGGGCCGTCCCCGCACTCGCCACCCCCGAACGCCTCTACGCCGAAGAGCTCGCCCCCGGCACCCGGGCCGCCTTCGCCCGCACCGTCGCCGACCACGGGCGCGACCCCGCCGGCTACCTCTGGCTCCCCGTCCACCCCTGGCAGTGGGACGAGACCGTGGCCCCCCTCTTCGCGCCCAGCCTCGCCGACGGATCCATCATCCTCCTGCCCACTGACAACGACCTCCGGCTCCCGCAGCAGTCCGTGCGTACCTTCCTCAACACCAGCCGCCCGGACGCCCGGACCGTGAAGCTCCCGCTGTCGGTCCTCAACACCCTCGTCTGGCGCGGCCTGCCCACCGAGCGCACCCTCGCCGCCCCCGCCGTCACCGCTTGGGTCCAGGCCCTCCGGGACGAGGACGACTTCCTCCGCGACGAGACCCGGGTGATCCTCCTCGGCGAGACCGCCTCCGTGACCGTCGAGCACCCCCTCTACGACCGGCTGCCCGGCGTCCCCTACCAGTACAAGGAACTGCTCGGCTGCATCTGGCGCGAGCCTCTCGGCCCCGCCCTCGCCCCCGGCGAGCGCGCCCGCACCCTCGCGGCCCTGCTGCACACCGACCCCGCCGGCCGCTCCTTCACCGCCGAGCTCGTCCGCCGCTCCGGCCTGGCCCCGGCCGACTGGCTGTGCCGGCTCTTCGCCGCGCTGCTCCCGCCGCTGCTGCGCTTCCTCTACCGCTACGGCACCGTCTTCTCCCCGCACGGCGAGAACGCCATCGTCGTCTTCGACGACAACGACGTCCCCACCCGCCTCGCCGTCAAGGACTTCGTCGACGACATCAACATCAGCGCCGTGCCGCTGCCCGAGCACGGCTCCATGCCCGCCGACGTACGGGAGGTGCTGCTCACCGAACCGCCCGGCTTCCTCACCCAGTTCATCCACTCCGGCCTCTTCGTCGGCGTCTTCCGCTATCTCGCGCCGCTGTGCGAGGAACAACTCGGCGTGCCCGAAGCGGCCTTCTGGTCGCTCGTCCGGGCGGAGATCGTGCGGCACCACGAGCGCTTCCCGCGGATGAAGGACCGCTACGAGACCTTCGACCTGCTCACCCCGCGGATCGAGCGCCTCTGCCTCAACCGCAACCGTCTGCACCTCGACGGCTACCGCGACCGCCCGGAGCGCCCGCACGCGGCCGTCCACGGCACCGTGCCCAATCCGCTGCACATTCCGTGACGGCGCCGTCGATGTCAGTGCCGCCCCTTAGGGTGGAAGAGCTATGACTGCCTCCTCCTCGCCCTCCCTCGCCGACCTGCTGCACGCCGCCGTCACCGCCGTCGGCGGCACCGAGCGGCCCGGCCAGGTCACCATGGCCGAAGCCGTCGCCGAAGCCGTCGACGGCAATTCCCATCTGCTCGTCCAGGCCGGCACCGGCACCGGCAAGTCCCTCGGCTATCTGGTGCCGGCCCTGGCCCACGGCGAGCGCGTGGTGGTGGCCACGGCGACGCTGGCGCTCCAGCGCCAGCTCGTGGAGCGCGATCTTCCGCGGACGGTGGACGCCCTGCAGCCGCAGCTGCGCCGCCGCCCCCAGTTCGCCATGCTCAAGGGCCGGTCCAATTACCTGTGCCTGCACCGGCTGCACGAGGGGGTGCCCCAGGACGAGGAGGAGGGGCTCTTCGACCCCTTCGAGGCGGCGGCGCCCTCCAGCAAGCTCGGCAAGGACCTGCTGCGCCTGCGCGACTGGTCCGACGAGACGGAGACCGGTGATCGCGACGACCTCACGCCCGGTGTCTCCGACCGCGCCTGGTCCCAGGTGTCGGTCACGTCCCGCGAGTGCCTCGGCGCCTCGAAGTGCGCGTACGGCGCGGAGTGCTTCGCCGAGGCGGCCCGGGAGCGGGCCAAGCTCGCCGACGTGGTGGTCACCAACCACGCCCTGCTGGCCATCGACGCCATCGAGGGCGCCCCGGTGCTGCCGAGCCATGAGGTCCTGATCGTCGACGAGGCCCATGAGCTGGTTTCCCGGGTCACCGGCGTCGCCACCGGCGAGCTCACCCCCGGCCAGGTCAACCGCGCCGTGCGGCGCGCGGCCAAGCTGGTCGACGAGAAGGCCGCGGATGCCCTGCAGACCGCCGCGGAGAGCTTCGAGCGCCTGATGGAGCTCGCCCTCCCGGGCCGTCTGGAAGAGCTCCCCGATGATCTCGAGTACGCCCTGATGGCGCTGCGCGACGCCGCCCGCACGGTCATCTCGTCCATCGGCAACACCCGCGACAAGTCCGTCCAGGACGAGGACGCTGTCCGCAAGCAGGCCCTGGCCTCCGTGGAGAACATCCACGCGGTCGCCGAGCGCATCGTGGAGGGCTCCGAGTACGACGTCGTGTGGTACGAGCGGCACGACCGTTTCGGGGCCTCGCTCCGGGTGGCCCCGCTCTCGGTCTCCGGGCTGCTGCGCGAGAAGCTCTTCAGCGAGCGGTCCGTGGTGCTCACCTCGGCCACGCTCAAGCTGGGTGGTGACTTCAACGGCGTCGCCGCGTCCCTGGGCCTGGCCCCCGAAGGCGCCGGCGGCGCGGACAGCCCGGAGTGGAAGGGCGTCGACGTCGGCTCGCCGTTCGACTATCCCAAGCAGGGCATCCTCTACGTCGCCCGGCATCTGTCCCAGCCCGGCCGGGAGGGCAGCCGTACGGACATGCTCGACGAGCTGGCCGAGCTGGTGGAGGCCGCCGGCGGCCGGACCCTGGGCCTGTTCTCCTCGATGCGCGCCGCTCAGGCCGCGGCCGAGGCGCTGCGCGGCAGGCTCGACGTGCCGATCCTCCTCCAGGGCGAGGAAACGCTCGGCGAGCTGATCCGGAACTTCGCCGCCGACCCCCGTACGTGCCTGTTCGGCACGCTGTCGCTGTGGCAGGGCGTCGATGTGCCGGGGCCGAGCTGCCAGCTGGTGGTCATGGATCGCGTGCCCTTCCCGCGCCCGGACGATCCGCTGATGAGCGCCCGGCAGAAGGCCGTGGAGGAGGCGGGCGGCAACGGCTTCATGGCGGTGGCGGCCACGCACGCCGCGCTGCTGATGGCGCAGGGCGCCGGCCGGCTCGTCCGGGCCTCGGGGGACCGCGGTGTGGTCGCCGTACTCGACCCCCGGCTGGCCACGGCCCGCTACGGCGGCTTCCTGCGCTCGTCACTGCCGGACTTCTGGTACACCACGGACCGTAACCAGGTGCGGCGCTCGCTGGCGGCGATCGACGGGGCGGCGAAGGCGGAGGGCCGATAGACGAGGGCCGATAGACACTGCGGGCCCGCTTCCGCCGGGCCCCAGGACGTAAGACCCCACGGCATAAAAGAGCCCCGGAACCGGCGCAGGTGGTTCCGGGGCCCGGCCTTGCGGCCTGCGCCTTCAGACGCGGCGCAGCACCGCCACGACCTTGCCGAGGATGGTGGCCTCGTCGCCAGGGATCGGCTGGTAGGCGGCGTTGTGCGGCAGCAGCCACACATGGCCGTCCTCGCGCTTGAAGCGCTTGACCGTGGCCTCCCCGTCGAGCATGGCGGCCACGATGTCGCCGTTCTCCGCGACGGGCTGACGGCGGACCGTCACCCAGTCGCCGTCGCAGATGGCGGCCTCGATCATGGAGTCGCCGACGACCTTCAGGACGAACAGCTCGCCGTCGCCCACCAGTTGGCGGGGGAGCGGGAAGACGTCCTCGACGGACTCCTCGGCGAGGATCGGACCGCCCGCGGCGATCCGGCCGACCAGCGGCACGTAGGACGCGGCGGGCTTGCCGGTGGTGTCCGTGGGCTGCGAGCTGGGCTGGTCGGAGCCGCGGACCTCGTAGGCCCGGGGGCGGTGCGGATCCCGGCGCAGGAAGCCCTTGCGCTCCAGCGCCATGAGCTGGTGCGCCACCGAGGAAGTGCTCGACAGCCCGACCGCCTGGCCGATCTCCCGCATGGAGGGTGGGTAGCCCCGGCGCTGGACGGAATCCCGGATCACTTCGATGACCCGCCGCTGGCGGTCGGTGAGGCCCGAGCTGTCAGCCCGGATGCCTGGAGGTCGTCCCGGGAGGGCCCGAGCGGGCTTCTGCCCCTCGGAGCTCATGGCTGCGTCATTCATCGGGTGTGCCTGGTCGAGTCGGTTCTGGGAGCGGTCCTGGGCGGTGATTGTGGCGCTGTCTGCGGTGGTGGTCACGTCGGCCCCTCTCGAGATGTTCTCCCTAGCTGGACAACGGTAGTTGCTTTCGAAAGGTTGCGCCAAACACACGTTCGAGTGAAATATCGAAGTTTGCCTGACGTGATCAAGGTCGAGGGTGTACGGCTGAAGATCAATTCGGACAATTACGGTACCCTTCGGTGCGAAGCGCACCGGGTGGGCTCCGGGGCCCTGCGGGCCCCGCGCAGGGCCGGCCGCGGCGGACCGGAGACCTCCGCGAACGGCTCCAGTCTGTCATCAAAGCCCCCGTGCTCCTGCGGCAGGGGCGGCTCGCGTAGGCTCGTGAGCGGTCTTCGCGGCCGCGACACGCGTCCGGCACGGTTCACCGCACGGCACCAGATCTAGTGGTTTGATTGGCGGAAGCCGCCCACAGGTTGTGGTCGAGGGGCGTCGCCGGTCATTTGCGGGCGCCGTCATCGCCTATGCTGGGGGCTGCTTCGCAAGGCCCCCGTTCGGGGGTCCGCCGAGGCTGAAGATCGTGCACAGTCCTACGAGGGTGAGGAGGGTGGAGAGCCATGCACTGCCCCTTCTGCAGGCACCCCGACAGTCGCGTCGTCGACAGCCGGACCACCGATGACGGCTGCTCGATCCGGCGCCGGCGCCAGTGCCCCGACTGCTCCCGTCGTTTCACGACCGTGGAGACCGCGTCGCTGATGGTGATCAAGCGGAGCGGGGTCACCGAGCCCTTCAGCCGCACCAAGGTCATCTCCGGAGTGCGCAAGGCGTGCCAGGGCCGCCCGGTCACCGAGGACGCCCTGGCCCAGCTCGGCCAGCGGGTCGAGGAGGCGGTGCGCGCCACGGGCAGCGCCGAGCTCTCCACCCATGACGTGGGTCTCGCCATACTCGGCCCCCTCCGGGATCTCGACCTCGTCGCGTATCTCCGGTTCGCGTCCGTGTACCAGGCGTTCGACTCGCTCGAGGACTTCGAGGCCGCCGTCGCGGAGCTCCGCGAGCAGCGGTCCGCCGCGACCGCCGGCGACGGCGCCGAGGACTCCCGGGTCCCCGCGCCCAGCACGGCCGCCGAGTAGCCGCGGCCATCACAGACCTGCCCGGTGCGCCGCGCGCCCGGGCGAAGACAGACATAGCGCGCCACGGAAGAAATAGGCGCATTAGGGCGTTTTGCCCGTAGAGGGAGGCGGCATGACCGAGACGACGAGCGGCCCGGCACGAGGTTCCCGCTCCAAGGGGAACAAGGGCGGCAAGGGTCTGCGCATCGAACGCATCCACACCACCCCCGGTGTCCACCCGTACGACGAGGTCGTGTGGGAGCGTCGTGACGTCGTCATGACCAACTGGCGCGACGGCTCGATCAACTTCGAGCAGCGCGGCGTGGAGTTCCCCGACTTCTGGTCGGTGAACGCGGTCAACATCGTCACGAGCAAGTACTTCCGCGGCGCGACGGGTTCGCCCGAGCGGGAGTCCAGCCTCCGCCAGCTCATCGACCGCGTCGTGCTGACCTACCGCAAGGCGGGCGAGGAGCACGGCTACTTCGCCTCCCCGGCGGACGCCGAGATCTTCGAGCACGAGCTGACCCACGCCCTGCTGCACCAGGTGTTCAGCTTCAACTCCCCGGTCTGGTTCAACGTCGGCACCAAGCAGCCGCAGCAGGTCTCCGCCTGCTTCATCCTCTCCGTCGACGACTCCATGGAGTCGATCCTCGACTGGTACAAGGAAGAGGGGATGATCTTCAAGGGCGGCTCCGGCGCCGGCCTGAACCTCTCCCGCATCCGCTCCTCCAAGGAGCTGCTCTCCTCCGGCGGCAACGCCTCCGGTCCGGTCTCCTTCATGCGCGGCGCCGACGCCTCCGCAGGAACGATCAAGTCCGGCGGTGCCACGCGCCGTGCGGCCAAGATGGTCGTCCTCGACGTCGACCACCCCGACGTCGAGGCCTTCATCGAGACCAAGGTGAAGGAGGAGGAGAAGGTCCGCGCCCTGCGCGACGCCGGCTTCGACATGGACCTGGGCGGCGATGACATCACCTCCGTCCAGTACCAGAACGCCAACAACTCCGTCCGCGTCAATGACGAGTTCATGAAGGCCGTCGAGACCGGCTCGAAGTTCGGGCTGCGCGCCCGGATGACCGGTGAGGTCATCGAGGAGATCGACGCCAAGGGCCTCTTCCGCAAGATGGCCGAGGCCGCGTGGGCCTGCGCCGACCCGGGCATCCAGTACGACGACACGATCAACCGCTGGCACACCTCGCCGGAGTCGGGCCGGATCACCGCGTCCAACCCGTGCAGCGAGTACATGCACCTGGACAACTCCTCGTGCAACCTCGCCTCCCTCAACCTCATGAAGTTCCTCCGCGACGACGACCAGGGCAACCAGTCGTTCGACGCCGAGCGCTTCGCCAAGGTCGTCGAGCTGGTCATCACGGCGATGGACATCTCCATCTGCTTCGCCGACTTCCCGACCGAGAAGATCGGCGAGACCACCCGCGCCTTCCGCCAGCTGGGCATCGGCTACGCCAACCTCGGCGCCCTGCTGATGGCCACCGGCCACGCGTACGACAGCGATGGCGGCCGCGCCCTCGCCGGTGCCATCACCTCCCTGATGACCGGCACCTCCTACAAGCGCTCCGCCGAGCTGGCCGCGGTCGTCGGCCCGTACGACGGCTACGCCCGCAACGCCGACGCCCACAAGCGCGTCATGAAGCAGCACGCCGACGCCAACGGTGCCGCCCGGCGCATGGACGACCTCGACACCCCGGTGTGGGCCGCGGCGACCGAGGCCTGGCAGGACGTCATCCGCCTCGGCGAGAAGAACGGCTTCCGCAACGCCCAGGCGTCCGTCCTGGCGCCCACCGGCACCATCGGCCTGATGATGGACTGCGACACCACGGGCGTCGAGCCGGACCTGGCCCTGGTCAAGTTCAAGAAGCTCGTCGGCGGCGGCTCGATGCAGATCGTGAACAACACGGTGCCGAAGGCGCTCAAGCGCCTGGGCTACCAGCCGGAGCAGGTCGAGGCGATCGTCGCCCACATCGCCGAGCACGGCAACGTGATCGACGCCCCGGGCCTCAAGGCCGAGCACTACGAGGTCTTCGACTGCGCCATGGGCGAGCGCGCGATCTCCGCCATGGGCCACGTGCGCATGATGGCCGCCGCGCAGCCGTTCCTCTCCGGCGCGATCTCCAAGACGGTGAACCTGCCGGAGTCGGCCACCGTCGAGGAGGTCGAGGAGGTCTACTACGAGGGCTGGAAGCTCGGCCTGAAGGCCCTCGCGATCTACCGCGACAACTGCAAGGTCGGCCAGCCGCTCTCCGCCAAGAAGAAGGAGGAGGCGAAGGCCCCCGAGGCCGCCCCCGCCGCGGAGAAGATCGTCGAGTACCGCCCCGTCCGCAAGCGCCTCCCCAAGGGCCGCCCGGGCATCACCACCTCCTTCACGGTGGGCGGCGCCGAGGGCTACATGACCGCCAACTCCTACCCGGACGACGGTCTCGGCGAAGTCTTCCTGAAGATGTCCAAGCAGGGCTCGACCCTCGCGGGCATGATGGACGCCTTCTCCATCGCCGTCTCGGTCGGCCTGCAGTACGGCGTGCCGCTGGAGACGTACGTCTCGAAGTTCACCAACATGCGCTTCGAGCCGGCCGGCATGACGGACGACCCGGACGTGCGGATGGCGCAGTCGATCGTCGACTACATCTTCCGCCGCCTGGCGCTGGACTTCCTGCCCTTCGAGACCCGCTCGGCACTCGGCATCCACTCCGCCGAAGAGCGTCAGCGTCACCTGGACACCGGCTCGTACGAGCCGACCGACGAGGACGTCGACGTGGAGGGCCTCGCCCAGTCCGCGCCGCGCCAGACCGAGGCCCCGAAGCCGGCCCAGCCGGCCGCCGCGGTCCCGGCCCCGAAGCAGGCCCACAACTCCACCGAGCTGGTGGAGATGCAGCTGGGCCTGAACGCGGACGCCCCGCTGTGCTTCTCCTGCGGCACGAAGATGCGCCGCGCGGGCAGCTGCTACCTCTGCGAGGGCTGCGGCTCGACCAGCGGCTGCAGCTGATGCGGGTGCCGCCCGGCACTGAATAGCATCTGAAGGCGGTGGTCGGAGGAATTCCTCCGACCACCGCCTTCGTCATGCCGCCTTCGTCATGCCCGCTTCGTCATGCCGGCGCGAGGAATTCCCTCTGGTCCTCGGTGATCGGCACGTCGTTGATGCCGGCCTCGCGCCGCCGCATCAGGCCGTCCGGGGCGAATTCCCACTGCTCGTTCCCGTAGCTGCGCCACCACTGGCCGGCGTCGTCGTGCCACTCGTACCGGAAGCACACCGAGATCCGGTTGCCGGACCACGACCAGAGCTCCTTGCGCAGCCGGTAGCCCTGCTCCTTCTCCCATTTGCGCCGCAGAAAGGCCCTTATCTCGTCGCGGCCGGTGAGGAATTCGTGCCGGTTCCGCCAGACGCAGTCCTCGGTGTAGGCGAGGGCGACCCGTTCGGGATCGCGGCTGTTCCAGGCGTCCTCGGCGGCCTGCACCTTGGCGCGGGCGGAGGATTCGTCGAAGGGTGGCAGGGGTGGGCGCTGAGTCATGGCATGCCCTTCCGCACATGAGAAATGGGCGAGAACGATCGTTCTCTCGTTTCGTGTGTAGCCTAGAGAACGATCGTTCTCCGCGCCAGACCGGGAGGGGCAATGGACATCACCGAAGCCGACGGACGCCTGCTCGACGCCGCGGAGGCCCTGTTCTACGAGCACGGCATCCAGGCGGTCGGGATGGACCGGATCCGGGCCGCGTCCGGGGTCTCGCTCAAGCGCCTCTACCAGCGCTTCCCCTCGAAGGACGTGCTGGTGGAGGCCTACCTGCGGCGCCGCGACGGGCGCTGGCGCGGCGCGCTCGCCGAGTACGTCGCCACGCGCCCGTCGGCGGTGGAGCGCCCCCTCGCGGTGTTCGACTGGCTGGAGGAATGGTTCGGCGAACCGGATTTCCGGGGCTGTGCGTTCATCAACGCCTACGGCGAACTCGGTACGGCATCCCCGGCCGTTTCCGAAGCCGTGCGGGACCACAAGGCCGAAGTGCTGCGCTATCTGCATGGACTGGTGCGCGACGCGGGGGCCGCGGAGCCCGGGCCCGTGGCGGAACAACTGGCGGTCCTGGCCGACGGCGCGATCACCGCGGCGGCGATCGGCGGAACTCCGGCCCCCGCGCGCAGCGCACGGAAAGCCGCTTCGACGGTGCTGGAGGCGGCCGGTGTCGCGCAGCGGCAGCCGGCGGGGTGCCCCGCGCCGGGAGGTCATACTGTCGGGTGACCGGCCGAGGGGAGAGGGAAACAGCAATGACGGGCGATTTCACATGGGGCGGCGAGGGCCTGGACCTGGGCGCCTATCTGGCGCGCATCGGCATGGAAGGACCGGTGCGGCCCGATCTCGCCACGCTCAGGGCGGTGCACCGCGCTCATGTGGCCGCTTTCCCCTTCGAGAACCTTGAGATCCTGTTGGGCCGGCCGATTCTCCTGGACGTCAAGGCACTTCAGGACAAGATGGTGGCGCAGCGCCGCGGAGGCTACTGCTACGAGCAGAACTTGCTCTTCGCGGCGGTCCTGGAGCGCATCGGATTCTCCTTCACGGGTATCGGTGCGCGGATCAGGATGGGCGGCGAGAAGCTGCGCCCGGTGACGCACATGGCGCTGAAGGTCGAAGCCGCCGGCGAACAGTGGCTGTGCGACGTCGGGTTCGGCGGTGAGGGGCTGCTGGAGCCCCTGCCGTTCCGTGACGGTGCGCAGGTGCGGCAGGGCGGCTGGACGTTCGGCATCGAGCGGGAGCCGGCGGACGTGCAGGTGCTCCGTTCGCTCCATCCGGAGGGCTGGTTCGACCTGTACGCCTTCGGCCCGGAGGAACGCGTCCCGGTCGACTACGCCGTCATGAACCACTACATCTCCACGCACCCGCACTCACCCTTCGTCTCGCGCGTGGTGGTACAGCAGACGGAGCCCGGCATACGGCGGAGTCTGGTGGGTTCCATGCTCGTCACTGCCCGCCCGGACGGTCAGGAGGAGCAACGCGAGGTGCGTGCGGCGGAGTTGGTGCGGTTGCTGGCGCAAGAGTTCCGGATCGAGCTCGGCGAGACGGACGCGGCGGTCCTCGGACGGGTGCAGTCCTCCGGTACGTGACTGCGGTCCGCTGTGCGGGCCGTACGATGGCGCGGTGCTGGTCAAGTGGACTCGCTGCACCGTGGTCGATCGCCGCGGCTTCGAACGCGGGCAACGCAAATGGGCGGGCCTGCTCGGCGAGCCCGGTTTCCGGGGGCAGGGCGGGGGCTGGAGCAGAGCGCGTCCCCACGTGGTGCACCTGTTCGGCTTCTGGGAGAGCCGGGCGTTCTACGACTCCTTCATGGCGCGGTCCCACGACAGGCTGGCGGCCGCGCAGGCCGGGACCTTCAAGAACGTCCAAGTGCGGCTGTTCGAGCACCGCTTCGACGTGAAGGTGGGCTTCAGTCCGCAGTTCACGGATGCGGACGTGGTGCGGATCGCCCACTGCAGGGTCCGGGAGGACCGCGTGGAGCACTTCACCCTGATGCAGGAGAAGGTGTGGAGCCCGGCCATGGCCGGGTCTCCCGGCATGCTGCGCGGCGTCTTCGGGGAGGCCCCCGGCCGGGAGTTCCTCGTCCTCTCCGTGTGGAACTCCGAGGCCGAGCACGGGAAGTACCGCGCGGAGCGGGTCGAGCGGCTCGCCCTGCGGACGCAGCTGGAAGCCGACGTGGCGGAGATCGGCGGCGATATCGTCGCCCTGGAGCCCTCCTGGACCGTGTGACGCGCCGGGGTGCCCGCGGCCGTGCGGCCCCGGCCCGTATGCCCGCGGGGCCCGTACGGCCGCGGGTCAGGCCAGTGACGTGAAGGCCCCCGCGCGGGCTGCCGCCAGGGCGGCGTCCGCGGCCTGCCCGGCGACCGCCCCGTCGACCGGTTCGCGGGTGATGAACAGCCGGAAGAAGAGCGGCGCCGAGACGGCGCGGGCGAGTGCGCCGGGGTCCGTGCCGGCGGGCAGTTCGCCGCGGGCGACGGCCCGTTCGACCAGCGGCGCGCAGCGCCCGAAGCGTTCGGCGTAGAAGCCCCGCAGGGCCTGCGCCGCCTGCTCCGACTGGAACGCGGCGGCGATGAAGGCGGCGGGCGCCGCCCCGGCGGCCGGATCGCCGAAGGTGTCGACGACCTCCTGCGCCAGAGCGTGCAGATCACCGCCGAGGGTCCCGGTGTCGGGCGGTGTCCAGCTGTCCTCGCCGGCCAGGTCCAGTGCGTCGGCGACGAGCCCCTCGACGCTGCCCCAGCGCCGGTAGAGCGTCGTCTTGTGGACGCCGGAGTGCTCGGCGACGTACTCCACGGTGAGGCCCGGATAGCCGTGCTCGACCAGCCCGGAGAGGACGGCGTCGCGTACGGCGGCGCGCGTGCGGGCGGTCCGGCCGCCGGGACGCACCGTGCCGGGCGCCGAGGGGCCGGGGGAGGGGGTCCGGGAAGGGTTCGAGGGCAACTGCAACTCCTGTTGCGTTAGCTGGGTAAGTCTGCCATGCTGAGCGTAACGCAACTGGGGTCGCATTTGGTGAAGGCGGTCCAGTGCCTGACCGTGGGGGCCTCGTGGTGCCCGCTGCCGATGCCGACGGAGGTTCCCTTGCCCACTCAGCTTTCTCTGCGCGGTGTGTCGATGTCCCGGGGCGACCGGCCGCTCCTCGACGACGTCACGTTCTCGGTACGGCCTGGCGAGCGCATCGGCATCGTCGGCGAGAACGGCGCCGGGAAGTCCACGCTGCTCAGGCTCCTCTCCGGCGCCGAGACTCCCGACGACGGAGTCGTCGTGTCCGACGCCGAGGGCGGCGTCGGCCGGCTCGGGCAGACGCCCGAACTGCCGCCGGACCGCACGGTGGGCGACGCGGTGGACCACGCCCTCGCCGACCTGCGCTCCATGGAGCGCAGGCTGCGGGAGCTGGAGGGATCCCTGGGGGAGGCCCGGCCCGAGGCCCTCGCGGAGTACGGAGAGCTGCTCACCGCCTTCGAGGCGCGCGGCGGCTACGAGGCCGACGCCAGGGTGGACAAGGCCCTGCACGCCCTGGGACTCGCCGGCATCGGACGCGAGCGGCTGCTGGGCAGCCTCTCCGGCGGCGAGCAGGCACGGCTCGGGCTCGCCTGCCTCATCGCGGCGGCCCCCGAGGTCATGCTCCTCGACGAGCCCACCAACCACCTCGACGGCTCCGCCCTGACCTGGCTCGAGGACACCTTGCGGGCGCACTCCGGCACCGTCCTCGCTGTCTCCCACGACCGCGTCTTCCTGGAGCGCGTCGCCACCACCGTGGTGGAGCTCGACGCCGACCGCCGGACCGTCGTCCGCTACGGCGGGGGATACGCCGGATTCGTGGAGGAGCAGGCCGCTGCCCGCCGCCGCTGGGAGCAGGCCTACGAGGAGTGGACGGCCGAGACGGCGGCGCTGGAGGGGGCCGCCGCCGGCGCCGCCCGGCGGGTGGCCCCGGGCCGGGCCGCCAAGGACGGCAACAAGATGGCCTACGACCGCGACAAGGGCCGCGTCCAGGCCTCGGTCTCCAGCCGCGTGCGCAACGCCCAGGAGCGGCTGCGCCGGCTCCGGGAGAACCCGGTGCCCCGCCCGCCGGAGCCGCTGCGCTTCGCCGCCCGCCCGGCCGCGGGCACCACCGAAGGCGTTCTCGTCGCCCTGGACGGCGTACGGGCCGGTGAGCGGCTGGCGGTCGACCGCATGGAGATCCGCGCGGGCGAACGGCTGCTGGTCCACGGAGCCAACGGAGCGGGCAAGAGCACCCTGCTGCGCCTCCTCGCGGGCGTTGCCGAACCGGACGCCGGCACGGTGACCAGGCGCGGGCGCACCGGCTACCTCGCCCAGGAGGTCCCCGTGACCCGCCCTGCCGAGCGGCTCTTCACCGCCTTCTCCCGCGGCCTCCCGGGCACGGAGGAGGAACGGCGGGCCCTGCTGCTCTCCTACGGGCTCTTCCGGGAGCGCGACCTCCACGTCCCCGTCGGAGCGCTCTCGGCCGGGCAGCGCCGCCGCCTCGGGCTCGCCCGGCTGCTCGCCCGGCCCGCCGACCTCCTCCTGCTGGACGAGCCGACGAACCACCTCGCGCTCGGCCTGGTCGAGCAACTGGAAGAGGCGCTCGCCGAGTGGTCCGGCGCGCTCGTCGTGGTCACCCACGACCGGCTGCTGCAGGACCGCTTCGAGGGCCGCAGGTGCGAGATACGGGCGGGCCGGGCGCTGATCGGGGGCTGACGAGGCGGGCGGCCGGCACCCGATCTAGGGTGGGCGGCATGGCACGGCCCCGACGCATCGTTCTCATCCGGCACGGAGAGTCGGTGGGCAACGTCGACGACACGGTCTACGAACGGGAGCCCGACCACGCCCTGAGCCTGACGGAGCGGGGCCGCAAACAGGCCAAGGACGCCGGGGGACCGCTCCGCGAGCTCTTCGGCGACGAGCGGGTCTCGGCCTATGTCTCGCCCTACCGGCGCACTCACCAGACGTTCCACGCCCTGGGTCTCGACCCGGGCCGCGTGCGCGTCCGCGAGGAGCCGCGGCTGCGCGAGCAGGACTGGGGCAACTGGCAGGACCCGGTCGAGGTGCGCAAGCAGAAGGCCTACCGGGACGCCTACGGCCACTTCTTCTACCGCTTCGCCCAGGGCGAGTCCGGGGCCGACGTCTACGACCGCGTCGGCGCCTTCCTGGAGAGCCTGTGGCGCAGCTTCGAGGACCCCGGCCACCCGCCGAACGTCCTGCTGGTCACCCACGGCCTGACCATGCGGCTCTTCTGCATGCGCTGGTTCCACTGGACGGTCGCCGAGTTCGAGTGCCTGTCGAACCCGGGCAACGCCGAGACCCGCGCGCTGCTCCTCGGGCCCGACGGCCGCTACCACCTCGACCGGCCGTTCGAGCGCTGGTGCACCCCCGAGCCGTACGGCTTCACCGGTTAGACACCACCTCCGCCGGCCGGACACCACCGCCGCCGCCGGAAAGGAATTAGAGTTCGCTGCGATGACCGCTGACCGATTCCACCGCGCACTGGCGAGCCTGCGCGGGCTGGCCCTCGGCGACGCCCTCGGCTCCCAGTTCTTCGTCCCCGCCAACTACCCGTCCCTCAAGCGCCGCGAGCTGCCCCCCTCCCCCTGGCAGTGGACCGACGACACCGAGATGGCCTGCTCCGTGCTGGCCGTCCTCGCCGGACACGGGCGCATCGACCAGGACGCGCTCGCCCGCTCCTTCGCGGAGCACCACGACTTCGACCGGGGATACGGGCCGGCCGTGGGCCGCATGCTGCGCCTGGTCAGGGAGGGCGGCGACTGGCGCGAGCTGGCCTCGGCCCTCTTCAACGGGCAGGGGTCCTGGGGCAACGGCGCGGCCATGCGCATCGCCCCGCTCGGCGCCTGGTACGCGGACGACCCGGAACAGGCCACGCACCAGGCGGAGATCTCCGCCTACACCACCCACCAGCACCGGGAGGCGGTGGCCGGGACCATGGCCGTGGCCGCCGCGGCGGCCATCGCCGCGGGGCAGGCGGGACCCGTCGCGCCGGGCGCCCTCCTGGACGGCGTCATCGCCCTCGTGCCGCGCAGCGCCGTCCAGGCGGGGCTGCGCCGCGCGCGGGACATGCTCGACTACGGCGACGCGACCACCGTCGCCGCCGTCCTCGGCTGCGGCCGCCGCACCAGCGCGCACGACACCGTGCCCTTCGCCCTGTGGTCCGCGGCGCGCAACCTCACGTCCTACGAGTCCGCGTTCTGGACCACCGCGCAGGTCGGCGGTGACGTGGACACCAACTGCGCCATCGTCGGCGGAGTGGTCGCGGCCGGCGAGCGGGGTACGCCGCCCGCCGACTGGCTGCGGCGCACCGAGCAGCTGCCGGACTGGCTTCCCTCGGGCGCGGGTCGCCGGTAGGCGCACCGGCCGGGGCGAAGGAGGGGCCCGGCCGCCCGGCCGCCCCGGGCGGCCGGGGTACCCGCCGGAAACCGGAATGGAACCGGCCGGAAGAAAGGGGAGGGGGCGGGGCTACTCCGCCCACCCGCAGGGGCGTACGCTTGCTGGCGCCATGCCGTACGAACCGCCTACCCACACCGTCGAGCGCTCTTTGCGCGCAACGACCGGAGCCAAGGTCGTCGCCGGGCTCGACGAGGTCGGCCGGGGCGCCTGGGCCGGCCCGGTCACCGTGTGCGCGGCCGTCACAGGGCTGCGCCGCCCTCCCGAGGGCCTCACCGACTCCAAGCTGCTGACGCCCAAGCGGCGGGACGCCCTCGCCGGGCAGCTGGAGAGCTGGGTCACCGCCCACGCGCTCGGTCACTCCTCCCCACAGGAGATCGACGAGCTGGGCATGACGGCGGCGCTGCGGCTGGCCGCGAACCGTGCCCTGGAGGCACTGCCCGTCCGGCCCGAGGTGGTGATCCTCGACGGCAAGCACGATTACCTCGGCGATCCCTGGCGGGTCCGTACGGTCATCAAGGGCGACCAGTCCTGCGTGGTCGTCGCGGCGGCGTCCGTGCTCGCCAAGGTCCGGCGCGACGCGATGATGGCGGAACTGGGCGCCGGCTACGAAGACTTCGGCTTCTGTGACAACGCCGGATATCCCTCGCCGGTGCACCGCGCCGCCCTCGAGGCGCTGGGCCCCACCCCGCACCACCGGCTGTCCTGGTCCTATCTGGACGCGCTGCCCAGGTGGCAGCACCTCAAGCGGGTTCGCAGCGTCCCCGACACAGCTTCACTGGAGGCCGGTGGCCAGCTCGGTTTCGACTTCTGAGCGGCCCTGACCGCCACCCGCCGACGCGACTCGCACCGGCGTTTGATAAACATCAACTCATGCCTCTCATCCCCGAGGAGCCTCAGATTCACGAGAGTGTCCCGGGTCCCCGCGCCGTGCCGGCCCCCGGCCGTACGACGCCGACCCCCCGCCCTGTTCCTGGCCCCCGTCCGGCCCCGCGTCCCGGCCCCGCCGCCCAGCGCGGTCCGGTGCCGGCGCCGTCCCGGCCCGCCGCGGCGCAGCCGGCCGCTGCCGGTCCGCAGATCCAGCTGATCCCCGCCTCCGCGCAGGGTGCCCTGGACGCCGCGGACGAGGCCGTCGACCTGCTGCTCGACACCGGCCGCGCACCCGGCGAGATCCTGGTGCTCACCACCGGCGACCCGCACCCCTGGGCGGCGCACGAGCTGTCCTTCGGTGAGACGTCCTACTGGGCGCAGCACGATGCCCGTGACGACGTCTTCTACGCGGCCGCCGACGCGGACCGCGCCGGCTCCCGGCCCGTCGTGGTCGTCGCCGTCAACGGCGGCGAGGACGACGCGGTCACCCGCGCGCTGCCCGCGGCGATGGCCCGCGCCGGTGCGCTGCTGATCGTCTGCGGCGACCCGCAGCGCGTCAACGCCCTGATCTCCGCGGGCGTCTGAGGACCGGCCGCCGGCCACCCCTCGGCGGGGTGGCCGCCACGGTCCGGTCCTGCATGCGGACGTATGGTGCCCCGGGCGCGTGACGCCCGGGCCCCGCGGCCGTCAGCGGGCTGCCGTGTGGCGGTCCGCTTTGGGCGCTCCGCCGCCCGACTTCACGGGCGCCGGAGGGTGCTCCGGTGAGCGCGGCCGGCGTCCGCTGCGGCCTTCGCCGAGAATCTGCCAGCCGCCCGCGGTCAGCGTGATGTACGCCCCGCAGCGCAGCCCGTGCAGGGTGCAGGCGTCACGCAAGCCCCACATCCACGCCCCGTCCTCCTCGGTCCAATGGGCCTCGCCCGAACGGCAGTAGAGCAGTACGGCCGTCCGCACCGGGGTGCGCCGCCGCAGGTCGTGCGGGATCACCCGGCGCAGCTGCGTGAGGAGCGCGTTGCGCAGCTCCCAGCCGTCGGGCGGGGTCGGCCGGCGGACGAACGAGGCACTCGCCGCGAGCCGTTCGTCGTGGTCGAGGACGGCGACGACGGCGGTCGACGGCGCCGGCAGATGGCGGGCGTGCAGACCGGTGATCACCTCGCGCGGATTGCGCAGCAAGGGAATTCCGGCCGCGGCCCACTCGGAGGGCTCGAGCATCCGGCTCAGCCGGTGACCGGGCTCGGCGGGCGGAGGCGGTGCGAAGTCGAAGGCCATGACCCTCCCTTCGGCTGCGTGGCCACGGCCGGGCGGCGGGCAGGAGTGCGCGCCACGACGGCCGTCCCGGCGGGCCGCGGACGGACGAGAGCGGGATCGCGTCCAATTCTCGCCGCGCCGGGGGCATGCGGCAACGATCAATTGGCGCCATTGGTCGGCGGCGCGCGACCCTTGGCGCCCCGGCCGCCCCCGCCGGCCCGCCGGCCGGGCGGTGCTACCCGATGTCCCCCAAGGCCGGAGACGGGTCCCCACCTCGCAGTCTCGGAGGAGAATCAGGCGAGACAGAACTCGTTGCCCTCGATGTCCTGCATCGTGATGCACGACTCGTTGACGCCATCGGCGCGCTGCGTCAGCACGTGTTTCGCGCCGAGCGCCATCAGCCGTGCGCATTCGGCCTCGAGTGTGGCCAGGCGCTCCTCACCCACGAGCCCGGCGCCGGCCCGCACATCGAGATGCACCCGGTTCTTGACGACCTTGCCTTCGGGAACTCGCTGGAAGAGCAAGCGCGGGGCCACACCCGATGGATCAGTGCACGCGAAGTAGATCTCATCCTCGGGCGGCAGCGTGCGGTGGTACTCCTCCCACGTGGCAAAGCCCTCCGGGACCGTCGGTACGACGTACCCCAGCACCTCGCACCAGAAGGCGGCGAGGCGCGCAGGCTCCGCGCAGTCGAAGGTCACTTGGAACTGTTTGGTCGTTGACATCGGCGCACGATAACAGGGGCCCTGATCATCTCCCCAGGTCGGGAGGTCCGCACGTTGTCGGGAGGAGGCGCCTGCTACCCGCTGCTGTGTCGTGCGGTCGCAGGGGTGAACCGAGGTCAGTGCCTCCCCAAAGGGAACCTGGTATGCGATCCCGGCCGGCCACTCTCGTGCTGCCAAAGATCAGTGACGGGACAACCCTTAGCCCTGCACCGCCAGCACCATCGGGAAAACCTCCGGCGCCCCGGCCCGCCGCAGCAGCCGGGCGGCCACGGCCAGCGTCCAGCCGGTGTCGGTGAAGTCGTCGACGAGCAGGACGGGCCCGCCGGCGGAGGCCAGCGCCGCCGCGAGCTCCGGCGGCACGGTCAGCGCACCGTCCAGCGCCCGCAACCGCTGGGCGCTGTTGGTGCGCGGCACCCGGGTGTCGGTGTCCGCGCCGCCGTACTCGACCGTGCCGAGCAGGGGCATCCGGCCGACCGAGGCGATGCGCTCGCCGAGCGACCGGATCAGGCGCGGCCGCGTCCGCGAGGCGAGCGTGACGACACCCACGGGGCGCGCGGGGGCGTCCGCGGCGCCGGAGGCCCAACCGCCGGGACCGCGGGCCCAGTCGGCCAGCACGGTCACCACCGCGTCCGCCACATCATCCGGAACGGGCCCGTCCGGTGTCTGCGGGGCGAGGAGGGGACGCAGCCGGTTGCCCCAGCCGATGTCGGACAGCCGCCCGAGGGCACGGCCGGTCGCGGCCTGCTCGCCCGCCGGGATGCGGCCCTTGAGGTCGACACCGACCGCGGGCATCCCGGTCGGCCACATCCGGCGCGGTTCGACCTCCACGCCCGGGCGGCCCAGCTCGCCCCGCGAGGCGTCGAGCGCCGCGGCGGAGACGTCCGCGGTGAAGCGCGGGCCCGCGCAGTTGTCGCAGCGCCCGCACGGCGCCGCCTGCTCGTCGTCCAGCTGGCGGCGCAGGAACTCCATCCGGCACTGCGTCGTGGTGGCGTACTCGCGCATCGCCTGCTGCTCCGCGCCGCGCTGCCGCTCGACCCATGCGTACCGCTCGGCGTCGTACGCCCACGGGCGCCCCGTGGCCGTCCAGCCGCCCTTCACCCGGTGCACGGCGCCGTCGACGTCGAGGACCTTGAGCATGGTCTCCAGGCGGGAGCGCCGCAGCTCCACCCGGGGTTCGAGGGCCGGCAGGGAGACGGGGCGGTCCGAGGCGGCGAGCACCTCCAGCGTGCGGCGGACCTGGTCCTCCGGAGGGAAGGCGAGGGACGCGAAGTACTTCCAGATCGCCTCGTCCTCCCGGCCAGGGAGCAGCAGGACCTCGGCGTGCTCGACGCCGCGGCCGGCGCGGCCGACCTGCTGGTAGTAGGCGATGGGGGAGGAGGGGGAGCCGAGGTGGACCACGAAGCCCAGGTCGGGCTTGTCGAAGCCCATGCCCAGTGCGGACGTGGCGACGAGCGCCTTGACGCGGTTGGCGAGCAGGTCCTCCTCGGCCTGCTGCCGGTCCGCGTTCTCCGTCTTGCCCGTGTACGCGGTGACCGTGTGGCCGCACCGGCGCAGGAACGCGGTGACCTCCTCGGCGGCCGCTACGGTGAGGGTGTAGATGATGCCCGAGCCGGGGAGCTCGGCGAGGTGGTCGGCGAGCCAGGCCAGCCGGTGCGCGGCGTCGGGCAGCTGCAGCACCCCGAGGCTCAGGCTCTCCCGGTCCAGCGGGCCGCGCAGCACCAGCGCCCGGGTCGACTCCTCGCCCGTGCCCAGCTGCTCGGCGACGTCGGCGGTGACGCGGGCGTTGGCGGTGGCGGTCGTGGCGAGGACGGGGACGCCGGGCGGCAGGTCGGCCAGCATGGTGCGCAGCCGGCGGTAGTCGGGCCGGAAGTCGTGGCCCCAGTCGGAGATGCAGTGGGCCTCGTCGACGACGAGAAGGCCGGTCGCGGCGGCGAGCTTGGGCAGGACCTGGTCGCGGAAGTCGGGGTTGTTCAGGCGCTCCGGCGACACGAGCAGCACGTCGACCTCGCCCGCCGCGACCTCGGCCTGGACGGTGTCCCACTCCTCGACGTTGGCGGAGTTGATCGTGCGCGCGTGGATGCCCGCCCGCGCCGCGGCGTCCACCTGATTGCGCATCAGCGCCAGCAGCGGCGAGACGATCACCGTGGGGCCGCTGCCGCGCGCCCGCAGCAGGGCGGTCGCGACGAAGTACACCGCCGACTTGCCCCAGCCCGTCCGCTGCACGACCAGGGCGCGCCGGTGGTGGGCGACCAGCGCCTCGATCGCCAGCCACTGGTCCTCGCGCAGTCTCGCCGTGCCCGTGGTGTCACCGACGAGGCGGGCCAGGACGGCGTCGGCCGAGGCGCGGAGGTCTTCGTTCGTCATGCCCCCATGCAACACGAGTGCACTGACAATGCGCGAACGCGCCCGGCCCGCTGTGGAAAACCACTGTCCACAACATTAGTAGGACCATAATTCCGGAGTTATCCACAGGCCTGGCGGGCTCCGGCGGGCCCGCGGGACTCTCGGGCCATGACGCAGCACAACGAATCCTCCCGTCCCTCCGTCCCCTCCTCCCCGTCCGCCGGCGTGCCCGGCACGCCGGGCGCGGGCCCCGGGCAGCAGGTCACCCTCCGCTCCCCGGCCGAGCTGGCCGACGCCCTTCCGTACCTCCTGGGCTTCCACCCGACGGACAGCGTGGTCCTCGTCGCGCTGCACGGCGACCGGGGCCGCTTCGGGGGCCGGCTCCGGCTCGGCATCCCGCGCAGCGGCGAGGAGTGGCCGGAGGTCTGCGACCAGCTCGCCGAGACCCTCCTGTCCGGCAGCAGCAAGCGCGGCAACCGCCCCGAGGGCGTGATCATCTTCTTCTGTCAGGACCCCGACACCGCCGGCGGCCAGACGCCGCAGCAGGTCATGGAGCGCCTGCGCCCGTTCGCCCAGAGCCTGCGCCGCGCCTGCGGCCGGCTGGACATGCCCGTGCACGAGGCCCTGTGCATCTCCGACGGCCGGTTCTGGTCGTACTGCTGCCCCGACCCCCGCTGCTGCCCGCCCGAGGGCACCCCGCTCTCCCTGCCCGGCACGTCGGTCATGGCGGCCGCCGCCACCTACGCGGGCATCGAGGTGCGCGGCACGCTGCGGGAGATGGAAGACCGGTACGCACCCCTCACCGGGGAGAGGACGGAGGGGCAGCGCAAGGCGCTCGACGCCGCGGCCTTCGCGATGGTGCCCCGCATCCTCGGCAGCGCCGGCTGCGAACCCGTGCGGCAGGAGACGCTCGCCGTCGCGCGGACCCTGGTGGACCGCTTCGACGGGACGCCGCCACCCCCCGGCCGGCCCGCGGCCGACGCGTACGACGACTCCCTCCTGACCGACGAGGAGGCCGCCACGGTCATCGTGGGCCTGCAGGACCGCCTCACGCGCGACCGGGCCGCGGAGTGGATGGAGGGGCCGCGCGCCGCCGCCGTGCTGCGGGTGTGGCGCGCCCTGGCCCGCCGCTGCGTGCATCCGTACGCGGAGTACGCCGCGGCTCCCGTCACACTCGCCGGCTGGGTGGCCTGGGCCTGCGACGACCAGCCGGAGGCCCGGGTCGCGCTGAGCCGGGCGCTCGCCGCCGACCCCGAGTACGTCTTCGCCCAGCTGCTCTACCGTGCCTGCAACGAAGGGCTGGACCCGGAGCCGCTCCGCCAGTGCCTGCGGCAGGAGGGGGCCGACCGGGCCCTCCAGGACGCGGTCCGGGCCGAGGTGGAGCGCATGGAAGCGGCGGCACGGGCCTCCTCGGCGGCCCCGGAGGCGCAAGGCGCAGGCGGCACGCGGAGCACGCGCCGGCGGTCGCGGCCCGGAGGCCCCGCGGGCAGCACCGGCCCCGCGGGCCCGGCCGGGCCCGCAGGCAAGCCCCGCACGCGGCGGAGGAGCCTCCGGAAGGGGGACCGCAGCCGGGAGGAGCGGCCGCAGTGAACCCATGGCCCACACAGGCGGCCCTCCACACCGTGACCTCGGCGGGCCCGCCGCCGTTCATCCGTGTGGCCCGCAAACGTTGTCCGTCGTCCCGGTCCGTGAAACCCACAGGGGAGCGCAGTCAAGTGCAAGGCACCGTCCCCCATGGCCAGCCGCCCCGGCCCCGTCATGCGCCGCCCCAGCGCGCCGCCCAGGGCCGTCCGCCCGCTCCGCAGCCCGTGCACACGGCCATGATCTGCGTCGCCCTGCCGGCCCTGGCGATCTCGGGGGAGCACGGGCAGATGACCGGGCAGGGGCTCGACGGCTTCTACCGAGGCGGGCGCCGGCTCCTGGCCCGCTGCAGGCTGAGGGTCGGCGGGGCCGAGCCGCTGCCCGTACAGGGGCGGATGCTCGGCGCGGACCGTGCCCGCTTCGTCGGCGCCGTGAGAACGGCCGCGGATTCGGGGCCCGACCCCGCCGTCACGGTCGAGAGGCTGCGCTCGGCCGAGGGCGTCGAGCGGATCGCCCTGCGCAGCACCGCGGCCCGTGCCCTGCGGCTGCCCGTCGAGGTGTCGCTCGGCACCGACCTGGCGGAGCTGGGCGCGGTCGCGGCGGGGGCGGCCGGGCCCGAGGTCCCCGCCGGAGTGCATGCCTCCGGCCTGCGGTGGTCCACGACGGAGGCGCAGGCGGCGGTCACCGCCGATCCCCCGCCGGGGGACGCCCTGGCGTCTGCCGGGCTGCTGTGCTGGGAGATCGAGCTGCCGCCGGGAGGCACGCGCAGCATCGAGCTCCGCGTCCTCCCCGAGCAGCCCGGCAAGGTCCGGCAGCCCGAGGCGGCCGTCTCCCCGGGCCGCCCCGCCACCGTGCCCTGGGGCGACCCGCAGGCGGAGGGCGACGACCCGCGGGCGGGGGCCCTGCTCGCCGCCGCCCTCGACGATCTCCGTGCGCTGCTCGTGCGCGACCCCGGCAGCCCCGGCGACGTCCATCTGGCGGCGGGCGTCCCCTGGCGCTGCGGGCTCGCCCCCGCCGAGGCCCTGTGGGCGGCGCGGATGACGCTGCCCCTCGGCGTCCGGCTGGCCGCCGGGACGCTGCGCACCCTGGCCCGTACGCAGCTGGCGGGCCCGGGCCCCGACGGCGGGCGGATCCCCGGCGCCCTGCGCCACGCCGGGGCGCACCTGCCCCCCGGCTGCACCGGCATCGAGGCCACACTGCTGTTCCCCGTCGTCCTGGCGGAGGCCCGCCGGTGGGGGCTTCCGGACCGGGAGACGGAGGCGCTGCTGCCCGCCGTCGAGCGCTGCCTCTCCTGGCTGCAGACCGCCACGGGCGAGGACGGCTACCTCCCGGACCCGGTGCCCGGCGGGCCGTACCGGTGCGAGACGCAGGCGCACGCCCACCGCGCGGCCCTCCTCGGGGCCGATCTCCTGGAGGCTTACGGCCGCCCCGGGGCCGAGCACTGGCGGAGCTGGGCGGCCGACCTGCGCGGGCGGTTCCGCGAGGAGTTCTGGGTGGAGGACCCGGGCGGCGGGCGCCCCGCGGCCGCTCGCACGCCCGAAGGGCGCCGGATACCGCACCTGGGCGGTGCCGCCGCCCACCTCCTCGACACCGGCCTGCTGGGAGGGGGGATGCAGGCGCCGGGCCTGCTCGACAAGGTGCAGACCGAACAGCTCGCCAGGCTGCTCGGCGGGCCCGCGCTCGACTCGGGCTGGGGCCTGCGCAGCCTCGGGGCGAGGGAGCCGGGGCACAACCCCTTCGGCCACCGCAGCGGTGCGGTCAGGGTCCACGAGACGGCGGTGGCCGTGGCGGGCCTGGCCTCCGCCGGATACGAGAAGGAGGCGGGCGCGCTGCTGCGCGGCACCCTGGACGCGGCGGCCGCCTTCGGGCACCGCCTGCCGGAGATGTACGCGGGAGAGCAGCGCACGGCCGGGAGCGCGCCGCTGCCGCACCCGGCCGCCTGCCGTCCCGCGGCCGTCGCCGCCGCGGGCGTGGTGCACCTGCTGACCGCGCTCGCCGGTCTGCGGCCCGACGCCCCGGCGGGCTGCGTCGCGGTGCGGCCGCTGCACACCGCGCCGCTCGGGGCACTCCGGTTCACAGGGCTGCGCATCGCCGAGCAGCCCTTCGCGATGCGGATCAGCAGGCTCGGCCTCGGCATGGTCGAGGAAGCCGCCGACGGCCTGCAGCTGGGGGTGTGAGCGGGTTGCTTCCGAGGCTCGCGGAGGGGGCGCTCCCCGGCCCTCCGCAAGACCCTGTTTATCGTCAGGAAGACGACTATGATCGCGTCATGCCCTACGACCCGTCGGCCTTTCCGCCCTTCGCTGTCACCGTCGACCTGGTCGTGCTCACCGTGCGCAGGCATGCGCTGTGCGCGCTGGCCGTGCGCCGCGGCGAGCCGCCGTACCAGGGCCGCTGGGCGTTGCCGGGCGGGTTCGTGCGGGGCGATGAAGACCTGACGACCGCCGCCGCGCGGGAGCTGGCCGAGGAGACCGGGCTGAACGCCCACGACCCCGCGGGCCCCGTCCTGCCCAACGCCGCCCACCTGGAGCAGCTCGCCACGTACGGCGATCCGAAGCGCGACCCGCGCATGCGGGTGGTGAGCGTCGCGCACCTGGCGCTCGCGCCCGACCTGCCCGCTCCGCGCCCCGGGGGAGACGCGCGCAGCGTCCGCTGGGCGCCGGTGGAGGAGCTGCTGGACCAGGAGGCCGGCTACGGCCGCGACGGCGAGCAGGTCACGCCCCTGGCCTTCGACCACGCGCAGATCCTCGCCGACGGCGTCGAGCGCGCCCGGTCCAAGATCGAGTATTCCTCCCTGGCCACGGCCTTCTGCCCTCAGGAGTTCACCGTCGGCGAGCTGCGCCGGGTCTACGAGGCGGTGTGGGGCGTCGCCCTCGACCCCCGCAACTTCCACCGGAAGGTGACGGGCACCCCCGGCTTCCTGGTGCCCACCGGCGGGACGACGACGCGCCAGGGCGGCCGTCCGGCCCAGCTCTTCCGGGCCGGCGGGGCCACGCTCCTCAACCCGCCCATGCTGCGCCCCGAGGCATAGTCCTCGGCGGCCCTCGCCGCCTCACCACCCCTGCCGGGAGGGCCGCGCGTCGCGGCGGCGCCCGGCGGCCGGGTATGCGCGCGAGCGCATGCCCATGAGGGGACACGCTTACAACTGCCTACATTGCGTGGCAATTCGGACATACCGGGTTACGGTGCTGCCGTACCTCCCAGCGATCCCCTGCGCCCTCGGCCGTCTCGGTCACCGAGCGGGCCGAGGGGTGCCGCCGAGCCGTCTCACGCCCCGCGAGAGAAGCCATGATCCAGGCCATCGGACTCACCAGCGCCCCCCAGCGCAACAGGTTCCCCGCCGTCGACGACCTCACCTTTGAGGCCCGCCCCGGCCGGGTCACCGTCCTGCTCGGTGCCCCTGGCGCGGGCAAGACCAGCGCCCTGCGCCTCCTGCTGCGCCTCGACCCCGGGCGCGGCGTCGCCCTCTTCCGCGGCCGCCCCCTGGACCGTGTCCCGCACCCCACCCGCGAGATCGGCGTCGTCCTCGGGGACGTCCCCGGCCACCCGGCCCGTACCGCCCGGGGACACCTGCGCATGCTCAGCGCCGCCGCGGGCGTCCCCGCCGAGCGCGCCGACGACGTCCTGGAGGTCGTCGGCCTGACCGGCCTGGCGGGCCAGCGCCTCGGCGACTTCTCGCTGGGCATGGACCGCCGCCTCGGCCTCGCCGCAGCCCTCCTCGGCGACCCCCACACCCTCGTCCTGGACGAGCCCGCCCACGAGCTCTCGCCTCGCGAGACGGCCTGGCTGCACGGCATGCTGCGGGCGTACGCGGACCACGGCGGCGCCGTCCTCGTCACCTCGCCCGACCCCAGGGAAGCGGCCCGCATCGCCGACCGGGTCGTCACCATCGACGAGGGCCGCCTCGTCGCCGACCAGGAGGCCGCCGAGTTCTCCCGCACCCGCCTGCGTCCGCGCGTCGCCGTCCAGTCGCCGCTGGCCGGCCGCCTCGCCCACGCCCTCACCGCCGAGGCTGACGAAGCGGCGGCCGCCGAGCCGGGGCAGGCCGTGGAGGTCGTGCAGGAGGGCGGCAGCAAGCTGTCGGTCTACGGCAGCACCTGCGCCGTCGTCGGCGAGACCGCCTACCGGCACGGCATCCTCCTCCACCGGCTGACCGAGGAGATCGGCGACACCGGCCCCGTACCCCCGCTGCTGCGGGCCGACGGCCGCAGGCCCGCCCCGTCCGCGCCGCCCCCGGCGGGGACGCCCGAGGGTGTGCGCGCGGAGGAGCAGGACGCCGCGGCCGCCGGCCCCGTCCAGCTCCCGCGCCTGCAGCCCCGTCTCCCGGCCCCCGACCCGGCCTGGCCGCTGCGGTACGAACTGCGCCGCGCCACCGGCGTGCGGACCGGCTGGATCGTGGCGGCCGCCTCCCTCGCCGCCTCCCTGCTCGTCGCCGTCCTCCTCGCCAGGTCGGGCGGCGCTCCCGAGCCGCGCGTGCTCACGGGCTGGCCGGCCCTGCTGCCGCTGCCCCCCGCCGTCTTCGGGGCCGGCCTCGTCGGCGCCCTCGCCTTCGGCCAGGAGTTCCGCTATCCCGCGCTCGCCCCGGACCAGGGCACCGTCCCGCGCCGCCTCGGCCTGCTCTTCGCCAAGCTCACCGTCACCGCCGTGGCGGCCGTGCTGCTCGCCCTCGCCTCCCTCTTCCTCGACGCCGGCGCCCTCGGGCTGCTCTTCGGCAATGACGTCGTCTCCCTCCCGCGCGACTGGGCCGTGCTGCTGGCGGGCTGGACGGCCCTGACCTTGGGCTGCGCCTGGGCGGGGCTGCTGGCCGCCGGACTGTTCCGGTCGACGGCTCTGGGTGTGGTCGCGGTGCTGGCCGTGCCGACGCTCGTGGTGCCCGTCCTCGGCAGCGTTCTCGCCGAGCCCGCGGCCCGCTCGCTCGTCGGGCTGCCGGAGCGGCTGCGTTCCGCCGCGGTCGTGCAGTGGCCCTCCGGCGTCGACCGGGGCGTCTCGACGGCGCTGCGGCTGGTCTCCCAACCGGTCGGCTGGGCGCTCGCATTGTCACTCGGAGCGCTTCTCGGGGCCTACGTCCTCGCCGTGTTCCGCGGAAGGCCGCGGTGAGGGCCGCCGCCGCGCCGGGCGGAGGTCCCGGCACCCCTTCCCACGTGCGGAGTTCCCGGGCCGTCGCCGTCACGCTCCGCATATGAGCCATCTCGGAGAGTGCCCGATTCTGTCCGTTTGGCCGTCAATTGTGAGGTAATGGGCGATCACCCTTTCGTGTGCTTTTCACCAAAGACCTCAAGGGACCTCGAGGTGTCGCCGACAAAGGAGGCGTGAGTACCCTTGCGCACACCATGATGACCGCGGCTCGCCCCGCCGACTCCGGCCTCGCAGGCCCGGGCGAGCTTGACCGTTACTCCTATGCGGAGGCCCCGGGGGCCGACCGCGGAGCACCGCCCGCCTGGGACGGCGAGGCGGAGCTGAGCCGTGCCGGCCGCAGGGCCGCCGGCAGCCGGGGCCGGGGCCTGCACGGCCAGCTCGTGCAGCAGCTCGGCCAGATGATCGTCTCGGGCGACCTGGGCGCGGACCGCCCGCTCGTCCCCGAGGAGATCGGACAGCGCTTCGAGGTCTCCCGGACCGTCGTTCGCGAATCCCTGCGCGTCCTGGAGGCCAAGGGCCTCGTCAGCGCGCGCCCCAACGTCGGCACGCGCGTCCGCCCCGTCAGCGACTGGAACCTCCTCGACCCCGACATCATCGAGTGGCGGGCCTTCGGCCCGCAGCGGGAGGACCAGCGCCGCGAGCTGTGCGAGCTGCGCTGGACCATCGAGCCGCTGGCCGCCCGCCTCGCCGCCGGGCACGGCCGCGAGGACGTCCAGCAGCGCTTGGCCGACATGGCCGAGATCATGGGCCACGCCCTGGCCCAGGGCGACTCGCTCACCTTCACCCGCGCCGACGCCGAGTTCCACTCCCTGCTCCTGCAGGTCGCCGGCAATCGCATGCTGGAGCACCTCGCCGGCATCGTGTCCTCCGCCCTGCACGTCTCGGGCGCGCCCTCCGGCGGCTGTGACCGTCCCACCGAGGCCGGCGTGGGGCACCACCTCCGCATCGTCGACGCCGTCGGCGCGGGCGACGGGGCCGGGGCCGAGGCCGCCATGCGGCAGCTGCTCATCGCCCACCCGGACGTCGAGCGCGTGGTGCCCGCACCGCGCGAGCACTGACCGCGGAGAGGAGCGGGACGGTACGAGTGGGGTCGTACGGAAGGGCCGCACGCGCAGGGCCGGGCCAGGGCCCACGCGTGCGGCCGGATGCGCGGCCGCACGCGTGAGCCGTCCGGTGGCGCGGGCGCCCCTCCCGGAACTCGGACCGGGACGCCAGGAAGTGGAGTGTTCTGTCCAGTTGAGCAGGCATTCATTCCGGTTTGGGGTGTGACTCGGGCCACGAGGATTGGGCGTAACGCTCCTTGAGGCAGTGCGATGACTAAAGAGGTGGTGGACGCGGAGGGAATACCGGCCTCGTCCGGGGCGCTGTCTCCGTCTGCATCCCATCACCCGCGCGCCGTCGGTTCATCCTTAGCCGGCGGTCGTCGGAACCGGTTCCCCGATCAGGGCGGGCCGGGGCCGGAAGCCGTTTCCATCGTTCCGAGAGGTTGTTCGTGTCGGCCAGCACATCCCGTACGCTCCCGCCGGAGATCGCCGAATCCGAGTCTCTGATGGCGCTCATCGAGCAGGGAAAGGCCGAGGGGCAGATCGCCGGCGACGACGTGCGTCGGGCCTTCGAGGCTGACCAGATTCCGCCAACCCAGTGGAAGAACGTTCTGCGCAGCCTCAACCAGGTCCTCGACGAGGAGGGTGTGACGCTGATGGTCAGTGCCGCAGAGGCGCCCAAGCGCACCCGCAAGAGCGTCGCAGCGAAGAGCCCGGCGAAGCGCACCGCCACCAAGGCCGTCGCCTCCAAGACGGTCACGGCCAGGCAGACCGCGTCCTCGGCGTCCGCCACGTCCGCCTCCGCGGCGTACGGCGACGACGAGAGCGCGGAGGCGCCCGCCAAGAAGGCCGTCGCCAAGAAGGCGGCGGCGAAGAAGACGGTGGCCAAGAAGACCGCCGTCAAGAAGACGGCGGCCAAGAAGACCGCCGCGAAGAAGGACGCCGACGAACTCCTCGACGAGGACCTCGTCGACGAGACCCCGACCCCGGGCAAGGGCGAGGAGGAGGACGAGACCGGCGAGAACAAGGGCTTCGTCCTCTCCGACGACGACGAGGACGACGCTCCCGCGCAGCAGGTCGCCGTCGCCGGTGCCACCGCCGACCCGGTCAAGGACTACCTGAAGCAGATCGGCAAGGTCCCCCTCCTCAACGCCGAGCAGGAGGTGGAGCTCGCCAAGCGCATCGAGGCGGGCCTGTTCGCCGAGGACAAGCTGGCGAACTCCGACAAGCTCGCCCCCAAGCTCAAGCGCGAGCTGGAGATCATCGCCGAGGACGGGCGCCGCGCCAAGAACCACCTCCTGGAGGCCAACCTCCGTCTGGTGGTCTCCCTGGCCAAGCGCTACACCGGCCGCGGCATGCTCTTCCTGGACCTGATCCAGGAGGGCAACCTCGGTCTGATCCGTGCGGTCGAGAAGTTCGACTACACCAAGGGCTACAAGTTCTCCACGTACGCGACCTGGTGGATCCGCCAGGCCATCACGCGCGCGATGGCCGACCAGGCCCGCACCATCCGCATCCCGGTGCACATGGTCGAGGTCATCAACAAGCTCGCGCGCGTCCAGCGCCAGATGCTCCAGGACCTGGGCCGCGAGCCCACCCCGGAGGAGCTGGCCAAGGAGCTCGACATGACCCCGGAGAAGGTCATCGAGGTCCAGAAGTACGGCCGCGAGCCGATCTCCCTCCACACCCCCCTGGGTGAGGACGGCGACAGCGAGTTCGGTGACCTCATCGAGGACTCCGAGGCGGTCGTGCCGGCCGACGCCGTCAGCTTCACCCTGCTCCAGGAGCAGCTGCACTCCGTCCTGGACACGCTCAGCGAGCGCGAGGCGGGCGTGGTCTCCATGCGCTTCGGCCTCACCGACGGCCAGCCGAAGACGCTCGACGAGATCGGCAAGGTCTACGGAGTGACGCGCGAGCGCATCCGCCAGATCGAGTCGAAGACGATGTCCAAGCTGCGCCACCCGTCCCGTTCCCAGGTCCTCCGCGACTACCTGGACTAGACCCGGAGCGGTACGCAGCAGTCCCCGCAGGGCCCGGCACCTCGTGAAGAGGCGCCGGGCCCTGCGGGCTGTACGGGTGACAGTGCGACGGATCCGGAGGCATGCCGTCCAGGTTCCGGATGCGCCGCAGGCCGTGCGGGTTGACTCTTGGTGTACGAGGAACTCCGCAGAGTCAGGAGACTGTATGCGTTCGCTGAGCTGCCTGCTGGCCGGGACGATCGCGCTACTGGTCGCGGTCCCCGCTCCGGCGGTGGCGGACCGTGCGGTCGTCGGGGGGCAGGCCGTCAGGAGCTCCGAGGCGCCCTGGGTGGTCGCCCTGGGCAGCCGGCAGCGGTTCGGGCCCGCCAGGGCCGGGCAGTTCTGCGGCGGCGTCGTCGTGGCCCGCAGAACGGTCGTCACGGCCGCGCACTGCCTGAGCCACGAGGTGCTCGGCGTCGACGTGAACGAGGCGAACGACCTGCGCGTCATCATCGGCCGGGACGACCTGCGAGGCGTCGGCGGCTCGGAGGTGGAGCCGCAGGAGACCTGGGTCAATCCGGGCTTCGACCCCAGCAGCAACGCCGGGGACATCGCCGTCCTCACCCTGAAGAACGCGGTGCCGGAGAGCTACGTGATCCCGATGGCGCAGCAGGGCGACCCGGCGTACCAGGTGGGCGGGCAGGCCACCGTCTACGGCTGGGGGGACGTCGTGGGCAACGGCAGCTACTCGGACATCCTGCGCGGGGCGCGCGTGCGCGTCCTGCAGGACACGGCGTGCGAGCGGGCCTATCCGGGCAGCGCGGAGGGGGTCTACCGCCGGGCGTCCATGCTGTGCGCCGGGATGCCGCTGGGCGGGCGGGACGCCTGCCAGGGCGACAGCGGCGGACCGCTGGTGGCCAAGGGCAAGGTCGTGGGCGTGGTGTCCTGGGGGGCCGGCTGCGGCCAGCCCCTGTATCCGGGCGTGTACACCCGGATCTCGGCCTACACGGCCCTCGTGGCCTCGCACAGCCCCGACGGGGCACGGCCGGAGGCTCCGGCCCAGCAGCCTGCCACTCAGCCCGCTGTGACGCCCGGGCAGCCGCCCGCGGCGCAGCCCCACAGGCCGCCCGCCGGCAAGGGGGTCAAGACCGAGCCCAGGCCCCGGGGCGTACGAGAGCGGGCGGCTTCCCCCGCAGTGGGGGCAGCCGCCCGCGGCTGTCCGGCACAGGGTGGCCGGACCTCGCTCGTCGTCGGATGCGATGTGTCAGCGTTCCGCTACGGACTCAGCGGTCCTCGTCGGGCGCAGACGCCGGGGAGGCGGTGAGCCGCTCCGTCTCGTCCTGTATTTCCGCGGCGATCTTCTTGAGTTCTGGCTCGAACTTGCGTCCATGGTGGGCGCAGAAGAGCAGTTCACCGCCGCTCATGAGAACGACGCGCAGGTAGGCCTGAGCGCCGCACCGGTCGCAGCGGTCAGCGGCCGTCAGCGGGCTCGCGGGGGTCAGAACAGTAGTCACGTCGCCTCTTCTCTAGCTCGACGAGCTGTCGTACCAGGGTCAACATCCAACCAGGCCGAAAACGTTCCCGCTCACGGCTTTTCCTCGAAAGTTCCTTCCGAGTCGCTTCCGAGTCGGCCAGATCTTGACGGTTGGCGGCGAATGAGCCGTATTGCGTGGGCCTACGGTTTCACATCGCTGGGGGCTTTCGTCCTCCCGGCCGGCTTGCCGGTGTTCTTGAGGACGTGCCCGGAGCCTAAATGGTTCATGCCTCCAAGGGAACGTGATGTGCACGTCACTCCATCGTGTCATCGAACGTGTGATCGACGGCTCGACTAGCATGGTCGTTCCCACGGGTGGCTGCACAAAGGCTCTACCAGGCATCGGTACCCTCTGAACGGCAACCGGGCCGCCGGTCCGCCCGACCGGGGCCGAAAAGAAATTCAGCGAGGAGCGAACCCGCGTGACCGCCGAAACGTCCGTGCCGTCCACTGCGCTGCTCACCGGGGCAGACCGGGACGGGTCCAACTACACCGCGCGGCACCTGCTCGTCCTCGAAGGCCTGGAAGCCGTCCGCAAGCGGCCCGGTATGTATATCGGCTCGACGGACAGCCGCGGCCTGATGCACTGCCTCTGGGAGATCATCGACAATTCCGTCGACGAGGCCCTCGGCGGCTACTGCGACCGCATCGAGGTGATCCTCCACGACGACGGCTCCGTGGAGGTGCGCGACAACGGCCGCGGCATCCCCGTGGACGTCGAGCCCAAGACCGGACTGTCCGGCGTCGAGGTCGTCATGACCAAGCTGCACGCGGGCGGCAAGTTCGGCGGCGGCTCCTACGCGGCGTCCGGCGGTCTGCACGGCGTCGGCGCGTCGGTGGTCAACGCGCTCTCCGCCCGCCTGGACGTCGAGGTCGACCGCAACAGCCGGACCCACGCCATCAGCTTCCGCCGCGGCGTCCCCGGCATCTTCACCGAGTCCGGCCCGGACGCCCCCTTCGACCCGGCCAACGGCCTGCTCAAGGGGAAGAAGATCCCCAAGGCGCGCACCGGCACCCGCGTCCGCTACTGGGCGGACCGCCAGATCTTCCTCAAGGACGCCAAGCTCTCCCTGGAGACCCTCTACGGGCGCGCCCGGCAGACGGCCTTCCTGGTGCCCGGCCTGACGATCGTCGTCCGCGACGAGCGCGGCCTCGACGGCGAAGCCGGCACCGAGGAGGTCTTCCACTACGACGGGGGCATCAGCGAGTTCTGCGAGTACCTGGCGCAGGACAAGGCCGTCTGCGACGTGCTGCGGCTGAGCGGGCAGGGCACCTTCAAGGAGACCGTGCCCGTCCTGGACGACCGCGGCCACATGACCCCCACCGAGGTCACCCGCGAGCTGGGCGTGGACATCGCCCTGCGCTGGGGCACGGGCTACGACAGCACGGTCAAGTCGTTCGTCAACATCATCGCCACCCCCAAGGGCGGCACGCACGTCACGGGCTTCGAGCGCTCGATCACCAAGACCGTCAACGAGGTGCTGCGCTCCTCCAAGCTCCTGCGCGTCGCCGAGGACGACGTCGTCAAGGACGACGCCATGGAGGGGCTCACCGCCGTCGTGACGGTGCGCCTCGCCGAGCCGCAGTTCGAGGGGCAGACCAAGGAGGTGCTCGGCACCTCCGCCGCGAACCGGATCGTGGCCAACGTGGTCGCGAAGGAGCTCAAGACGTTCCTGACTTCCACCAAGCGCGACGCCAAGCAGCAGGCCAGGGCCGTGCTGGAGAAGGTCGTCGCCGCGGCCCGCACCCGCATCGCGGCCCGGCAGCACAAGGAGGCCCAGCGCCGGAAGACGGCCCTGGAGTCCTCCTCGCTGCCGGCCAAGCTCGCCGACTGCCGCAGCGACGACGTCGAGCGCAGCGAGCTGTTCATCGTCGAGGGCGACTCGGCGCTCGGTACGGCGAAGCTGGCGCGGAACTCCGAGTTCCAGGCGTTGCTGCCGATCCGCGGCAAGATCCTCAACGTTCAGAAGGCGTCGGTCTCCGACATGCTGAAGAACGCCGAGTGCGGCGCGATCATCCAGGTGATAGGAGCCGGGTCCGGCCGGACCTTCGACATCGACGCGGCCCGCTACGGCAAGGTCATCTTCCTGGCCGACGCCGATGTGGACGGCGCGCACATCCGGATCCTGCTGCTGACCCTCTTCCAGCGCTACATGCGGCCCATGGTCGAGGAGGGCCGGGTCTTCTCCGCGGTCCCCCCGCTGCACCGGGTGGAGCTCACGCACCCCAAGAAGGGGCAGGACAAGTACATCTACACGTACTCCGACAACGAGCTGCGGCAGACGCTGCTGGAGCTGGAGCGGAAGAACGTGCGCTACAAGGACTCGATCCAGCGCTACAAGGGCCTCGGCGAGATGGACGCCGACCAGCTCGCGGAGACCACGATGGACCCGCGCCACCGCACCCTGCGGCGGATCAACATCAGCGACCTGGAAGCGGCGGAGCGCACCTTCGACCTGCTGATGGGCAACGAGGTGGCGCCGCGCAAGGAGTTCATCACCAACTCCGCGGCCACCCTCGACCGCTCGCGCATCGACGCCTGACCCGTCCCTCCCGGACGGTCCCTCCAGGGCTGTCCCTCCCGGGTACCTCCCTGGTGCTCTCTCCACCCGTGGGTGGAGGGAGCACCGTCGTGCATCTCCACCCGGGACCCACCCGTGCTCCGATCCGCGCCGGGAGCCGGATCCGTAGTTTCGGAAGCGTTCGTCGTCAGCGCTTTTCCGGGATCCGCGGAGGCTCCTCATGCCGGGTATGGCCAATGGTCTGGTGATCGTCGCCGTTGTCGTGCTCACGCTGGTCCGGCAGGTCCGGCCGCAGCGGGTGAGCACGGACGCCAGGAGCTGGTGGGTTCTGCCGGCCGTACTGGTCTTCCTGGCCGTGCGCGAGCCCGGGCTCATCGATCCCGCGCACCGGGCCGTGTCCGCCGGACTGCTGGCGGGCGGGGTCCTGGCCGGGCTCGCCACGGGGGCCGCCTGGGCGTGGAGCAGCCGCGTCTGGGCGGACGCGTCCGGCGAGACCTGGGCCCAGGGCAGCAGGGCGACGGCCGCGATATGGCTCGGCGGGGCCGCCCTGAGGCTGGGGCTGCACGGCCTGGGCGCGCTGGCGGGCGTCCACCAGGGAAGCTCCGCGACGATGGTGACCGTCGCCGCCGTGCTGCTGGCCCGTAGCGCCGTGGTCCTCCACCGCGTCCACGGCATACGCCCGGCGTACCGTGTCACGGCCGGCGGCTGACACCGGCTGCAGGGTGGAAGGATCGCGCGTGCCGATGGAGAACTGGACGGCCTGGCCCGCCCGCGAGGCCCTCTCCGGGGTCGGGGTGCCGAGGCGCCGGCAGGTGATGACGTGGGGCGTCAGGGGAGTCCTGGCGGCCCTGGTGCTCTGGGGGGCGCTGCGCAACGGCTCCTTCCACGGCTGGGGGTACGCGGCCCTCGCCGCGGGCTTCCTGGCCTGCGCCGCCGCCATGCGGGGCTACTTCCTCGCCACGCTGGCGCGGCGGCCGGGGCTCTCCCTGGCGCTCCTCGGGGTGCTGCTGGGGGTGGGAGCGGCCGCCCAGCTGGCCGGGGAGCACACCTCGGCCGCCGTGCTCTGGGGCAGCACCGTCGTGATCGCTGTGGAGCGGCTGCCGCTCCTCCACGCGCTGAGCGTCTCGGCCGTCGCCATGGGGGCCTACGCCCTGGCGAGCACCGAGCGGCCGCTGGTGATCGTGGGCACGGTGGTGGCGCTGCCCTTCGTCGGCTACGCGCTCCGGCTGGACGAGGAGGCGCGGGGGGCCGGGTTCCGGCTGCTGGCCCAGGAGCGGGCGGCGCGGCGCGCGGAGGCGGAGTCGGCGGCGCTGGCCGAGCGGGCCCGGATCGCCCGGGAGATCCATGACGTGCTCGCGCACAGCCTGTCCGCGCAGATGGTGCACCTTGAGGCGGCCCGGCTGCTGATCGAGCGCGGTGAGGACCCGCAGCGGGTGCTGGAGCGGGTGGTGGCGGCCCGGAGCATGGCGCGCGAGGGACTGGCCGAGACCCGGCAGGCCCTGTCCGCGCTGCGCGGGGAGCTGAGTCCCGTGGAGGAGTTCCTGCGGGAGTCCGCGGCGGGGGAGGGGACGCGGCTGGAGGTGACGGGGGAGCCGCGGGCCCTGCCGGCCGAGGCCGGGCTGGCGGTGCGCAGGGTCGCGCAGGAGGCGCTGACCAATGTGCGCAAGCACGCCCCGGGTGCACGGGTGGAGATGCGGTTCACCTATCTGGAGGGGTGGGTCGAGCTGTGGGTCCGCGACCGGGGGGCGCGCGGAGCGTCGGGAGAACTGGGGGCCGCCGGCGCCGGGTACGGTCTGCTGGGGATGAGGGAGCGGGCCGAGCTGCTGGGCGGCACGCTGGACGCCGGGCCGGCAGGGTCCGGGGAGGAGGGGTTCGTGGTGCGTCTGCGGGTGCCCGCGTGACGGGTGGCGGTGCTGTGGGCACCGGCGGTGGTGCGGGCGAGATCGCGAGGGTCGTCGTCGCGGACGACCAGACCGTGGTGCGTGAGGGCATCGTGATGCTGCTGGGGCTGCTCCCCGGCATTGAGGTCGTCGGTGCGGCGGCCGACGGGGAGGAGGCGGTGCGGCTCGTAGCCGAGCACGCTCCGGACGTGGTGCTGATGGACCTGCGGATGCCCCGCTGCGACGGAGTGGAGGCCACGCGGCGCATCCGGGCCGAGCACCCGGCCACGCACGTCGTCGTCCTGACCACCTACGCGGACGACGACTCGCTGTTCCCCGCGCTCCGGGCGGGGGCGCGCGGCTATCTCACCAAGGACGCCGGCGGCGAGGAGATCGTCCGGGCCGTGCGGCACGTGATGTCGGGCGAGGCCGGGCTGTCGCCGAACGTGCAGCGGCGGCTCCTGGAACGGCTCTCGGATCCCGCCGCGGCCGGCGGTGCCGCGCCTGCCGGCCCGCCCGCCGGTGCGGTGCCGGCCTCGTTCCCGGCGGCCGCGTCCCCGGTCCGCCGGGAGCTCCCCGACGGGCTCACCGCGCGTGAGGCGGAGGTGCTGTCGCTGGTCGCCGAGGGCCTGTCGAACGCCGAGATCGCCCGGCGGCTGCACGTGAGCACGGCGACGGTGAAGACGCACATCAACAACCTCTTCGCCAAGACGGGCGTGCGCGACCGCGCCCAGGCCATGCGCTACGCCTTCCAGTACGGCATCGCGCGGCCCCCGGGCTCATCCATCACCTGATGGGGTGAACGTCGGGCCGACGGCCCGGCCCGGGCACCGGCGTTCCGCCCATCCTTGGGTCCCTGACGGCGGGTGACACCGGTCGGCCGGGCCCGGCGACCCAAGGAGAGTTCGGTGGAGAAGCACGACAGACGCAGTTCCGGGGGAAGCGCTGCCGGAACGATTCAGCCGACCGCCCTGGACATCTACAGCGAGGTCCAGCGCGGCGCCGCCTTCCGGGAAGTGCGCCGCCGCTACCGCCGGTTCGCGTTCCCCGCGGCGGCCGCGTTCCTGCTCTGGTATCTGGCCTACGTGGTGACGGCGATCGCCGCACCCGGCCTGATGGCCCGCCAGGTGGCGGGCGCGCTCAACGTCGCGATGGTCGCCGGCTTCGCCCAGTTCGCCACGACGTTCCTGCTCACCTGGGCCTACGCCCGCCACGCCCGGCTGCACCGGGACCCGGCGGCGCTGGAGCTGCGCTGGGCGGTCAGCCTGGAGACCCGCCAGGACGCCGCGCCCGTCCCCGTCCCCGCACCGGCCCCCGTCCCCGGCGTCCCGCAGGCCCGACGGGCCGGCGCCCCCGCCCTCCGTCCGCGGGGCGAGCACCGATGACCGGCGCCCACCACGTCCTGGCCCTCGCCCTGTTCAGCGGCTTCGTCCTCGTCACGCTGGCCATCACCACCTTGGTGGGCCGCGGCCGCCGCGGCTCCCCGGAGGAGTTCTACGCGGGCGGCCGGCTCTTCTCCCCCATGGAGAACGGTTTCGCCATCGCGGGCGACTACATGTCCGCCGCCTCCTTCCTCGGCGTCACCGGCCTCATCGCCCTCTACGGCTACGACGGCATCCTCTACACCGTGGGCTTCCTCGTCGCCTGGCTCGTCGTGCTCTTCCTCGTCGCCGAACTCGTCCGCAACTGCGGCCGGTTCACCCTCGCCGACGTCCTGGTGACCCGGCTGCGCGAGCGGCCGGTCAGGATCGCGACCGGGGTCTCCTCCGTCACCGTCTCCGTCGTCTACCTCGTCGCCCAGATGGTCGGCGCGGGCAGCCTCATGACACTGCTGCTGGGCGGCACGGGCGCGTGGGCCCGCGCCTGGACGGTCGTCGGCGTCGGCGTGCTGATGGTCGTCTACATCACCCTGGGCGGCATGCGGGCCGCCACCTGGATCCAGATCGTCAAGGCCGTCCTGCTGCTCGGCGGCACGACCGCCCTCACCGTCCTCGTCCTCCTGCGCTTCCACGGCGACCTCTCCGCCCTGCTCACCACCGCGGCCGATCGCAGCGGCCACGGCCGGGCCTTCCTCGCCCCCGGCCTGAAGTACGGCGGCGACTGGACCTCCCGGCTGGACTTCGTGAGCCTGGGCCTCGCGCTCGTCCTCGGCACCGCGGGGCTGCCGCACATCCTCTCGCGCTTCTACACGGTGCCCACGGCCCGCGCCGCCCGCCGCTCGGTGATCTGGTCCATCGGGCTCATCGGCACCTTCTACCTGATGACCGTCGTGCTCGGCTTCGGCGCCGCCGCGGTGCTCGGCTCCGGCGCCGTGCGGGCCGCGGGAGCCGGCGGGAACAACGCGGTGCCGCTGCTCGCCCTCGACCTGGGCGGCGGCCCCGGGTCCACCGGCGGCACGGTGCTGTTCTCCGTGGTCGCGGCCGTCGCCTTCGCCACGATCCTCGCCGTCGTCGCCGGGGTCACGCTGGCCTCCTCCGCCTCGGTGGCCCACGACCTGTACCGGACGCTCGGCCGCCGCGCCCGTACGCCCCGCAGCGAAGTGGCGGTCGCGAGGGCCGCGGCCGCCGGCACCGGGGCGGTGGCCATCGGGCTCGGCCTGCTCGCCCAGGACCTCAACGTCGCCTCCCTGGTGGGGCTCGCCTTCGCCGTCGCCGCCTCGGCGAACCTGCCCGTGCTGCTCTACTCGCTCTTCTGGCGGCGGTTCACCACCCGAGGCGCGGTCTGGTCGGTCTACGGCGGGCTGGTCCCGGCCGTGGCGCTCGTCGTCCTGTCACCGATCGTCTCCGGCGCCCCCGGGGCGGTCTTCCCCGGCCTGGACTTCGCGTACTTCCCGCTGGAGAACCCCGGCCTCGTCTCCGTCCCCCTGGGCTTCCTCGCCGGCTGGCTCGGCACGGTGACCTCGCCCGAACCGGCCGACGCCGCCGGGCACGCCGAGACGGAGGTGCGCTCGCTGACCGGCGCCGGCGCGGCGTGACGCCTCCGGCGGAGGCGGCGAGAGCACTGGAGCCGCGTCACGGCACTGCCACGGCACTGCAGCCGCGCCACGGCACCGGAGCCGCGTCACGCATCGCGGTCCACGGAGCGGCGGAGCTACCGGCCCATCCACGCGTACCGGTGCTCCGGACGGCCCGTCTCCCCGTACTTGAGGGTCAGGCTCAGCCGTCCGGACTCCTCCAGCCGCTTCAGGTAGCGCTGCGCCGTGGAGCGGCTCAGCCCCGACCGGGCGGCGACCTCGTGCGCGGACAGCGGGGACGCGGCGTCCGAGAGCACCCGGCGTATCAGCTCGGCCGTGGGCGCCGAGTGGCCCTTCGGCAGCGGCGTGCTGGTGGCGGCCGTGCGCAGCGTGCCGAAGATCCGGTCGACCTGGTCCTGCCCCGCCTCCTGCGCGTCGTCGAGGGTGCGGCGCAGCTGCGCGTACGCCTCCAGCTTCACCCGCAGCCCGGGGAAGGTGAACGGCTTGACGAGGTACTGCAGGGCCCCGTAGCGCATGGCTGCCTGGACGGTCGCGACGTCGCGCGACGCCGTCACCATGATCACGTCGGTGAGGTCGCCGAGCTGCCGCAGGCGGCGGACGAGCCACAGGCCGGTCTCGTCCGGGAGGAAGTGGTCCAGCAGCACCAGGTCGATGCCGCCCTTCTCCAGCACGGCCATGGCCTGAGCCGCGTTGTGGGCCTTGGCGCCGACGCGGAAGCCGGGGACCCGCGCCACGTACGCGGCGTTGATCTCGGCGACGCGGAAGTCGTCGTCCACGACCAGGACATCGATCATCGTTCACCCCTTCGAGTGAGCTGCTTGGGCTGCCGCGAGCGCAGTGCTTCGGGCAGCTCCACGGTGAACACCGCGCCGCCGCCCTCCCGTTCACCCACCCGCACGGAGCCCCCGTAGCGCTCGGCCAGCCGCCGTACGAGGGAGAGGCCGAGCCCGCGGCGGCGGTGCGGGGCGGCCTCCTTGGTGGACCAGCCGTCGGTGAAGACCAGTTCACGGACCGCGGCCGGCACGCCGGGCCCGTTGTCCGCCACGCGGACGACGAGCGTCTCCCCGACGGCCCGCAGCTCCACCTCCACGAACGGGGGACCGGCCGCCTGGTGGGAACCCGCCGCGTCCAGGGCGTTGTCCATGAGGTTGCCGAGCACGGTGACCAGGTCGCGCGGGTCCACGACCCGGTCGGGCAGCCGGGTCGCCGGGCTCACCCGCAGGGCCACGCCGCGCTCCGCCGCGACCGCGCTCTTGCCGACCAGCAGGGCGCCCACCAGCGGGTCGCGGACCCGCTCGGTGACCTCCTCGGCCGTCGCCCGGTGCGCGCCGGTGACCTCGGCGACGAAGTCGGCGGCCTCCTCGTGCAGGCCGAGCTCCAGGAGCCCGGCGATGGTGTGCAGGCGGTTGGCGTGCTCGTGGTCCTGGGCGCGCAGGGCGTCCGTCAGGCCGCGGGTGCCGTCGAGTTCGCGGCGGAGCTGCTCCAGCTCGGTGCGGTCGCGCAGCGTCGCCACGGTGCCGCCGCCGGCCGTGTCCCTGCGGTTGACGACCAGCACCCGCCCGTCGCGGACGGTCAGCAGGTCGGTGCCCGTCACCCGGCCGGCCAGCACGTCCGTGGTGCGGCCGGGCGGCAGCACGCCGTCCAGGGGGTGGCCGATGGCGTCCCGGCCGATGCCCAGCAGCCGCGCGGCCGCGTCGTTGACGAGACGGACGCGGCCGTCCTTGTCGAGGGCGACCACGCCCTCGCGAATGCCGTGCAGCATGGCCTCGCGCTCGTCCAGGAGGGCGGAGATCTCGGTGAGTTCGATGCCGTGGGTGCGCTTGCGCAGCCGGCGGGAGGCGGCGATCGCGGCGATCGCGCCCACGCCGAGGGCCGCGCCGGCGTACGTGAGGATGCCCGGCACGGCCCGCAGCAACAGGGCGTGCACGTCGTCGTAGGCGATGCCGACGGAGACGGCGCCGACGACGGCCCCCTCGCCGTCGCGCAGGGGCACCTTGCCGCGCGCGGAGCGGCCGAGCGTGCCGCTCCCGATGCCCGTCCACTCCCGGCCGCCGAGGACGCTGCCGGGGTCGGTGCTGACGCGCTCCCCGATCCGCTCGGGGACGGTGTGGGAGTAGCGGATGCCGCGGGTGTCGACGACCACGACGTAACTCGCGCCGGTGGCCAGCCGGATGCGCTCGGCGTCGGCCTGCACCGGCCCGCCGGGGGAGGGCGGACCGGCCAGCAGGCTCTGCGCGATGCCGGGCTGGGCCGCGGTGGCCCGGGCGATGGTCAGGGCCCGGTGCTCGGCCTGGTCGTCGAGCTGGGCGGCCAGGGGCGCGAGGAACAGGCCGGCGGCGAGCCCGGTGACCCCGGTGATGATCAGCAGCTGGACGAGCAGCACCTGGGCGAAGACGCGGCGCGGCCAGCGGGGGCGCATGCGGGTCCCCCTCCTGCCGGTCGTCGTGGTCCTCGTCGCGCTCCGGCGTCATCTTCCGTGGCGCCTTCGTCGCTCATTGTTGTTCTACCGCGCGCAAAACGAGCAGAACAGGGTTCGTGCACTCAAGCCGCACAGCGCTCACAAGGCTGTCTGTGCGCCACACGCCACATCTAGCCTCCAGCACCGGCCACCCCCTTGGCCGGAAACCTGCACAGGAGGAGGCGGCAAGCATGATCAGTGGCACCCCGCCGGGCCACGCTCCGGCGATCGAGCTGCGCGGCGCGAGCAAGGTGTTCCGTACGCCGTCGGGCGCCTCGCACACCGCCGTACGGGATCTCGACCTGACCGTGGGGCAGGGCGAGTTCGTGGCGGTCGTCGGCCCGACCGGCTGCGGGAAGTCCACCACGCTCACCCTGGTCAGCGGCCTGGAGGAACCGACCGAGGGCGACGTGCTGGTCGGCGGCGAGCAGGTGACCGGAATCCGGCCGGAAGTCGGCTTCGTCTTCCAGCAGGACGCCGTCTTCCCCTGGCGGACGGTGCTGTCCAACGTGACCGCCGGGCCGCGCTTCCGCGGCGTGCCCAGGGCCGAGGCGCGGGAGCGGGCGCGCGACTGGCTCGGCCGGGTGGGGCTCGCGGCCTTCGCCGACCGCTACCCGCACCAGCTCTCCGGCGGCCAGCGCAAGCGCGTCGCGCTCGCCCAGACCTTCGTGTGCGACCCGGCGATCCTCCTGATGGACGAGCCCTTCTCGGCGCTCGACGTACAGACGCGGGCCCTGATGTCGGACGAGCTGCTGGAGCTGTGGGGCGGCTCCCACGGCTCCCGGCCCGGCGGACGGGCCGCTTCCGTCATCTTCGTCACCCACGACCTGGAGGAGGCGATCGCCCTCGCCGACAAGGTCGTCGTCATGACCGCCGGGCCGGCGACCGTCAAACAGGTCTTCCCCGTGCGGCTGCCGCGCCCGCGCAAGGTCGAATCCATCCGCCTGGAGCCCGAGTTCGTGGAGATCTACCGCGAGATCTGGTCCTCCCTGGGCGAAGAGGTCCGCATCACCCGTGAGAGGGGTGCCTCCCGTGTCGCTTGAGTCCGTCGAATCCGTCGGCGCCCCCGCCGCCCTGGCCCTCGGCCGGACCTCGGCCCGCGCGAAGGCCGCGCGTCAGCGCAGGCTCACCGTGTACGCGGCGCGCGTGCTGGTCCTCGCCGTCGTGCTGGCCGCGTGGGAGCTGTCGGCCCGCAACGGCGTCATCGATCCGTTCAACTTCTCGATGCCGTCGAAGATCTGGGACCAGATCGTCCAGTGGACGCTCCACGGCACCGCGCAGGGCTCGCTCGGCGAGCAGATCTGGTACACGCTCTACGAGGCCCTGCTCGGCTGGGCGTTGGGTGTGACCGGCGGCGTGGTGCTCGGGACCGCGCTCGGCCGGGTGCGCTTCCTGGCCGACGTCTTCGGCCCGTACATCAAGGTCCTCAACGCGCTGCCGAGGATCGTCCTCGCGCCGATCTTCCTGATCTGGTTCGGGCTGGGTCCCGCCTCCAAGGTCGCTTCGGCGGTCGTCCTGGTCTTCTTCCCCGTGTTCTTCAACGCCTTCCAGGGCGCCCGCGAGGTGGACCGCAACCTGGTGGCCAACGCCCGCATCCTGGGCGCGAGCAACCGCCGGGTGACGCTGCAGGTCGTCATCCCCTCGGCGACGTCCTGGATCTTCACCAGCCTGCACGTGAGCTTCGGCTTCGCGCTCATCGGCGCGATCGTCGGCGAGTACATCGGCGCGACGAAGGGGATCGGCCTGCTGGTCTCCGCCTCGCAGGGCACGTTCAACACGGCCGGCGTGTACGCGGCCATGGTCATCCTCGCCGTCGTCGCGCTGCTCGCGGAGGGGCTGCTGACCTTCGCCGAGAAGCGGCTCTTCCGCTGGAAGCCGGGCGGTTCCGGGCCGGGGGAGTGACGGCACGCCGCCGCTCCGTCCCGCCCCGCTCGCACCCCCACCGCATCCTCACACCACCCCCCAGCACGTCCTGCACGTCCTGTTCGTCCCCCGCGAACCACCGACCGTAAGGAAGAGCGATGCGTACGTTCAGCAAGACCGCCGGAGCCCGCGCGGGCGCCGTCGCGGCCGTGATGTGCCTGACCCTGGCCGGGTGTGCCGACGAGTCGTCGACGAACAAGCCGAACCCGGCGCTGGAAGCGGCGAAGGGCGACATCGTCAAGATCATGGTCGGCGGCCTGGACAAGGTCATCTACCTGCCGGCGGTGCTCACCCAGCGGCTCGGCTACTTCCAGGAGGAGGGCGTCACCGTCGACCTGCTCACCGAGCCCGCGGGCGTCCAGGCCACCACCGCCCTCGTCTCCGGCGAGGTCCAGGGCGTCGTCGGCTTCTACGACCACACGCTCGACCTGCAGGTGAAGGGCAAGCAGGTGGAGTCCGTGGTCCAGCTCGCACAGACGCCGGGGGAGGTCGAGGTCGTCTCGAAGAAGGCCGCGGGCGAGCTGGCCTCGCCCAAGGACTTCAAGGGGAAGAAGCTCGGCGTCACCGGGCTCGGCTCCTCCACCGACTTCCTGACGAAGTACCTGGCGGTGAAGAACGGGGTGAAGGTCAGCGACTTCACGCCGGTGGCCGTCGGTGCGGGGCAGACCTTCATCTCCGCGCTCCAGCAGGGTTCCATCGACGGGGGGATGACCACCGACCCGACGGTCGCGCAGGTCCTCGCCAAGGACGCCGGCAAGGTGCTCGTCGACATGCGCACCCCCGAGGGGTCGCGGGCGGCGCTCGGCGGCCTCTACCCGGCGTCCAGCCTGTACATGAACACCGGTTGGGTCAACGACCACAAGGAGGTGGTGCAGAAGCTCGCCAACGCGTTCGTGAAGACCCTCGCGTGGATGTCCGAGCACACCCCGGAGGAGATCGCGGCCAAGATGCCCGACGACTACGCCAAGGGCGGCAAGGACCTCTACGTCCAGGCGATCAAGAACACCCTGCCGATGTTCACCAAGGACGGCGTGATGCCCGAGGACGGGCCCCGGACGGTCCACGAAGTGCTCAAGTCCTTCAACCCCGACCTCAAGGGCGCCACGGTGGACCTGCAGAAGACCTACACCACGGAGTTCGTCAAGAAGGCGGGCTGAAGGCATCCGGACGGGAGGGGCGCGGACCGATCAGTGCCTCCGCGGGGACGTCCGTACGGAGGGGAGTGACGGATATGACGTCCATCCGTGCGGGCGTGGCCGGAGCGCGTCCGCAGCTCTCCGGCCGGGCGGGCTCCGCGGCGCCCTGTTCGACGGCCACCTGCCAGGTCCGGCCGTCGGTGTGGGCGACGGCGACCGTCCAGTGCGGCGCCGCGCCCTCGGTGCGCGTCACGTCGAGGGCGTCCGCGTCCTCCTCGCCGGTCAGTTCGCGCACCGCCAGCTCGGCCGCCTGGGCCGGGCGCTCCCAGGCCGAGCGGCCGCGGCAGTCGCCGGTGACGATCCGGCGGTCGCGCACCGCCTCCAGGACGTCCTTGACGCCGTGGGCGGTGACCCGGCCGTACGCGTAGCCGTACGGGAGGACGAAGAGGGTCGGGGAGAAGCGGTGGCCGCCGATGTGGGTGACCTCCCACGCCTCCGCCCCGGACGCGGCCAGCTCGGCGGCGAGGGGGCGGCCCAGCAGGGCGCAGCAGCGGTCGCGCTTGCCGTTGGTGCACACGAACACCAGCGGGTCGCCGTCGTAGGCCTCCCACAGGCCGCCGTGCTCGCCCGCGCCGAGCGCGGCGAAGTCCAGCCCGGTCAGCTCCGCGGGATCGGCGATCGCAGCGGTGCGGATCCAGGAGCGGCCCGGGGCCGTGTGAGCGGCGAACACCCGGTGGGTGCCGGGCTGGTGGCAGTCGGCGTGCCGGCCGGGGCGGCGGATCAGCGCGATGCGGACGCCCGTGCCCTCCGCGGCCGCGTCCAGCGCCCGGCCGACATCGGGGTCGAGGTGGCTCGCGGTCAGTGCGTCCGCGCCCCAGGGCCCGGGCTGCTCGACGAGCAGCCACGTCCGCGCGGTGGCGGCGGTGCCGGCCAAGGGCTCGGCCAGCTGGCGGGAGGCGGTCGCGCACGTACTCACAAAGGTAAGCCTAACCTGAGCTGCCGGTGTTCGTGCGGCGGGACGGCCGGCACGGCCGAAGTCCGCGGGGTGGCCTGAAAGTGTCCCTCGGGAAGGCGTCAGGGCAGGGGCTGGGGCGGCGTGGGGCCGGAGTACTCGCCCGAGGGCCGCATCCGCATGGGGCGCTCCCCGTACTCCTCCAGGGCGTGCGCGATCCAGCCGGCCGTACGGGCCACCGCGAAGACGGTCTCCCCGGCCTCGGGCGGCATCTGCGCGGAGACGGACAGCACGGCCAGGGCCAGGTCCACGTTGGCGTGCAGGGGCACGTGCCGGGCCGCCGTCGCCTCGACCTCCCGGGCCGCGGCGAGGGCTCCGGCTGCGGCCGGCACGGCCTCCAGCCGGGCGAAGAGGGCCGTGGCGCGGGGGTCGGGCCCCTTGTAGAGGCGGTGGCCGAGGCCGGGCACGCGGCGCCCGCCGCGCAGGTGGTCGGCCACGACCGCGCCCGCGCTGCCCCGCTCCAGCACCTCGGTGAGCATCCGGTGCGCCAGCCCGCTCGCGGCGCCGTGCAGCGGGCTCTCCACGACGCCGAGGCCGGCCGTGACGACCGCGTAGGGGTGGGAGCGGGCCGAGGCGGCGACCCGCACCGCGAGCGTGGACGCGGCCAGGTCGTGGTCGATGAGCAGCACGAGGGCCGCCTCCAGGGCGCGCAGTGACGCCTCGTCGGGCGCCTGTGCGGTCAGCCGCGACCACAGCCGGCGGGGGAGCGGCCCGCCGCCGTCCTCCCGGGGCAGCGGCCCGGCGGCCGGGAGGGCGTCGACCAGCGTGGGGATCAGGCCGCGCGCGGTGCCGAGCACGGCCTGCGGCGAGAGGTCGAAGCGCAGCGGGTCGGCGGCGGCCGCCGCGATCGCGGCCACCCGCAGCCGGTCGGCGGGCCCGCCGTGCGAGGGCAGGGAGCCCACGGCGCGGAGCGCTGCGATCAGCGCGTCGTGCGGGGCGGTGAACCGCGTGCCGCGCCGCAGCCGGCCCGTCCACAGCCAGTCCGCGACCTCCTCGTAGGTGTACCGCTCCGCCAGGGCGGTGGCGTCCACTCCCCGGTAGTAGTACCGGTCCTTGTCGATGAGGGTGATGCCCGTACGGATCGCCGTCTCGCCGCCGAACGCCGTCTCGCGCCTGCCGCGCCGCAGGAGGGCGTCGACCTCGCGCGCGTCGAAGGTGCTGCCGCGCCCGCCGGGGCCGCGGCGGCTGCTGAGCTGGCCGCGGCTGACGTACGCGTAGACCGTCTCCGGCTTCACGCCCAGCCGCTCGGCGACCTCGCGCGTGGTCATCCGCCGGTCTTCCGCCCCGGCGCGCGCCTCGCCGCCGTCCGTTCTGTGGTCCGCCATGGGGCACACGCTATCCACCCTTCTATATTGATTCGAATCAATATTGACAAGTATTGAGTCAAGCATGGACAGTCGCATCAAGATTTGATCGATCACCTGCTGAGGAGGCAGCCATGCCGATCACCGATGTGCCCCGTGGACTGGCCGGCGTCGTCGTCACCGACACCGCGCTCGGCGACGTCCGCGGCCGGGAGGGCTTCTACCACTACCGCCAGTACTCGGCCGTCGAACTCGCGCAGACGCGCTCCTTCGAGGACGTCTGGCACCTGATGTTCCGCGGGTCCCTGCCGGACGCGCAGCAGCGCGCCCGCTTCGCCGCCGAGACCGCCGCCCTGCGCCGGCTGCCGCAGGAGGTGCGCGAGGCCCTGCCGGGCATCGCCCGCGCCGGCGCCCGCTCGGGCCCTCTCGCCGGACTGCGCACCGCGCTGTCCCTGCTCGGCGCCTCCGCCGGCCTCGGGCCCCTCTACGACACCGCCCCCGCCCGGCGCGAGGCCGACGCCCTCGCCGCCTGCGCCGCCGTCCCCACCCTGCTCACGGCCCTGTACCGGCTCGGGCAGGGCCTGGAGCCCGTCGAGCCGCGCGACGACCTGCCCCACGCCGCCAACTACCTCTACATGCTGACCGGGACCGAGCCCGACGCCCGGCGGGCCCGCGCCGTCGAGCAGTACCTCGTCTCCACCATCGACCACGGCTTCAACGCCTCGACGTTCACCGCCCGCGTCATCGCCTCCACCGGCGCGGACCTCGCCGCCTGCCTGTGCGGCGCGATCGGCGCCCTGTCCGGCCCCCTGCACGGCGGCGCCCCGAGCCGGGCCCTGGACACCCTCGACGCCATCGGCACGCCCGGCCGCATCGACTCCTGGATCCGCGAGCGCGTCCTCGCGGGCGACCGGATCATGGGCTTCGGGCACCCCGTCTACCGCACGGAGGACCCCCGCTCCCGGATGCTCCGCGGCATCGCCCAGGAGTTCGGCGGGGACCTCGTGGACTTCGCCGTCGAGGTCGAGGGCCGGGTGGAGGCGATCCTCGCCGAGCTCAAGCCCGGCCGGGAGCTCCACACCAACGTCGAGTTCTACGCGGGCGTCGTCATGGAGCTGTGCGGGCTGCCGCGCGAGATGTTCACCCCCACCTTCTGCGCGGCCCGCGTGATCGGCTGGAGCGCCAATATCCTGGAGCAGGCGGACGACTCGAAGATCATCCGCCCGGCGGCCCGGTACGTGGGCCCGCCCCCGCCCCAGCCGGTCCCTGCCGTGCTCGACTGACGATGGAGGCGCCCCCCGTGGCCAAGCGACAGATCCCGGTCATCGTTCTCGCAGGATTCCTGGGATCGGGCAAGACCACCCTCCTCAACCACCTCCTGGGGAGGAGCGGGGGCACCCGCATCGGGGCCGTCGTCAACGACTTCGGCAGCATCGAGATCGACGCGATGAGCGTCGCCGGCCAGGTCGACTCGATGGTCTCGCTGGGCAACGGCTGCCTGTGCTGCGCCGTCGACACCAGCGAGCTCGACGGCTTCCTGGAGAAGCTCTCCCGCCCCGCCGCCCGCATCGACGTCATCGTCATCGAGGCGAGCGGGCTGGCCGAGCCGCAGGAGCTCATCCGGATGATCCTCGCCAGCGACAACAAGGACATCGTCTACGGGGGACTCGTCGAGGTCGTCGACGCAGCCGAGTTCGCCGCCACCCGCGCCACCCACCCCGAACTCGACCGGCACGTGGCGATCGCCGACCTCGTCGTCCTCAACAAGGCCGACAGGATCGGCGACGAGGCCCGCCGGGACCTCCTGGGCACCCTGGCGGAGCTCAGCCCCGGCACGCCCGTCGTACCGGCCTCCTACGGGCGCATCGACCCGGAGCTGCTCTTCGACCGCAAGCCGCGCGAGGAGGACACGGCGGCCGTGCGGCAGCTGTCCTTCGAGGACCTGCACGACAGCGACGAGGACGACGCCCACGACGACGCCCCCACGTGCCACGACTGCCACGACGGCTGTGACCACGGCGGCCACCTGCACGCCGCCTACGAGAGCATCGAGTTCGTCTCCGCGGAGCCCGTCGACCCGCGGCGGCTGATGGAGTTCCTCGACAGCCGGCCGGAGGGCCTCTACCGCATCAAGGGCTTCGTGTACTTCGGCATAGCCGGGCACAAGCACAAGTTCGCCGTGCACGCCGTGGGCGACTTCCTGCGCTTCTACCGCTCCTCCTGGGCCCGCGCCGAGGAACGCCTCACCCAGCTCGTACTGATCGGCAGGGGAGTCGACGCCGGCGCGCTGCGGGCCGGTCTGGAACGCTGCCGCGTCACGGAGGGGGAGCCCCTCGCCGAGGAGCACGCCATGTGGGGAGTCCTGCGGTACGCGCAGGCCTGACGGGGGCGCCGCCGCACAGGCAGCGCCCCCGCCCTGCTGCTTACACCGGGCCCGCGATCGCGCTCACCGGCTTCGCCAGGGGCGTGCCCGAGCCGTCCCGGCGCGGGTCGGCCTCCGGCAGCTCCACCGGCGCGCCCTTCGCGTCCGCGGCGCGCGCCGGGGCGGCTCCCGCCCAGGCCATGACCAGGCAGTCCTCGCCCTTGAGGAAGCGCTGGCAGCGCACGCCGCCCGTCGCCCGTCCCTTGCGCGGGTACTGGTCGAACGGCGTCAGCTTCGCCGAGCCCTCCGTGGCACCGCCCATGCCGCCCCGCGCCCCGGCCCGGGTGAAGACCACCGCGTCCGCCGCGGGGTCGATGGCCGTGAAGGAGATCACCTTCGCGCCCGCGGACAGCTTGATGCCCGCCATGCCGCCCGCCGGGCGGCCCTGCGGACGCACCTGCGAGGCCTGGTAGCGCAGCAGCTGGGCGTCGTCCGTGAGGAAGACCAGGTCCTCCTCGCCCGTCCGCAGCTCGGCCGCCCCGACGATCCGGTCGCCGTCCTTGAGGGAGATGACCTCCAGCTCGTCCTTGTTGGCCGGATAGTCCGGGACCACGCGCTTGACGACGCCCTGCTCCGTGCCGATCGCGAGCCCCGGCGAGGACTCGTCCAGCGTGGTGAGGCAGACGACCGACTCGCCGTCCGCCAGGGACAGGAACTCCGCCACCGGCGCGCCGCCCGACAGGCTGGGCGCCGCCGCCGTCTCCGGCAGCTGCGGAAGGTCGATCACCCGCAGCCGCAGCAGCCGCCCGGCCGAGGTCACCGCCCCCACCTCGCCCAGGGCCGTCGCCGGCACCGCCGAGACGATCACGTCGTGCTTGACGCGCTTGGCCTCGCCCGCGGCCGGCGGGAACGGCTCGCCCGTGGCCGTACGGGCCAGCAGGCCGGTGGAGGACATCAGGACGCGGCACGGGTCGTCGGCGACCTGCAGCGGCACCGCCGACGCCGGGGCGCCCGCCGACTCCAGCAGGACCGTACGGCGGTCGGTGCCGAACTTCTTCGCCACGTCGGCCAGTTCGCCCGAGACCAGCTTGCGCAGCTCCGCGTCGGACTCCAGGATCCGCGTCAGCTGCTCGATCTCCTCGGTCAGCCGGTCGCGCTCGGACTCCAGCTCGATGCGGTCGAACTTCGTCAGCCGGCGCAGCGGGGTGTCGAGGATGTACTGCGTCTGCACCTCGGAGAGGGAGAAGCGGGCGATCAGAGCCTCCTTGGCCTGCGCCGCGTTCTCACTCGATCGAATGATCCTGATGACCTCGTCGATGTCGAGCAGCGCCACCAGCAAGCCCTCGACCAGGTGCAGCCGGTCGCGCCGCTTGCCGCGCCGGAACTCGCTGCGCCGCCGCACCACCTCGAAGCGGTGGTCGACGTAGACCTCCAGGAGCTCCTTGAGCCCCAGCGTCAGCGGCTGGCCGTCGACCAGCGCCACGTTGTTGATGCCGAAGGACTCCTCCATCGGCGTGAGCTTGTAGAGCTGCTCCAGGACGGCCTCGGGGTTGAAGCCGTTCTTCACCTCGATGACCAGGCGCAGGCCGTGGGCGCGGTCGGTGAGGTCCTTGACGTCGGCGATGCCCTGGAGCTTCTTCGAGCCGACCAGGTCCTTGATCTTGGAGACGACCTTCTCGGGGCCGACCGTGAAGGGCAGCTCGGTGACCACCAGGCCCTTGCGGCGCGCCGTCACGTTCTCCACGGAGACGGTGGCGCGGATCTTGAAGGTGCCGCGGCCGGTCTCGTACGCGTCGCGGACGCCGTTCAGGCCGACGATCCGGCCGCCCGTGGGCAGGTCCGGGCCGGGGATGAACTTCATCAGCGTCTCGAGGTCGGCGCCGGGGTGCCTGATCAGGTGCCGGGCGGCGGCGATGACCTCGCCGAGGTTGTGCGGCGGCATGTTCGTCGCCATGCCGACCGCGATTCCGGACGAGCCGTTGACCAGCAGGTTCGGATAGGCGGCGGGCAGGCTGACGGGCTCGCGCTCGCTGCCGTCGTAGTTCGGCGCGAAATCGACCGTGTCCTCGTCGATGGACTCCGTCATCAGCGACGTCGGCGCCGCCATCCGGGCCTCGGTGTAACGCATGGCCGCGGGCGGGTCGTCATTGCCGAGCGAGCCGAAGTTGCCGTGGCCGTCCACCAGGGGCAGCCGCATGGAGAACGGCTGCGCCATGCGCACCAGGGCGTCGTAGATCGAGGCGTCGCCGTGCGGGTGCAGCTTTCCCATCACCTCGCCGACGACCCGGGCGCACTTCACGTGGCCCCGGTCGGGCCGCAGGCCCATCTCGTTCATCTGGAAGAGGATGCGGCGCTGGACCGGCTTGAGGCCGTCGCGCGCGTCGGGCAGGGCCCGGGAGTAGATGACGGAGTAGGCGTACTCGAGGAAGGAACCCTGCATCTCGTCGACGACGTCGATGTCGAGGATGCGCTCCTCGAAGTTCTCCGGCGGCGGGGTCTTCGTGCTGCGGCGGGCCATCGCGGCTGCGGCTCCTTCGATCGATTGCCGAGGCAGGGTGCTGACGCGGACCATTGTGGACCGCGCCACTGACAACACCGGACACGACCCGTCCGTAAGGGGGCACCGCGCCGGGAACTTCGCCGGATGTCAGCGCGCTTGCATACAGTGACAGCACTGTTCATACGCGAGCCATCGCGCACGAGTCGTCGCGCACGGGCGCGAGATCTCAAGCGATCGAAGGGACGTACATGCCCATGGGTCACACGGCCACGCAACAGGCCGGTACCGGCGGCCTCACAGCGACCGAGCACCGCCTGGCCAACGGCCTGCGGGTGGTGCTCTCCGAAGACCATCTGACCCCGGTCGCCGCCGTCTGCCTCTGGTACGACGTCGGCTCGCGCCATGAGGTCAAGGGCCGCACCGGCCTCGCCCACCTCTTCGAGCACCTTATGTTCCAGGGCTCGGCACAGGTCAAGGGGAACGGCCATTTCGAACTGGTGCAGGGCGCCGGCGGCTCCCTCAACGGCACCACCAGCTTCGAGCGCACCAACTACTTCGAGACCATGCCGGCCCACCAGCTGGAGCTGGCCCTGTGGCTCGAGGCCGACCGGATGGGCTCCCTGCTCACCGCCCTCGACGACGAGTCGATGGAGAACCAGCGCGACGTCGTCAAGAACGAGCGCCGCCAGCGCTACGACAACGTCCCCTACGGCACCGCCTTCGAGCGGCTGACGGCCATGGTCTTCCCCGACGGCCACCCGTACCACCACACCCCGATCGGCTCCATGGCCGACCTGGACGCGGCCTCCCTGGAGGACGCCCGCGCCTTCTTCCGCACGTACTACGCGCCGGGCAACGCCGTCCTCTCGGTCGTCGGCGACATCGACCCCGAGCAGACGCTCGCCTGGATCGAGAAGTACTTCGGCTCCATCCCCGCGCACGACGGCAAGCAGCCCCCGCGCGACGGCAGCCTCCCCGACACCATCGGCGAGGAGCTCCGCCAGGTCGTCCGCGAAGAGGTCCCGGCGCGCGCCATGATGGCCGCCTACCGCCTCCCGCAGGACGGCTCCCGCGAGGCCGACGCCGCCGACCTGGCCGTCACCGTCCTCGGCGGCGGCGAGTCCTCCCGCCTCCACAACCGCCTCGTGCGCCACGACCGCACCGCCGTCGCCGCCGGCTTCGGCCTGCTGCGGCTCGCCGGCGCCCCCTCGCTGGGCTGGCTGGACGTCAAGGCCTCCGGCGGCGCCGAGGTCCCCGCCATCGAGGCCGCCGTCGACGAGGAGCTGGCCCGCTTCGCGGCCGAGGGCCCGACCCCCGAGGAGATGGAGCGCGCCCAGGCCCAGCTGGAGCGCGAGTGGCTGGACCGGCTCTCCACGGTCAGCGGCCGCGCCGACGAACTGTGCCGCTTCGCGGTGCTGTTCGGCGACCCCCAGCTCGCCCTCACCGCCGTGCAGCGCGTGCTGGACATCACCCCCGAGGAGGTGCGGCGCGTCGCCCAGGCCCGCCTGCGCCCCGACAACCGCGCCGTGCTCGTGTACGAGCCCACCGAGAGCGCGGCCCCCGCCGCCGACGAGAACGCCGACGCAGAAGAGGAGACGGCCAAGTGAGCGACGCCGTGGCCGCTGACCCCACCCAGCCTTCTATGGTCTTCCACCCGCGGCCCCAGGCCGGGCCCGCGGCCCCCTGGGCCTTCCCCGCCCCCGAGCGCAGCACGCTCCCCAACGGCCTGACGGTGCTGCGCTGCCACCGCCCCGGCCAGCAGGTCGTCGCCGTGGACATCGACGTCGTGGCCCCCCTGGCCGCCGAGCCCGAGGGCCTCGACGGCGTCGCCACGATCATGGCGCGCGCCCTGTCCGAGGGCACCGACAAGCACACCGCCGAGGAGTTCACGGCCGAGCTGGAGCGCTGCGGCGCCACCCTCGACGCCCACGCGGACCACCCCAGCGTGCGCCTCTCCCTGGAGGTGCCGGCCTCCCGGCTCACCAAGGCCCTCGGCCTCGTCGCCGACGCCCTGCGCGCCCCGGCCTTCCCGGACAACGAGGTCGAGCGCCTCGTGGGCAACCGCCTGGACGAGATCCCGCACGAGCTGGCCAACCCCTCCCGCCGGGCCGCCATGGCGCTCTCCAAGGAGCTCTTCCCGGCCGGCTCGCGGATGTCCCGCCCCCGCCAGGGCACCGAGGAGACCGTCGCCCGCATCGACGCCGCCTCCGTCCGCGCCTTCTACGAGGCCCACGTCCGGCCCGCCACCACGACCGCCGTGGTCGTCGGCGACTTCACCGGCATCGACCTCGACGCGGCCCTCGCGGACTCGCTCGGCGCCTGGACGGGCTCCCCGGCCGAGCCGTTCCCGCTCCCGCCGGTCACCGCCGACGACACCGGCCGCGTCGTCATCGTGGACCGCCCCGGCGCGGTCCAGACGCAACTCCTCATCGGCCGCACCGGCGCCGACCGGCACGACGCCGTGTGGCCCGCCCAGACCGTCGGCACGTACTGCCTGGGCGGCACCCTCACCTCCCGCCTGGACCGCGTCCTGCGCGAGGAGAAGGGCTACACCTACGGCGTCCGGGCCTTCGGCCAGGTGCTGCTGTCCACCCCGGAGGGCACCGGCGCGGCCATGCTGGCCATCAGCGGCTCGGTGGACACCGCCTCCACCGGCCCCGCGCTGCAGGACCTGTGGACGGTGCTGCGCACCCTCGCCGCCGAGGGCCTGACGGACGAGGAGCGCGACTCCGCCGTGCAGAACCTCGTCGGCGTCGCCCCGCTCAAGTACGAGACGGCGGCGGCCGTCGCCGGGACGCTGGCCGACCAGGTCGAGCAGCACCTCCCGGACGACTTCCAGGCGCGGCTGTACGAGCGCCTCGCCGCGACGGGCACAGTGGAGGCCACGGCCGCCGTCGTCAACGCCTTCCCGCCCGACCGGCTGGTGACGGTGCTCGTCGGTGACGCCGCGCAGATCGAGGAGCCCGTCCGGGCCCTCGGCATCGGCGACGTGACCGTGATCACGGGCTGAACCCCGGCGGCGGGCCGCTCCGCCGACCCGCCGTCAACCGGCAGGCACGCGCGCCCCAGAGGCGCGCGTGCCTGCCAAATGTCCGGTTTAGCGGAGTGGTTGCACGTCTGCACTGTGGCGTGGGACACAAAACAGTCCTTCTGTTTGCCGATCGAAAGTGACGGCGTCTAGCGTCGAAGCGTCTGTCCGTCAGATGTGCGTCGCATCCGCGGCCCGGGCAGACATCGCCGAGTCCCCGTACGGCGCGAGCCAGGGGAGCCGGGGACCCAAGTGTCCCTGGGGTGAATCGGGCCCCTTTCCGGAGGGATCCGTAGGAGACCTTCCTGCTCCGAACCCGTCAGCTAACCCGGTAGGCGAGAGGGAAGGAAAGGACCAGCCTCACCCATGGCGTTCACTCGTGCCACCGGGAAGCACCGCAAGCCGAGCCGCGCCGTTCGCGTCAGCGCGAACGCGGCGGGCATAGCCACCCTCGCCGCCACCGGTGTCGTCGCGGGCTTCGCCGCCCCGGCGCTGGCCGCCACCCCCGACGAGGTCCCCCACTCCACCGAGGACACGGGCCTGACCCAGGCCGTCGTCATCGGCGAGGACACCGCCGGCCGCATCGGCGAGCAGGCCCAGGTCCAGAGCAGCTCCGCCGCCGAGTCCTCCGCCGTCCACGAGGCCGAGGCCGCCGCCAAGCAGCAGGCCTACGACGTCAAGAAGGCCGACGACGAGGCCAAGCGCAAGGCCGAGGCCGAGCGCAAGGAGCAGGAGCGCATCGCCCGCGAGCAGGAGCGCAAGCGCCTCAACACCTTCGTCTCGCCGATCGCCGGCTCGTACGTCTCCACGTCCTACAAGGCCTCCAGCGGCCTGTGGTCCTCCGGCAGCCACACCGGTGTCGACTTCCACGCCGAGACCGGCACCTCGGTCCAGGCCGTGGGCGCCGGCACCATCGTCGAGGCCGGCTGGGGCGGCGCGTACGGCAACAACGTCGTCATCAAGCACAACGACGGCACGTACACGCAGTACGGCCACCTGTCCTCGATCGGCGTCTCCGTCGGCCAGAGCGTCACCGCCGGCCAGCAGATCGGCCTCTCCGGCGCCACGGGCAACGTCACCGGCCCGCACCTGCACTTCGAGGCCCGCACGGGCGCCGTCTACGGCACCGACATCGACCCCGTCGCGTACCTCGCCGAGCACGGCGTCTCCGTCTGACGCAGCACGGACCGCGCCCCGCGCGCCCCATCGCCTGACGAAGGCCCCGGCCCACCGGCCGGGGCCTTCGCCGTGCCCGGAACGCCCCGCGCGCCGGCCGCCGTCCGCCCCGTGTTGGCCAAAACATATCGATGACTTCCCGTGCGCCGTCGGAAATCGCGGGCCACTGCAATAGAGTCGCTGAACAAACGTCAATCGGCCGCGTTTCGCGGGGGTTATCCGGAGGTTCACCCATGCGGGGCCGTACGTGAACGGTGAGGGGACAGCGGCTCCGGAGAGCCGTCGCATTTCCGCGCACGCCGTGTGCACGGCGATTCGTGACGACATTGTTTCCGGCACGTTTCCACCCGGCAGCAGGCTCACCGAGGAGGTCCTCGCGCGCCGCTACGGGGTCTCCCGCGTGCCCGTGCGCGAGGCGCTGCGCACCCTCGCGTCGGAGGGCTTCGTGACCACCCGGCGGCACGCCGGCGCGTGCGTCGCCGAGCCCACCGAGCAGGAGGCCGCGGATCTGCTGGAGGTGCGCGCCCTGCTGGAGCCGCTGGGCGCCGCGCGCGCCGCTCAGCGCCGTACGGAGGCGCACCTGAAGGTGCTGCGCGGGCTGGTCAGGCTGGGCCAGGAGCGGGCTCGCGGCGGCCGTACGGGCGAGCTGCGGCCGCTGGGCGACTGGTTCGACGAGACGCTCGCCCAGGCGTCCGGCAGCCCCAGCATCGCGGGGCTGCTCACCCAGCTGCGGCTCAAGATCGCCTGGGTGTACGCGGCGGAGCCGCCGGTGCGGCCCGTCGACACGTGGGAGCTGCTCGGCGCCCTCGTGGACGCCGTGGCCCGCGGCGACGCCGAACGGGCCCGGGCGATCGCCGCCGCCCGCGCGGACCGGGCGCCGGGCGAATTCCGGCTGCGGCGCTCCGTGCCGGCGGCGCGGACGGCAACGGGGACGGCCCGGAATAAGGAGTCCGCCGTGAGAACAGTGATCGCCGGTTCCTGAAGTGCGCCCGCGCATATTTTGCGCCCGGAGTTCCGGAGTTACCGAAGGAAATGTTCTTCAGCTGAACTCGCGCCTATGGAATGGCATGCCGGCGTGGCGGAAATGCCATGGATTTCATCCGGGAACGACAACGGGGCCGCGGCGGCCTCCATCGGCCGCCGCGGCCCCGCCGCGCGGGATCCGTCGAATCAGACGGTCTCCGGGAGCTCCTCGAGGCCCTCGGCGACCAGCTTCGCCAGGCGGTCCAGAGCGGCCTCGGCACCCTCGGCGTCGCTCGCCAGGACGATCTCCTCGCCACCCTGGGCGCCCAGGCCCAGCACGGCCAGCATGGAGCCGGCGTTGACCGGGGTGCCGTCGGCCTTGGCGATCGTCATGGGGACGCCGGCGGCGGTCGCCGCACGGACGAAGATCGACGCGGGACGGGCGTGCAGGCCCTCGGCCCAGCCGACGGTGACGCGGCGCTCAGCCATGGTGTTGCCCTTCAGGTCGTAGGGGTTGTCTAGACCAGTGTCGCACGGTGCCGGGAGTGCTCCGGCGCCGCGCCCTCGTTGTCGGTGCCCGGCCTTACGCTGGCCCCATGCAGACGACGCCGGCGCAGCACGGGCACGAGCACGCGTACCCCGCCCACTGGGAAGCCGACGTCGTCCTGCGCGACGGCGGCACCGCCCACCTGCGCCCCATCACACCGGACGACGCGCAGCGGCTGGTGAGCTTCTACGAGCAGGTCTCGGACGAGTCGAAGTACTACCGCTTCTTCGCCCCCTACCCCCGCCTCTCCGACCGGGACGTGCACCGCTTCACCCATCACGACTACGTGGACCGGGTCGGCCTCGCCGCCACCGTCGGCGGCGAGTTCATCGCCACCGTCCGCTACGACCGCGTCGACGGCCGCGGCATGCCGGCGTCCGGGCCCGCCGACGAGGCCGAGGTCGCCTTCCTCGTGCAGGACGCCCACCAGGGCCGCGGCGTCGCCTCCGCCCTCCTGGAGCACATCGCGGCCGTGGCCCGCGAGCGCGGCATCCGGCGCTTCACCGCGGAGGTGCTGCCCGCCAACACCAAGATGATCAAGGTGTTCACGGACGCGGGCTACACCCAGAAGCGCAGCTTCGAGGACGGCGTCGTCCGCCTCCAGCTGGACCTGGAGCCCACCGACCGCTCCCTCGCCGTCCAGCGGGCCCGCGAGCAGCGCGCCGAGGCCCGCTCGGTCCACCGGCTGATCGCGCCCGGCTCCGTCGCCGTCATCGGCACCGGCCGCGCGCCCGGCGGCATGGGGCGCACCGTCCTGCGCAACCTCCTCGCCGGCGGCTTCACCGGCCGGGTGCACGCGGTCAACCACGCCTTCCCCGAGGACACCGCCCGGCTCGAACCCGAGGGCGTGCCCGCCCACCGCTCCGTCCTCGCCATCCCCGAGCCCGTCGACCTCGCCGTCGTCGCCGTGCCCGCCGAGCAGGTGCCCTCCGTCGTCGCCGAGTGCGGCGAGCACGGCGTCCAGGGGCTCCTCGTCCTCTCCGCCGGGTACGGCGAGAGCGGCGCCGACGGGCGCCACCGGCAGCGCGAGCTCGTGCGCCAGGCCCGCTCGTACGGGATGCGCATCATCGGGCCCAACGCCTTCGGGCTCATCAACACCGCCGCCGGCGTCCGCCTGAACGCCTCCTTGTCGCCCGAGCTGCCCGCCGCCGGCCGCATAGGGCTCTTCAGCCAGTCCGGGGCCATCGGCATCGCCCTGCTGTCCGGGCTGCACCGGCGCGCCGCCGGGCTCGTCGGCATCTCCAGCTTCGTCTCCGCCGGCAACCGCGCGGACGTCTCCGGCAACGACTTCCTGCAGTACTGGCACGACGACCCCGACACCGACCTCGTGCTCATGTACCTGGAGTCCATCGGCAACCCCCGCAAGTTCACGCGGCTCGCGCGGCGCACCGCCGCCCGCAAGCCGGTCGTCGTCGTCAAGGGCGCCCGGCACGGCGGCGCCGCGCCCACCGGGCACGCCGTGCCGAACACCCGGATCCCCGACGCCACTGTCTCCGACCTGCTCCGGCAGGCCGGCGTCATCCGCGTCGACACGGTCACCGAGCTCGCCGACACGGGGCTGCTCCTCGCCTCCCAGCCGCTGCCCGCGGGCCCGCGCGTCGCCATCCTCGGCAATTCCGAGTCCCTCGCCCTCCTCACCTACGACGCCTGCCTCACTGACGGGCTGCGGCCCCAGCCGCCGTACGACCTGACCACCGGCGCCCAGCCCGCCGACTTCCGCCGGGCGCTCGCCGGAGCCCTCGCCGACGAGGAGTGCGACGCCGTCGTCGTCACCGCCATCCCGTGGGTCGGGGACGCCTCCGCGGCGGACCTCGCCGGGGCGCTCCGGGAGGCCGTCGCCGCCTCGCGCGCCGCGAAGCCGGTCACCGTCGTGCACCTGGAGATCCCCGGGCTCGCGGAGGCCCTCGCGGAGCCGGCGGGTGCGGGTGCGGGTGCGGACGTGGACGCCTCCGCGGGCGCCGGGGGAGGGGCGGTGCGGATCCCCGCCTACCCCGCCGCCGAGCGCGCCGTACGAGCCCTCGCCGAGGCCGCGCGGTACGCACGCTGGCGGCGGCTGGCGGCCGAGCCGGGGCGGGTGCCGGAGTACGACGACATCGACGAGGCGGGCGCCGCCGCGGACATCGAGGTCCTCCTGGAGGCCCACGGGGCCGTCCTGGCACCGCCGCCCGAGGGGCCCCGCGCGGTCACCCTCTCCGCGCCCGACACGCAGCGGCTCCTCGCCCGGTACGGGATCGCCGTGCTGCCCGCGCTGCCCGCGCCCGACCCCGACAGCGCGGTCCGCGCGGCCGGGAGGCTCGGCTTCCCCGTCGCCCTCAAGCCCACCGCCCCGCACCTGCGCCACCGCGCCGACCTCGGGGGCGTCCGGCTCGACCTCGGCGGTGAGACGGAACTGCGCCGCGCGTACACCGAGTTGACCGAGCTCCTCGGCAAGCCCGAGGAGACCCGGCTCGTCGTCCAGTCCATGGCGCCGCGCGGGGTCGACACCGTCGTCCGGGCGGCGATCGACCCCGCGGCGGGCGCGGTCCTCTCCTTCGGGCTCGCGGGGGCGCCGTCCCTGTTGCTCGGCGACACCGCGCATCGGCTCGTCCCCGTCACCGACCGGGACGCGGCCGAGCAGATCCGCTCGATCCGCACCGCGCCGCTGCTGTTCGGCTGGCGCGGGGCGACGCCGGTGGACACGCGGGCGCTGGAGGAGCTCCTGCTACGGGTCTCCCGGCTGGTCGACGACCACCCGGAGGTCGTCGGCGCCGACCTCGAACCGGTGATCGTGGCGCCCCACGGCGTCCACGTCCTGGGCGCCACGATCCGCCTCGCACCGGCCCCGGCCCGCACGGACCTGGGCCCGCGCAGCCTGCCGGTGGTCTGACAGCAACAGACCACCGGGCGGCACCCGACGTGCGGGCGCTCGGCACCGCCGGGGTTTCCCGCCGTGGCGGAGGGAGGGGGCCGTAACGGCCCCGGCGCCCGTCCCCGCCGCGGCGGTGCTCAGCCACGATGGTGCGGTCCGGCGGTGCCGTCCCACCTCCGGTGTGGTTGCTCGGCCCCGTTCGCAGTTGGTTCGGCACCGCCGGTCCGCGCCGCGGGGGTTTCCCGCCGTGGCGGCGCAGAGGGAGACGCCGGGGCTCTCAGGCGGCCGGCCCGGGTGGAATGGAAGGCTCCGTGTGATGCCCGTCCCATCGGGGGCCGGCGGGCCGGGCCGGGGCGGGCGCATCGGGCGGGCGGGGGCCGTGGGCCCCTTAGGATGGGCTTATGGCGAAGACCGGTACGACGACCCAAGGGCTGCGCGCGGCGATCGAGCGCAGCGGCTACTACCCGGCCCTCGTGGCCGAGGCGGTGGAGGCCGCAGTGGGCGGGGAGCCGGTCGTGTCGTACCTGGTGCACCAGGAGACGACGTTCGACTCCAACGAGGTGCGCCGCCACGTCACCGTCCTCGTCCTCACCGGCACCCGCTTCATCGTCAGCCACACCGACGAGCAGGCCGCCGACGGCACGTCGCCGTCCCCGTACGCCACCACCTCCACGGAGTCCGTGAAGCTGGAGCGGATCTCCTCGGTCGTGCTGAGCCGCGTCGTCGCGAACCCCGAGTCGTACACGCCGGGCACCCTGCCCCGTGAGGTCGTGCTGAACATCGGCTGGGGCGCGGTGTCCCGGATCGACCTGGAGCCCGCGGCCTGCGGCGACCCCAACTGCGACGCGGACCACGGCTACACCGGCTCCTCCACGGCCGACGACCTGAGCCTGCGCGTCAGCGAGGCCGGCGACGGCCCGGACACGGTCCGCCAGACCCTGGCCTTCGCCCAGGCGCTCTCCGAAGCCACTGCGGCGACCGCGGCGACCGCCCGCTGATGTCCCATCCGATGACGGCGGGCTCCGCCTGGCACGAGCCCGCCCCTCTCGACCCCCGCACGGCCCCGCTGCCCCGCTACGGCACGGGCTCGCTGGCCGATCTCCTGCCGGCCGCCGTGGCGGGCATGGGGGTCCCGGGCTTCTCCACGGGCCTGGAGCTCACCCCGGCCGACCGCGTGTGCGTGTTCCTGATCGACGGCCTCGGCTGGGAGCTGCTGCGCGCCCACCCCGCCGAGGCGCCGTTCCTGCACTCGCTGACGACCGGCTCGAACCCGCTGACCGCGGGCTTCCCGTCCACCACGGCCACCTCCCTGGCCTCGGTGGGCACGGGCCTGCCGCCGGGCGCCCACGGCCTGCCCGGCTACACGGTGGCCGACCCGGCCACCGGGCAGCTGATGAACCAGCTGCGCTGGCGCCCCTGGACCGACCCGCACGCCTGGCAGCCGTACCCGACGGTCTTCCAGCTCGCGGACGCGGCGGGCGTGCACACCTGCCAGGTCTCCGCCCCGGACTTCCAGCACACCCCGCTGACGAAGATCGCGCTGAGCGGCGGCACCTTCCACGGCCGGCTCTCCGGCGAGGAGCGGATGGACTTCGCCGCCGACCGGCTCGGCGCCGCGGACCGCTCGCTCGTCTACACGTACTACAGCGACGTCGACGGCAAGGGGCACCGCTTCGGCGTCGACTCCGACGAGTGGCGCGGCCAGTTGATGTACGTCGACCGCCTCGCCCAGCGCCTCGCCGAGCAGCTGCCGCCCCGCTCCGCCCTGTACGTCACCGCCGACCACGGCATGATCGACATCCCGTTCGACCCGGAGTCGCGCATCGACTTCGACGAGGACTGGGAGCTCCGCGCGGGCGTCGCCCTGCTCGGCGGCGAGGCGCGCGCCCGCCACGTCTACGCCGTGCCCGGCGCCGCCGCCGACGTCCTCGCCGTGTGGCGGGAGGTGCTGGGCGAGCAGATGTGGATCGCGAGCCGCGACGAGGCGATCGAGGCCGGCTGGTTCGGCCGGCCCGGCGACGGCGTCGACGACCGCGTCTACGGCCGGATCGGCGACGTGGTCGCCGCCGCCCGCGACGACATCGCGATCGTCGCCACCGAGACCGAGCCGAACGAGTCCGCGATGGTGGGGCTGCACGGCTCCATGACGCCCGTGGAGCAGCTCGTGCCGCTCCTCGAAGTGCGACCCTGAACGTACGCACGCCGCACCGCACCCCTCCCCCCCACAACGCCCCGACCTATGAAAGGCATTGGCTTCCCCATGCCCGAGCTGGTGTTCTTCTCCGGAACGATGGACTGCGGAAAGAGCACCCTCGCTCTGCAGATCGAGCACAACCGCTCGGCCCGCGGCCTGCAAGGGATGATCTACACCCGCAACGACCGCGCCGGCGCGGGCAAGCTGTCCTCGCGGCTCGGCCTGGTCACCGACTCCGTCGAGGCGGGCGAGGGGTTCGACTTCTACGCGCACATCGTCGCCCACCTCTCCGCGGGCGGCCGCGCCGACTACGTCATAGCCGACGAGGCGCAGTTCCTCGACCCGGGCCAGGTCGACCAGCTCGCCAGGATCGTCGACGACCTCGACCTCGACGTCTTCGCCTTCGGCATCACCACCGACTTCCGCACCAAGCTCTTCCCCGGCTCCCAGCGCCTGGTCGAACTCGCCGACCGCATCGAGGTGCTGCAGGTCGAGGCGCTGTGCTGGTGCGGCGCGCGGGCCACGCACAACGCCCGCACGGTGGGCGGGCAGATGGTCGTCGAGGGCGCGCAGGTGGTCGTCGGCGACGTCAACCAGCCCGAGACCGTGGTCGGTTACGAGGTGCTGTGCCGGCGCCACCACCGCCGCAGGCTGACGGCCGCCGCGGCCCGCGCCGCGGCCCTCTCGCCCGACGTGCTGCCCGTGGACCCCGACTCCGCCGGCGCCCCGGTCAGCGGGCTGTCCGCAGCAGAGTGAAGACCGCCCCTTCCGGGTCGGCGACCGTGGCCACCCGCCCGGCCGGCCCCTCGTGCGGCGGCCGCAGCACCTGACCTCCCAGCTCCACGACCCGCAGCGCCGCGGCGTCGGTGTCCGCGACCTCGAAGTACGTCATCCAGTGCGGGCCCCGCTCGCGGGGCAGCTCCGCCCCGGCCCCGCGGATCGCCGCGACGGGCCGGTCGCCGATCTGCAGCGTCAGGTAATCGCTGGTCTCCGCGTCCGCCGGCTTCACGTCGTACCCGAACAGGGCCCGGTAGAAGCCGACGACGGCCGAGGCCCGGCGGGTCACCAGCTCGTGCCACGCGGGCGTGCCCGGCACGCCCGTCAGCTGCGCGCCCGTCAGCTCCTGGCCCTGCCACACGCCGAACGGCGCTCCCACCGGGTCGCAGGCGAGCACCAGCCGCCCCGCGTCCTCCGCGGACAGCGGGCCCACCCCGACCGTGCCGCCGAGACAGCGGATCCACTCCGCGGCCTCGTCGGCGTCGTCGCCGGCGAGGTACGTGGTCCAGGCCGTCGCCAGCCGCACGCCGGGCGCGAGCTCCCCGAGGCCGGCCACGTCCCGGCCGCCGACCGTGGCGCGGACGTAGGGCCCCAGCTGACGCGGTCCGGGGCTGTAGAAGGCCCAGCCGAACAGACCGCCGTAGAAGTCCTGGATCGACTCCAGGTCGTGCGCCAGGAGACTCGTCCAGCACGGGGTGCCCGGCGCGCGCCGGCCCTCACGTGCTCCTGGCCGGGGGGAGCCCCAAACCTCGGTCATGTCACTCTCTCCTCGGACCATCGTGGTGGCCGCGCGTCCCGCGCCGGGCCGCGGCGCGCGGGGGTGGTACGGGACGGGGCACGACCAGATGGTTGCACCACCTGCCGTCACGCGCCCCCCGGCCGCGCCGGGATTCCCGGGTTCCCGCAGGAGAATGCCCGCGATCGCGGGGCAGTACCGTTCCGGCGCCCGCACCGGCCGCGGCGGGCGGGCGCGCCCAGTATCGATCAGGTGTGCGCGGCCTCGCCAGAGGCCCGTTGACCGCAGGCCGGACTACGTCAGGATGGGGTCCATGAATGCCATCATCAGCGCAGTCGAACTCATGGACGCCTCGGCGAGCGGGCAGCCGCCGGTCCTGCTGGACGTCCGCTATCAGCTCGGGGGACCGCCCGGGCGACCGGAGTACGAGGCGGGGCACATCCCCGGCGCGGTCTACGTCGACCTGGAGGGCGAGCTCGCCGGGCCCGCGGGGAAGGAGGGCCGGCACCCGCTGCCGGACCTCGCGGTCTTCGGCGCGGCGATGCGCGCGGCCGGCGTCGGCTCCGGCGACGTCGTCGTCTACGACGGCGGTCAGGGCTGGGCGGCCGCGCGGGCGTGGTGGATGCTGCGCTGGGCCGGGCACCCGTCCGTACGCGTCCTCGACGGCGGACTCGCCGCCTGGCGGGCGCAGGGCGGGCCGGTCACGGACGATCCGACGGCCGTCCGCGAGGGCGACTTCGTCCCCGCGCCGGGGGCGCTGCCGCTGCTCGACGCGGACGGCGCGGCGGCGCTGGCCCGCCGCGGGCTGCTGCTGGACGCCCGGGCGGGGGAGCGCTACCGGGGCGAGGTGGAGCCGATCGACGCCGTCGCGGGCCACATCCCGGGCGCGGTCTCCGCCCCCACCACGGAGAACGTGGCCCCCGACGGGTGCCTGCGCCCCGCCGCGGAACTGGCGGCCCGCTTCGCCGCGCTGGGAGCCGTGGACGGCACCGAAGTGGGCGTCTACTGCGGCTCGGGCGTCTCCGCGGCGCAGGAACTGCTGGCGCTGGCCGTCGCGGGCGTACCGGCGGCGCTGTACGTCGGCTCGTGGAGCGAGTGGTCGTCCGACCCGTCCCGCCCGGTGGCCACGGGCCCGCAGCCGGGCTGATCCGACGCCCTCCGGACGGCGCGCCGACAGCCCCTCGCCCCGGTCCGAAGGGCGGTTCGCCGATCGGGCCGGTGCCTGATTCCGTGCCGGGGGCGGGATGGCACCGCCGGGAAGGACCTTTGCGGCCGGGCGCCGCTGCGGCGGGGGAGGGGTGCAGCGCACCCGCGTTTCCTCCCGCCGCGGCGGCGGGAAACCCCCGCGGCGCAGACCGGCGGTGCGGGGCGCCGTCATCCGCCTTGTGCCGTGGCTCGGAGGGGCTGCCGCTGCAGGCGACGTCGTGGGAGGGTGCCGCTGCGGCGGGGGAGGGGTGCCGGGCGGCCGCAACTTCTTCCGCCGCGACGGCGGGAAACCCCCGCGACGCGGCCCGGCGGTGCCGAGCCGGCCGTGCGTATGGTCTTCCGGCCGGCCTTCGGGCCGCGCGCGCTGCCGTCGGCGCCCCCGGGCCCGGCCGGGGGGCTGACAGGGAGTCACTGCCGTAGCGATTACTCCTGTTTCTTGCGGCGGGTGCCGAAGACGATCTCGTCCCAGCTGGGGACCGCCGCGCGGCGGCCCGGCCGGACCCCGTCCGCCTCGGCCTGACGGTCCGTCGTTCCGGTCAGCCGGTCGCGGTGGCCGGCCACGGACCGCGGCATGAGGACGTCCGCGTACGCGGCACCCGCACTCGCGGCCGGTGCCGGCGGCTCGACAGCCTCCGGCACCTCGGACGATTCGTCAGCGGCCTGCACGGCCGAGGCCGTTTCGGGCACGACCATGTCACCGCGGAAACTGGGCACCGCTTCGAGCAGGCTCGTCAGCGAATCCCGCTCTTTGCCGGGCTCCTCTGCGGACTCGGCCTCCGCCTCCGGCGGGGCCGGCGGGCCGGAGGACGCCTGCTGCCGGTCCAGCGACCGGTCGAGCGGCCGGTCCCGCGGCAGCCGCGCGATCCGGGGCACGAACGGGAAGCTCGGCTCGGGCGTGTCGTCGGTCTCGCCGATGAGCGCGCGGGCCTCGTCGTCCATCGCTTGAACGATCCGCCTCGGCGGGTCGTACGACCAGCTCGCCGCATGCGGCTCACCTGCCGCCCGGTAGACGAGCAGGACCTCCCACGTGCCGTCGTCCCGGCGCCAGGAGTCCCACTGCGCGGTGTCCTTCTCGGCCCCGCGCAGCATGAGCCGCTCGGCCACCGCCTCGCCGAGGAGCGGGCCGGTGTTCTCGCCGGGGCGGCGCACGGCCGTCTTGCGGGCGCGCTCGGCCATGAACGCGCGCTCGGCCAGCACCGGGCCCTCGAACCTGCGCACCCGCTCGACGGGGATCCCCGCGAGCTGCGCCACCTCCTCCGCGGAGGCTCCCGCACGTATGCGCGCCTGGATGTCGCGGGGGCGGAGATGGCTCTCCACCTCGATCTCGATCTGCCCCAGGCGAGCACGGTCGTTGCGCACGGCGGCGCGCAGCCGTTCGTCGATGGGGAGGGTGTACTCCGTGCTGTCCGCAGCCTTGAGCACCAGCCGTGTGCCGTCGTTGGAGACGGCCACGACACGCAGTTCGGGCATGGGGACCTCCCGGGTGGTGCCTGCCGACGTCACGTGCGTCGCTGCTTCCGCTAGTCGAGTGTGGCCTGCCCGGGTGCAGCCTGCCACAACATTGCCGAGTTGACGGGGGTGAGAGCCGCTGGGGCCCCGCCCGTTGGGTCCGGGCAGCCGGACGGGACACCGGGGCCAGGGCTCGCCACAGTACTCCATTCGGGCCACTGAGGGTGGAATGGCGCGCCATCGAAGTTCACGCGGGAGAAGGGAGTTGATCGTACCTATCGGGTGCGAAGCGGGTCGCACGGGTGTCGAGGTTCACACAATCGCCGGAATCGGAACTGTTCGTTACGCTCGAATGTCTCTTCTACCTGCAAGACGGACCCAAGGGCTACACAGAGGCAGGAGATGGACGACAAAGGCGAAAGCGAGGCAAAAGCGAAGAACAAGCGTCTGGACCTGAGCCTCGCGCAGGTCGCCGGCAGCGCCCTTGCGGCGGTGATCGCCGCACTGCTCGCAGGCAAGCTCGGGGTGTACGGCACGGTCATCGGCGCCGGTGTCGTGAGCGTCGTGGCCACCTCCGGTGGCACGATCTTCCAGCACTTGTTCCGGCGGACCGGCGAACAGCTCCGCGAGGCGACCGCGCAGTCGGCGAAACCGAGAATGCGGCAGGTTCCCGTGCAGGACGCGGGACGGGCGGTCAACCGCGCGGCCGCCGCGGACGGCGACGCGGCGACACGGCTGGTGCACACGGTGCGACAGACGCCGGAGCCCGGCAGCGCGTACGCGGGCGCGCGCCCTGGGGCACGCGCCGACGAACACTCCTTTGCGTACGGCGACGCGCACCCCGACGCACACCCGGGCCCGTACACCGACGCGTACACCCCGGCCACCACCCATGGCACCCGGGTGCGCGGCTGGAAGCGCCCCCTGATCGCGGCCGGCGCGGTCTTCGTCCTCGCCATGGGCACGGTCACCGCGGTCGAACTGGTCAAGGGTTCGAGCGCGGACGGTGGCGGCTCGACCACGGTCGGCCAGATCTTCGACGGCGGGAAGTCCCGGAACAAGCAGGACCCGACGCCCGAGCGGAACCCCGGCCCCGGCCGTTCCCACGACGGCGGCAGCGACAGCGGCGAGCGGCACCGCCCCGGCGGGGACACCGGCTCCACGCCGGACCCGGACGCGTCCGGCGAGGGCAGCGGCGGTACGGGCAAGCAGTCGCCGGAGCCGTCGACGTCCCCGTCCTCGGGCGGCTCCTCGCCGTCCCCCAAGCCGGATCCCTCGCCGAACCCGTCCACGTCCCCGGACGGCGGCACGGGTGGCGACGGCAAGGGCGGCACCACGAGCGGGGCCGGCACCACCGGTGGCCAGTCGACGCCCAAGCCGCCGGCGGGCGGCACCGTCTCGTAGCCACGCCCGGTACGGCCACCGGCACCGGCCTGCCCAGCAGCCGGCCGCGGGCCCCTACGCCCCCAGCACCCGCCGCAGATAGTCGTTGCCGAACACCCGCTGCGGGTCCAGCCGGTCCCGCAGCGCGGTGAACTCCTCGAACTTCGGGTACGCCGCCGCGAGGTGCCCCGCGTCGCGGCTGTGGAGCTTGCCCCAGTGGGGGCGTCCGCCGTGGGACGTCATGATCTGCTCGGCGGCCCGGAAGTACGCCTGATAGGGGACGCTCCTGTACATGTGTACGGCTATGTAGGCGGTGTCCCGTCCGTAGGCCGTGGACAGGGGGATGTCGTCCGCGGGAGCCGTGCGGACCTCGACGGGGAAGGCCACGCGCAGCCGCGAGCGCTCGATCGCGGCCCACAGCTCGCGCAGCGCCGGGACGGCGGCCTCCCGCGGCAGCGCATACTCCATCTCCAGGAAGCGGACGCGGCGCGGGCTGGTGAAGACCTTGTACGGGACGTCCGTGTAGGTGCGGGCGGACAGGGCGCGGCCGGCGATGCGGGCGATGCCCGGTATCGCGGCGGGGACGGCGCGGCCCACGGCGCACAGGGCGCCGAAGAGGCCGTTCGAGAGCAGTTCGTCCTCGACGAAGGCGCCGATCCGGCCGGGCGGGGCGGCGGGGCCCGCGCTGCGGTTGTTGCGCTTGGTGACGCAGCTGGTGGTGTGGGGGAACCAGTAGAACTCGAAGTGCTCGTTCTCGGCGACCAGCTGGTCGAACTCGGCCGTGACGCGGTCGAGCGGCATCGGCTCTTCGCGGGCCCGGAGCAGGAACTCCGGCTCCACGGCGAAGGTGAGCGCGGTGAGCACGCCCAGCGCGCCGAGCCCGAGCCGGGCGGCCGCGAAGACCTCCGGGTTCTCGTCCGCGGAGCAGGACAGCACCGAGCCGTCCGCGGTGACCAGCTCCAGGCCGCGGACCTGGGCGGAGAGGGAGGCCGAGGCGCGGCCGGTGCCGTGGGTGCCGGTGCTGACGGCGCCGGAGGCGGTCTGCTCCATGATGTCGCCCATGTTGGCCAGCGACAGGCCGTGCGCGGACAGCGTCTCGTTCAGCTGCCGGAGCGTGGTGCCGGCACCCACCGTCACGGTGCCGGCCGCGCGGTCGATCGCGCGGAGGCCCGCCAGGCGCTCGGGGCGCAGCAGCAGCCCGTCGGTGGCGGCCGCGGCGGTGAACGAGTGGCCGGTGCCGGCCGCCTTCACCTTGAGGCCGTCCGACGCGGCCCGGGTGACCGCCGCCGCGACCTCTCCCGCCGTCGCGGGGGCGACCGTCCGGGCGGGGCGGGCGGTGACGTTCCCCGCCCAGTTGCGCCACGCGGGCGATCCGGCCGTCCTAGGCGACGACGCCCTTGCTGTGCCCGTCCCGCTCTCCGTGCCGGCCGTCGTTCCGGTCGTCTCCGTCATGCGCGTCAGACCCTCCCCTCGCCTGCGGCACAGGTGCCCCCGGCCGCTGCTCTGCCTGCGTGCGGAGCCGGCGGTACCCCAGGAGCGCGACCGCCGCCGCGAGCGCCCCCGCCACCCCGGACACCGCGTACCCCGCGGCGGCGCCGCGGGCGTCGACCACCCAGCCGGCGGCCGACGACCCCAGCGCCACGCCGACCGCGAGCCCCGTGCTCGTCCAGGTCATGCCCTCGGTCAGCTGCGCGCGCGGTACGTGCTGTTCGACCAGGGCCATCGTCGTCACCATGGTCGGCGCGATCGACAGCCCCGAGACGAAGAGCGCCACGGCCAGGAACGGCAGGCTCCCGACCAGTTGGAGGGGGATCATACTCACGGCCATCGCACACACGCCCACGAGCCAGCGGCGGGCCATCTCCCCCTTGAGCGGCAGGAGTCCGAAAATCACCCCCGCCGCGCAGGAGCCCAGCGCGTACGTCGCGAGCACCAGGCTCGCCATGCTCTTGTGGCCCTGCTCCTCGGCGAAGGCGACGGTCACCACGTCGCAGGTGCCGAAGATCATGCCCGTGGCGACGAAGGTGGCCACGAGGACCTGCAGGCCGCGCGAGCGCAGCGCCCCGCCGCGCGCCTGCTCCCCCTGCGGGTGCGGCTCGGGCTCGGTGCCGCGCTGGGCGGTCAGCCAGAACACCCCGGCCGCCAGGAAGCAGGAGGCCAGCAGCGGACCCGCCTCGGGGAACCACTGCGTGCAGAGCCCGATCGACAGGATCGGGCCGAAGATGAAGCACACCTCGTCGACGACGGACTCGAAGGCGTACGCGGTGTGGAGCTGCGGGCTGCCGCCGTAGATGGCCGCCCAGCGGGCCCGCACCATGGAGCCCACGTTCGGCACGCACCCGGCGCACGCCGAGAAGAGGAACAGCGTCCAGTCCGGCCAGCGCTGCTGCGCACTGATCAGCAGCCCCGCGGCGGCGGCCAGGGTCAGGAGCGTCGCCGGGCGCAGCACCCGGCGCTGCCCGTGCCGGTCGACGAGCCGGGATATCTGCGGTCCGAGGACGGCGGCGGAGATGGCCAGGGTCGCCGAGAGGGCGCCCGCCAGGCCGTAGCGACCGGTGATCTGGGAGACCATCGTGACGACGCCGATGCCGAACATGGACAGCGGCATGCGGCCCAGCAGGCCGGCGGCCGAGAAGCTCTTGGTGCCGGGGGCGGCGAAGATCGCGCGGTACGGACTGGGCAAGGACGGCTCCCAGGGAGATCGGGGGCGGGACGGATCGAGGGTGCCGTAAGGGACGTAGGTGGCCGATACAGCTTACGTGGGCACGTTCGTGCGACGCACCGCCATTTCCTGCCTGTCAGTGACGAGTGGCAGGATCGGACCCATGTCGGATCAGCCAGCGCACGCCCCCTACGACGCCCTGCTGTTGCTCTCCTTCGGCGGTCCCGAGGGCCCGGACGACGTCGTCCCCTTCCTGGAGAACGTCACGCGCGGGCGCGGCATCCCCCGCGAGCGCCTCAAGGAGGTCGGGCAGCACTACTTCCTCTTCGGCGGCGTCAGCCCGATCAATGACCAGAACAGGGCGCTGCTCGGCGCCCTGCGCAAGGAGTTCGCCGAGCACGGCACCGACCTCCCGGTCTACTGGGGCAACCGCAACTGGGCGCCGTACCTGACCGACACCCTGCGCGAGATCGCCGCCGACGGCCGGCGCCGCGTGCTCACCCTCGCCACCAGCGCCTACGCCTCGTACTCGGGCTGCCGCCAGTACCGGGAGAACCTGGCCGACGCGCTCGCCGCCCTGGAGGCCGAGGGCGTCACCCCGCCCCGCGTCGACAAGCTGCGGCACTACTTCAACCACCCCGGCTTCGTCCGCCCCATGGCCGACGCCGTCCTCGCGGCCCTCGCCGAGCTGCCCGAGGCGGTCCGCGAGGGTGCCCACCTGGCCTTCACCACCCACTCCATCCCCACGGCCGCCGCGGACGCCTCCGGCCCGGCGGAGGGCCACGGCGACGGCGGCGCCTACGTCGCCCAGCACCTCGACGTGGCCCGCACGATCGCGGAGGCGGTCCGCGAGGAGACCGGCCGGGAGCACCCCTGGCGGCTCGTCTACCAGTCCCGCAGCGGCGCCCCGCACATCCCCTGGCTCGAACCCGACATCTGCGACCACCTGGAGGCCTCCCACGCCGCCGGCGTCCCCGCCGTCGTCATGGTCCCCATCGGCTTCGTCTCGGACCACATGGAGGTCAAGTACGACCTCGACACCGAGGCCGCCGCCAAGGCCGCGGAGCTCGGCCTGCCGGTCGCCCGCGCGGCGACCGTCGGCGCCGACCCCCGCTTCGCCGCCGCCGTCCGCGAGCTCGTCCTGGAGCGCGCCGCGACCGAGCGCGGCGAGCACCCCGAGCGGTGCGCCCTGGGCGCCCTCGGCCCCTCGCACGACCTCTGCCCCGTCGGCTGCTGCCCGGCCAGGGCCCCGCGCCCGGCCGCCGCCGGGGCCGACAGCCCGTACGCCTGACCCTCTGACCCTCCCGCCGTGATCCCAGCCCTCCCGCCGTGACCCCGGCACTCCGCCGCAATCCCGGCCCTCCCGCCGCAATCCCGCCCCATCCCGTCCAAGGAGCACCAGCACCGTGAGCGACACTCTGAAGGCAGAACTCCTGGCCGTGGCCCTTGAGGCCGCCGACCGTGCCGGGGCGCTGCTCCGCGACGGCCGCCCGGCGGACCTCGGGGTCGCCGCGACGAAGACCAGCCCGATCGACGTCGTCACCGAGATGGACATCGCCGCCGAGAAGCTGATCACCGGCTTCCTCGCCGAGCGCCGCCCGGCCGACGGCCTGCTGGGCGAGGAGGGCGCCAGCAGCGAGGGCAGCACCGGCGTCCGGTGGGTCATCGACCCGATCGACGGCACCGTGAACTACCTCTACGGCCTGCCGTCCTGGTGCGTGTCGATAGCTGCCGAGCTCGACGGCGAGGCCGTCGTCGGCGTCGTGGCCGCCCCGATGCGCGGCGAGACCTACCACGCCGTCCTCGGCGAGGGCGCCCACCTGGGCGAGCGGCGGCTGGCCGTACGGCCCGCGCCCGGCCTCGACCAGGCCCTGATCGGCACCGGCTTCGGCTACCTCGCCTCGCGCCGCGCCTCCCAGGCGGAGGTCCTGCGCTCCCTGCTGCCGCAGGTGCGCGACATCCGGCGCGGCGGGTCGGCCGCGATCGACCTGTGCGACGTGGCCTGCGGCCGGCTCGACGGCTACTACGAGCGCGGCCTCAACCCCTGGGACTACGCGGCGGGCGCGCTGATCGCCCGCGAGGCCGGGGCGCTGACGGGCGGCCGTCCGGGCGAGCCCGCCTCCACCGAGCTCACGGTGGCGGCCCCGCCGGCCCTCTTCGAGCAGCTGCAGGGGCGGCTGGAGGAGCTGGGGGCCTGGCAGGGCTGAGCACCGCCGCCGCGGCCCTCAGCCGCCCTCCTGCGGGCATGACGACGCCCCGGCCCCTCTCGGGTGCCGGGGCGTCGCCGCCGGGTCCGGATCAGGCAGCGGAGACCTTGACGCCGTGCTCGGCGGCCAGGCGGTGGAGATCGTCCAGGGCGGACTGCTCCACCTCGGCCGTGTACTCGTCGCCCAGCCTGCGGGCCTGGTCCCGGTCGCTGCGGGTGGTCTCTATGCGCTGCAGAATGCCAGCGGTGAACGCGTCCATGGTGCTGCGCCCCCTCGTCGTGGGTCGATGGCACGGGGGTGTGCCGACGGCGAATCGATCGCGCCCCTGCCCTGGCGCGGGCGGGCGTGCCGTAGTGGCGTGCCGCCACTGGGCGTGATCGCGGGTGTGCAGACGTCTTCCCCAGCCGCGTCCGCGGGGAAACCTCCCGTCCGGAACCAATCCCCGACCGGACCGGAAACCGCTCAGGGCCGCTGCCCGGCCGCGATCCGGAACGACCGGCCGGCCAGTCGGCCCCCGGCACCCCTTACAGCCGGTTTACCGAGGTTCGAGGCACCATGGAGGCACCCACAGGGGTATCTCCAGCCTGCCCGCCCGGGCCCAAAGGGAAGGATCAACGCCGTGCGCGTACTCGTCGTCGAGGACGAGCAACTGCTCGCCGATGCCGTCGCCACCGGACTGCGCCGGGAGGCCATGGCGGTCGACGTCGTGTACGACGGTGCCGCCGCCCTGGAGCGGATCGCCGTCAACGACTACGACGTGATCGTCCTCGACCGCGACCTGCCCCTCGTCCACGGCGACGACGTGTGCCGCAAGGTCGTCGAGCTCGGCATCCCCACCCGCGTCCTGATGCTCACCGCCTCCGGCGACGTCAGCGACCGCGTGGAGGGCCTGGAGATCGGCGCCGACGACTACCTCCCCAAGCCCTTCGCCTTCAGCGAGCTCACCGCCCGCGTGCGGGCCCTCGGCCGCCGCACGACCGTGGCCCTGCCGCCCGTCCTGGAGCGCGCCGGCATCAAGCTCGACCCCAACCGCCGCGAGGTCTTCCGCGACGGCCGCGAGGTCCAGCTCGCCCCCAAGGAGTTCGCCGTCCTGGAGGTCCTCATGCGCAGCGAGGGCGCGGTCGTCTCGGCCGAGCAGCTCCTGGAGAAGGCCTGGGACGAGAACACCGACCCCTTCACCAACGTCGTCCGGGTCACCGTCATGACCCTGCGCCGCAAGCTCGGCGAGCCCCCGGTGATCGTCACCGTGCCGGGCTCCGGATACCGGATCTGACCCTGATGTCCACCGCCCCCACCCCCGCGCCCGCACCCCCCGCAGCGCCCCCCAAGCCCACCTGGGACCCGCGGCAGCCCGTCGTGCGGCCCTTCCCCTGGCTGCGCCCCACCATCCGGATACGGCTGACCCTGCTGTACGGCGGGATGTTCCTGATGGCGGGCGTCCTGCTGCTGACGATCATCTACCTGCTGGCGGCCGACGCCCTCACCCAGGGCAACCAGCTGCCGTTCCGGATCCTCAACGCCAACGTCGAGACCAGCGCCAGCTGCCGGAGCCTGCCCCAGGGCTCCGCGACCAACAGCGACGCCTTCATGAACGGCCTGCGGCTGTGCATGGAGCACCAGCGCGCCATCGCCCTCGACGGCCTCCTCAAGCGCTCCCTGCTGGCCCTCCTGGGCCTCGCCGTGATCGCCTTCGCCTTCGGCTACGCCATGGCGGGGCGGGTCCTCTCGCCGCTGGGCAAGATGACGCGGACCGCCCGCCGGGTGGCCGCCACCGACCTCTCCCGGCGCATCGAACTGGGCGGGCCGGAGGATGAGTTGAAGGAGCTTTCCGACACCTTCGACGAGATGCTGGACCGGCTGGAGCGGGCCTTCACCGCGCAGCAGCGGTTCGTGGCCAACGCCTCGCACGAGCTGCGCACGCCGCTCGCGATCAACCGCACGCTGCTGGAGGTCACCCTCTCCGACCCCGGTGCGCCGCCGGAGCTCCAGCAGCTCGGCAAGACGCTGCTGGCCACGAACGAGCGCAGCGAGCAGCTGGTGGAGGGCCTGCTGCTGCTCGCCCGCAGCGACAACGAGATCGTCGACCGCAAGCCCGTGGACCTCGCCGAGGTGGCGTCCAGGGCGCTGGACCAGACGCGCTCGGAGGCCCAGGACAAGGGCGTGGAGCTGCGCGGCACGCGTCAGCCCGCGGTGGTCCAGGGCAACGGCGTGCTGCTGGAGCGGATCGCGCTGAACCTCGTGCAGAACGCCGTGCGCTACAACGCGCCGGACGGCTGGGTCGAGGTCACCACCGAGGCGCAGCCGGGCCAGGCGGTGCTGGTGGTGGAGAACACCGGCCCGGTGGTCCCGGCGTACGAGCTGGACAACATCTTCGAGCCGTTCCGCAGGCTCCGCACGGAGCGCACGGGCAGCGACAAGGGCGTCGGCCTGGGGCTGTCCATCGTGCGCTCGGTGGCCCGCGCGCACGGCGGGCGGATCACCGCGGAGCCGCGCGAGGGAGGCGGGTTGATCATGAGAGTGGTCCTGCCCACCTGAAAATTTCTGCGAGAATAGGGCGGCCGTAGGTTCGCTTTGGGCGGAATTTTCATGTTCCGCCCCTTGCTGTGGATGTGTGGAATCGCTCACACACGCAAACTTCCGGCCATCCACTCTCCGTGATCGCTGGACTCGCCGGAACGCCGGGAAAATGGGGGTTTCTGCTGGTCCTGATCACGGGAAGTACACGTGATGGCGCATCTGCACGCGGCATCCGGACCGTGTACGGTCCGGTTCGCCATCCATCCCCATCACCTCTTCAGGTGTGCGGTTGGGTGTCGATTGAGTAACAGACCTTGATGTGAGGCAAAATCTCCGCCTCGGGTCGGGCACAAGTCCGGCCTCTCACGCGTTACGTGCGCTGGAGACACCGCAGACACCCAGAGGGGGAGAGCGACATGGCAACGGACTACGACACCCCACGCAAGACCGACGACGACGTCGACTCGGACAGCCTTGAAGAGCTCAAGGCCCGCCGGAACGACAAGTCGGCGTCGAACGTCGACGTGGACGACTTCGAGGCCGCCGAGGGCATGGAGCTGCCCGGCGCGGACCTCTCCAACGAGGAGCTGGCCGTCCGGGTCCTGCCCAAGCAGGCCGACGAGTTCACCTGCATGAGCTGCTTCCTCGTGCACCACCGCAGCCAGCTGGCTCGCGAGAAGAACGGCCAGCCGATCTGCCGCGACTGCGACTGAGGACCGGGTCTGCGATGGCAGGCTCGACCCCGCTTTGGAAGCGGCGCTCCCGGCAGCCCGAGCTGACCACCGGGCCGGGCCGGGACGCCGCACGGCAGGACGCACCCGCCTCTGGTGACACGGCCGGCACTCACGTCGAGCGGGGCCGCACGGCCTCGCTCGCCGCTGCGGTCGGCCGTGGCGCCACCAAGGGCGGCCGGGGAGCACGGGCGGGTCTCACCGCCCTTGCCGACCGGATCATCGCGAACGCCCCGCGCATCCCGGTGCGCGACCTCGCGACGCTGCGGGCCCAGTTCCCGGGCCTCGGCCCGGAGGAGCTCGCCGACAAGCTGGTGGCCGGCGCGGCCAACGCCACGTCCACCGTCGGGGCCGGAGTCGGCGCCGCGGCGATGCTGCCGGTGCCGCCCGCGATGCCCGCCGAGCTGGCGGCCGAGATCACCGGCGTCGCCGCCGTGGAGTTCAAGCTGATCGCCGAGCTCCACGAGGTGTACGGCCTGCGGGCCCCCGGCACCCTCGGCCAGCGGTCCCTGGCCTATCTGGCCGCCTGGGCCGAAGAGCGCGGCATCGACGTCACGGCCCCCACCACGGTCAACGCGGCCCTCGGGGGCCAGCTGAAGCGCGAGCTGCGCCAGCAGATCCTCAAGCGCACGTTCCGCAATCTCCCCAGCCTCACGCCGTTCATGATCGGCGCGACCGTGGGTGCGGTGATGAACCGCCGCGACACCAGAAGGCTCGCGGCCAGGGTCCGCAAGGACCTGCGCGCCCGGCAGGTGCCGTGGGAAGCGCTCCCCGGGGGCCCGGAAGGCCCCCTCCCGCTCGTGTAGCGGCCTGCGGGCCGGGCCCGGACGCCCGGCCCCCGGACCGCCGGAGAGTCCCTGAACGAGCCTGTGGCGCAGCCGCCCGTCAGGAAGCCGGTACGCCCGTCAGGAAGCCGTTACCGCCGTCAGCGCGGCGGCCAGGCGCTCGGGAGAGCGCGTGGAGAGGTAGGCGTAGGGCGTCGGGTCGGACGGGTCGGTGATCTCGACCCGGAGCGCCGTGGGCACGTACCCCCGCAGCAGCATGAAGGCGCGGGTGTCGGCCTTGTACGTGCGCCAGGCGCGGGCCTCCTCGGCGTCCAGCACCTGCGGCGTCCCCAGCGCTTCGAGGGGGATCCGGGCGTCGCCCGCGATCAGCGTGCCGCCCACCACGCGGATGCGCACCGAGCCGTAGGAGCTGACGGCCACCGCCGCGAGCGCGCCGCCGCCCACGAGACCGCCGAGCATCGGCACCGTGCCCAGGGGCAGCAGGATCAGCGCCATCGCCACCCCGGCCAGAAGCGCGATGAACCACCAGGAACGGGGCGCGGTGAGACGTTCTTCGTAAGCCTGCATGGGCCCAAGCTTGACACGAGCGGGACCGGGCCCGGCCCTCGCGGGTAAGGTCAGCCCCTGTGAGTGGACGAACGACAGCGCTGACGCCGCCGGAGGGGGCCGTGCCCCCGGTGCGGCACCCCGACGCGCCCGCGCCCGGCGAGACCATCGGGTCGCACTACGAGTACTGCTTCGGCTGCGGCCCCGGCGTCCCGCACGGGCTGCACGTCGATGTGCGGGCCGGCGACGGGGTGTGCGTCACCGCGGAGTTCCGGGTGAAGGACGCCCACCAGGGCGCCCCCGGCCTCGCCCACGGCGGGGTGCTGGCGACGGCGCTGGACGAGACGCTGAGCGCGCTGGGCTGGATGCTGCGGGTGATCGCGGTGACCGGCCGGCTGGAGACCGACTACCTGCTGCCCGTGCCGGTCGACACCGTGCTGCACCTGCGGGCCGAGGTGAAGGCCGTGCACGGCCGTAAGATCTACGCCGCGGCCACCGGCCGGATCGGCGGGCCCGAGGGCCCGGTCGCGCTCCGTGCCGAGGCGGTGTTCGTCGAGGTCAAGGTCGACCACTTCATCGAGCACGGCCGTCCCGCAGAGATCCAGGCCACGCTGGCCAACCCCGACCAGGTGAAGGTCGCGCGAGCTTTCGAGGTGAACCCGTGACGCGTCAACCCTTGGACGTCCTCATCCGCCGAGTGGACCCCGAGGTGCCCCTCCCCTCCTACGGCCACCCCGGCGACGCCGGCTGCGACCTCGTGACCACCGAGGCCGCCGAGCTGGCCCCGGGGGAGCGGATGGTGCTGCCGACGGGCGTCTCCATCGCGCTGCCGGACGGCTATGCCGCCTTCGTGCACCCGCGTTCGGGCCTCGCAGCCCGGTGCGGAGTCTCCATGGTGAATGCCCCAGGGACCATCGATGCCGGGTACCGTGGAGAGATCAAGGTGATTGTGGTCAATCTGGACCCGCGGGAGACCGTCAGGTTCGAGAGGTTCGACCGCATTGCCCAGTTGGTCGTCCAGCAGGTAGAGAAGGTCCGCTTCCACGAGGTCGCGGAGCTTCCGGGCTCGGCACGGGCCGAAGGGGGCTTCGGGTCCACCGGTGGCCACGCTGCCGTGGGGTATGGATTCGCTTCGGTCGCCAGCGACCGGGAAGGACAGTGACGTGTTCGGTCGTCGCCGCAAGCGCAGTGAGGACGTGGCCCGGGACTCCCGTCCCGACGACGTGACCTCCGAGGAGTTGGCCGAGGAGTCGCCGGCCGCGTCGGACTCCGCGGCCGAGAGCCGTGTCCGGCTGGAGCCGGAGCCGCGCCCCGACGGGCCGTGGGACCTCTCCGAGGTCCGCGACCCCGCCGAGGGCCGGGTCGACCTGGGCGGCCTGTTCGTGCCGGGTGTCGAGGGCATGGAGCTGCGCGTGGAGGTCGCGGGTGACGCGATCGTCGCCGCCACCGTCGTGCTCCGCGACAGCGCCGTGCAGCTGCAGGGCTTCGCCGCCCCCAAGCGCGAGGGCATCTGGAGCGAGGTCCGCGAGGAGATCGCCTCCGGCATCACCCAGCAGGGCGGTGTGGTGGACGAGGTCCAGGGCCCGCTCGGCTGGGAGCTGCGGGCCCAGGTGCCCGTGGCGCTGCCGGACGGCACGCAGGGCGTGCAGATGGTGCGCTTCGTCGGGTGCGACGGGCCGCGCTGGTTCCTGCGCGGTGTGATCTCCGGCCAGGGCGCAGTGCAGCCGCAGACCGCGGGTCTGCTGGAGCAGATCTTCCGGGACACCGTCGTCGTCCGCGGCGAGTCCCCGATGGCTCCGCGCGACCCGATCGTCCTGAAGCTGCCCGAGGACGCCCAGATGGTCGCCGAGGGCCTGCAGCAGCAGGACGACGACCGCTCGCGCTTCGCGGGCGGCGTGGACCGCCTGGAGCGCGGTCCGGAGATCTCCGAAGTGCGCTGACACCACGCCCGCAGCCACCGGCGAACACCCTCGCCGGCGGCTGGATTACGGCCTTCCGCTGGGCCGCAACCCCTGACCGGGGTTGCGGCCCAGCGGCGTTTTTGCAGGTCAAAGGCGTATCCGTATGGATTCCATCAAGGGGGCGCTAATGGCCGTATAGAGCGCGTCAACGGAAGCCCCGGAGCGGGCCGCGAACGGTTTCCTGTGATGGTCCGTTCCTGTCCGAACCTCTCTAGGAGCACACGATGGCCGACGTGGCCTTCGTCGTCACCACGATCGCGGTCTTCGCGCTGGTGGCTCTCGTCGCCAAGGGGGTGACGAAGCTGTGACCGCCGAGAACATCGTCGGCCTGGTCGTGGCCGTCGCCCTCCTGGGCTACCTGATCCTCGCCCTCGTCTTCCCGGAGAGGTTCTGAGCACAGATATGAGCCCCGTACTCTCCGGAGTCCTCCAGCTCCTCGCGCTCATCGCGGCGCTGGCGCTGTCCTACCGCCCGCTCGGCGACTACATGGCCCGCGTCTACAGCTCCGAGAAGCACCTGCGCGCCGAGAAGCTGATCTACCGCACGATCGGCGCCGACCCGGACGCCGGGATGCGCTGGCCCGCGTACCTGCGCGGGATCCTGGCCTTCTCCGCCGTCGGCGTCCTCTTCCTGTACCTCCTGCAGCGGATCCAGGGCATACTTCCCGACTCGCTGTCGCTCGGCTTCACCGCGATCAGCCCGGACCAGGCGTTCAACACCGCCGCCTCGTTCGTCGCCAACACCAACTGGCAGTCGTACTCGGGCGAGCAGGCCATGGGCCACGCCGTCCAGACGCTCGGCCTCGCCGTGCAGAACTTCGTCTCCGCGGCTGTGGGCATGGCCGTCGCGGTCGCGCTGGTCCGCGGCTTCGCCAGGTCCCGCACCGGCGAGCTCGGCAACTTCTGGGCCGACCTCGTGCGCGGCACCGTCCGCATCCTGATCCCGCTCTCGGTGATCGGCGCGATCGTCCTCGTCGCCTGCGGCGCGATCCAGAACTTCTCGGGCATCCACGAGATCGGCCGGCTCACGGGCGGCACCCAGCAGGTCAACGGCGGCGCCGTGGCCTCGCAGGAGGTCATCAAGGAGCTCGGCACCAACGGCGGCGGCTACTTCAACGCCAACTCCGCCCACCCGTTCGAGAACCCCAACGCCTTCTCCAACCTCTTCGAGATCTTCCTGATCCTCGTCATCCCCTTCGCGCTGACCCGGACCTTCGGCAAGCTCGTCGGCAACGTCCGGCAGGGCTACGCGATCCTGGCCGCGATGGGCGTCATCTGGCTCGGCTTCACCGCCCTGATGATGTGGACCGAGTACGCGCACCACGGCCCCGCGCTGCAGGCCGCGGGCGGCGCGATGGAGGGCAAGGAACAGCGCTTCGGCGTCGGCGCCTCGGCCATCTTCGCCACCACCACGACGCTCACCTCGACCGGTGCGGTGGACTCCTTCCACTCCTCCTTCACCGGCCTCGGCGGCGGCCTCACGCTGCTGAGCATGATGCTCGGCGAGATCGCCCCCGGCGGCGTCGGCTCCGGCCTCTACGGCATGCTCGTCATGGCGATCATCGCGGTCTTCATCGCGGGCCTGATGGTCGGCCGGACGCCCGAGTACCTCGGCAAGAAGATCGGCACCCGCGAGATCAAGCTCGCCGCGTGCTACATCCTCATCACCCCGACCCTGGTGCTGGGCTTCACCGCCCTGTCCATGGCGCTCTCCTCGCCGCCCGAGTCGATCCTGAACGTCAAGGGCAACTCGGTGGACGGCAGCGGCGCCCACGGCTTCTCCGAGGTCCTCTACGCGTTCACCTCCGGCGCCAACAACAACGGCTCCGCCTTCGCCGGCCTCAACGCCAACACGCCCTGGTACAACACCACGATCGGCCTCGCCATGCTGCTCGGCCGCTTCCTGCCGATGGTCTTCGTCCTGGCGCTGGCCGGCTCGCTCGCCGAGCAGACGCCCGTCCCCGAGACCGCCGGCACCCTGCGCACGGAGAAGCCGCTCTTCGCCGGCCTGCTCGTCGGCGCGATCCTCATCATCACCGGCTTGACCTACTTCCCGGCCCTGGCCCTTGGCCCGATGGCGGAGGGACTCTCATGAGCACGACCACCCCTGTCCGTACGCCGTCCGAGGAGGACGTCCAGCCGCAGGGCTCCCCGGAGTCCGGCCGGGTCTCCGGCGGCCTCTTCGACCCCGCGCAGCTGCTGAAGTCGCTGCCGGACGCCTTCCGCAAGCTCGACCCACGGGTGATGGTCAAGGCCCCGGTGATGTTCGTGGTCCTGATCGGCTCGGTGGTCACCACCGTGCTGGCGCTGAAGGACCCCGGCTCCTGGTTCGGCTGGGCGATCACCGTCTGGCTGTGGCTGACCGTCCTCTTCGCCAACCTGGCCGAGGCGGTCGCCGAGGGCCGCGGCAAGGCCCAGGCCGACACCCTGCGCAAGGCCAAGACCGACACGGTGGCGCGCCGCCTGAACGGCGACACCGAGGAGTCGGTGCCCGGCACCGAGCTGCGCGTGGGCGACCTGGTCGTCTGCGAGGCCGGCGACATCATCCCGGGCGACGGCGACGTCGTCGAAGGCGTCGCCTCGGTCGACGAGTCGGCCATCACCGGCGAGTCGGCCCCGGTCATCCGCGAGTCCGGCGGCGACCGCTCGGCGGTCACCGGCGGCACCAAGGTCCTCTCCGACCGCATCGTCATCAAGATCACGACGAAGCCCGGCGAGACCTTCATCGACCGGATGATCAACCTGGTCGAGGGCGCCGCCCGGCAGAAGACGCCCAACGAGATCGCGCTGAACATCCTGCTCGCCTCGCTGACGATCGTCTTCCTGCTGGCCGTCATCACGCTCCAGCCGTTCGCGATCTACGCGGGCGCCGAGCAGTCGATGATCATCCTCGCGGCGCTGCTCGTCTGCCTCATCCCGACCACCATCGGCGCCCTGCTGTCCGCCATCGGCATCGCGGGCATGGACCGGCTGGTGCAGCGCAACGTCCTGGCGATGTCCGGGCGCGCGGTGGAGGCCGCGGGCGACGTCTCGACGCTGCTGCTCGACAAGACCGGCACCATCACCTACGGCAACCGCCAGGCCGCCGAGTTCGTGCCCGTCAAGGGCACCATGGCGGCCGAGGTCGCCGACGCCGCCCAGCTCTCCTCGCTCGCCGACGAGACGCCCGAGGGCCGCTCGATCGTCGTCCTCGCCAAGGAGAAGTACGGCCTGCGCGAGCGCCACGAGGGCGAGCTCGTGGGCGCCGAGTGGATCCCCTTCACGGCCCAGACCCGGATGTCCGGCGTCGACGTGGACGGCCGCAAGGTCCGCAAGGGCGCGACCGGTTCGGTCATCGCCTGGGTCGAGGAGCAGGGCGGCCGCGTGGCCGAGGATGCCCGCAAGCTCACCGACGACATCTCGCAGGCCGGCGGCACCCCGCTGCTCGTCGCCCTGGAGGACGACAAGGGCGCGCGCGTCCTGGGCGTCATCCACCTCAAGGACGTCGTCAAGGAGGGCATGCGCGAGCGGTTCGACGAGCTGCGCGCCATGGGCATCAAGACCGTCATGATCACGGGCGACAACCCGCTGACGGCCAAGGCCATCGCGGAGGAGGCCGGCGTCGACGACTTCCTCGCCGAGGCCACCCCCGAGGACAAGATGGCGCTCATCAAGCGCGAGCAGGCCGGCGGCAAGCTCGTGGCGATGACGGGCGACGGCACGAACGACGCTCCCGCGCTGGCGCAGGCGGACGTGGGCGTGGCCATGAACACCGGCACCTCGGCCGCCAAGGAGGCCGGGAACATGGTGGACCTGGACTCCAACCCCACCAAGCTCATCGAGATCGTCGAGATCGGCAAGCAGCTGCTCATCACCCGCGGCGCCCTGACGACCTTCTCGATCGCCAACGACGTCGCCAAGTACTTCGCCATCATCCCGGCGATGTTCGCGGTGGCCTACCCCGGCCTGGACAAGCTCAACATCATGAGCCTGACCTCGCCCGAGTCGGCCATCCTCTCGGCGGTCATCTTCAACGCGCTGATCATCGTCGCCCTCGTGCCGCTCGCCCTCAAGGGCGTGCGCTACCGCCCGATGAGCGCGGACGCCATGCTCCGCCGCAACCTCTTGATCTACGGACTGGGCGGTCTGATCTCCCCGTTCATCGGCATCAAGATCATCGACATGCTCATCTCCCTCATCCCTGGCATCGGGTGACGACACCATGAACAACTCCGTACGCAGCACGGCCCGCCTGGTCGGCGCGGGGCTCCGCGCCCTGCTCGTCCTCACGGTGGTCTGCGGGGTGATCTACCCGCTGGTCGTCACCGGCATCGCCCAGGCGGCCTTCCACGGCAAGGCCAACGGCTCCGAAGTCACGGTCGACGGCAAGTCGGTGGGCTCCGAGCGGCTCGGCCAGAGCTACAACCTCCCCGGCAAGAAGGACAAGGACGGCAACCCGCTGCCGGACCCCAAGTACTTCCAGCCGCGCCCCTCGGCCGCCGGTCCGAACGCCGAGAACACGCAGTACAAGCTGATCGTCTCCGGCGCCTCCAACCTCGCCGCCGACAGCAAGACCCTGCTCGACGCCGTCAAGCAGCGGCGGGCGGACGTCGCCGCGTTCAACCACGCCGACCCCTCGGCCGTGCCGGTGGACGCGCTGACGGCCTCCGCCTCGGGCCTCGACCCGGACATCTCGCCGGCGTACGCCCGCCTGCAGGCCAAGCGCGTCGCCGAGGCCAACGGCCTGCCGGCGGCCACGGTCGAGAAGCTGGTCGAGGACCACGTGGACGGCCGCGTCCTCGGCTTCATGGGCGAGGAGCGCGTCAACGTCCTGAAGCTCAACGTCGCCCTGCGGGAGCTGGCCGGGGCCGGTGGGAAGCGGTGACGGCTGTACGGCTGGTGTGACGGTCGGTTGTGCGGCTGGTGTGACGGTCGTACGGCTGGTGTGACGGTCGGCCGGGGCCGGCAGGAATGACGGCCGTACGACAGGGGTGACAGTCGGCCGTACGGCTGGTGTGACGCCCGTACGGCCCGAGGCCGCAGCCCGGCTTCCTCGTCAGGAGGGGCCGGGCTGTCGTGCGCCCGCGGCGCCCCTCGCCGGACCGCGGGGGAGGGGCGGCTTCCGGTGGATGGTGGCGCGGACTCCGCTTCCACCGGGCCGAATGTCCTGCATGTCCGTGGCAATTCCGGTGAATGTTCGACCGGTGCAGGGCAGTCTGACAGTGTGGCCACACTGAACCAGCAGCCCCAAGTCACCTCGCCCGCACCGCACATGGTGGTGTGCGGTGACGACGGGCTCGCGCACCGGCTCGCAGCCGAGCTCTCCGGCGTGTACGGCGAGCGCGTCACCGTCGTCCTGCCGCCGGCGGGCGAGGCCCGGCGGCGCCCCGCGCCCATGGTCGGCCGCGCCGCGGCCCTCTTCGGGCGCGTCACCGGAGTCGTCGGCCGCGCCGGCGGCCCCGACCGCAACGGCGCCGCGGCGGCCGGCAGCGGTCTCGTCCGCGTCGTGGAGGCGGCCGAGCCCGACGAGGACGCCTTCACCGAGGCGCAGGTGGCCCGGGCCACGGCCCTCGCCCTCGTCTACGACGACGACGAGACCAACGTCCAGGCGGCCCTCCTCGCCCGCCGCCTCAACCCGCGCGTCCGGCTCGTCATCCGCCTCTACAACCGGCGGCTCGGCCAGCATCTGGAGGAAGTCCTCGACCAGGCCGCCCTGCTGGCCGCCGCCACGCAGGACGCCGAGCCCGTCACCGACGCCACCACCACCGTCCTGTCGGACGCGGACACCGCCGCCCCCGTCCTCGTCACCGCCGCCGTCTCCGGGCACAGCCGGGTCTTCGACGTCGGCGGCAGACTGCTGAGAGCCGTCGAGCGGCCGCCCGCGGCGGAGGACGCCGCACGCCCGCAGGAGCTGTGCACCGTCGCCCTCCTCGCCCCGGCCCAGCGGCCCGCCGGCGCGTACGGGCCCGAGGCCGACGGGCCCCTGCTGCTGCCCGGCGCCGTGCCGCCGCCCGGCGCGGAGGGGCGCTCCCGGGTCGTCCTGGAAGCCGTCCCCTTCGACGTGCCGTCCGGGCCGCCCGCCCGGCCCATGGTCCGCGGCCTGCCCCTCGGCTCGTTCTTCTCCCGGCGCCTGCGCTGGGCCCTCGCGCTGCTGACCGCCGCCGTCTGCGGGCTCGCCGTCGCGTCCTGGAGCGTCAGCAGCAACAACCCCACCCACGCCGTCTACCTCTCGCTCCTCGACCTCTTCGCGATCAACGAGCCCGCGATCCGCGAGGGCCACGGCCGGCAGATCCTCCAGCTCCTCTCCGGCTTCACCGGCCTGCTCCTGCTCCCCCTGCTCGTGGCCGCCGCGCTGGAAGGGCTCGGCACCTTCCGCTCCGCCTCCGCCCTGCGGCGCCCGCGGCGCGGCCTCTCCGGCCACGTGGTGCTGCTCGGACTCGGCAAGATCGGCACCCGTGTGCTGGCCCGGCTCCGCGAGCTCGGCATCCCCGTCGTCTGCGTCGAGCGCGACCCGCAGGCCCGCGGCGTCGCGCTCGCCCGCGCGCTGCGCGTGCCCACGATCATCGGCGACGTCACCGAGGAAGGCGTGCTGGCGGCCGCCAAGATCGGCCAGAGCGGCACGCTCATGGCGCTGACCAGCAGCGACATCACCAACCTGGAGGCCGCCCTGTACGCGCGGACCGTCAAGCCCGACGTCCGCGTGGTCATGCGGCTCTACGACGACCGCTTCGCCAAGGCCGTCTACCGCACCCTGCGCGACACGTACCCCCGGGCACGGACCCGCAGCCGCAGCGTGTCGTTCCTCGTCGCCCCGGCCTTCGCCAGCGCGATGATAGGACGTCAGATCCTGGGGGCGGTGCCGGTGGAACGGAGCGTCGTCCTCATCGCAGCCCTTGAGGTCGTCGGCCACGCCGGCCTGGAGGGCCGCGCCGCCGCCGACGCGTTCGCGCCGGGCGCGTGGCGGGTGCTCGGCCTGACCATGGTCCGGCCGGACGCGTCCGGCCGGCAGACGGTCCTCCTGCGGGACCTCCCCGGCGACTACGTACTGCGCGGCCAGGACCGCGTCCTCGTCGCCGCGACCCGCCAGGGCCTGGCGGACCTCTTGGGCCGCCGCCCGGTCCCACGCCCTCGCTGACGCATCGGCCGCCCTCCGCCGCGGGCGCCGGCCCCGGCGACGTACTCCGCCGCGGTGGAGGGGGTGTCGGCCCCGCCGAGTTCCTCCGCCGCGGCGGTGCTCAGCCCCCGCGGTGGTGTTCGGCGGTGCCCTGCGGCCTGGGGCCGGTTCGGCGCCGCCGGGTCGCGGTCATGCGGCTGAGCGCCGTTGCGGCGGGGAGAAGGGGTTGGGGCTCCGGCGGCCCGGGCTCCGGGCCGGTGGTGCGCCTGTCGGCGCGGGACGTGGGGCTACCACACGTCCCCGGGGCGCCAGTCGCAGGCCAGCGCGCCGTCCAGGTCCAGCGCCGCGCCGAGCGGGAGGACGTAGATGCAGCCGTCCTCCTCCTCCGTGCGCCGGAGGCCCTGCGGGGAGACCACTGACGACGGGCCGCGCCACCGCTGCCAGCCGCGGCCCTCGTACAGCGGCACCGCCTCGTCCGCCGCGCCCAGCGCGCCCACCTCGTACGCCCCGTCCCGCAGGACCCGCTCCAGCGCCTCCATGACGGCCGATGCCACGCCCTGCCGGCGCCGGTCCGCGCGGACGGCGACCGCCTCCACGTAGCCGGCCCGCAGCGCGCGCCCGCCGTGCAGGAGCCGGCGCTGCACGAGTGAGCCGTGGCCTATGAGCTCGCCGCCCTCCCGGACGAGGGCGTGCATGCCGCCGACGGTGTGGTCCCAGTCGTCGTCGGAGAAGTCCCCTTCGAACGCGTCGTCCATGAGGGCGCGGATCGCGGTGAGTTCCTTGCCGGTCAGGTCGGAGGTGTGGGCCGTGCGGATGTCGGTCATGCCGCCATCATGCCGCCCGGCGCCGCCCCGCCTCCCGGCCCGGGGCCGTACGGAGCCCGAGAGGGGCATGGCAAAGGACACGGCACACCGCGTCAGAGCTGCGTCAATACCGCGCCCCGCACCCCCGCACGCCCCATATGTCCGAAAGTTTGGCCGTAAGGTCGGCCGTACGCGGCAGTGCGGGCACATCGGCACTGCCGGCCGTCACGGAGCGGCCGGACACCACCGCGTGGCGTGAAAGACAATGGGGCCATGGGACGCGGCAAGCTTCGGATCTACCTCGGCGCGGCACCGGGCGTCGGCAAGACGTACGCGATGCTCTCCGAGGCCCACCGCCGCGTGGAGCGCGGCACGGACGCCGTGGTCGGCTTCGTCGAGCACCACGGTCGGCCGCGCACCGAGGTGATGCTGCACGGCCTGGAGGAGGTGCCCCGCAAGGAGATCGCCTACCGCGGGACGGCCTTCACGGAGATGGACATCGACGCCGTCCTGGCCCGCCGCCCGGCCGTCGTCCTCGTCGACGAGCTCGCCCACACCAACGTGCCCGGCTCGCGCAACACCAAGCGCTGGCAGGACGTCGAGGAACTGCTGCAGGCGGGCATCGACGTCGTCTCCACGGTCAACATCCAGCACCTGGAGTCGCTCGGCGACGTCGTCGAGTCGATCACCGGCGTCCGGCAGCAGGAGACCGTGCCCGACGAGGTGGTGCGCCGCGCCGACCAGATAGAGCTGGTCGACATGTCGCCGCAGGCGCTGCGCCGCCGCATGGCGCACGGGAACATCTACAAGCCCGACAAGGTCGACGCGGCCCTCTCCAACTACTTCCGGCCCGGCAACCTGACCGCGCTGCGCGAGCTCGCGCTGCTGTGGACGGCCGACCGCGTCGACGAATACCTGCGCCAGTACCGCACCGAGCACAGCGTCTCCACCATCTGGCACGCCCGCGAGCGCATCGTCGTGGGCCTCACCGGCGGCCCCGAGGGCCGCACGCTGATCCGCCGCGCGGCGCGCATGGCCGCCAAGGGCTCCGGCAGCGAGATCCTCGCCGTCTACATCGCCCGCAGCGACGGGCTCACCTCGGCGTCGCCGAAGGAGCTGGCCGTCCAGCGCACCCTGGTCGAGGACCTCGGCGGCACCTTCCACCACGTGATCGGGGACGACGTGCCCGCCTCGCTGCTGGAGTTCGCCCGCGGAGTCAACGCCACCCAGATCGTGCTGGGCTCCAGCCGCCGCAAGACCTGGCAGTACGTGTTCGGCCCCGGCGTGGGCCAGACCGTGGCCCGCGACTCCGGGCCGGACCTCGACGTGCACATCGTCACGCACGAGGAGGCCGCCAAGGGCCGCGGCCTGCCGGTGGCGCGCGGCGCCCGCCTGGGCCGCGGCCGCATCGTGGCGGGCTGGCTCGTGGGCGTGGGCGGCCCCGCCCTGCTCAGCCTGCTGCTGACGCACATCGGACCGGACCTCGGCCTCGCCAACGACATGCTGCTGTTCCTGTGCATGACGGTGGCCGCGGCCCTCCTCGGCGGCCTGCTGCCCGCCCTCGCGTCCGCGGCCTTCGGCTCGCTGCTGCTGAACTACTTCTTCGTCGAGCCCCTCCACCAGTGGACGATCACCGACCCGAAGAACATCGTCGCCATCACGATCTTCGTCTTCGTCGCGGTGTCCGTGGCGTCCGTGGTGGACCTGGCCGCGCGCCGCACCCACCAGGCGGCCCGGCTGCGGGCCGAGTCCGAGATCCTCTCCTTCCTGGCGGGCAGCGTCCTGCGCGGCGACACCAGCCTGGACGCCCTGCTGGAGCGGGTCCGGGAGACCTTCGCGATGGAGTCCGTGGCGCTGCTGGAGCGCGCCAGCGAGGTCGACCCGTGGACGTGCGCGGCCAGCGTCGTGACGAGCTCGGGCAAGCCCCTGCTGCGGCCCGAGGACGCCGACGTCGACATGCCCGTGGGCGACAACATGGCGCTGGCCCTCTCCGGCCGCGTCCTGCCCGCCGAGGACCGCCGCGTCCTCGCCGCCTTCGCCGCGCAGGCCGCGGTCGTCCTGGACCGGCAGCGGCTGGTCGGCGAGGCCGAGCGGGCCCGCCGCCTGGACGAGGGCAACCGCATCCGCGTGGCCCTGCTCGCCGCCGTCAGCCACGACCTGCGCACCCCGCTCGCCGCGATCAAGGCCGCGGTGACGTCCCTGCGCTCGGACGACGTGGCCTGGTCCGAGGAGGACGAGGCCGAGCTGCTGGCGAGCATCGAGGACGGCGCGGACCGCCTCGACCACCTCGTCGGCAACCTCCTCGACATGTCGCGGCTGCAGACCGGCACCGTCACCCCGCTGATCCGCGAGATCGACCTGGACGAGGTCGTGCCCATGGCTCTGGGGGGCGTCCCCGAGGGCAGCGTCACCCTCGACATCCCCGAGTCGCTGCCGATGGTCGCCGTCGACCCGGGCCTGCTGGAGCGCAGCGTCGCCAACGTCGTCGAGAACGCCGTCAAGTACAGCCCCGGCGGTACGCCCGTCCACGTGGCCGCCAGCGCCCTGGGCGATCGGGTGGAGGTCCGGGTGGCCGACCGCGGCCCCGGCGTCCCCGACAGCGCGAAGGACCGCATCTTCGAGCCCTTCCAGCGCTACGGGGACGCCCCGCGGGGGGCCGGCGTGGGTCTCGGCCTGGCCGTCGCCCGGGGCTTCGCGGAGGCCATGGGCGGCACCCTCGCCGCCGAGGACACGCCCGGCGGTGGCATGACCATGGTGCTCACCCTGCGGGCCGCCGCGGGGGTCGCCCCCGTCCGCGCGGACCTTCCGGCGCAGGCCACCTCGTGAGACATTCCCCGCGCACCGGCAGACCAGCAGTCGCAAGACCAGCAGTCGCAGTCCCCGACCCCGGGCCCCGCGGAGGGGCCCGCACGACCAGCAGAGGTGGTTACCGATGAACCGGGTGCTCGTGGTGGATGACGAGCCGCAGATCGTCCGCGCCCTCGTGATCAACCTCAAGGCGCGGAAGTACGAGGTCGACGCCGCGCCCGACGGCGCGACCGCGCTCCAGCTCGCCGCCGCCCGCCACCCCGACGTGGTCATCCTCGACCTCGGCCTGCCCGACATGGACGGCGTCGAGGTGATCAAGGGGCTGCGGGGATGGACCCGGGTCCCGATCCTGGTCCTCTCCGCCCGCCACACCTCCGACGAGAAGGTCGAGGCGCTGGACGCCGGCGCCGACGACTACGTCACCAAGCCGTTCGGCATGGACGAGCTGCTGGCCCGGCTGCGGGCCGCGGTGCGGCGCGCCGAGCCGACGGGGCCCGCGGCCGCGGGGGACGACGCGATCGTCGAGACGGAGGTCTTCACCGTCGACCTCGCGGCGAAGAAGGTCAACCGCGAGGGGCGGGACGTCCGGCTGACGCCGACCGAGTGGCACCTGCTGGAGGTCCTGGTACGCAATACGGGGCGTCTCGTGAGCCAGAAGCAGCTGCTCCAGGAGGTCTGGGGCCCCTCGTACGGCACGGAGACGAACTACCTGCGGGTGTACATGGCCCAGCTGCGGCGGAAGCTGGAGCGTGACCCTTCGCACCCGAAGCACTTCATCACGGAGCCGGGGATGGGGTACCGGTTCGAGATGTGACGGGCGGTTCCGGGCGGTCGGCCGGGGGCCCGGGGGTTGTCCCCGGGAGGTGCGGTATCGCGGAACCGGGGATGGGGTACCGGTTCGAGATGTGACGAGCGGCTCCGGGCGGTCGGCCGGGGGTCCGGGGGTTGCCCCCGGGAGATGCGGCATCACGGAACCGGGGATGGGGTACCGGTTCGAGATGTGATCCCGGGGCTCCGCCCCGGACCCCGGTCCTCAATCGCCGGACGGGCT
>NZ_PXWG01000110.1 GCF_003011965.1 Streptosporangium nondiastaticum
CCCTGCTCGGCGTCGCCGCCGGCCCGGCCCTGGCGGTCCCCACCACCGCCGCGGCCCGGCCCGCCGTCGCCGCCGGACCCGACATCCCCGTCGCCAACGTCAAGGCCCACCTCGCCCAGCTGCAGTCCATAGCCACCGCCAACGGCGGCAACCGCGCGCACGGCCGCAGCGGCTACAAGGCCTCGATCGACTACGTGAAGGGCAAGCTCGACGCCGCCGGGTTCACCACCACCGTGCAGCAGTTCACCACCGGCGGCGCCACCGGCTACAACCTCGTCGCCGACTGGCCCGGCGGCGACACGGACCACGTCGTCTTCGCCGGGGCCCACCTGGACTCCGTCTCCGCCGGGCCGGGCATCAACGACAACGGCTCCGGCTCGGCCGGCATCCTCGAAACCGCGCTCGCCGTCGCCCGCGAGGGCTACAAGCCCGCCAAGCACCTGCGGTTCGGCTGGTGGGGCGCGGAGGAGCTCGGCATGCGCGGGTCGAGCTACTACGTCAACCAGCTGCCGGCCGGCGAGCGCGGCAAGATCGACGCGTACCTGAACTTCGACATGATCGGCTCGCCGAACCCCGGCTACTTCGTCTACGGCTACGACCAGAACCTCAAGGCCCTCTTCGAGAACTGGTTCGCCGCGAAGAACATCGCCACCGAGATCGACACCGAGGGCGACGGCCGCTCCGACCACGCGCCCTTCCAGAACGCCGGCATCCCCGTCGGCGGCCTCTTCAGCGGCGCCGACTACCGCAAGACCGCGGCCCAGGCCCAGAACTGGGGCGGCACCGCGGGCCAGCCCTTCGACCGCTGCTACCACGCGTCGTGCGACACGTCGGCGAACATCAACGACAAGGCGCTCGACACCAACACCGACGCCATCGCGAGCGCCGTGTGGACACTGAGCGGCGGCACCACCAACCCGCCGCAGGGCAAGGTCTTCGAGAGCAAGAGCCAATTGCCGATCCCCGACGCGGGGGCGGCCGTCGAGTCGCCCGTGACGGTCTCCGGGCTGACGGGCAACGCGCCGTCCGCCCTCAAGGTCTCCGTCGACATCACGCACACCTACCGCGGTGACCTGGTCGTCGACCTCGTCGGGCCGAGCGGGCGCGCGTACCGCCTGAAGGACTCCAGCGGCAGCGACGCCGCGGACGACGTCATCGCCACGTACGCCGTGGACGCCTCCGCGGAGACCGCGAACGGCACGTGGAAGCTCCGCGTCCAGGACGTCGCGGCGCAGGACACGGGCCGGATCAACGGCTGGAAGCTCGCGTTCTAGACCCGCGTTCCCGGAGCACGCTCCGGAATCCGGACCACTGAGGGCACAACCCCGCAGCGGGCCCGGGAGGCCCTGACCGGCCTTCCGGGCCCGCACCCCTCTTCCGTACGCAGGCCGCTAGGCCGTCACGTCCTTGGACGTGAACCGCGCCCACGCCGCCGAGCCGAACACCGCCGCGTACAGCGCCTGCAGGCCCAGGTTGTCCAGCAATTGGTCCCAGTAGACGGGGGCGCGCAGCAGGTCCGCGAAGCTCAGCCAGTAGTGCGGGAAGAGATACGGCTGGACCGCGTGCAGCTGCGGGAACTGGTCGACGATCTGCGCCGTGATCAGCAGCCCCACCGTGGTGGCCATCGCCGCGATCCCGCTGTTGGTGAGCGTGGAGACGAACAGCCCGAGCGCCGCTATGCCCACCAGCGACAGCGCCACGGCCCCCGCGACCGCCAGCGCCCGCAGCAGCCCTTCCCCGAAGGAGACCGTCACCCCGCTGATCAGGGTCACGTCGCCGAGCGGGAAGAGGAGCGCGCCGACGGCGAGCGCGGAGGCCGCGACCGTCAGGGTCGCCGCGCAGCAGAACGCGAACGTCGCCGTGAACTTGGCGAGCAGCAGCCGGGTGCGGCCCGCGGGGGCGACCAGGAGGTAGCGCAGGGTGCCGGAGCTCGCCTCGCCCGCCACCGAGTCGCCCGCGACCACGCCGACGGCCATCGGCAGGAAGAAGGGCAGGGTCGCGGCGAGGGAGGTGAAGACCAGGAAGAGGCCGTTGTTGGTGACCTGGCTGATGAACGCCGGGCCCCCTCCCCCGTGCCCGGCCGCGCCGCCGTCGCTCGTCTCCATCTTCACGGCGATGCCGACCAGGACGGGAACGGCCGCAAGGACGCCCAGGAGCGCGATCGTGCGCCACCGCCGGAATACGGTCCCCGCTTCGCTGCGGAAGAGCGAGAGGGCCCACAGCGGGCTCGGAGCGGGCCGCGCGGCGGCCGCCGTGGTGACCTCAGCCTGCGACATCGAATCCCTCTCCGGTGAGTGCGACGAAGGCGTCCTCCAGGGAGGCGCGGGCGGTGCCGAAGGAGCGGACGCGGACCCCGGCCCGCACGAGCGCCGCGTTGAGGTCGGCGAGCTCGCTGACCACGGCGGGCAGTTCGCCGGTGACGCGGTCGTCGTCGACGGTGAGGTCGTTCACGCCGTGCTCCTTGAGCACGCGGACGGCCTCCACCGTGTCGGGCGTGGTGACGGCCAGCCTGCCGCGCGCGGAGGAGGCCAGCCCGGCCACCGTGCCCTGGGTCAGCAGGCGGCCCTGGGCCATCACGGCGGCGTGCGTGCAGACCTGCTCGATCTCGTCGAGCAGGTGCGAGGAGAGGAAGACCGTGGTGCCCTCGGAGGCGAGGCCGCGCACCAGGGTGCGGATCTCGCGCATGCCCTGCGGGTCGAGGCCGTTGGTCGGCTCGTCGAGCACGAGCAGCTCACGGGGCTGCAGGAGGGCCGCGGCCAGGCCCAGGCGCTGCTTCATGCCCAGGGAGTACGCGCGGGCCTTCTTGCCCGCCGCGGCGACCAGACCCACCCGGTCCAGGGCGGCGTCCACCCGGGCCCGCCGGGTGCGCGGGTCGGCCGTCGGGTCGGCCGCGTCGAACCGCAGGAGGTTGTCGCGGCCGGTGAGGAAGCCGTAGAGGGCGGGCCCCTCGATCAGGGCGCCCACCCGGGGCAGCACGCGCCGCCCGGCCCGCGGCATCTCCTCGCCGAGGACGCGGGCCGTGCCGGAGGTCGGCTCGATCAGCCCCATGAGCATCCGGATCGTCGTGGTCTTGCCGGAGCCGTTGGGGCCGAGGAAGCCGAAGACGCTGCCGCGCGGCACGACGAGGTCGAGCCGGTCGACGGCGAGCTGCCCGCCCCGGTAGCGCTTGGTGAGCGCGTGGGTGGCTATCGCCGGTTCCCCGGCGGCGGACAGCTCCTCCATCGGGCCTCCCCTGACGTGTGCTTCGCGTGCTACTTCGACGCGGCCTTGATCAGCGCGTCCTTGGTGACGGCACCCACGTACACCTTGCCGTCGTCCGTGACCAGGGCGTTGACCAGGCGGGTGCTGAAGACGTGGCCCGAGCCGAAGGAGCCCGAGACCTTGCTGCCGAGGCTGTCGAGCAGGGCACCGGCCGGGCCGGCGTCCTTGCCGCCCTTCGCGCCCGCGCCCGCACCGGAGCCCACGCCGCCGGGCGCCTTGAGCTCGGCGATCGACGTCCAGCTCTTGCCCAGTACGTTCATGCCGGAGAGGTCGGGCGCGCCCGCGTCCTTGCCGGGGCCGCCCTCGTGGCCCTTGCCGGCCTTGCCGTCCGCCTTGTCCTCCGTGACCTTCGCGCCCTTCGGCGGCTTGAAGTCGAAGGTGTCCGCGGCCGGCTTGCCGAAGTCGACCTTGGTGAACGCCGCGTCCACGACGGCCTTGCCGCCGCCCTTCGGGCTGAGCGTGAACTTCAGCGGCACGCCGTTCTTCGCGTCCACCGCGATGCGCACCGCGCCGACCGTCGTCTCGGCCGCCTTGGGCTTGAGGACCAGCTGGTAGGCGTCGCGGCCCGCGACCTTGGCCGTGCCGTCGACCGTCACCGACGTGGAGTCGTCGACCGCGGCGAGCGTCTTCTTGGCGAGCTCCTGCGGCGAGGCGCCGCGCAGCTCCTGCGGGGCCTCCTTGCCGCCGTGCACGTCCTTGGGGGCGGTGGAGTGGTGGACGGTGTTGCTCTTGCTGTCGTACGCCCAGACCTGGTCGCCGTTGCGGATCAGGCTGTACTCCGCGGCGCGCTCCACGATCGACAGCCGCTGCTTGTCCGGGCCGTCGGCGGCCACGCGCAGCGTGTGCGTGCCGGAGGCGAGCTCGGTGAGCTTGGCCTGCGGGGAGGTGTCCGCCCCCGCGTCCTTGCCGCCGGAGCCGTGGCCCGCCTTGCCGCCGGCCGGGGCGTCGCCCAGCGAGAGCCCGGACGGCACCGAGGGCAGGCCCAGGTCGGTGGTCACCTTGACGGTGCCGGACAGCTGCTGCGCGTCCGACTTCGCCATCTTGGCTATCAGGTCCTGCGCGCTGATCTTCGGCAGATCCGGGTCACCGCTGCTCGCCAGCGCGGTGCCGATGCCGATCGACGCCGCGGCGACGCCGGCCACCGCGACCGGGACGGCGTAGCGGACGGCCTTGCGGCGGCCGCGCGCCCGCCGGGCGCCTTCTCCGGCGTCGGCCGCCCCGTCGGTGCCGTGGGTCGGTTCGATGCGTGCCATGTCCTCTACCTCCGTCGTCGGCGGCGGTCTCGACCTGTCGTGCACTCGCCACCCCCCACGGCTCATTGTGAGCCCGGCCGCTCGGTGGTGGAGCGGGGAATCCGGAGGAATTCCCCTGCCTCGAGACACTTCGATTCCACCAGACCCCGCCTGTCGGGTCATCAGACGACGGGATCAAGTCCGTGTACCTCTTGGGTAGGACATCCCTTACGGGGACACCGACTTTCGGGTGGACCGGGGACGCCTTCCGGCTGGGGTGGGCCGACTTCCGGCTGGGCCGGCACGACTTCCGGGTCGGGTGGCCCGACTTCCGGCCCTGATCCCCGTGGCGAAGCCATGAAAAAGTTGTCCGCCGCCACGGCGCCGAGCCCCCACGGCGAGGGTCCGGCGGAATACGGAGGCGGCCGGCCCCACCACGTACGGCACAAGCCCGGCGCTAGCCCGCCCGGTGGACCACCGCGTCGCAGAGATTCTCCAGCGCGGCCTTCGCGTAGCAGTCCGGCAGCGGGGCCAGCGTGGCCCGCGCCTCCTCCGCGTACCGCACGGTGTCGCGGCGGGCCTGCTCCAGCGCGGGGTGGGCGCGCAGCCGGCGCAGCACCTCGGCGTGGAGGGCGTCGTCGGTGAGGTCGCCGTCGAGCATCTCGCACAGTTCGAGGTCGGCGGCCGAGCCGGTCGCGGCGGCCTGGGCGCGCAGGTGCAGGACCGGCAGGGTGGCGATGCCCTCGCGCAGGTCGGTGCCGGGCGTCTTGCCGGACTCGTGCGAGTCGCTGGCGATGTCGAGGACGTCGTCGGCGAGCTGGAAGGCGATGCCGAGGCGCTCCCCGTAGTGGGTGAGGATGTCGACCGTGCGCTCGTCGGCGCCGGACATCATCGCGCCGTACCGCCCGGAGACGGCGACCAGCGAGCCGGTCTTGCCGGCGAGGACGTCCAGGTAGTGCTCGATGGGGTCACGGCCGTCGCGGGGGCCGGCGGTCTCCAGGATCTGGCCGGTGACCAGCCGCTCGAAGGCCTCGGCCTGGATCCGGACGGCCTCGGGGCCGAGGTCGGCCAGGATGTGCGAGGCGCGGGCGAAGAGGAAGTCGCCCGTGAGGACCGCCACGGAGTTGCCCCAGCGGGCGTTGGCGCTGTCGACGCCGCGCCGCTTCTCGGCCTCGTCCATGACGTCGTCGTGGTAGAGCGTGGCCAGGTGCGTGAGCTCGACGACGACGGCGGACGGCACGACGCCGGGCGCGTAGGGGTCACCGAACTGGGCGGCGAGCATCACCAGCAGTGGCCGGAAACGCTTCCCCCCGGCGCGCACGAGGTGCTGCGCGGCCTCGGTGATGAAGGGCACGTCGCTCTTGGTGGCCTCCAGGAGGCCCTCCTCGACAGCGGCCAGTCCCGCCTGGACATCGGCTTCAAGAGCCTGGTCCCGCACGCTCAGCCCGAATGGCCCGACGACGGTCACGAGGGGTACTCCTGTCTGCCTGCGAACACGGGGTTTGTCGATGTGTCGCTGTCTCCACCGAAAGTCAGCGTATCCGGTCGGCTGTGGATCACCGTGGCCACCCGTCCGGGTTGCGCTGCCGAGGACCCTGCGCGGGCCCCCGTCCCGGCCGGTGTGCGGGGCCCTCGCGGCCCGTTGCACCGGCCTGGTGCGCGAGCTGGTGTACGACGTGAGTGCGACCTGACCTGTGCCCCGCGGGGGCCTTGGTCACCCCACGGGGGCCCGTGACGGGCGTGGTTCGGGCCATACGTTTCGGCCATGCGGCGCGGGCGGGGGCGACGGTCTCCCCTTGCCGGGGCGGCGACCAACGACGGGCAGGCCGCCCGGCGGTGCCGGGGCCGGGCCGGGGCCCCGCGGTGCCGGGCGCGTCCGAGGGGTTGACGCCGTCGCGGGTGAGAGCGTCTCCCGCCCCGCGACGCCGGTCACGGCCGCGAGGGTTTGACCACCGCCGCGCCGGACCACCTGCCGACCGACTGCCGGCCTCGTGCCCGGCCCAGCGCCCGGGACACCCTCGCCACAGGCGAGAAAAACCCGCCGCGACGATGCGCAACCACCGACGAGCCGCCCGGCGGTGCCAAACCCCCGCTCAGCCCGGTCCGGCACCGCCGAACACGCCCGCGAGGGCTGACCACCGTCGCGGCGGAGTCTCTGCCGGCCGACTGCCGACCGCGCGCCCGGCCCAGCACCCGTCCCGGCGCCCAGGACCGCCCCTCGCCACAGGCGAGAAGAACCGGCCGCGACGGAGTGACTGCCAGCCTGCTGACAGCCTCGTGGGCGGCCCGGTGTCCGTCCGGTACCCAAGGCCGCCCCTCGCCGCAGGCGGCTAAAACCCGCCGCGACGGCGCGCAACCACCGGCAAGCCGCCCGGCGGTGCCAAACCCCGCTCAGCCGGGCCCGGCACCGCCGAACACGCCCGCGAGGGACGATCGCCGTCGCGGCGGAGTCTCTGCCGACCGTGCGCCCGGCCCAGCACCCGTCCCGGCGCCCAAGGCCGCCCCTCGCCGCAGGCGAGAAACACCCGCCGCAACGGCGAGCAACCACCGACAAGCCGACCGGCGGTGCCAAACCCACCCTCAGACAGGTCCGGCACCGTCGACCACCGCACCGCCGCGGCGGAACGGGCGTCCGGGCGCGGGCTACGGCAGGGCCGCGACCGCCCTGGCCAGCCGCGGCGAGGCGTACTCCGTGCCGCAGACGAACCGCATGACCGGGCCGTAGCTGGCCGCGGCCGGCAGGCCCGTGAAGAACAGGCCGGGCACCGAGGCGCGGTAGCCGGGGCCGAGCCGGGGACCGCCCGCGCCGACGGCGAGCCTGGTGCGCAGGCCGTGGCCGAGGAAGTCCATGGCCGCGAGGTCGACGCGGTAGCCGGTCGCCGCGATGACGTGGTCGGCGGCGAGCTCGCCCGCGCTCGCGCCGTCCGGGCCGATGAGGTCGAGGACGGGGCGGCCTTGTTCGACCCGGGCCGAGCCGATCCGCGTGCCCTCCGAGACGTGCACCCGGCCGATGAAACGGTCCCGCAGCCACCAGGCGCCGAGGGGCCCGAGCACGCGCCCCACCAGGAACCGGCGGGCCGGCGCCGGAAGATGGCGGAATCCGTCGGCGTGGTACGAGAACGCGTAGAGCGACCAGGCCCGGCCGAACGGCGTGTCCGGCTTCAGCCGCGGCTGCCCGTCCGGCGCCGCACCGAAGCGGACCGCACCCTTCCGGCGGGCGACCACCCGTACCGACGCCGCGCCCGCATCGGCCAGCAGCACCGCCGTCTCCAGCGCCGACTGCCCGGCGCCGACGACCACGACCTCGCGCCCCGCGAACGGCGCCAGGTCCCGGTGCTGCGAGCTGTGCGAGATCGGGCCCACGGCGGACGGGCCGTCCGGGACGGCCGCGGCCAGCTCGGGCGGGAGCTGGGCCAGCCCGCTGAGACCGCTGGCGATCACCACCGCGCGGGCGGCGAACTGCTCCCCGGAGTCGAGCTTCAGCTCGAAGTCCGCGGCCCGGCGGTCCACGGACACCACGCGCACCTGTTCCAGCTCCGGCACCAGGCGCTCCTGGAACCACAGGCCGTAGCGCGAGAAGGTCTCGACCGGGATGATGTCCCAGTCCGATTCGAAGCGCCGCTCGCCGGTCTCCCGGCAGAAGTCGAGCAGGGTGTGCCCGGGCTGCGGGGCGTCGATGCTGGAGGCCGAGGGGGTGGATTTGAGAATCATCCCGGCGGGCATGTTCTCGCGCCAGCTCACCATCGGCGAGCCGAAGACGCGGGTCCTTATCCCGCGGGCCCGCAGATGGGCGGCGGTCGACAGACCGTACGGGCCGGCCCCGATGACTGCTACGGGAAGTGTCACGAGTCCCCTCCCAGGGCGTTCCTCACTGCTGGCTGCTCGTGCTCGTGCTCGTGCTCGCGCTCGCACTCGCGCTCGCACTCATTCGCTCGTTCACTTGTTCACTCATTGCTCGTTCCGCGCTGCTCACTGGTCGGCGAGGGCGCTTGCCCGGACCCTCGGCCCGCTGGACTTGCCGGGCTTGTTCGGCTCCCTCACGTGCTCGGCCACGTACTCGGCTCACTCCGCCGCGGACGCGGCGGACTCGGCTGAAGCGGCGGAGGAGGCTGACGCGGCGGACGCGGCGGCCCGCCTGGAGCGCCACATCTGCCACAGATGCCGCACACCCGGCCGCACGAACCGGGCGAGCATGGTGAAGAACGGCTTCATGTCGTCCCTCGCGACCCAGGCGAGCTCCGTGCTGCTGGGGCGCGCGGGCGCGTGCGGCGTGGTGTAGCCGCTGCGGCGGTACGCGGCGAGCGCCGGCAGGTCGATGTTCTCCACGACGAACCGCCGCCCCGCCGGCTGCTCGCCCTCCGGGACCCTGCGCCCGGTCAGGTCGAGGTGCTGCGCCCGGACGACGTCCACGCCCGTCTCGCTCTCGAAGAGCCGGAACTGCGCGCCCATCCGGGGGTTGAAGTCCAGCAGCTTGTACCGCCCGTCGCGGCGGTCGAAGCGCCAGTCCAGGTCGACGATGCCGCTGAAGCCGATCTGCTTGATGAACTGGGCGGTCATGCCGGCCAGTTCGGGATTGTCCACGACGTAGGCGTTGGCGGTCATGCCGGCGTGCGGCGGCCAGGAGCGCACCTTCACGCCCGTGAACATCGCCAGCGGTGTGCTCTCGGCGTCGAAGTAGGCGTGGACGATCCAGTCCTCCGCCTGCTCGCGGGGCAGGTACTCCTGGAGGATCACGCCGGGCGCCGGGCCCCAGCCCTGCGCCAGCCGCAGCAGCTCGCCCGGCCCGTGGATGCGGGTGGTGCCGTGCACGGCGGGCTTGCGGCGGCGCTCGAACGCCTCCCGGTTCTTGGCGACGAGGGGGAAGCGGGCGTGCTCCGCGAACTCCTCGATCTCCTCGAAGGTGGCGGGGAACAGGGCCTCCGGCGACGGCACGCCGTGCTCCACGCAGAGCTCGTGCAGCCCCTGCTTGCTCGCCAGCCGCCGTGGCAACTCCGGTTCCACCCGCGGGAAGAGGAAGCTGCCGGACAGCTCCGCGGCGTGCTCGGCGATGAGCACCGCGGCCTCTTCGTCGGTGGGGATCAGGACGGCCGGCCGGCCGATCTCGCGGCCGATCCGCAGCAGGCCCTCGACCAGCTCGGCGGGCGGTTCGGTGCCCGTCGTCCGCCAGACGAAGCCGCCGCGGAGATAACGGGAGACGGCGGCCGGGGTCCAGCGGTCCTCCGTGATCGCGTACATGGGCACGCCGAGTCTGCCGAGGCTGCGGATCGCACCCACCCCGCCGTGGTGCAGGGGATAGTCACCGATCTTCACGATCAGTCCTGGAACGGACCGGTCCGCCGCGATGGGCGTGCTCCTGCTCGCCACCAGCATCCCCCTCGGCCCCTCAGCCGCAGCGGCCCCCCACTGTGCCTGGCCCGATTAAGGACGCTACTTCGGAATCGCCGCTTCCAGCAAGGAATTACCGGATATTGCGCGCTCTTTAGCCGAAGGTCGGGCGGTGGTTCGGACAGCGGTTCGGAGGCCGGTCCGCGTGGGCTGCGGGCAGCCGTTCGGGGCACCGAGCGGGGGCGTCTCCGGGCCCCCGCCCGGGGACCCTCCGGACACCCCTTGTCTGACGGCCATCAGCACGTAATGTGGGCCGCGGGCCCCCACCCGGGCCCACCGGCTTCCCGGAGCGTCCAGGAGAGAGCGAGGCAGCGTTCCATGCCCCAGCACAGCCCCCGCGAGCTGCCCGAAGGCGACCCCTTCGGCGCGGACACCCTCCCGTACGGCGTCTTCACCACCGCCGACGCCCCGGACCGGCCCCGCATCGGCGTCCGCTACGGCGACTCCGTCCTGGACGCCGCTGCCGCCGCGGCCGCGCACGGCTCCGCGCACGCCGCCCTGCTGGACGCCCCGACGCTCAACCCCCTCCTGGCCGCCGGCCGCCCCGTCTGGCGCGCCGTACGCGCGGAGGTCCGCTCCTGGCTGACCGACGGGCCGTTCCACCCGCTCTCCGAGGTGACGCTGCACCTGCCGTTCGAGGTCGCCGACTACGTCGACTTCTACTCCAGCGAGCACCACGCCACCAACGTCGGCCGCATCTTCCGCCCGAACGACGAGCCGCTCACGCCGAACTGGAAGCACCTGCCGATCGGTTACCACGGCCGCGCCGGCACCGTCGTCGTCAGCGGCACCGACGTCGTGCGCCCCCGAGGCCAGCGCAAGGCCCCGACCGACGCCCTGCCCTCCTTCGGCCCCTCGCTCCGCCTCGACATCGAGGCCGAAGTCGGCTTCGTCGTCGGCACGCCCGCCGGCGGCCCGGTCGGGATCGACGGCTTCCGCGAGCACGTCTTCGGCGTCTGCCTCGTCAACGACTGGTCCGCGCGCGACCTGCAGGCGTGGGAGTACGTGCCCCTCGGCCCGTTCCTCGGCAAGTCCTTCGCCACCTCAGCCTCGGCCTGGATCACCCCGCTCGACGCCTTCGACGAGGCCCGCACGGCGCCGCCGGAGCGCACTCACCCGCTCCTGCCCTACCTCGACGACTCCGCGGCCGAGCCGGGCGGCCTCGACCTGCGCATCGAGGTGAAGATCAACGGTGAGACGGTCTCCCGCCCGCCGTTCTCCGCCATGTACTGGACCGCGGCGCAGCAGCTGGCGCACATGACGGTCAACGGCGCCACCCTGCGCACCGGCGACCTCTACGCCTCCGGCACGGTCAGCGGCCCCGAGCCCGACCAGCTGGGCTGCCTCCTCGAACTGACCGCGGGCAAGGGCCCGTGGCTGGAGGACGGCGACGAGGTCACGCTCACGGCCTGGGCGCCCGGTCCCGGCGGTGCCCGGATCGGCCTCGGCGAGGTCACCGGCCGCATTCTCCCGGCCCCCGACGGCGCTCCGGCCGGCGGTACCGTGACGCCATGAACGCCGACGCCCCGCGCCTGACGCTCCCCGAGGAGCTGGTGCTGCTCTCCTTCGACCCCGTCAGCAAGCGCAAGCTGTGGCGCGCGGGCAGCTCCCTGGCGTACGGCGTGGCCGGGGCGGCGCTGGCCGAACTGCGGCTCGCGGGGCGGGTCGTGGAGGAGGGCGGCCGGGTGCGGGTGACGAACCCGCTGCCGCCCGACGAGCCGCTGCTGGCCACGGCGATGGCGAGCCTGCAACGGCCCGGCAAGGGCGCGCGGGACCGCGGGCCGCGGACGGTCGCCTGGGTGCGGAGCACGTCGCGGCACCTCGAAGAGGCGTGCCTGACCCGGCTGGTGAAGAGCGGTGCCCTGCGCGTGGAGCCGCGCCGCTTCCTCGGCGTCATCCCGTACCGCCGTCACTCCGTGGGGCCGGTGGATCTGACGGCGCAGACGCGGGGGCGCTTCGAGCTGGCCCGGCGCGGGGGTTTCGCCGACCCGCGCGCCCGCGCGCTCGCCGCGCTGGCGTCCGCCATCGGCATCTCGGGCGCGCTCTGCCCCGGCTGGGGCCGCCGGCAGGAGCGGCAGGCCATGCACCGCCTCATGCGGGCGGACTGGGCGGCGCGGGCCGTGCACAAGAACCGCATGCGCGACAGCGCGGACGCCGGCGGCAGCGGGGGCGGCGGCTGAGTCACGCGAAGCGCCGGATCAGGGCTGCTAACTTGTCATGCCCTGAACCAGCCTTAAGGAGAGACGTGCGCAAGGCAGTACAGATCACGGGGGCGGCGCTCTGCGCCGCTGTGCTGATGACCGGTTGCAGCAGTTCGAGCGACGGCGGCAAGAAGGACGACAAGCCGGTCGGCGGCGCCACGCCGACCTCCCAGGCCCCGGCGGAGCAGCCGTCCTCGCCCGCCGCGGACACCGGCGGGCAGCGCGCGTCGGCGGCCACCCTCGCGGGCGGCTGGTCGAACAACGGCAAGCTCACCGACCAGAGCCTCCTCATCCTGGTGTTCACCCAGGACAAGGTGACGCTCAGCGGGAAGACCGCCTGCTCGGGCACGCTCGTCACCACCTCGCAGCCTGCGACGATCACGATCAAGCACTGCCAGGACAACAGCACGGACTACGCCACGGGCACCATCAAGGACTTCGACGGCAAGTCCTTCACCGTCGCCTGGGCCTCCGGCAAGCAGGACAAGATGAGCAAGACCGTCGGCTCCGACGGCAAGCCGACCGGCGTGCCCGGCGGCATCGCGGGCGGCCTGCCGACCAAGCCGAAGAGCTGAAGCCGTACGCAAGGCGAACAGCTGAAGCCGTACGCGCGCCGCTGCCCGGCAACCGTCTTCGGTCGCCGGGCAGCGGCACCTGCACATGTACGGGGCCGCTCCGAGCGTACGGACGGCCCCGCCGGCCGGCGTCACCGCACGAAGACCCCCGCCTGGCCCGCCAGGTCGAGGAAATACTGCGGCGCCACGCCCAGCACCAGCGTGACCGCGACGCCGATCGCGATCGCCGAGGACGTCAGCGGGCTCGGGACGGCGACCGTCGGGCCGTCCTCCTTCGGCTCGCTGAAGAACATCAGCACGATCACCCGGACGTAGAAGAACGCGGCGATCGCCGACGACACGACACCGACGATGACCAGCGGCCCCGCCCCGCCCTGCGCCGCCGCCTTGAACACCGCGAACTTCCCCGCGAACCCGCTCGTCAGCGGAATCCCCGCGAAGGCCAGCAGGAACACCGCGAACGTCGCCGCCGTGAGCGGCGAACGGCGGCCCAGCCCCGCCCACTTGGACAGGTGCGTGGCCTCCCCGCCGGCGTCGCGCACCAGCGTCACGACCGAGAACGCGCCGAGCGTGACGAAGGAGTACGCGCCCAGGTAGAACAGCACGGACGACACGCCGTCGGGCGACGTGGCGACGACGCCGGCGAGGATGAAGCCGGCGTGGGCGATGGACGAGTAGGCCAGCAGCCGCTTCACGTCGGTCTGGGTGACGGCCACGATCGCGCCCACCAGCATGGTGACGATCGCGACGCCCCACATCACCGGCCGCCAGTCCCAGCGCAGCCCCGGCAGGACCACGTACAGCAGCCGCAGCAGCGCGCCGAAGCCGGCGACCTTGGTGGCCGCGGCCATGAAGCCCGTGACGGGCGTGGGGGCGCCCTGGTAGACGTCCGGCGTCCACATGTGGAAGGGCACCGCGCCGACCTTGAAGAGCAGGCCCATCAGGACGAGCGCGCCGCCGATCAGCAGCAGGGCGTCGTTGCCGGTGGTGCCGGCGAGGACCGGGTCGAGCATCCGGACGTTGCCGCCCACGACGTCGGCGATGCCGGAGTACGTGACCGTGCCCGCGTAGCCGTAGAGCAGGGCCACGCCGAAGAGCAGGAAGGCCGAGGAGAAGGCGCCGAGCAGGAAGTACTTGACGGCCGACTCCTGCGACAGGAGCCGCTTGCGGCGGGCCAGCGCGCACAGCACGTACAGCGGGAGGGAGAAGACCTCCAGGGCGACGAAGAGCGTCAGCAGGTCGTCCGCGGCGGGGAAGACGAGCATGCCGCCCACCGCGAAGAGCAGGAGCGGGAACACCTCGGTGGTGGTGAAGCCCGCCCTGACCGCGTCCTGCTCCGCCCGGCCGCCGGGCACGGCGGCGCCCTGGGCGGCGAAGGAGTCGACGGGCCGGCCGTGCGCCGCCGGGTCCAGCCGCCGCTCGGCGAAGGTGAACACGGCCACCAGGGAGACGAGGAGAATGGTGCCCTGCAGGAACAGCGCGGGGCCGTCCACGGCGACGGCGCCCATCGCGGCGGCGTGGGCCTTGCCCGTGCCGTAGCCGCCGGCCGCGAGGGCGACGACGGCGGCGAAGGCCGCGGCCAGCGCGACGCACGTCAGCAGCAGCTGGACGGGGTGGCGGCTGCGCCGCGGGAGGAACGCCTCCACGAGGATGCCGAGCACCGCGGCGCCGAGCACGATCAGCGTCGGGGACAGCTGGGCGTACTCGATGTGCGGTGCCGGGATCTTCTGCGGCGCGTCCGCCGACATCGTCCACAGGCTGTGGACGGATGCTGCGTGGCTCACTTCGCGGCCTCCACATCGTTCACATCGGGCTTGGGGTCGGCCTGGTGCACCTGCGACATCGTGTGCCGGACCGCCGGGTCGAGGATCTCCGTCACCGGCTTCGGGTAGACGCCGAGGAAGAGCAGGAGGGCGATCAGCGGGGCCACGACGGCCAGCTCGCGTGCCCTGAGGTCGGGCATGCCCCGCACCTCCTCCTTCACCGGCCCGGTCATCGTGCGCTGGTAGAGCACGAGGACGTACAGCGCGGCGAGCACGATGCCGAGCGTGGCCACGATCCCGGCGGCCGGATAGCGGCTGAACGTGCCGACGAGGACGAGGAACTCGGAGACGAACGGCGCGAGGCCGGGCAGCGACAGCGTCGCGAGGCCGCCGACGAGGAACGTGCCGGCGAGGACCGGGGCGACCTTCTGCACGCCGCCGTAGTCCGCGATCAGCCGCGAGCCGCGCCGGGAGATCAGGAAGCCCGCGACGAGCATCAGCGCGGCCGTGGAGACGCCGTGGTTGACCATGTAGAGCGTCGCGCCGCTCTGGCCCTGGCTGGTCATCGCGAAGATGCCGAGCACGATGAAGCCGAAGTGCGAGATCGAGGCGTACGCGACCAGCCGCTTGATGTCCCGCTGCCCGACCGCGAGCAGCGCCCCGTACAGGATGCTGATCAGCGCCAGGACGACGATGACGGGGGTGGCCCACTTCGAGGCCTCCGGGAAGAGCTGGAGGCAGAAGCGGAGCATCGCGAACGTGCCGACCTTGTCGACCACGGCGGTGATCAGCACGGCGACGGGGGCGGTGGCCTCACCCATGGCGTTGGGCAGCCAGGTGTGCAGCGGCCACAGCGGGGCCTTCACGGCGAAGGCGAAGAAGAAGCCGAGGAACAAGGCGCGTTCGGTGGTGGTCGCGATGTCGAGCTTGCCGGCGGCGCGCGCCTGGACGATCTCCTGGAGGGAGAAGGTGCCCGTGCCGAGCTGGTCGGCGGTCACCGCGTACAGCCCGATGACGGCGGCCAGCATGATCAGCCCGCCGACGAGGTTGTAGAGGAGGAACTTCACGGCGGCGTACGAGCGCTGGGCCGCCGCGCCCGCGTCGCCCTGCCCGGCCGCGCCGTCCCCGAAGCCGCCGATGAGGAAGTACATCGGGATCAGCATGGCTTCGAAGAAGATGTAGAAGAGGAAGACGTCGGTGGCCTCGAAGGAGATCACCACCATCGCCTCGACCATGAGGATCAGCGCGAAGAAGCCCTGGGTGGGGCGCCAGCGCGAGGAACCGCTCTCCTGGGGGTCTGCGTCGTGCCAGCCGGCCAGCATGATGAAGGGGATCAGCAGGGCGGCCAGGGCGATGAGGACCACCGCGATGCCGTCCACGCCCAGTTCGTAGCGGACCCCGAAGTCCGCGATCCAGGCGTGCGACTCGGTGAGCTGGAACGGCCCCTTGGCGTCGGGGTCGAAGCGCACGAGCTGCACGGCCGCCAGGGCGAGCGTGGCGAGCGAGAAGGCGAGCGCGAGCCACTTGGCGGCGGTGCGCCGCCCGGCCGGCACGGCCGCGGTGGCGACCGCGCCGAGCGCCGGGACCGCGGCCGTGAGCGTCAGCAGGGGAAAGGCCATGATCAAACCGCCCTCATCAGCAGGGTGGCGGCGATGAGCACCGCCGCACCGCCGAACATCGAGACCGCGTACGAACGGGCGTAGCCGTTCTGCAGCTTGCGCATCCGGCCCGACAGCCCGCCCACCGAGGCGGCGGTGCCGTTGACGACGCCGTCGACCAGGGTGTGGTCGACGTAGACCAGGCTGCGGGTGAGGTGCTCGCCGCCGCGGACCAGCACGACGTGGTTGAAGTCGTCCTGCAGCAGGTCCCGCCGGGCGGCCCGGGTGAGGAGGCTGCCGCGGGGGGCCGTGACGGGCACGGGCCGGCGCCCGTACTGCGCCCAGGCGATCGCCACGCCGATCACGAGCACGACCATGGTGGCGGCGGTGACGGTGAGGGCGCTGACGGGCGAGTGGCCCTCCTCGTGCCCGGTGACCGGCTCCAGCCACTTCAGGAAGGTGTCGTTGATGCTGAACAGGCCGCCGGCGAAGACCGATCCGAAGGCCAGGACGACCATCGGGATCGTCATGGTGCGGGGCGACTCGTGGGGGTGCGGGAGCTCGCCCTTCGCGTCGGGCTGCCACCGCTTCTCCCCGAAGAAGGTCAGCAGCATCACGCGCGTCATGTAGTACGCGGTGATGGCCGCGCCGAGGAGGGCCGCACCGCCGAGGATCCAGCCCTCGGCGCCGCCCTTGGCGAAGGCCGCCTCGATGATCTTGTCCTTGGAGAAGAAGCCGGACAGCCCCGGGAAGCCGATGATGGCGAGGTAGCCGAGGCCGAAGGTGACGAAGGTGACCGGCATGTACCTGCGCAGGCCGCCGTAACGGCGCATGTCGACCTCGTCGTTCATGCCGTGCATGACGGACCCGGCGCCGAGGAAGAGCCCGGCCTTGAAGAAGCCGTGGGTCACCAGGTGCATGATCGCGAAGACGTAGCCCACGGGGCCCAGTCCGGCGGCCAGGATCATGTACCCGATCTGGGACATGGTGGAGCCGGCCAGGGCCTTCTTGATGTCGTCCTTGGCACAACCGACGATCGCACCGAAGAGGAGCGTGACGGCGCCGACCGTGACGACCGCCGTCTGTGCGTCCGGCGCCGCGTCGAAGACCGCGCCGGAGCGGGTGATCAGATAGACGCCGGCGGTCACCATCGTCGCGGCGTGGATGAGGGCCGAGACCGGCGTCGGGCCCTCCATCGCGTCCCCGAGCCAGGACTGCAGCGGCACCTGGGCGGACTTGCCGCACGCGGCGAGCAGCAGCATCAGCGCCACGGCCGTCAGCTTGCCCTCCCCCGCGTCGGTCGCCCGCTGCAGCACGGGATCGAAGGCGAAGGTGCCGAACGTGGTGAACAGCAGCATGATCGCGATCGACAGGCCCATGTCGCCGACGCGGTTGACCAGGAACGCCTTCTTGGCGGCGGTGGCCGCGCTCGGCTTGTGCTGCCAGAAGCCGATCAGCAGGTACGAAGCGAGGCCGACGCCCTCCCAGCCCACGTACAGGAGCAGGTAGTTGTCGGCGAGGACGAGCAGCAGCATCGCGGCGAGGAAGAGGTTGAGATAGCCGAAGAAACGCCGCTTGCGCTCGTCGTGGGCCATGTAGCCCACCGAGTACAGGTGGATGAGCGAGCCCACGCCCGTGATCAGCAGGACGAAGGTCATCGACAGCTGGTCGAGGTGGAAGCCGACGTCCGCGCGGAAGCCGCCGACGGGCACCCACGGGAAGACCGTGACGTCCAGGGCGCGCTCCTCGCCACCCTTGCCGAGCATGTCGGCGAAGAGCACCACGCCGAGCGCGAAGGACACGGCCGCGAGCAGGGTGCCCAGCCAGGGGCCGCTCCGGTCGAGCCTGCGCCCGCCGCACAGCAGCACGCCCGCCCCCAGCAGGGGCGCGAGGACGAGCAATCCGATGAGGTTCTCCACGTCAGCGTCCCCTTACAGCTTCAGCAGGCCGGCGTCGTCCACCGAGGCCGAGTGCCGGGAGCGGAAGATCGTCACGATGATGGCGAGGCCCACCACGACCTCGGCCGCGGCCACGACCATCGTGAAGAAGGCGATGATCTGGCCGTCGAGATTGCCGTGCAGCCGGGCGAAGGTGACGAACGCCAGATTGCAGGCGTTCAGCATCAGCTCGACGCACATGAAGATGACGATCGCGTTCCGCCGGATGAGCACGCCGGCCGCCCCGATGGTGAACAACAGGGCCGCCAGGTAGAGGTAGTTGACCGGGTTCACTTGCTCGCCCCCTTCGCGTTCGCGTCGGCGTCCTCGCTGCGGCCGCGCTCCAGCCAGTCGCTGGAGCGCTGCTCCAGGGCCTTGAGGTCCTGCAGGGCCTCGCCCGAGACGTCGCGGACCTGGCCGCGGGCGCGCAGGGTGGGACTGACGGTGAGCTCGGAGGCGGTGCCGTCGGGCAGGAGGCCGGGGATGTCCACGGCGTTGTGCCGGGCGTATACACCGGGGGCCGGAAGCGGGGTGACCTGCTTGCCCTCGCGGACGCGCTGTTCGGCGCGCTCGCGCTGGGTGGCGGCGCGCTCGGTGCGCTCGCGGTGGGTGAGCACCATCGCGCCGACGGCCGCGGTGATCAGCAGGGCGCCGGTGATCTCGAACGCGAACACGTACTTGGTGAAGATCAGGGAGGCGAGGCCCTCCACATTGCCGCCGGCGTTGGCCCGGCCGACGCCGTTCCACTCCTTCAGGGAGGCGTTGGCGATGCCGGCCATGAGCAGGATGCCGAAGCCGAGCACGCACAGCCCGGCGAGCCACCGCTGGCCCCTGATGGTCTCCTTGAGGGAGTCGGCGGCGGTGACGCCCACGAGCATGACGACGAAGAGGAAGAGCATCATGATCGCGCCGGTGTAGACGACGATCTGGACGACGCCCAGGAAGTAGGCGCCGTTGGCGAGGTAGAACACCGCCAGGACGATCATGGTGCCGGCCAGCGAGAGGGCGCTGTGCACGGCCTTCTTCATGAAGACGGCGCCGAGCGCCCCGAGGACGGCGACAACGGCCAGGATCCAGAACTGGACCGCCTCCCCCGTCGAGGTGGTGGAGGCGGCCGAGGCGGCCAGGGAAGGGGCGATCATGCTTCGGCCCCTTCCTCTTCCGGCTTCTCTCCCTTGGAGAGGGCGACTTGGCGGACCGTGCCGGGCGCGGCCTCGGTCACCAGCCCGCGGTAGTAGTCCTGTTCGGTCATGCCGGGGAAGATCGCGTGCGGTGAGTCGACCATGCCCTCCTCCAGGCCCGCGAGCAGCTCCTCCTTGGTGTAGATGAGCGACTCGCGGCTGCTGTCGGCCAGTTCGTACTCGTTGGTCATGGTGAGGGCGCGGGTGGGGCACGCCTCGACGCACAGGCCGCACAGGATGCAGCGGAGGTAGTTGATCTGATAAACGCGGCCGTAGCGCTCGCCCGGCGAATAGCGCTCCTCGTCCTTGTTGTCCGCGCCCTCCACGTAGATGGCGTCGGCGGGGCAGGCCCAGGCGCACAGCTCGCAGCCGATGCACTTCTCCAGGCCGTCCGGGTGCCGGTTGAGCTGGTGGCGGCCGTGGAAGCGGGGGGCCGTCGGCTTCTTGTACTCCGGGTACTGCTCGGTCAGCCGCTTCTTGAACATGGCCTTGAAGGTCACGCCGAAGCCGGCCACGGGATTGCGGGGGGTGTCGCGGGACGCGTCGCCCGCGGGGTCGGTAGCCACTGCCGTCAGCCCTCCTTTCCGTCACGCACAGTATCGGGCCCACCACTGACAATGAGCTCTCCGTCACGGCGCGGCCTGCGGCGCGGCACCGGCGGCGGCGTCTGCCCGGGCAGCGGCGGCACCGGGAACCCGCCGCCCGTCGGGTCGAACTCCCGCTCCGGCGCGGCCTCCCCGTCCCCCTGGCCGCGCTCGCCCTTGCGGAAGACGTCCGCGACGAAGGAGAGCAGCAGGACCGCGATGACGGCGCCGCCGACGTACAGCACGATCTGCTGGAAGTCGTAGTTCTCGTTCCGCAGCGCCCGCACCGAGGCGACGAGCATCAGCCACACCATCGAGACCGGGATGAGGACCTTCCACCCCAGCTTCATGAACTGGTCGTAGCGCAGCCGCGGCAGGGTGCCGCGCAGCCAGATGAAGAAGAACAGCAGCAGCTGCAGCTTGATCACGAACCACAGGAGCGGCCACCAGCCGTGGTTCGCGCCCTCCCAGAACGCCGAGACCGGGTACGGGGCCCGCCAGCCGCCCAGGAACAGCGTCACGGCCACCGCCGAGACGGTGACCATGTTGACGTACTCGGCCAGCATGAACATCGCGAACTTGATGGAGGAGTACTCGGTGTTGAAGCCGCCGACCAGGTCGCCCTCGGACTCCGGAAGGTCGAACGGCGCCCGGTTGGTCTCGCCCACCATCGCCACGATGTAGACGAGGAAGGACACCGGCAGCAGCAGCACGTACCAGCGGTCGTGCTGGGCTTCCACGATCGCCGAGGTCGACATCGACCCGGAGTAGAGGAAGACGGCGGCGAAGGAGACGCCCATCGCGATCTCGTAGGAGATCATCTGCGCGCACGAGCGCAGGCCGCCCAGCAGCGGGTACGTCGAGCCGGACGACCAGCCCGCGAGCACGATGCCGTAGATGCCGACCGAGGCCGTGGCGAGGATGTAGAGCACGCCGATCGGCAGGTCCGTCAGCTGCATCGTGGTGCGGTGCCCGAAGACCGAGATCTCGTTGCCGGCGGGGCCGAAGGGGATCACGGCGATCGCCATGAACGCGGGGACGGCCGCCACGACGGGGGCCAGCAGATAGACCGCCTTGTCCGCCCGCTTGACGATCACGTCCTCTTTCAGCATCAGCTTGATGCCGTCCGCGAGGGACTGCAGCATGCCCCACGGGCCGTGCCGGTTGGGGCCGATCCGCAGCTGCATCCACGCGACGACCTTGCGCTCCCAGACGATCGAGAACAGCACGGTCAGCATGACGAACGCGAAGCAGAAGACCGCCTTGACGACGATCAGCCACCACGGGTCCCGGCCGAACACCGACAGGTCCCCGGCGGCCAGCTCGCTCAGGCTGTGAGCCTCGACAGTCATCACTACCGCGCCTCCGGTGTCCCGGTCCCGGTGCCCTCACCGGAATCCGCCCCGATCCGTACGAGCTCGCCGGGGCGCGCCCCCGTGTCCCCGGCGACACCGCCGCCCGCCGAGTTCAGCGGCAGCCACACCACACGGTCCGGCATGGCCGTCACGCACAGCGGCAGCCGTACCGTTCCGGCCGGGCCCGTCACCGCCAGCACCTCTCCGTCGCGCACGCCCGCCTCGGCGGCGGTCGCGGCCGACAGGCGGGCGCGCGCCGCGTGCCGCGTCCCGGCGAGGGCGTCGTCGCCGTCCTGCAGGCGCCCCTGGTCCAGCAGCATCCGGTGGCCCGCGAGGACCGCCTCGCCCGCGGCAGGCCGCGGCAGCGGCCGGGCCGTCTCCGCCGGGTCCGCGGCGTGCTCCCCGTCCCAGGGGCCGAGGCGGCGCAGCTCCGCGCGCACCGCGTCGGTGTCGGGCAGGCCGAGGCCGATGCCCATGGCGTCGGCCAGCATGTGCAGCACACGGGCGTCGGCGGGCACATGGCGGCGCGGCAGCTGGTCGGGCTTGATCGCGACCTCGAACGGCCGGGCCCGGCCCTCCCAGTTGAGGAACGTGCCCGACTTCTCCGCGACCGCCGCGACCGGCAGGACGACGTCCGCCCGGTCGGAGACCTCGCTCGGCCGCTGCTCCAGGCTGACCAGGAAGCCGACGGCGTCCAGGGCCTCCCGCGCGCGGGCCGGGTCGGGCAGGTCCGCGACCTCGACGCCGCCCACCAGCAGGGCTCCCAGCTCGCCCCGCGCCGCCGCCTCCACGATCTGGCCGGTGTCCCGGCCGGGGCTGCGCGGCAGGCCGGAGACGCCCCAGGCGGCCGCGGTCTCCTCGCGCGCCCGCGGGTCGGTGGCCGGGCGGC
>NZ_PXWG01000111.1 GCF_003011965.1 Streptosporangium nondiastaticum
GCCGCCCAGCGCGCCGCCGACGACGCCCGCCGCACGGCCCGCGCCCTGCGCGCCGAGCGCGCGGAGATCGCCGGCGCCCCCGACGAGGTGCCCGAGGCCGCCGAGCCGCCCACCGCCTCGCTGCCCGCCCTGCGCGAGGCCTACCGCGCCGCCTCCCAGGTGTACGAGAAGGTCGGCGTCGGCGCCGACCTGCGCGCCGAGCAGGCCCGCGCCGAGAGCGACGAGAGCGCCGCCCGCAACGAACTGGACCGGCTCACCAACAAGGTGCGCACCCGCGCCGCCCAGCTCCTGGAGGGCACCGAAGGCGCCGACGGGCCCTCCCGGCAGGCCGCCGCGGCCCGCGCCGAGGAGCTCGTCCAGATGCTGGAGAGCCGCGCCTCCGCGGCCAGCGAGCAGCTGGGCCGGCTGCGCGGCGAGGCCGAGCGCCTCGCCCCGGCCGACGGCGACGCGCACACCGAGCTCCCCGAGGAGCTCGTCCCGGGCGATGCCGACCGCGCCAAGGAGCTCCTGCGCACCGCCACCGGCGAACTCGCCGCCCGCACCGACGCCCTGGAGCGCGCCCGCACCGCCCACAGCGACCTGCTGCGCGCCCACCGCGCCGCCGAGGACGCCGCCACCGGCTTCGACGACACCGCCGCCCTCCTGCGCGACCTGCTGCGCGACAACTCCCCCGAGGAGGAGACCGAGCAGCCCGAGCCGTACACCGGAAGCCTGGAGGAGGCCCGCCAGGCCGCGGCCGAAGCCCGCCGCTCCCTGCGCGGCTGCGCCGGCGACCTGTCGGCCGCCGAGTCCGCCGTCCGCGAGGCGAGCGACGTCCTCGTCCGGCACGCCAACTCCACCCGCTACGAGCAGGTGCGCACCCCCGCCCGCCAGCAGATCCGCGAGCTGCCCGCCGCCGCCCTGCCCGAGCACGCGGCCGCGTGGGCCGAGGCGTTCGCGCCCCGCCTGCGCGTGCTGACCGACGAGCTGGAGCAGCTGGAGCGCAACCGCGACAGCATCGTGGACCGGCTGCGCGGCCTCGTCGAGTCCTCGCTGACCACCCTGCGCTCCGCGCAGCGCCTCTCGCGCCTGCCCGAGGGCCTGGGGGAGTGGTCGGGCCAGGAGTTCCTGCGCATCCGCTTCGACGACCCCGACCAGAGCACCCTCACCGAGCGCCTCGGCGAGGTCATCGACGAGGCGACCCGCTCCGCGGTCAAGAAGAACTCCGACCTGCGCCGCGACGGCATGTCCCTGCTGCTGCGCGGCGTCCAGGCGGCCCTGCAGCCGCGCGGCGTCGCCGTGGAGATCCTCAAGCCCGACGCGGTGCTGCGCGCCGAGCGGGTGCCGGTCCGGCAGATGGGCGACGTGTTCTCCGGCGGCCAGCTGCTGACCGCGGCCATCGCCCTGTACTGCACCATGGCCGCGCTCCGCAGCAATGACCGCGGCCGCGACAAGCAGCGCCACGCGGGCACCCTGTTCCTCGACAACCCCATCGGCCGCGCCAACGCCACGTACCTCCTGGAGCTCCAGCGGGCCGTCGCGGACGCCCTCGGCGTGCAGCTGCTGTACACCACCGGCCTGTTCGACACCACGGCCCTGGCCGAGTTCCCGCTGGTCATCCGGCTGCGCAACGACGCCGACCTGCGGGCGGGCCTGAAGTACATCAGCGTCGAGGAGCACCTGCGCCCCGGTCTGCCCCAGCAGCAGGACCCGGACGGGGAACAGGTCCACGGCCAGATCACGGCGACGCGGATGTATCGCCGCCCGGCGGAGGAGGCACCGGCACAGGCCTGATCCTCCGGTCCGCGGCACGTCCTTCCGTGGCACGCCCTTCCGCTAGGCCCGCAGCACCTCCTCGATGCTGTCGCGCAGCTGCCGCAGCCTGTCGAGCTGCCCGCCCGGGCGGTGCATGGCCTCGTCGATGGCCAGCAGCTCCTCGGCGGGCACCCGGGAGACGTACGTGCGCAGCTCGGTGAGGTCCAGCCGCCGGTTGAAGTCGTGCACCGCGTCCCGCCAGCGGTGCAGCAGGGAGACGAGCTCGGCGTGACCGGGCTCGGAGAACACCCCGGACACCAGGGCCGCGTCCGTCGCCGACTGCACCAGGCGGGGATAGACGCGCGCCTTCGGCGCGAAGCGGTCCAGCGGCGCGAAGCCCCCGCCGGTCAGCAGCTCGGTGTTCTTCACCAGCTCGCCGGCCAGGGCGTGCAGGAACTGGGCGCGCCGCTCGCGGGCGGCGGCCCGCCGCTCGGCGTACACCCCGGTGATGGCCGCGACGAGCGCGAGCCCGGAGGTCGCGGGCTCGAAGCGGCCGTCGCGGCCCTGGGCGACGGTCAGCCACCAGCCGCAGATGCCGAGCGCGAGCAGCAGGCAGGCGATGGTGGCGGCGGCGAAGAACTGCCGGCTGAACCGGCCGAGGAAGCCCGTCACGATGACGCGCCGTCAGTCGAAGGGGTTGGGGCCGTCGGGCCGCACCCCGTCGCCCTTCGCCAGGAGCAGCAGCGTCATGCCGAAGGCGGGCCGGTCGAAGGACGTGTGCCCGGCCTCGTGGGTCTCGCCCACCGTGGTCACCCGGGCGTCCACCAGCATCTTCTCCAGCCCCGCCCGGGTGTACTTCCGGCTGAGCAGGAGGCGGATGGTGTCCTGGTCGGGGAACCGCACCGTGCTGCGGTCGGGCAGCGTCAGCTCCAGCTCGGCGCCGGTGCGGTTGCGGTAGATCACCTTGATCAGCAGCGCCCGGTCGTCCTCGACGAGCCCCTCGCAGGTGAGGCTGTTCATGTCGATCTGCAGGTCGGTGTACTGCAGCAGGGCGCTGGTGACGAACTCCCGGAAGCGCGGGCTGTTCTCGTACTCCTGCGCGGCCGCCCGGGCCGCCACCTCGTCCTGCCCGGCCGTGCTGGCCACCTCCAGCAGGAAGCGGTCCTGCGGCCGCAGCAGCTTCTCGGCCAGCAGGGTCAGCAGCTGCGTGTCGCTGTCGAAGTTCGCCAGGGTGTTGCCCAGCAGTGAGTACACCACCGGATCGTCGCCCACCGTGCTGCGGACCAGTGTGCCCAGCCGGTCGAGGTTGGCGGGCATGGAGAAGTCCAGCTGGACGGGGAGCACGTCCGCGGGCGGCACGTGCAGGTGCTGCAGCGCCTCGCGCTGGGCGAGGCGCAGCATCTCCGCACTGACGTCCACGGGCAGGTAACACCCGCAGTGGCCGCGGCTGTCCAGGGAGCGCAGCAGCGCCTGGTCCTTCTGGCCGGTGCCCGGGCCGAGGCTCACGTAGTGCAGCGGCCCGTCCGGGAGCCGCTCGCTCAGCCCGCGCCAGCGGCGGCTGAAGGACGCGATGCTCTCGCGCATCACCGGGTAGTACAGGTCGTTGCACGCGTGGGCCCACGCCACCGTCGACTCCAGGCCCCAGTACGAGAAGCCGGAGGTGATCAGCTTCCCCGAGCCCGAAGGGTCGGGGCCGCGCCGCAGTCCGGCGGTCACCTGGGCCAGCTTGCCCGACTGCTCCTCGCCGACCAGACACACCGTCCAGCCGGCGTCCCGGAGGATCTCCGGAATCCGATATACCGCCCGGTCCCGCTCCGCCATCCGTACATCCCCCCATGGCCCGTCAGCCCGCCCGTGCCCGGCGTACGCCACCGTCAACCGCCGAACCTACCCGGCAGTTGACGATCAGGGGAACCCGGGGCGACGGGCCCGTCTGCCCGCGCGCGCCGTACTGCTGGGCACGGACACCACTCCGTGCCGCTGCCGCCACACCTGCCGCGTCACCCACACGTCCAGCACCGCCCATGTGGTGGCCACCACACTCGCCAGCACGCACAGCAGGGCGGGCAGGGCCAGCCACAGACCGGCCAGCGCGAACAGCGCCGCCACCATGCCCTGCACCAGCGTGAACGCGACGAAAAGGACCGCGCGCACCGCGGCCGTGCGCACCGGATCCGGCATCCGGCGCCTGCGGGCGGGCTCCTCCACCCACAGCGGCGGCCGCGCCCGGCCCGACGGGACGTCATGATTCCGCTCCACGAGTCCACCCCCTCGTCGGCGGACCGCTCGCTCCGCCGGCTCCCGGTGCCGACGGCCGGCCGTAGCGGTCCGGCTCCCTCCACAAGAGCGAAGGAGGGTGCCCGATAGTTCCCATGGGCAAGGAATTACCGCCATACGGGTGGCCGTCCCGGCAGTCTGATCACCGTACTGGCCTTCGAGTCCCGTACCGCGCAGTAGTAGGCTCACGCCGCATTGTTGTCGGAACACCACGCCTCCGGAGCGGGGTCGACGTTGGGGAGGCCATGCGCTTTCGCGGGAAGTCCATCCGCCGGAAGATCGTGGCGCTGCTGCTGGTGCCGCTGGTGTCGCTCACCGGCCTGTGGGTCTTCGCCACCGTGATCACCGGCACGGAGGCCGCCCGGCTGCTCTCCGCCGCCGAGGCCATTCGCACCGCCGGCCTCCCCGCCGAGGACCTCGTCCGCGCGCTGCAGAAGGAACGCCGCCAGACCCTCGTCCTCCTCGCCGACCCGCGCCGCGCCGACCACCTCGCCCTCCTGCGCGAGCAGCAGGCCGCCACCGACCGGGCGGCCGCCGCCTTCCGGACCGGCGCCGCGAAGGTCCGCGACGACATGAGCCCCGCCACGGACGTCCGTTACCGGCGCATCGAGAAGGCCCTCGGCGACCTCGACGGCCTGCGCGGCAAGGTCCGGGACGACTCCATCAGCCGGCACGGCGCCTTCCAGGCCTACAACGACCTGGTGGAGCCGTACTACGCCTTCCTCGGCAGCCTCGGCGCCTTCGAGGACGCCGAGATGGACAAACAGGCCCGGGCCCTCATCGGCGTGGCCCGCGCCCGCGAGGCGCTCTCCCGGGAGGACGCCCTCCTCGCCGCCGCCCTCACCGCCGGCACCATGAGCCGCCAGGACCTGCGGGCCGTCTCCGACCGCGTCGCCGAGCGGCAGATCCTCTACAGCACCAACCTCGCCGTCCTGCCCGCCGCCGACCAGAAGATCTTCGAGGAGTACTGGCGCGGCACCGCGCCGCACACCCTGCGCGCGGCCGAGGACACCGCGATCCTCGCCGGCTCCGCCCGCGCCCCGCAGACCATCGACTCGCAGCGCTGGGAGAAGGCCGCGGGCGTCGTCCTCGACGAGCTCGCCCGGATGAACACCGAGGCCACCGACCGCTACGCGGACCGCGTCGAGCCCATCGCCGCCCGCGTCCTGACCAAGGCCGCCGTCGCCGGCGTCCTCGGCGCGGCCGCGCTCGTCGCCTCCCTCGTCATCTCGCTGCGCATCGGCCGCGGCCTCGTGCGGGACCTGCGGCAGCTGCGCAAGGAGGCCCACGAGGTCTCCGGCGTGCGGCTGCCCGCCGTCATGCGCCGCCTGGCCGCGGGCGAGAAGGTCGACCTCGCGGCCGAGGCCCCGCTGCGCGCGTACGGGCCGGACGAGCTCGGCCAGGTCGGCAAGGCCCTCAACACCCTGCAGCGGGCCGCCGTCGAGGCCGCCGTCAAGCAGGCCGACATGCGCCGCGGCGTCTCCGACGTCTTCGTCAACCTCGCCCGCCGCAGCCAGGTCCTGCTGCACCGTCAGCTCACCCTCCTCGACGCCATGGAGCGCCGCACCGAGGACACCGAGGAGCTCGCCGACCTCTTCCGCCTCGACCACCTCACCACCCGCATGCGCCGCCACGCGGAGGGCCTGGTGATCCTCTCGGGGGCCGCCCCGGCCCGGCAGTGGCGCAAGCCCGTCCGCCTCATGGACGTCGTCCGCGCCGCCGTCGCCGAGGTCGAGGACTACGAGCGGATCGAGGTGCGGCGCCTGCCGCGGCTGGCCGTCCGCGGCCCCGCCGTCGGCGACCTCACCCACCTCGTCGCCGAACTCCTGGAGAACGCCACCGTGTTCTCCCCGCCGCACACCGCCGTGCAGGTGCACGGCCAGCGCGTCGCCAACGGCTTCACCCTGGAGATCCACGACCGGGGCCTCGGGATGTCCCCGGACGCCCTGCTGGAGGCCAACCTCCGGCTCGCCGAGACCCCCGAGTTCGAGCTCTCCGACACCGACCGGCTCGGTCTGTTCGTCGTCAGCCGCCTCGCGCGCCGCCACGACGTCAAGGTCACGCTCCAGACCTCCCCGTACGGCGGCACCACCGCCGTCGTCCTCATCCCCCTGGACCTGCTCACCGAGGACGCGGCCGGGCCGGGGGGCGCGTCCCGCCCCGGGGACGAGGACACCGGCGAGCAGTTCCTCGCCCACGCGCTCGCCCCGCCCGCCGGCCCGGCCGAGCACGACGACGTGCTCTGCCCGTTCGAGCCGCGCGCGGACGAGGACGAGCAGCACCACCGGGCGGGCGGCGGCCTCGTGCCCCTGCCCCGCCGCAGGCCCTCACCCCCGCTTCCCGAGGAGCCCGGGGCCGAGCCGACCCCCACCGGCGGGCTGCCCCGGCGCGTGCGCCAGGCGAGCCTCGCCCCCCAGCTGAGGAAGGATCCGGAGGCCCCCCGCACCCAGGGCGGGACCACCGGCCCGGACCCCGCCGGTCCGGAACCCGAGCGCGACGCAGACGAGGTGCGGGCCAGGATGGCCGCCCTCCAGCGCGGCTGGCAGCGCGCCCGGGAGCACAATGGGGCGGACACACCGAACAGATCACCGAGAACGGCACCACGAACCACATCTGAGGGGGACGGTCGATGACCGCACCGAAGGCCGGGAACGCGACAACCACCGCGGCGGGCGGCTCGCCGGCCGCCACCGGCGAGCTCAACTGGCTCCTCGACGAACTCGTCGAGCGCGTCGGCAGCATCCGCAAGGCGCTCGTGCTCTCCGGCGACGGCCTGGCGACCGGCACCTCCAAGGACCTCTCGCGCGAGGACGGCGAGCACCTGGCGGCCGTGGCCTCCGGCTTCCACAGCCTCGCCAAGGGCGTCGGCCGCCACTTCGACGCGGGCAAGGTCCGCCAGACCGTCGTCGAGCTGGACGAGGCGTTCCTCTTCGTCACCGCCGCGGGCGACGGCAGTTGTCTGGCCGTCCTCGCCGACGCCGACTCCGACATCGGCCAGGTCGCCTACGAGATGACCCTGATGGTCAAGCGGGTGGGCACGCACCTGGCCACGGCTCCGCGCACCGGCGTGGCCGCCGGCGAGTGACCGCCGGCCTGCCCGGGGACGGCTCCGGCGACGGGGACGTGCGCTGGTACGACGACGCGGCGGGCCCGGTGGTCCGCCCGTACGCCATGACCCGCGGGCGGACCCGGCTCGCGGACGGGGCCGGCCTCGACCTCATCGCGGTCGTCGTCGCCGAGGACCCGGCCGGCCGCCCCGCCGCCGCCCTCGCCGACCAGACGCTGTCCCCGGAGCACCTCGACATCGTGGACCTCACGGCGGACCTGCCGCGCTCCGTCGCGGAGCTGGCCGCCGGGCTCGACCTGCCGGTCGGTGTGGTGCGGGTGCTCGTCGGCGACCTCGTGAACGCGGGCCTGGTGCGGATCACCCGCCCGGTGCCGCCGGCCGAACTGCCCGACGAAAGCATTCTGCGCGAGGTGATCGACGGCCTGCGGGCCCTCTGAGGCGGCCCGCGGGCCCGCCGCGGCGACCTGACGGGCACCCCGGCGAGACTTGTCGTGGCCATGGTCTTTACGGAACGATCACCATCCACCGGGGGCGCCGGACCCCGGGCCACCCCACGACCGGAGGACGAACAACCATGAGGCTCCTGCGCTCCGACCGCGGCCGCACCCGCCCCGCGCCGGCCCCGGTGGCCCTCAAGCTCCTGGTCGCCGGAGGCTTCGGCGTCGGCAAGACCACCCTCGTCGGCGCGGTCAGCGAGATCCGGCCGCTGCGCACGGAGGAACTGCTCACCGAGGCGGGCCGGCCGGTCGACGACACCTCCGGCGTCGAGGGCAAGCGCACCACCACCGTCGCCATGGACTTCGGCCGCATCACCCTCCGCGAGGACCTGGTCCTCTACCTCTTCGGCACCCCCGGCCAGGACCGCTTCTGGTTCCTGTGGGACGAACTGGCCCGCGGCGCCCTGGGCGCCGTCGTCCTCGCCGACACCCGCCGGCTGCAGGACTGCTTCGCCGCCGTCGACTACTTCGAGCGCCGCGGCATCCCCTTCACCCTCGCCGTCAACTGCTTCGACGGCGCCGCCCGCTACCCCGAGGAGGACGTGCGCGCCGCCCTCGACCTGGACCCCGGGGTGCCGGTGATCCTCTGCGACGCGCGGGACAAGGAGTCGGTGAAGGGGGTGCTGGTGTCGGTGGTGGAGCAGCGCTTCGCCGAACTCGCGGAACGGGCCGGCTAGGACGCCCGGAGCCTCCCGCCCGGCCTAGAGCCAGCCGAAGCTCCGCTCCACCGCCTTGCGCCACACCCGGTACTCGGCCTCCCGCTCCTCCGGCGCCCGCCGCGGCGTCCACTCCGCGTCCCGCTGCCAGTGCGCCCGCAGCTCGTCCGGATCGCGCCACACACCCGTCGCCAGACCGGCCGCGTACGCCGCGCCCAGGCTCGTGGTCTCGGCCACCACCGGCCGGATCACCGGCACGCCCAGCACATCGGCCTGGTGCTGCATCAGCAGGCCGTTGGCGGTCATGCCGCCGTCCACCTTCAGCGAGCTGATCCGCACGCCGGAGTCCTGGAACATCGCGTCGACCACCTCCCGCGTCTGCCAGCTCGTCGCCTCCAGCACCGCCCGCGCCAGGTGCGCCCGCGTCACGTAGCCGGTCAGGCCCGTGATCACGCCGCGGGCGTCCGCGCGCCAGTACGGCGCGTACAGGCCGGAGAAGGCGGGCACGATGTACGCGCCGCCGTTGTCGGGGACGCTCGCCGCCAGCGCCTCGATCTCGCCGGCCGAGCGGATCAGGCCGAGCTGGTCGCGGAACCACTGCACGAGCGCGCCCGTGACCGCGATCGACCCCTCCAGGCAGTAGACGGCGGGCTCGCCGCCCAGCCGGTAGCCCACCGTCGTCAGCAGGCCGTTCTTCGACGGGACGGGCCGGGTCCCGGTGTTCAGCAGCAGGAAGCTGCCCGTGCCGTAGGTGTTCTTGGCCTCGCCCACCCCGTAGCAGGTCTGGCCGAACACCGCCGCCTGCTGGTCGCCGAGCGCCGCGGCCACCGGCACCCCGGCGAGCGGCCCCACGGCCCGCCCGTACACCTCGCAGGACGAGCGGATCTCTGGCAGGACCGCCTCCGGGATGCCCATCGCGGCCAGGATCCCGGCGTCCCACTGGAGCGTGCCGAGGTCCATGAGCAGGGTGCGCGACGCGTTCGTCACGTCCGTGACGTGCACCCCGCCGTCCGTGCCGCCCGTCAGGTTCCACACGAGCCACGAGTCGACCGTGCCGAACGCGATCTCGCCGTTCTCGGCCCGCCGCCGCAGCCCCGGCACGTGCTCCAGCAGCCAGGCGGCCTTCGGACCGGAGAAGTAGCTCGCCAGCGGCAGGCCCGTCGCCGCCCGGAACCGGTCCTGCCCGTCCGCGCCGCCCAGCTCGCGGCAGAGCGCGTCGGTGCGCGTGTCCTGCCAGACGATCGCGTTGTGCACCGGCTTGCCCGTCGAGCGGTCCCACAGGACCGTCGTCTCCCGCTGGTTGGTGATGCCCAGCGCGCTCAGTTCCCCGGCCCGCAGGCCCGCCGCGGCCAGCGCACCCGCCACCACGGCTTGCACCTTCGCCCAGATCTCGGCGGCGTCGTGCTCCACCCAGCCCGGCTTGGGGAAGATCTGCCGGTGCTCGCGCTGGTCCGAGCCGACGGCCCGGCCCTCCCGGTCGAAGACGATGCAGCGGCTGGACGTGGTGCCCTGGTCGATCGCGGCGACGTACGGACCCGTCATGGCGCCTCCTGACCTGGGAGTCTGTCCGGGCCGCGGCGTTCCCGCCCGGACCTGTCCGGACGGGAAGTGTTCACCCGCCGTGAGGGCGCGTCAAGGCGTGGGAAGGCCCGGCCGGTGCAGCACCGGGAAGTCGAAGTACGTGTCCGGGAACGGCTCCGGCTTGAACGTGAAGTGCCACCACTCCTCCGGCAGGTTGACGAAGCCGACGGCCTCCAGGGTGGTCTTCAGCAGCAGCCGGTTCGCCCGCTGCACGCCCGTGATCCGCGGGTCCAGCGTGTGCGCCAGCGTGTCGAAGCAGTCGAAGCCCGTCCCCATGTCGACCGAGTTGTCCGGGAAGCGCTGCCACCGCGGCGCGTAGCAGGGCACGAGCGGCTCCCCGGGCACGTACGGCCGCGTCGGCCGGACCGGCAGCTTCACCAGCGTCAGGTCCATGGTGCTGCCCCGGCTGTGCCCCGACTTCTCCGCGATGTACCCGTCCGCGAACAGCCGGGTCTTGTCCACGCGCGGATAGAACTCCGCCTTCATCAGGGTGTCCGCGAGGTCCTTCGCCCACTCCACGAAGTCGTTCACGGCCCGCTGCGGGCGGTAGCAGTCGTACACCTTCAGCGAATAACCCCGGCGCAGCAGCGAGCGCTGCGCCCGGTGCAGGGCCTCGGCGGCCTCCCGCGTCAAGACGCACAATGGCCGCCGGTAGCCGTCGACGCGGTGGCCCGTGAAGTTGTGCACGGTGACGTACCGCATCTCCTGAAGGATCGTCGGGTCCACGTCGGCGAGGGCGACGAACCCGCGCGGCGGGCGCGGCTCGTGCGGCGCGTCGGCCGCTGCGGCCTGCGCCGGCGGCGACAACGGGAAGGCCAGCAGGGCCAGGAGAGCCGCTATGAGCAGGGTGACGGCCCGCAGGGCGGCAGGGAACCGGGTTCTGTCCATGCCCTCCAAATAGCAGCGGGACGGGCGGCCGGGGAAGAGCCCCGGCCGCCTCGCTTCACCGCGCGCCCCGCACCCGTACGGGATACCCCACCGCCCCGGCCCCCTCCTGCTCCACCACGACCTCCCCGTCCCGCAGGCGCGTCGTGAACCGCACTACCTCCGGCGAGTCCCACCCGTCCCCCGCGTCGGGGACCAGGACGCCGCCGCCCGTACGGCCCGGGGCCGGCGCCCACACCTCCAGCTCCACCGCACCGGCTTCCTCCCCCCGCACCGGGATCACCGACCCCGCCCGCGCCAGCACCGGGATCCGCGACAGCGGCGCGTCCAGCAGCACCTGCCCCGGCCCCTCGTACGCCCGGCCCGTCGCCGTGTCGTACCAGAGCCCGCGCGGCAGCCGCACCGCCCGCCGGTCCGCCCCCTGCTCCAGCACCGGCGCGACCAGCAGCGCGTCACCCAGCAGGAACGCGTCCTCGCAGTCACGCAGCGCCCGGTCCTCCGGCGAACGCCACCACACCGGCCGCACGTACGGAGCCCCCGTGCGGTGCGCCAGGTGCGCCAGCGTCACGAAGTACGGCAGCAGACGCTCCCGCTCCCGCAGCGCCGCCGCCGTGTGCTCCAGCGCCTTGGCGCCGAACTCCCACGGCTCCCGCCGCCCCGCCGTGATCGCCGAATGCGTCCGGAACAGCGGCACGTAGGCGCCCAGCTGGAACCAGCGCACGAACAGCTCCGGCGACGGGAACCCCGTGAAGCCCCCCACGTCCGGCCCCGAATACGGCACCCCGCACAGCCCCAGGCCCAGCACCAGCGCCAGCGACGCCCGCAGCCCCGGCCAGCCCGTCGCCACGTCACCCGACCACGTGCCGCCGTAGCGCTGCATGCCCGCCCAGCCCGACCGCGAGAACAGGAACGGGCGCTCGCCCGGCCGCAGTTCGCACAGCGCCTCGTAGCCCGCCCGCGCCATCGACAGGCCGTACACGTTGTGCGCCTCGCGGTGGTCGCCGCCGCGGCCCTCCAGCGAGTGCCGCGCCGACAGCGGCAGCGACGGATCCCCGAACGGCGCGAACGACACCGGCTCGTTCATGTCGTGCCACACCCCCGAGAAGCCCTGCGCCAGCCGCTCCCCGTACAGCCCGCCCCACCACTTGCGCACCCGCGGATCCGTGAAGTCCGGGAAGACCGACTCACCCGGCCACACCTCGCCGCGCACCCGCCGCCCCCGGCCGTCCCGCACGAACGCGTCGGCCGCCGCACCGCTGTCGTACACCCACTGGCCCGGCTCCGCCTTCACCGCCGGGTCCACGATCGACACCAGCCGCACCCCCTTCTCCCGCAGCTCCGCCGCCAGCCCCGGCAGATCGGGGAACCGCTCCCGGTCCACCGTGAACACGCGGTGCCCCCGGTAGTGGTCGATGTCCAGGTGCAGCGCCGACAGCGGCAGCCCGCGCTCGGCGTACCCCGCCACCACCCGGCGCACCTCCTGCTCGCTGCCGAAGCCCCAGCGCGCGTGGTGGTGCCCGAGCGCCCAGGACGGCGGCACCGCGGCGGCCCCCGTCAGCACCGACCAGCCGTGCAGCACCCGCGCCGGCGTCCCCACCAGCACCCAGTAGCGCAGCGGGCCGCCGTCCATCCGCACCTCGCACCGGCCCGGCCGGTCGTGGCCCGAACCCGCCCCCTCCTCGCCCTCCGCCAGCGTGACCCGCCCGTCCCACGCGTCGTCGTGGAACACCAGGTGCGTCCCCGCGTCCGCCACCACCAGCTGCACCGGCATCGTGATGTACAGCGGATCGTCGCCCGGTGCGAACGCCCCGTCCGGATCGGTGTTCCACAGCCGGTACGTGCCGTCCCGCAGCCGCGGACCCGCCGACCTGCCGCCCAGCCCGAAGAAGCGCGCGTCGGCCGGCACCTCCGACCGGACCGCCCAGCGCGCCCCGCCCCGCCGCCCGCCGGCCTCCGTGTCCACCGCGTCCGCCGGCTCCCACCAGCGCGGCGGCAGGTCGCGCCGCAGCAGCACGCCGCCCGGCGTCCGCACCTCCACCGTCCCGTGCCGGCCCACCACGACCAGTACCCGCTCCGACACCACCCGCCAGCCGCCGTCGGTGTCCGGCTCCAGCACCGCCCGCTCGTCCGCCTCAGGCCCAGGCCCGGCCAGCGCGTAGGAGGGCTCCGGACCGGCCCCGTCCCAGCCGCAGAACACCGCACCGCCCGCCGCCACCCGCACCCGCAGCGACGACCGCGCGAAGTGCACCACCCCGCCGCCCGGCAGGGGATCCGCCCCCCGCGCCGCACCCGGCACCCGGGCCCGCTCCGCACCCGGCCGCGGCAGCCCCGCCCTGTCCGTGCACCGCCGCCGCAGCGCCGACCGCAGGGACCGCACCCCCCGCGCCGTACGGACCGTCCTCACTAACCGCAGCAGATCACGCGCATCCATGCTGCTCAGCCTGCCACCCGCACGATCGCCGGCGCCCGGCGTTCAGACGGCGTTCACCCGCCCCAGGGAGGACGGGGGAGGGGCCGCGCGCGCATGGTGCGGAGTGAAGGAGATGTACGCCACCGGCTCTGGTGCAGGAGTCGATCACGTGGCATCGTCCTTGCACAGCCGCGCCATGCGCTCACCCGGCCGTGCGCGGCACCGCCCACGACGCGCAGGAGCCCGGGAGCAGCCATGACCACCGCACCGCAGCACACCGGCCCGGAGCCCCTCTGGAGCCCCGGCCCGGAACGCATCGCCCGCGCACAGGTCACCCGCTTCCAGGAGTGGGCCGCCGAGCGGCACGGCGCCCCGGCCGCCGTCCCCGGCGACCCCGCCGCGAGCTACGCCGCGCTCCACCGCTGGTCCGTCGACGAGCTGGAGACGTTCTGGCAGGCCTTCACCGAATGGTCCGGCGTCCGCTTCTCCCACCCCTGCGAGCGCGTCCTCGCCGACCGCTCCATGCCCGGCGCGCGCTGGTTCCCCGGCGCCGCCCTCAACTACGCCGAGCACGCCCTGCGCGCCGCCGAGGACCCCGCACGGGCGGACGAACCGGCCCTGCTCGCCGTCGACGAGACCCACGAGCCGCGCCCCGTCACCTGGGCGGAGCTGCGCCGCCAGGTGGGCTCGCTCGCCGCCGAGCTGCGCCGGCTCGGCGTGCGCCCCGGCGACCGCGTCAGCGGCTACCTGCCGAACATCCCGCAGGCCGTCGTCGCCTTCCTCGCCACCGCCGCCGTAGGCGGCGTGTGGACCTCCTGCGCGCCCGACTTCGGCGCCCGCAGCGTCCTCGACCGCTTCCAGCAGGTCGAGCCCGTCGTCCTGTTCACCGTCGACGGCTACCGCTACGGCGGCAAGGAGCACGAGCGCACCGGCACCGTCGCCGAACTCCGCGCCGGCCTGCCCACGCTGCGCGCCGTCGTCCACATCCCGCTGCTGGGCACCCCGGCCCCCGAGGGCGCCCTGGAGTGGGACGCCCTGGTGGCGGCGGACACCGAGCCCGTCTTCGAGCAGGTCCCCTTCGACCACCCGCTGTGGGTGCTGTACTCCTCCGGCACCACCGGCCTGCCCAAGGCCATCGTCCAGTCCCAGGGCGGCATCCTCGTCGAGCACCTCAAGCAGCTCTCCCTGCACTGCGACCTCGGTCCCGGCGACCGCTTCTTCTGGTACACCTCGACCGGCTGGATGATGTGGAACTTCCTCGTCTCCGGTCTCCTGGTGGGCTCCACCGTCGTCCTCTACGACGGCAGCCCCGGCCACCCCGACACCGGCGCCCAGTGGCGCGTCGCCGAGCGCACCGGCGCGACCCTCTACGGCACCTCGGCCGCGTACGTCATGGCCTGCCGCAAGGCGGAGGTCCACCCCGGCCGGGACTTCGACCTCTCGCGCGTCAAGTGCGTGGCCACGACGGGCTCGCCGCTGCCGCCGGACGGATTCCGCTGGCTGCATGACGAGGTGGCGGAGGACATGTGGATCGCCTCGGTGAGCGGCGGCACGGACGTCTGCAGCTGCTTCGCGGGCGCCGTGCCGACCCTCCCGGTCCACATCGGCGAGCTCCAGGCCCCCTGCCTCGGCACCGACCTCCAGGCCTGGGACCCGCACGGCAAGCCCGTCGTCGACGAGGTCGGCGAACTCGTCGTCACGGCCCCCATGCCGTCGATGCCCGTCCGCTTCTGGAACGACCCCGACGGCACTCGCTACCGCGAGAGCTACTTCGAGATGTTCCCCGGCGTCTGGCGGCACGGCGACTGGATCACCCTCACGTCGCGCGGCAGCGTCGTCATCCACGGCCGCTCGGACTCCACCCTCAACCGGCAGGGCGTCCGCATGGGCTCCGCCGACATCTACGAGGTCGTCGAACGGCTCCCCGAGATCCGCGAGTCCCTCGTCATCGGCGCCGAACAGCCGGACGGCGGCTACTGGATGCCGCTCTTCGTCCACCTCGCGCCGGGCGCCCGGCTGGACGACGCGCTGCTGGACCGCATCAAGCGCACCATTCGCGAGAACCTCTCGCCGCGCCACGTCCCCGACGAGGTCATCGAGGTCCCGGCGATCCCGCACACCCTCACCGGCAAGCGGATCGAGGTCCCGGTCAAGCGCCTCCTCCAGGGCACGCCCCTGGAAAAGGCGGTCAACCCGGGCTCGGTGGACGACGCGGACTTGCTGAAGTTCTACGAGGAGCTGGGGAAGAAGCGCCGCTGACGGGGGATCTCACCCCCCGTACGTCGCCTGCGCCTCACCCAGCACAGAAGCAAAGTCCGCGGCGAGCCGGGCCGCCTCATCAGGCCGCAGATCCGCCACAGTGATCCGCACCCCGGGCGCGGTCCCGATCCGGAACCGCGCCCCCGCGGCCACCCACCACCCCGACGACCGCAGCCCGTTGACCACGGCCGCCTCGTCCCGTACGGGCACCCACACGTTCAGCCCGCCGCGCCCGTGCGCGGGGATCCCGCGCCGGGCCAGCTCCCCGATCAGCGCCTCGCGCCGCACGGCGTACGCGGCCCGGGCCTCCGCCACGAGGGCCAGGGCCGCCGGGTCGGTCAGCAGCCCGGCCACCGTCTCCTGCAGCAGGTGGCTGACCCAGCCGGACGTCAGCAGCAGCCGCCCGTCGTGCCGCGCCAGCGTCGTCGCGTCGCACGCCACCGCCGCCCAGCGCAGGTCGGGCCCCAGGTGCTTGGTGACCGTACGGACCTGGGCCCACCGCGGCGGACCGCCCCCGGCGGCCAGGCTGTGCAGCGGGGCGCCGCAGACCTCCGCGGCGTAGTCGTTCTCGATCACCAGGACCTCCGGCGCCTCCGCGAGCACCGCGGCCAGGGCGTCCCGGCGCCCGGCGGTGAAGCCGCCCCCGTACGGGTTCTGTGACCGGGGGCTGCAGATGACGGCCCGCACCCCGCCGCGCACCGCGGCCCGCAGCTCCTCGGGCCGCATTCCCTCGTCGTCCACCGCGACCGGCACGATCCGCAGGCCGAGCGCGGGCACGAGGTCGAGCATGTGGTGGTAGCCGGGGTCCTCCATCGCCACCGCGTCACCCGGGCGGAGCTCGGTGGAGAGCAGCCGCGCCACGCAGTCGAGCGCACTGTGCGCGAACGTCACGTGCGCGGCCGGGACGCCGTCGCGCTCGTACCAGGCGCGGGTGATCTCCTCCAGCCGCGCCAGCCGCGGCGCCGACCGGTGCGAGCGCGCCCCGTGCGCCACCTGCGCGGGCGGCGCGGGCTCGGGCAGGAAGGCCGGGTCGGGATGGCCGCCCGCCAGGTCGCGCAGCCCTTCCGGCACCTTCGGCGGGCGCCGGGAGGCGACCGCGGGGGCCTCGGCCACCACCGTGCCGCCGCGCCCGCGCGTGACGACGATGCCGCGGCGGCGCAGCTCCTTGTACGTGGTGGCGACCGTCCCCGGGCTCACGCCGAGCCGCCCGGCGAGCGCGCGCACCGGGGGGAGCGGACTCCCGGGGGCCAGGGTGCCGTCGGCGACGCCGCGCTCGATGGACGCGGCAATCCCCTTGGCGTTCGTACCCGTGAACTCATATTGTGTTGCCACAGATCTGAGTATGTATCAATACAATATCCGGGTCAAGGGGGATCAGCACATGCAGATACCGGGGGGACGCGACGGCCGCCGCATGCTGGCCGTCACCTTCGTCGACAAGGCCGGCTCCGGCCTCTGGGGCGCCACCGCGGCCCTGTACTTCACCTACGTCGCCGGCCTCCGCACGGCCGAGATCGGACTGCTGCTCGGCGTCGCCGGCGCCGTCGGCATCGCCGGCCCGCCCCTCGGGGGCCTCCTCGCCGACCGCGTCCCCCTCCGGCCGCTGCTCGCCGCCGTCCAGGCCCTCCGCGCAGTCGCCTCCCTCGCCCTGCTCACCACCACCGACCTCCGGCTCCTGCTCGCCGTCACCGCCGTCGGCAGCCTCGGTGACCGCGCGTCCTCCGTCCTCACCAAGCTCTACGCGGCGCGCGTCTCGGGCCCCGACCGCAGCCGCTACCAAGCCCTCAACCGCACCGTCTCCAACGTGGGCTGGGGCGTCGGCGGACTCGTCGCGGCCGCCGCCCTCAGCACCGGAACGACCGCCGTCTACCGCTGGCTGCTGACCGGCGACGCCCTCTCCTTCGCCGCCATCGCCCTCCTGACCCTGCGCTGCGGCGAACCGCCGTCACCGTCCCGGGTCGTGGCCACCGGCGGCACCGGAGCGGGGACCGGCGCCCCGGCGGCGCAGAAGTCGGCCCCCGTGGCCGGCCCCCACCCCTGGCGCGACCGCCGCTACCTCGCCTACACCGCCTCCGAAGCCGTCCTCTTCCTCGACGACTCCGTCTTCCAGGTCGGACTCGCCCTGTGGACCGTCAAGGCAACGACCCTTCCGCACGAGGCCGTTCCCCTCCTCCTCGTCCTCAACAACGTCCTCGTCGTCTGCTTCCAGGTCCCCTTCGCCCGCTTCGGCAGGACCCCCGCGAAGGCACGCGGCACGCTCTTCCCCCTGGCCGCCGCCTACCTCGCGGGCGGAGCGGCCCTCGCCGCCTCCGCCACCGAGCCCCGATGGCTCGCCGCAACGGCACTCACCCTGGCCGCCACCGCCTTCACCGTCGCCGAGATGCTCCACGCCACCGTGTCCTGGGAACTGTCCGTCGCCCTCGCACCCCCCACGGCCCAGGGCGCCTACCTCGGCGTCCACGGCCTCGCCCAAGCCGCCCAGCGCAGCGCCGGACCCCTGGTCGTGACCGGCGCCATCGCCGCGGGACCCCTCGGCTGGCTCGGCCTCGGCACAGCTCTCGCCGTCATGTCCCTCGCCCAGCGCAGGCTCACCCGCGACGATGACGAGACCGCGATGTCAGTGCCTCGCATTACGGTGAGTGAGCACTGATCGCACGCTCTGAGACTGATCACACGCGCTGAGGGGGAGACACATGGCGCACACGAGCGACGGCCGGGGACGGCCGGCAAGCGGGGGCCGCACCAGGGGCCGCACTGGGGGCGGAAAGCACAACCCGGCCGCGAAACGGCCGCGCACCAAGCAGCGGGACGGCAGGAAGAGACCGCCCACCGAACGGCGCATGGTCAGCGCCCGCCGCCGGCTGCGCAGCGAAGTCCCCAGCACCGTGGCCGTCCTGGCCGGGGCGGACGACTTCGCGGCCATGCGGGGCTACGCAAGCTTCGCCTTCGACGACCACGCCACGTACATGCGGCAGATGGAGGGCCTGCTGCGCGAGTTCGCCGCCCGGGGCACGCACACGAGCGTCGCCCTCTTCGACCCCGCCGGCTACGAGGAGTTCTGCACCGAGTCCCGCCTCGACCCCGACAGCCCGGCCAGCCGCACGCGCTACACCGCGGAGGTCGCCGCAGCCGGCACCAAGGTCACCTACGAGGGCCAGCCCCTCGCCCGCCTCCTGCCCCGCCTCGTCGCCGAAGCGGAACAGCAGGCCACCTGGGAGCACGCCTCCGCCCTGCTCACCCGCGGCGACTGCGACACCTGCGGCCAGGACATCGGCCGCGCCGCCTTCGCCCGGGCCACCGCACTCCTGCGGCGGATCATCGAAGCGGCCGGCCCCGGCACCCACCACCTCGTCTGCAGCGTCCCGGCCGCAGGGCCGGCCCCGCTCGTCGCCGTGCTCCACACGGAGACCCGCGACGACGGCCTGCTGCACCTCGGCGAGGCGTCCGCCCTCCTCTTCTGCACGGTCCTCGCGGCGGGCATCGCCACGGACCGGCCCGGAGGAGTCGTCCTGCGCAGCACGCTGCCCGGCCGGCGCGACACCGTCCGAGGCTGGAACCTCAAGGACGGCGGCAGGCTCCGCCCGCTCACCGAAGCGGAAGTCTTCGCCGCCTACTGCACCGACACCCGCACCGGCGAACCCGTGCCACCCGAGCCCGGCGTCGACTACCGCGCGGGGCTGCCCCTGGACGACTGAGGGAGCGCACCGGAGACAGCGCGGGGAACGAAGGAAGGGTGCCCCGCCACCGGCGGGACACCCTTCACCTCACGCCACCACTACGGCGACGGCCGGCTCACTCGCCGGACAGCACCGCCTGCGCGGCCAGCCGGGCCTCCTCCGCGGAGTCCGTCGCACGCGCCGCGGCAGCGGCACGCTCGCACTGGGCCAGCGTGTGCTTGGCCAGCGTCGCGCGGACGTACGGAATCGACGCCGCACCCATGGACAGGCTCGTCACGCCCAGACCGGTCAGCACACAGGCCAGCAGCGGGTCCGACGCGGCCTCACCGCACACGCCGCAGCTCTTGCCCTCGGCCTTGGCCGCCTCGGCGGACGCGGCGACGAGGTCGAGCAGCGCCGGCTGCCACGGGTCCTGCAGCCGCGAGACCGCACCGACCTGACGGTCGGCCGCGAACGTGTACTGCGCCAGGTCGTTGGTGCCCAGCGACAGGAACTCGACCTCCTGCAGGATCGAGCGCGCCCGCAGCGCGGCGGAGGGAATCTCCACCATCGCACCGAACTTCGCCTGCAGCCCGGCCTCGCGGCACGCGTCCGCGAACGCCTTCGCGTCCGTGCGGTCCGCCACCATCGGGGCCATGACCTCGAGGTAGACCGGCAACCCCTCGGCGGCCTTGGCCAGCGCGGTGAGCTGCGTGCGCAGCACCTCCGGGTGGTCGAGCAGGGTCCGCAGACCCCGCACGCCCAGCGCCGGGTTCGGCTCGTCGGCCGGCGTCAGGAAGTCCAGCGGCTTGTCCGCGCCCGCGTCCAGCACCCGCACGACCACACGGCCCTCGGGGAACGCCTCCAGCACCTTGCGGTACGCCTCGACCTGCTTGGCCTCGGACGGCGCCTTCGCGCTGTCGTCCAGGAAGAGGAACTCGGTGCGGAACAGGCCCACGCCCTCCGCGCCCGCCTCGACCGCGGCCGCCACGTCCGCCGGGCCACCGATGTTCGCCAGCAGCGGCACCTTGTGACCGTCGGACGTCGCACCCGGACCGGACGACGCCGACAGCGCCGCCTTGCGCTCCTCGGCCGTCCTGATCAGCTCGGCGCGCTTCTCCGGGCTCGGGTCGACGAAGATGTCACCCGTGCTGCCGTCCACGGCCACCACCGTGCCCTCGGCGAGCTCACCCGCACCCGGAAGCGCCACGACCGCCGGCACGCCGAGCGCCCGCGCCAGGATGGCGCTGTGACTGGTCGGCCCGCCCTCCTCGGTCACGAAGCCCAGCACCAGCGTCGGGTCCAGCAGCGCCGTGTCGGCGGGAGCCAGGTCCCGGGCGATCAGCACATAGGGCTCGTCACTGTCCGGCACGCCCGGCATCGGCACGCCCAGCAGGCGCGCGACGATGCGGTTCCGCACGTCGTCCAGGTCGGCCACCCGGCCGGCCAGGTACTCGCCCGCGTTGGCGAGCAGCGCGCGGTAGGCGGCGAAGGCGTCGTAGACCGCGCGCTCCGCGGTGCTGCCGACGGTGATGCGCCGTTCGACGTCGGCCATCAGCTCGGGGTCCTGGGCCATCATGGCCTGGGCCTCCAGCACGTGCTGGGCCTCGCCACCGGCCAGGTTGCCGCGCGCGATGAGGTCGGCGGCCACAGCTTCCACGGCCTGGCGGGCGCGGCCCTGCTCGCGCGGCGCCTCGTCCGTCGGAATCTGCTTGGCCGGCGGCTCCAGCACCGCCGTGCCCATGTGCCGGACCTCGCCGATGGCCACACCGTGGCTCACGCCGACGCCTCGCAGCGTTGTCTCCATTTCACCCGTCTCCGGTTGATGCGGCGGCCCGGGCCGCCGCGGTTGGATGTCGTACGTGCCGCCCCTATAGGAGGGGCGGTATCGGCTACTGCCAGCTGAAGAGCTCGTCGCCGGCCTTGACGTCGCCGTCCTCGCGGACGCCGCCGAGCGAGTCGGCGGTCGCCTCGAGCGCGACGATCGGGCAGATCGGCGACTTGCCGGCCGCCTCGACGGCGACCGGGTTCCAGCGCACGACCTCCTGGCCGCGGGTCACGGTGTCACCCTTGTTCACGAGGAGCTCGAAGCCCTCGCCGTTGAGCTGGACGGTGTCGATGCCGAGGTGCGTCAGCACACCGTGGCCCTCGGCGTCGACGACGACGAACGCGTGCGGGTGCAGCGAGACGATGACACCGTCGACGGGGGAGACCGCGGCGTGCGGCTCACGGACGGGGTCGACGGCGGTACCGGGTCCCACCATCGCGCCGGAGAAGACCGGATCGGGCACTGCCGCGAGTCCGATGGCGCGTCCGGCGATCGGGGACGACACGGTGGTCATGGGAAGCCTCCCAGTGGAGATTCGTCACGCGCCGTCACTACCTGTCCTGGACGGCGCACTGGTCGGAAGCCTAAGTCATAGGAACTGACGGTTCCGCACGAGTGAAGAGGGCCCCGGCGTGTGCGGTGCGTAATCGATTTGCCTCGGGTGGAGAGGGCATGTACTGTCAGATCCCTGCCCACGACCGAGGCCCGCAGACAACTGCCGGTGAGGTTGGGGCAGCACCCCATCAGATAGTGATCCTTTCTCGGGTCTGCTGCTGTGTGTCCGTATGCCCTGGTGTTTACGGAAAACGGAGCGGTAAGAGAGCGGAAAAGCTCCTGATAGAGTGTGAAACACCGAAGGGAAGCGCCCGGAGGAAAGCCCGAGAGGGTGAGTACGAAGGAAGCGTCCGTTCCTTGAGAACTCAACAGCGTGCCAAAAGTCAACGCCAGACTATAAAATACCCCGTCTCCGGTCTTTAGGGATCGGGACGCGGTTCCTTTGAAAGTCCTGCCGGCCTTTAGGGGCTGACAGGCAACACACAGCGAGGACGCTGTGAACGACCGGGACTATTCCTCCTGGTTGTTCCGCTCAACGCGAGTGTTCACACCCGA
>NZ_PXWG01000112.1 GCF_003011965.1 Streptosporangium nondiastaticum
CGGACGCGCCCGCAGCCCCGGCGGCCCCGCCTGCCGCTCCTGCTGCGCCGCCGCACGCTCCGGAGCAGCCGGCGCCCCAGCCGCAGCCGGAGTACGCCCATGCGGGTGCGCCGCAGGCCGGCGTGCAGGGCCGGGCCGACGCGCACGGCCAGGCCGGTGCACAGGGGCAGACGGGCGTACAGGGTCACCCGGGCGGCTGGTACGACGGGCAGAGTCAGCAGCACCCGTCGCCTCCCTCGCCCCCGCAGGCACAGCCGTACCCGTACGGAGCACCGGCGGGCGGTGGTCCGGCGGGCGGCGGACCGATGGGCCCGACCGGCGTGTGGGCCGGCGGTCCGGACCCGTACGCACCGGCGCCCCGCAAGCGCGGCGGCGGCCTGGTGGCGATGGTGCTGGCGGCGACGCTCGTCGCGGGCGGCATCGGCGGCGGGATCGGCTACTGGGCGGCCAGCCGGGACGACAGCAGCAGCTCCACGACGGTCTCCTCCTCCGGCGACCCGAAGACGGAGAGCCGTACGCCCGGCTCCGTGGCCGACATCGCGGGCAAGGCGCTGCCGAGCGTCGTGACGATCGAGGCGCAGAGCGGCGGCGGCGAGGGCGGTACGGGCACCGGCTTCGTCTACGACAAGCAGGGCCACATCCTCACCAACAACCACGTCGTCGCGTCGGCCGCACAGGGCGGCGGCAAGCTGATGGCCACGTTCTCGGACGGCAAGCAGTACGACGCCGAGGTCGTGGGCCGGGCACAGGGCTACGACGTCGCGGTCATAAAGCTGAAGAACCCCTCGGGCGCGAAGCTCAACCCGATCCCCCTCGGGGACTCGGACAGGGCGGCGGTGGGCGACGCGACGATCGCCATCGGCGCGCCGTTCGGCCTGTCGGGCACGGTCACGACGGGCATCGTCAGCGCCAAGAAGCGTCCGGTGGCCTCCAGCGACGGCGGCGGCATGGGCAAGGCCTCGTACATGAGCGCCCTCCAGACGGACGCGTCCATCAACCCGGGCAACTCCGGCGGGCCGCTCCTCAACTCCCAGGGCGCGGTCATCGGCATCAACTCGGCCATCCAGTCCGCGAACAACGGCGGCGGCTTCGGCGGCGCCCAGCAGCAGGCCGGCAGCATCGGCCTCGGCTTCGCCATCCCGATCAACCAGGCCAAGAACGTCGCCGACCAGCTCATCAGGACCGGCCAGCCGGTCTACCCGGTCATCTCGGCCTCGGTGAACATGAAGGACGCCGGCGCGGGCGCCAAGATCGCCCCCACCGGCGACAACAACAGCCCGGCGGTGACCCCGGGCGGCCCGGCCGACAAGGCCGGCCTCAAGCCCGGCGACGTCATCACCAAGCTCGACGACACCGCCATCGACAGCGGCCCCACCCTCATCAGCGAGATCTGGACCCACAAGCCGGGCGACAAGGTCACCGTGACCTACACCCGCGACGGCAAGCAGTCCACGGCACAGATCACATTGGGCGAACGCAAGGGCGACAGCTGAGGCGATAGGCTTGCCCCCGCACCGCCGAGCACGAGCGGTGCGGGGAGAGTTGCCCGAGCGGCCTCGAAAACCGTAGTGGCGGCAACGTCACCGTGGGTTCGCATCCCACAGTCTTCGCCAGTACTGCAATAGCGCAGGTCAGAAGAGGTGTCCCGATCGGGGCGCCCCTTTCGTGTCTGGGGCCTGTCTCACCTTGTACCGCCGGTGTTCCCCGTCTGATGCGCGCGCGGACCAGGCGCGGACCAGGTTCGCGGTCGGACTCGGGGTGACGGTGTGCAGCTCGGCTGAAGAGGGCGCGGCCTGTGTCGGGTCAGCCCCAGTGCGCGGCGGCGACGGCGGCACCCGAGGCAAGGGAGGACGGCGGCCAGGCCGGTGGCAACGGCTACGCCCTCTTCACCTGGGCCGCCCCCACCGCCTAGGCAGACCCGTGAGCTGAGCGGTTGCCGATGTGCCGGTTGTGCTCTTGAGGTTGTCCATTTGGGCGCTTCTCCGTGGGCCGGTGGGGAGGCAGGTGCGGGCAGCGGCTTCCATTGCTGTCCGCACCCACCGGTTGCACCAGGCGTCGACCCGCCGCACGTGCAGGCGCCACCGGACCGACACCCTGCGCGTCCCGCGATCAGGCTGTGGTGAACGGCCCGTTCGTATCAGCCGAGACCAGGCTCGATCTTGCCGTGTGCCGTGGCGGGCATGTACTTCTTGCTGCCCTGGTAGTGCGCCTCGTAGCCGGATCCGACCGCGTGTACCCACAGCAGCGGGTCGAGGAGGTTCGATCCGCTGTCGAGGTGGGCTACACCGGTGGCGTCGGTTACCGCCATACCGATCTGACGGCCACTGACCGTGAAGGTGACCGGCTGCCCCTTGATCGGCTCACCGTCATTGGTGATGAGCGTTGCACTGATCTGGGCCTGTGCCTGGCCGAGCACAGTGCCCTTGACCGTCGCCGCGGTGAGTTGGGGGTACTCCTTCTCCTCGGTCTGCTGCGGCATCGGGTACGGGTACCCCTGTGGCGGATACGGGTAGCCCTGGGGCGGCATCGGGTACGGGTAGCCCTGCGGGGGATACGGGTACCCCTGAGGCGGCATCGGATACGGATAGCCCTGAGGCGGATACGGGTAGCCCGGTGGCTGTGGCGGATACGGCTGTGTCACCAGAGTGCTCCTCGTAGTCGTTGGAAACGACGGGGCCTTTCTTGCCCGGAATGGGCGTGACACTCACCCGTGTTCGTGCGCATATACCGAAACCACCAAACCACCCACACGAGGGATATAGCGCCTGGATCAGGCACTTCCGGCCAAGGTCGCAAGAGACCCTGTATGGCTGTTATCCGGGCAACGTGCAGCAATGCTTTTATGACGACCGTCATCGGAGCTAGTGCACATAACCGTGCAGTCCACCGCATTGGCTGGGCGGTGGACTGCACTGGTGTCGGGCGGAAGGGGGGATGGTTACGGCGTCTCGTCCGCCTCGGCCAGGCTGTGTTCGATGAACCCGATTCCGGCGGTGCTTTTGGCGAAGACGAGTTCGCCCCATCCCGCGTCGGGCAGGGCGCAGTCGACGAGGACCAGTGAGACGACTTCGGCGGGGCGGGCTCCGGCGTAGTGGATGCAGCCGAAGAAGCCCCGCAGGTGCCGGCCGCGGGGGTGCCTTGATCGGCGGCGGCGTCGAGGAGTTGCCGGGTGAGCTGAGGGCTGGGGAGCACCAGCAACCGCGATCGCCGGCCAGCACTCCACGACCGACCGTCGTGAAGGGTTCGAGCAGCCCCACCACCAGGACCACGCCCCCGGCCCGGCCGGCCCTGTCCGAGGCTCACGGCGCCCGCGAAGGCCGTGGTGGGTCGGGTGCTCTGTGGTGCAGAACGCTTCGCGTGCGGCGGGGAGTTCGCCTGCGGGAGGTGTACCAGCACCACCGCCGCTGACCCGTGGGCGGCTCAGGTCGTGACGAGGGAAAAGACATTGGCATAGTGGTTGCTGCCGGGACGTGGCTCAGGTGCACACGTGACGGACGACCACGCGGCTGCCCCGCCGTCGTGGCTGACTGTCTGTGGCATAGGAGCCATTGCGCGGCAAGTCTTGGCTCCCCTGCTGTGCGTTGCCGACTGCGGAGTCCGAGGCGGGGCAACACGGCACCTTGACGGGGCCGGTTAGCCGGGCCATCGTCTGTGCAACCAGACGCAACCGAGTAGGCAGGAGTCAAGGTCATGGCTCTACTGTTCTTCGGCAAGGACCCGAACACCAACGGCGATGACTGCCCGACGGTGTGGGTGGACGGCAAGAACGCCGACCTCGTGTTCCAGGGCTGGAAGACCGACGGCGAGACCGAAGACGAGTGCCGTACGGTGGGCCACATCCCCGACACGGAAGCAGTGATCCGGATTCCGGCGCGCATGGTGCCGCTGATCAGGAAGGCGTGTGATGAGGCCGAACAGCGTTCCGCCGTTCAGTGACCTGATCAAGGAGTGCCACCGGTCGGCCGTTCACCTTGAGCTGCGGGATACGTACAGCGTCGCCTCAGAGGCCGATGACTTCGCGGAATGGCAAGCCTGCGGACGGATCACGCCCGAGTCGGTGGAGCGCCGTCGCTCCTGGCTTGATCTGGTGCGAAGCACGGTCGCGCGCGGCGTGGAGATGCGTCGAGCCCGCGTGGTCTCTCTGCCTGTCAGTGAGTACATCCGCTACGAGCACGCCGGTACCTACCTGAACGTCGAGGCCGGGGAGAAGGTCCGTTGGCTGCCCAGAAGGGACGCGGCCACGCTCGCCCTGCCAGGCGCGGACTTCTGGCTGTTCGATGACCGGCTGATCCGCTTTGGACACTTCAGCGGTGAAGGCGCCTCCGCAGGGCACGAACTGTGCGACGACCCGGCAGTGGTAAAACTGTGCACTGAGGCGTTTGATGCGGTCTGGCAGCGCGCCACGCCCCACGAGGAGTTCGCCGTCTAACGGCGTTAGTGGACGAGCCAGTTCATGCCCAAATACCAGTCGTCGAGCGTCGAAGCAGCGCGCAAGGCAGTGGCGGCGAAGCTGCGTGAGGTCCGTCTCGACGCCGGGCTGACAGGGCATGAGCTGGCCGTACGATGCGGGTGGAACAAGTCCAAGTCCTCACGCGTCGAAAACGCGCGGACGCCTCCGTCCGACGCGGACATCCGGGCATGGTGCGCGGCATGCGATGCAGACGATCAGGCGGCCGACATCATTGCGGCGTCGCGCACTGCCGACTCCATGTATCTGGAGTGGAAGCGACTGCAGCGCACCGGCCTGCGGCGATTGCAGGAATCACGCATCCCGCTCTATGAGCGTACGAAGCTGCACCGAGGCTACGCGTCACATGTCGTGCCCGGCTTGTTCCAGACGCCCGCGTACGCGTCCGCACTGCTCTCAGTCATTCGCCGATTCCACGGCACACCGGACGACACTGCCGAAGCGGTCGACGCCCGTATGGCTCGCGCGCGCGTCCTCCAGGAGGCAGGGCACCGATTCACCTTGCTGATCGAGGAATCGGTGTTGCGCTACCAGGTCGGCGACGCCGAGACGATGGCCGGCCAGTTGGGGCACCTGCTGTCGGTCATGTCGCTCCCCGCTGTTTCTGTCGGGATCATCCCGTTCACGGCGCAAAGCCGCGGCATGTGGACCCTGGAGGGCTTCAACATCTTCGATGACGAGCGGGTCCATGTAGAGCTGCTGACGGCCCAGGTGACCGTCACTGCGCCGGGTGAGGTCGCGATGTACGTCAAGGCGTTCTCAGAGCTGCGGGACCTTGCCGTGTACGGGGCGCCGGCCCGAGCTGTGGTCACCGCAGCACTCGACTCGCTCCGATGAAGAACTCGCGTGCAACAACGTAGAACTCACTGGATGGTCGGACTTTCGTGCTCCTAGCGTGTCGTCATTCGGATGATGCGAGGAGCGGGGATGAGCACTCGTAGGACGACCATGTCATCGGCCCCTTACCTGGGGTTGCCGACCTTTGAGCCGCCGGAACCGGTCCCCGGTTGCGGTGAGTGCACGAGATTGGCGTCCACCCGGTTGGACGCCCGGACGGCGGGTGACTACACGACCGTCACGGACTGCGACATCCGGATGCGCAGGCACGCGGAGGGGCACCGGTGAGCCGGGTCTTTCGGTTCGAGCCGTACACGATCACGCAGGACGAGGCGGTGTGTCCGGAGTACACCGCGGAGTGTGTGGCCGGTGATGAGGAGGAGTGCGGTGCGCACTCCGGCCGCTTTGTCGACCGCGGGGCTGTCGAAGGGTGGATGTTCGAGCACAGTCGGGACACGGGGCACCGGCCGTTCCGGCGGACCTTCACTGATTATGCCGACGTCGACCAGGACCAGGGCCAGGAGCACGGCCGTGACCACGGCGAGCGGGTCGCGGGGGTCACGGTCGCCCACGGGTTCCCCGTCACTGCGTACGTGCTGATCATGGATCGTCTGGGGCGCATGTTGCTGGTGCATCCGGCGAAGGCCGGCGGGCCGTGGCATCTGCCGGGCGGGATCGTTGAACCGGGGGAATCGCCCCTCGACGCCGTCCGGCGGGAAGTCCGTGAAGAACTCGGCCTCACCTTCGATACGCACTCCTGGCAGTTCCTTGCTGTGGAGTGGCTGGAGGCCACCCGCGCGGGGCGGCGCGACCGGCTGTCGTTCCTCTTCACGGGACCGCGCTTGTACTCCGGCGACGACGTTCGCATCGTCCTGCAGCGCGAGGAGCTCGACGCGTGGCGCTGGGAGTACACCGGCTCCGCGCTTGAAATCCTCCATCCCCGATTGTCCGCGCGTGTCGCACGGGCCTTGCGTACGCATCGCGCCCATCCCGCCAGTTACCTGGAAGCCAGGACCGAGGAGGCCACACCATGACCGACTTTCCCGAACGCACTCTTCGGATCGGCACCCGCAGTTCCCCGATGGCGCTGGCCCAGGTCGAGCAGGTCTCGGCCCTGCTGCGCAAGCATGAGCCGGAGCTGAAGATCGACGTGGTGCCGGTGACCACGGAGGCGGACAAGTGGCAGGGCGACCTCGCCCAGCTCGGCGGCAAGGGCCTGTACGTCAAAGAGATCGACACCATGCTCCAGCGCGGTGATGTCGACATGGCCGTCCACTGCGTCAAAGACGTCCCAGGCGACCGACCCCTGCCGCAGGGGCTGATCTTCGCCGCGTACCTCCTCCGGGACGACGTGCGTGACGTCCTGCTCTTCCCGGACGGCTCCGACCGGCGGACCCTTGACGACCTCCCGCCGGGCGCGATCGTGGGCACCTCTGCCGTGCGGAGGAAGGCGCAGATCAACCGGGTGCGGCCCGATCTCAGCGTCGTACGGGTTCGCGGTGCGGTCGGCTCGCGGGTCGAGAAGCTCGACGGGAAGAGGAAGGTGGACGCCAAGCTGGATGCGATGGTCCTCGCCACCTCCGGCTTGGAGCGGCTTGGGATCGCTCACCGCGGGCGCCAGGTCTTCAGCGCGGACGAGATGCTGCCCGCGGTCGGTGCCGGCACCCTCGGCCTGGAGTGCCGCCGGGACGATGCGGCTGTGGCGGCGCTGCTGGCCCGGCTCAACGACGAGCGGACCTTGACCGAGATCACCGCCGAGCGCGTCATGCTCCACGGCCTGCGCGGCCACTGCAACAGCCCCATCGCCGGCCACTGCATCACCGACCCCGACGGCCGGCTCTCCCTCCGCGGCATGGTCTTCTCCCGCGACGGCTCCAAGTTCGTCCACGCCCACATCTGGGGCGAGAGCGACAACGACCCCGCCACCCTCGGCACCCGCGTCTGTGCCGAACTCCTTCGGCAGGGAGCTCGCGACATCATCGAGGGCATCCCGCACTGACCGCGGACGCAGACCGCCGGCGAACGCGCACCGCCCTGTACCACTCACATTCCAGCAGGAAGGAGTACGGGCAGATGGGTAAGAAGGAGTTCGAGAACGCGGGGGAGCCCTGGGACCCGCAGGCCAACCAGGATCAGGCGACCGATCCCGACACCCGTGTCTCGCAGAACGGCGACATGCACAGCTCGGCGGCCGACGACAAGGACCGGGAAGGGCGATGAAGCGAGGCGAGGATCTGATTCAGGATCTGAGAGCGCAGGGCTTCATGCGGTGCGAGACCACCCAGGACGGGAAGGCCGTGGTCATGCGCAAGCGCGACAGGTGGACCGTCGTCCCCCTGCGGTGGCTGACCGATGAGGCCGTGGACACGATCAAGGCTCAAGCCGGGATCAGCCTCGTCTGAGAAGACCCACGTCGGCGGAAGGTCGCTCGCGGACCAGGCGCGGACCACGGCCCCCGTTCGAACGGCTCAGACGGTAGGCTGTCCCCGCATCGTTCCAGGTGAATCGATGCGGGGAGAGTTGCCCGAGCGGCCTAAGGGAACGGTCTTGAAAACCGTCGTGGCAGCGATGTCACCGTGGGTTCAAATCCCACACTCTCCGCTGCCACTGCGTCAGCGCAGGTCAGAAGGGGCACCCCTGAACCGGGGTGCCCCATTCTCATGCCTGCGTGCGTGCGTCTCATGCGGGAGTGCGCGCGGGCGTGGCGTGCATCAGCCCGTTTTGCCCACCGGCACGTCCGCGGCCGAGAGCGTCGCCCGGATCCCGGCCTTGTCGACTCTCACGTCCCGCAGTTGCAGGTCATGCGCTTCCTTGGGGAGGGAGAAGGAGAAGGACAGGCGGTCCGTGAGTTCCGGGGGGCGGATGCGGGTGAGGGCGGTGATGAGGTGGGGGTCGATGCCGAGCTTGCGGAGGAGCCAGGGATGGTCGACGGCGGCGTCGATCAGGTTGAGGCGGGTGAGCTTCTCCACGAAGCGGGGGGCGCCCGTCAGGCGGTGCAGTTCCTCCTCGCTCCGCAGGGCCGCCGCGACGTCGGCGGGGGAGACGCCGAGCCGCTCCGCCAGGGCGGGCACCGAGAGCAGGGCCTTCGCGCGTGCCGCGTCGCGGCTGATGCGCTCGGCGGTCTCGTGGTGGAGAGTGAGGCCCTTGCCCTTGCCGGGGCGGTAGGTGGCGATGCCGGGCAGGTCCAGGCTCATGTCGTCGACGTTCGTCGACAGGCTGTGACCCCCTGAGAGCTGGAGCCGGGCCTGGGCCCGTACGCGCAGTTCCTGGCCCGCGATCGTCAGCTTTCCGGCGGCGTCGACCGCGTGGTCGTCGCGGCGGCTGAAGCGTACTTGGGAGGCGGCGAGTTCGCGGTTCATGTCGTCGAAGGAGAGCCGGACCTCGCCGTCGAGGTCGCCCACGACCGCGCCGCGTATGGACTTCGGGAGGCTTCCGGTGAGCCGGATGTCCTGGGCGCTCGCCCGGACCTCCGCGAGGGACACGCGGTCGGCGGCGACGTGCGGCACGGTGACGTCCACACGCTGCAGCCGCTTCTCCAGGACCTGGGTGAGGAACGGGAAGCCGTGGATGTCCACCTGGGGAGCTGCCGCGAGGTGGAGCTCCTGCTGGAGCTTCTGCTGTGCCTGCTTCTCCGCGTACATCTGTGCGCAGCGGTCCGCCAGGACCAGGATCCCGGTGCAGAGGACGAGGGCGACCAGCAGCTTGAGGGCGCGGGGCACGGCCGCGAACGGGCTGCGGCGACGGCGGCGGCCGCGTTTGGCGCGGCGGTGGTTCGGCGGGGACCAGGCGTCGTCGTCCGGCTCCCCATGCTGTTCCGCTTCCGGGTAGGTGAGGCGGAGGGGGATGAGCGGGAGCGGCTCGGTACCGGGCCCCGGGTCGCCGTGGGGGGAGGGCTCGGGGTCGGCCAGTTCGGCCAGTTCTTCGTACGGGTTGGGGGGACGGGAAGGTATGCGTGTGGGGGTTCGCATCGCCATATCCCACCACGCGTGCTCCCCTCGCACGCAAGCGCTACCGGCAGTACGTCCGAAAACGTCACGGATGGCGGCGCCGAACTCCGCCTTGACGTGCACCTGCCCGACTGTCCACTGATCATGTACTGTTGCTCCCGGCCAGTTGGCAGAAAACCGTCCCAGGAGGTGAGACCCATTACCGCAGTGGCAGTCCGGGTGCTCTCTCCCCACGGTTGTACGGTCGCTCCTTCCCTCTAGCTGACCGGGTCGGCCCGCGAGAGCGCCCTTCGGTGATCCGGAAGGCTCTCATGGTTGATTCCTCGCCCCTCCTTTCCCTTTCTTCTTCTCCCTCGCTCTACCCCCGCGTCGTTTCCGAGCTCCGCACCGCCGGCTGCGTGTTCGCCGAGGACGAGGCCCGGCTCATCCTCTCCGCGGCGCGTACGGACGGCGAGGCCCGGAACATGGTCGCGCGTCGCGTGGCCGGGCTGCCGCTCGAACACGTCGTCGGCTGGGCCGAGTTCTGCGGGCTGCGCATAGCCGTCGACACGGGAGTCTTCGTGCCGCGCAGGCGTACGGAGTTCCTGGTCGGACAGGCGGCGGCGCTCGCCCTCGCGCTGCCCTCCGCCCGGCGCGCCGTGGTCGTCGACCTGTGCTGCGGCTCCGGCGCGGTGGGCGCTGCGCTGGCCACGGTGCTCGGTGACGTCGAGCTGCACGCGGCCGACATCGACCCCGCCGCGGTGCGGTGCGCCCGGCGGAACATCGGCTCCGGCGGCGCGGTCTACGAAGGTGATCTGTACGAGCCGCTGCCCCGGGAACTCCGGGGGCGGATAGACGTCCTCGTGGCCAACGCGCCCTACGTGCCCACCGGAGCCATCGCCCTCCTGCCCGGCGAGGCCCGCGATCACGAGGCGCGGGTGGCGCTGGACGGCGGGTCGGACGGGCTCGACGTGCAGCGGAGGGTCGCCGCGGCCGCCGCGGAGTGGCTCGCGCCCGGCGGGCACCTGCTCGTCGAGACGAGCGAGCGGCAGGCGGCGCGGACGGTCCGGACGTTCGAGGCGGCCGGACTGAGCGCGCAGGCCGTCGAGTGCGACGACCTGGACGCGACCGTGGTGGTGGGGACGGCGCCAGCTGCGGGGACGGCACCGACTGCAGGTACAGCAACGACTGCAGGGTTGGCACCGACCGCGGGGACGGGGCCGACCGTGAGGCCGACACCGACCGTGGGGCCGGACCCGGCCGGGTCGACAGGTCTCCTGTCGCGAGGCCGCGGTCCGGAGGGGCCGTACCGCGACAGGGCCGTTCCCGCAGGCCCCCCTCGGCGGCTTCCGCGGCGGCCTGCCTGACCGGTTACGCCCTCTCCTGCCCACCCCTCCCGGCCACGTTTACGGAATTGGCCGAAATTTCGCCGGAACGGTTCTGCTCTTGTGGCCCTTGGTCCTCAAGGGCTCTGTGAGGGGCGCGCGCCGAGGGACCGGGGAAGTGACAGGGTTTATTCCGGAGTGGTCATGCTTGCGAGGGAATGACGAGCGACGGGTGGTTCGCCGGGGATTCGGCGGGCAATCTTGAAGCGCGACGTCGAAACCTCGCCGGACGGTCGGCCAACCGCCCGGCGCTGCCGAGTAGTTATGGCTATTGGGCAGTAGTTCCGCTCAGCGTTCCGGAGGAATTGAAATGGCAAGCACCCGCACTGCTCGCGTCCTCACCACCGCCGCCGCCGTCCCCGTAGCGGCCGTCCTTCTCTCCGGCGTCGCCCACGCCTCGGACGACGGCAATGGCAACCAGGTGGCGAACCGGGGGTCGAACGCCGCTGCCGCGGCCGTCGTGGGGAGCGGCGTCGGGGGGAGCAACCACGGCAACTCCACCACCACGCAGCAGCAGGCCGTCGGCACCGGCGCCCAGAACCAGTCCAACACCGCGAGCGTCAACGGCCCTGCCCACACGGCCATCCGTCAGGACAACGTCACCATCATCTTCACCGACGACCGCTGGTAGACCGGGGCGGCCGGGTCCGGGCCCGGGGGTGGCACGGCCGGGGGTGGCTTATGTGACCGGGTGACCGGGACAGAGGGTCTGGTGGCGATGCGCGGCGGCACTCCGGTGCCGCCGCGCAGTCGTATCCCGCCACCCCACGGCCCTTGACCCCTTCCCCGAATCTGACAGATAGTCAGATTCGTAGGGAAGGGGGTTCCCCGTGCGTCCCGCCAGCGACGTCCACCACCAGCTCGACCTCCATCACCCGCTCGACATCCACCACCTGCTCAAGGCCTTCGAGGGCCGGCCCGCCGCCGTCTCCGCCTCCGCTCCCGACTCCGTCAACCTCCCCATGATCAGGCACTGGTGCGAGGCGATGGGCGACACCAACCCCGCCTACGCGGGTGACGGCGCGATCGCCCCGCCCGCCATGCTCCAGGCGTGGACGATGCCCGGGCTCTCCGGCACCGCCTCCGCCCGTACCCCCGCCTACGACGAGCTCTTCGCCCTGCTCGACGGCGCGGGCTACGGCGCGGTCGTCGCGACCGACTGCGAGCAGGAGTACGTACGCCCGCTCCGTCCCGGCGACCGGCTCACCTTCGACACGGTCATCGAGACCGTCTCACCCCGCAAGACCACGCGGCTCGGGGCCGGCTACTTCATCACCACGATGATGCGCGTGCGGGCAGCCGGCGAGCTCGTCGGCACCCACCGCTTCCGGATCCTCAAGTACGCACCGGCGCCCGCCGAGGCCGCCGGCCAGGCTCCTAGCGGGGCCGCGGCCCCGCTTCAGGCTCCTGTCCGGGCCTCCGCGTCCAGCCGTCCCGCACGCCCCCGCCCCGTGATCAACCGCGACAACGCCCCCTTCTGGGAAGGCGTCGCCGCGCACAAGCTGCTCATCCAGCGCTGCACGGCCTGCGGCACCCTCCGCTTCCCGTGGCTGCCGGGCTGCGGCCGCTGCGGCTCGCCCGAGTGGGGGGCCGTCGAGGCCCGCGGCTCCGGCACCGTCCACTCGTACGTCGTCGTGCACCACCCGCCCTTCCCCGCCTTCGACCCGCCGTACGCCGTCGCGCTCGTCGAACTCACCGAAGGCGTAAGGATGATCAGCAACATCACCGGCGTTCCGTACGACGGCGTGCGCATCGGAATGTCCGTCGAGCTGGAATTCATACGAGTGGACGGAGAATGGGAACTCCCGGTGTTCCGCGCCCGGTCCGGCGGGCCGGAAGGGGCGGCCGCATGACGCCCGGCGAAGAACTCCCGTCCCTCACCGTGCCCATCACCCGTACGCTCGTCATCGCGGGCGCCATCGCCTCCCGTGACTACCAGGACGTGCACCACGACGTCGAGGCGGCCCGGGCAAAGGGCACCCCTGACATCTTCATGAACATCCTCACCACCAATGGCCTGGTCGGTCGTTACGTCACCGATTACGTGACGGGTCATTCCGGTATGAAGGCCGTCCTCCGCAAGGTTTCGATCCGGCTCGGGGTGCCCAGCTATCCAGGCGACGTTCTGGTGCTGACCGGAAGGATCCTTTCCGTGAACGAGCGCACCTCCGTGAACGAGCACGCTCTCGCGACCGAGCGCACCATCGAGATCTCCGTCGTCGGTACGAACCGCCTCGGCCGCCACGTCACCGGCCGGGTAGTGGTCGACGCCCACCCCTTCCGCTCCCACCCCCTCCGTTCCCACTCCCTCCGCCCCCGGACCTCCCCGTGATCGGCGGCATCGCGGCCGTCGCCGGCATCGGCGCCACGGCCTTCACCAAGGACTCCGGCCGCAGCGAGCTCGCCCTGGCCGCCGAGGCCGTCCGCGCCGCCCTCGCCGACGCCGGGCTCGGGCCCCGCGACGTCGACGGCATGGTCACCTTCACCATGGACACCAGCCCCGAGATCACCGTCGCCCAGGCGGCCGGCATCGGCGAGCTGACCTTCTTCTCCCGCGTCCACTACGGCGGCGGCGCGGCCTGCGCCACCGTCCAGCAGGCGGCCCTCGCCGTCGCGGCCGGCCTCGCCGAGGTGGTGGTCTGCTACCGGGCCTTCAACGAGCGCTCCGGCCGCCGCTTCGGCGCCGGGGTGCAGTCGCGCGAGCCCTCGGCGGAGGGCGCGGCGCTCGGCTGGGGACTCCCGTACGGGCTGCTCACGCCGGCGTCCTGGGTCGCCATGGCCGCCCGCCGCTACCTGCACACGTACGGCCTGGAGCCGGAGGTCTTCGGGCACGTCGCCGTCACCGACCGCCGCCACGCCGCGACGAACCCGGCCGCGTACTTCCACGGCCGCCCGATCACCCTCGCCGACCACGCCGCGTCCCGCTGGATCGCCGAGCCGCTGCGGCTGCTCGACTGCTGCCAGGAGACGGACGGCGGCCAGGCCCTGGTCGTCACCTCCGTCGAGCGGGCCCGCACGCTCGCCCGGCCGCCCGCCGTGATCATCGCGGCGGCACAGGGCGCCGGCCGCGCGCAGGAGCAGATGACCAGTTACTACCGCGACGGCATCGACGGCCTTCCCGAGATGGGCGTCGTCGCCCGGCAGTTGTGGGGCAGCAGCGGCCTGGGGCCCGCGGACGTCGATGTGGCCGTCCTCTACGACCACTTCACGCCGTACGTGCTGATGCAGCTGGAGGAGTTCGGCTTCTGCGCGCCCGGCGAGGGCGGCGCGTTCGTGGAGTCGGACGTCCTGCCGCTGAACACGCACGGGGGCCAGCTGGGGGAGGCGTACCTCCACGGGATGAACGGCATCGCCGAGGCGGTGCGGCAGGTGCGCGGCACGGCCGTGAACCAGGTGCCGGACGCCGCCCGGGTACTGGTCACCGCAGGAACCGGAGTTCCCACGTCCGGGCTGCTTCTCGGGGCAGACGGATGAACGGAGGGCGTGTCACGGAACGGGGCCGGGCCCCCGCGCCTTTGACTCCGGGTATGGACCGACGAAGGAAGATCATCGGATATCTCCTCGCCCTTATGGCGGTGGTGGCCCAGTTGATCGTCGCCGAGCCCGCGGGCGCCGGTGACCGGGGCGATCCGCGCAACGAGGGGGCGTCCGTCTTCAAGGGCTGGGGCTTCGACACCTGCCAGGCCCCCGCGCTGACCACGCTCAGCGCGTGGAAGTCGTCGGACTACCGCGCCGTCGGCGTCTACTTCGCCGGCCGCGCCCGCGCCTGCCCGCGGCAGACGTATCTGAGCGAGCGGTGGCTGGAGGGCGCCGACGACCTCGGCTGGCGCATCCTGCCGATCTACGTGGGCTCCCAGTCTCCTTGCGTCCGGGCGTCCAACAAGAAGGGCTACCCCATCGGCTCCTACCCCTTCGACCAGGGCCAGACGGAGGGCGAGGAGGCCGTCTCCCGGGCGTCCGCGCTCGGCATCGACATCCACAGCCCCCTCTACCTCGACATGGAGGCGTACGACGACAAGGACGGCGACTGCGCCCGCACGACGCTGGCCTTCATCCGCGGCTGGGCGACGGCCGTGCGCAGCGCCGGCTACCTGCCGGGCTTCTACAGCAGCGCCGAGTCCGGGGTGCGGCACATGGACCGGGCCCGCCGCTCGGGCACGACATCGCTGCCCGACGTGCTGTGGTTCGCCCGCTGGCGGGTGGATCCCACGACGGACGAGGAGCCGTCGATCGGGCGCGGCGCCTGGCAGCCGCACCGCCGCATCCACCAGTACAAGGGGAACGTCACCGAGTCCCACGGCGGGCGGAAGCTGACCGTCGACCGCAATCTGGTGGACGCGCCGGTCGCGATCATCGAATGAGCGGACCGGCCGGGCGGGGACGGGGCTCCGTTCCCGGCCCGCTCCGACCGGGCGGCCTCTCGCCCCCGACCGGACCCCGAGTCCTCTCCCCCTCCGGGAGGTGGGGGCGGCCCCACCTGTACGACCTGAGGCGGATCGCGCTTCGGCACCTGCGGGCGATCCGCCGGGTACAGGTGCGCTCCTAGCGTTGAGGCATGACAGCAACCACGACGCCTGTGTGCACCAGCGCATCCACCGCCGTGTACCCGTCGTTCTCCTCCTACGTACGGGCACGCGGTCCGGTGCTGCAGCGCACCGCGCGCTCCCTGACCTCGAACCCGTGCGACGCGGAGGACCTGCTGCAGACCGCGCTCACCAAGACCTACCTGGCCTGGGAGCGGATCGAGGACCACCGGGCCCTGGACGGCTACGTGCGCCGTGCCCTGGTCAACACCCGCACCTCGCAGTGGCGCAAGCGCAAGGTCGACGAGTTCCCCTGCGACGAGCTGCCCGAGCCCTACGCGGCCCCGTCGGCGGACCCCGCGGAGCAGCAGGCGCTGCGCGACGCGATGTGGCGGGCCGTGCTGCGGCTGCCGGTGCGGCAGCGGGCCATGGTCGTCCTCAGGTATTACGAGGACCTCACCGAGGTGCAGACGGCCGAGCTGCTCGGCGTCTCCGTGGGCACGGTCAAGAGCGCGGTCTCGCGGGCGCTCGGGAAGCTCCGCGAGGATCCGGAGCTGGCCTGCGCGGCGTAGCCCGCGCGGGGCGTCCGGCACGGCCGAGTACGGGCCAGGGGCATGGCGCAGCATGGCGCGGGGTGGCGAAGGGTGGCGAAGGCCGGCCCGCATCCCTCGAACGGGTGGCTACTTGCTCGCGCGCCGCTGCTTTTACTGCCACCATGTCGTTCACTCGGCGGGATACTCCATAGTTGCGACTTCATATTTGCGCATGGACGTACCTCCGTTCGAAACCGGACCGGATGCCCGGCTCGAACAGAGGCGACGGCGATATGATCAATAGGGAGGGCGGCTAGCTGGTGATTGCGCTCAGCAATTGCTTGACCTTCGGTCCGCTGTTCCGCATGACGGAAGCGGCGGAGTGGATCAGGCAAGTGCCGGCGATGATCTCCAGGGTCAGCAGGCCCGCCGCATGGGGCTCCATCCTGGGTCCGTGGATCAGCGAGACGAAGATGACGGTGGCGGCGAGCTTTGTCACCGCCTTGTCGAGGCCCGCGCCGTCGGGCAGGCGCCTTGGCTCCCGGGTGCGCGCGACGGTGGCACCCGGCCCCCCAGCAGGGGGGTCATCGTTCGTGGTCATGTCAATCTCCTGTGTTAGGGATTCGGATTCCCCGCGAGTTTTCGAAGAGGCCGCGGGGCGTTCAGGCTATGGCCGAAGCAGCGATGGCCCCCCGTCGTACCGAGGTCGTTTCCGGCGTCGTTGACGGGGTTTCCGCAGGGCCTCATGGGCCGTTTTCCGCGCCTCCGCCAGGAGGTTTTCCGCTCTTCGGCTCATCGATGAATTCACTCGTTGGTGAGTATCCTGCTGTTGACGCTGCAGTACGTACGAGCAGGAAATACGACTAATCGCTTGGCAGGGATTCTGCGTTCGCCGGAATGCGGGGAGCCGTGCCGCGGCCGCCCCGCGTTGTCCCGATCACGTCGTCCGTGCATGCCCGGGGTAGTGACTTACCGCGAGATACCCCAGCACAATCAGCGGACGACACCCGCCGTACCAGGTCTTCGGGAGGACCCCGGTGCAGAGCACGATGCAGGACGTACCGCTCACAGTCACGCGCATCCTCGCCCATGGCGCGCTCGTGCACGGCGACGCCACGGTGACCACCTGGACCGGGGACGCCGAGCCACTGCGGCGCAGCTTCCGGGAGGTGGCCGAGCGGTCCGTCCAGCTGGCTCACGCGCTGCGCGACGAGCTCGGGGTGACCGGCGACCAGCGCGTCGCGACCCTCATGTGGAACAACAGCGACCACCTCGAGGCGTATCTCGCGATCCCCTCCATGGGCGCCGTCCTGCACACGCTGAACCTGCGGCTGCCCGTCGAGCAGCTCGTCTTCATCGTCAACCACGCCGCGGACCGCGTGGTCCTCGTCAACGGCTCGCTGCTGCCGCTGCTCGCGCCGCTCCTGCCGCACCTCCCCTCCGTCGAGCACGTGATCGTCTCGGGCCCCGGCGACCGCGCCGCGCTGGAGGGCTGCCGGCCCCGCGTGCACGAGTACGAGGAGCTGATCGCGGGCCGCCCCGTCTCCGGCTTCGACTGGCCGCAGCTCGACGAGCGGCAGGCCGCCGCCCTCTGCTACACCTCCGGCACCACCGGCGAGCCCAAGGGCGTGCTCTACAGCCACCGTTCGGTCTACCTCCACGCGATGGAGGTCAACGCGGCCTCGGCGTTCGGCCTGACGCCCGCCGACACCTGCCTGCCCGTAGTGCCGATGTTCCACGTGAACGCCTGGGGCCTGCCGCACGCCGCCTTCATGGCCGGTACGTCCCTGCTGATGCCCGACCGCTTCCTGCAGCCCGCGCCGCTCGCCGACATGATCGCCGCCGAGCGGCCCACCGTGTCCGCCGGCGTCCCCACCATCTGGGCGGGCCTGCTCGCCGAGCTCGACGCCCGGCCGCGGGACCTGTCCTCGCTGCGCACGGTCATCAGCGGCGGCTCCGCCGCGCCGCCCGCGATGATGCAGGGCTTCCACGAGCGCCACGGCGTGCGGATCGTGCAGGCCTGGGGGATGACGGAGACGTCGCCGCTGGGCTCGGTCGCCTACCCGCCGGCCGGTCTGAGCGAGGAGGAGGAGTGGCCCTACCGCGTCACCCAGGGCCGGCTGCCCTCCTCCGTGGAGGCCCGGCTGGCCGGTCCCGGCGGGGAACTCCTGCCCTGGGACGGCAAGTCGGCCGGCGAGCTGGAGGTGCGCGGGCCGTGGATCGCGGGCGCGTACTACGGCGGCGCGGCCGGCGAACCGCTCCGGCCCGAGGACAAGTTCAGCCCGGACGGCTGGCTGCGCACGGGCGATGTCGGCACGATCACCACCGACGGCTTCCTCACCCTCACCGACCGCGCCAAGGACGTGATCAAGTCCGGTGGTGAGTGGATCTCCTCCGTGGAGCTGGAGAACCACCTGATGGCCCACCCGGACGTCGCCGAGGCGGCCGTCGTGGCCGTCCCCGACGAGAAGTGGGGCGAGCGGCCCCTCGCCACGGTCGTCCTCAAGGACGGCAGCAGCGCGGACTACGCCGCCCTGCGGGCGTTCCTCGGCGAGCGGGTGGCCCGCTGGCAGCTGCCCGAGCGCTGGGCGTCGGTCGTGACCGTGCCGAAGACGTCGGTGGGCAAGTTCGACAAGAAGGTGCTGCGCAAGCAGTACGCGGACGGGGAGCTGGAGGTCACCGTCCTGGCGTAGCGGAGCGGGGCGGCCTCCGGTGTCCGGAGGCCGCCCCGTGAGCCGGTGAGTCGGCGAGTCAGCGGCTCTGAGTCGGGGAGTCAGCCGCTCTCTGCCGGCGTCCCCTGTCAGCGGCCCTTACGCGCCACCGCCGCGCCGCCCACCCAGCCGACGGCGATCGCCGCGGCCGCGATGGCGCACACGCCGTTCCAGCCCCAGTGGGCGTACGCGGGGCCCGCGACGGCGGACGCGCTCGCGCCGCCGATGAACGCCGTCACGACGTAGGCCGTGTTGGCCACCGCCGGCGTGCCGGTCGAGGCCAGCGCGCGCGTCTGGTTGGCGACCTGACCGGCCATCAGGCCGGCGTGGATGAACACGGCACCCGCGCACAGCGCCCACAGCTGGTGCCCGCCCAGCCAGAACAGCGGCAGCGAGACGGCCGCGAGGGCGTACGCCGCGGTGACGACCCGGGGCGCGCCGAAGCGGTCGATCAGTGTGCCCGAGACGGGCGCGACGGCGGTCGAGACGAGGCCGAACAGGCCGAAGAGGCCGGCGGACGCGGTGGACAGGTGGAACGGTTCGTCCGCCGTGAGCAGCAGGGCGAGCGTCGTCCAGAGGGAGCTCCAGGCGCCGAACAGGCCGCCCTGGCGCAGGCACGCCGCCCGCAGGTCGGCGGACGCGCGCAGCAGGCCCGGCAGCGCGGCGATGGCCTTGAGCGGCCGGGAGGCGCGGCGCGGGCGGGTCTCGGCCGGCAGGATCGCGGCGGTCAGCAGGCCGATGGCGACGGTCAGCGCGGCGGAGCCGAGGAAGACGGCGCGCCAGCCGTACGCCTGACCGGCGAGCGAGCCGAGGACGCGGGCGGCGACGATGCCGGTGAACAGCCCCGCCACCACCGCGGCCACGTGCCGGCCGCGCCGCTCGGCGGGCGCCCGCTCGGCGACGAGCGGCACGAGCAGCTGCGGGACGACCGTCGCGGCGCAGGCCACCAGGACGGCCGCGGCCAGCGCGGGCAGGCCGGGCGCGAACGTCGCCGCGACGAGGGCCGCGCCGGCCAGGGCGGACAGCACGGCCACGAGCCGGCGCCGGTCGGCGGTGTCGCCGAGCGGGGCGAAGACCAGCAGGCCGACGGCGTAACCGAGCTGGGCGACGGAGGCGATCCAGCCCGCCGCGGAGGGGGCGACGCCGAAGTCGCGGGCGATGAGGCCGAGGAGCGGGGCCGCGAGGTAGATGTTCGCGGCGGTGACGGCCGTGCAGAGGGAGATGACGGCGAGGAGGACCGCGTTGCCGGTGCGGGCCGGGGCGGGTGCGGCTGCGCTTACGGGTGCGTCTACGGGTGCGGGCGTGGGCGCAGGTGCGGGTGCGGGTGCTGTGGATGCGGACGTGGGTGTCGGCATGAGTGGTGGGTCCCCCTGGAGCCGTGCGGTGGAGCGGTGCGCTGGAGTGGTGCGGAGCGAAGTGAAGCTCTGCGTGCGTGCTGTAACCAACTGGTTGGTTGTAAGTTTCACGTGAAACAGAACGTGCTGTCAACCGAATAGTTGGTTACGCTGGGTGCATGGCAGCAGTGAGGGATCCCGAGGCCACCAAGGCGCGCATCTTCGCCGCGGCCACCGCCGAGTTCGCCGCCCACGGCATCGCCGGTGCGCGCGTCGACCGCATCGCCCGCGAGGCGAAGGCGAACAAGCAGCTCATCTACGCGTACTTCGGCGACAAGGCCGAGCTGTTCTCCCAGGTCCTCCAGCACGCGCTGCTGCAGCTCGCCTCCGCCGTGCCCGTCGACGCGGACGACCCCGACTGCTACGTCGACCGCCTCATGGAGTACCACCGGGCCCACCCCGAGCTGGTGCGGCTGCTCCTGTGGGAGGGCCTGGAGTACGGGAACGGGGAGATCCCGCACGAGGCGGAGCGGCGCGCCCGCTACGACGCCAAGGCCGAGGCCTTCGCCGCCGCGCAGGAGAAGGGGCGGGTCGACCGGGAGCTGCCGCCGCGGCACCTGCTCTTCATGATCAGCGCACTGGCCGGCTGGGCCACGGCCGTTCCCCAGTTCCGCCGGCTGCTCGTCGGCGGGGCGCAGGACGACCTGGCCGGGCTGCGGGAGTCCGTGCGGACGGCTGCGGCGCGGATCACCCGGCCGGCGGGGGAGCGGGCGCCCGGCCCGGCCGGGGAGGACTGACAGGACCGGCTCGCGGACTGACCCGGCGGGCCTGCTGTCTCGTCGGCGGATCCGTCTCGCTGACCTGCCGTCCCGTCGACCGCCCTGCCCCGTCGGCCGGTTCGTTCGCCCTCCGGATCAGTCCGTTCCGACCTTTGACAGCAGGTCCACGATCCGGCCCTGCACCTCCGCGCTGGTCGACCGCTCCGCCAGGAACAGCACCGTCTCTCCCGAAGCCAGCCGCGAGAACTGGGTCGGGTCGACGATCCCGGCCGAGGTGTAGACGACCAGCGGCGTGCGCTTGAGCAGGCCGTTGCCGCGGAGCCAGTCGACGATGCCCGCGCGGCGGCGCCGCACCTGCATCAGGTCCATCACGACCAGGTTCGGGCGCAGTTGCGTCGCCAGCGACACCGCCTCCGCGTCCGTCGCTGCCCGCGCGACCTGCATGCCGCGCTGCTCCAGCGTCGCCGTCAGCGCCTCCGCGACCGGCGCGTGCTCCTCGATCAGCAGCACGCGCGGCGGGTGCATCTCGCTGTCGCGCGGCGCCAGCGCCTTCAGCAGCACCGCCGGGTCCGCCCCGTAGGCCGCGTCCCGCGTCGCCTGCCCCAGCCCGGCTGTCACCAGCACGGGGACCTCGGCCGCGACGGCCGCCTCGCGCAGCGACTGCAGCGCGGTGCGGGTGATCGGGCCGGTCAGCGGGTCCACGAACAGCGCCGCCGGGTAGGCCGCGGTCTGTGCGTCGACCTCCTCGCGCGAGTGCACGAGCACCGGGCGGTAGCCGCGCTCGGTCAGCGCCGCCTCCGTGGACGGGTCCGGGGCCGGCCACACGAGGAGCCGGCGCGGGTTGTCGAGCGGCTCGGGCGGCAGCTCGTCGTCCATCGGGCGGCGCGGGGCGTTCATCACCTCGACCGCGCCGTTGGGGCCGTCGAGGGGCTCCGGGCCCTCCGAGCCCTCGTCCGGTGCTCCTATGGCGAACGCCCGCCCCTCCTGGGCGTCGAGCAGCGGCGGGCGCTGCGGCGCCGCCGGGGAGGCCGCGGCGGCGGCGCGCGGTGCCTGCTCCTGCTCCGGCTGCGGGGTGCGCTCGCGGTCGCCCTCGGC
>NZ_PXWG01000113.1 GCF_003011965.1 Streptosporangium nondiastaticum
GGGGCCGGGGTGGCCGGAGCCCTCCGGGGCTGCATGATTTACGGTCCCCGTTCGTCGTTCCGGGTGCCCCGAACGCTTCCGCAAATCACTCCCCCAGCTACCGCTGGGGGTGCCCCCAACGCCCCTTGCCGGGCCCCGGCCACCCCGGCCCCTCCCGACCGTCCGCGTCTGCAGCCAGTGGCCCCTGAGGGCCAGGAGTACCGCCGTTGCGATCAGCAGGAGGAGCAGGGACACCGCTGTTGCTCCCTCCGGGTCGTCCTGCAACAGCAGGTAGACCTGGAGGGGCAGCGTTTGGGTTTCGCCCGGGAGGTTGCCCGCGAACGTGATCGTCGCGCCGAACTCGCCCAGCGCCCTCGCCCACGTGAGCGCCGCTCCCGCGACCAGGCCCGGTGCCACCATCGGCAGCGTGATCGTGCGGAAGACGCGGAGGGGGGTTGCTCCCAGGGACGTCGCCGTCTCTTCGTAGCGGGGGTGCAGGCCCGCCAGTGCTCCTTCCAGGCTGATCACCAGGAAGGGCATTGCTACGAAGGAGGAGGCGACTACTGCGCCCGCCGTGGAGAAGGGGAGCGTGATGCCCAGTGACTCCAGGGGCGGGCCCAGGACACCCCTTCTTCCGTAGCCCTGGAGGAGTGCCACGCCCGCGACCGTCGGCGGCAGCACCATCGGCAGCATCACCAGGCTGCGGACGAGTGACTTTCCCGGGAAGTCCACCCTCGCCAGGAGCCAGGCCAGGGGGACTCCGAGGAGGAGAGACAGCCCCAGGGCCCAGGCCGAGACCAGGAGGGACAGGCCCAGGGCTTCGGTCGCTTCGTGTGAGGTCAGGCGGGCCGGGAGCGTGCTCCACGGCGTGCGCGCGAGGATGCCCAGCAGGGGCAGGAACAGGAACGCCACTGCCGCCGTTGCGGGCAGCGCCAGCGTCAGCGGCGTTCTCCTCACGGCTGCTGGAAGCCCGCGGTGCGGAGGAGCTTCTGGGCCTCGTCCGTGCTGAGCCACTTCACGAAGTCGGCCGCCTGGTCGGCGTGCTTGGAGTTCTTGAGGGTGGCCGCCGGGTACGACGCCACCGCGTTCTGCGCGTCGGGGATGGGAGTGGTGGAGATTTTGTTCTTGGCCGTCGTCGCGTCCGTCACGTACACGATTCCCGCGTCCGCCTCGCCCAGGCTCACCTTGCTCAGCACCGCCCGTACGTTGGGCTCCTGAGACGCCGGCTTGACCGTGACGTGCTGCTGGTCCAGGACCTTCTTGCTGTAGCGGCCCACCGGGACCTCGGGCGCCGCCAGGACGACCTTGAGGTCATCGCGGGAGAGGTCCGAGAGGGACTTGACGTTCTTGGGGTTGTCCTTGGCCGTGGCGATCGTCAGCCGGTTCTTGGCGATGACGGTGGGGGAGCCCGTGTCCTTCCTGAGGTCCTCCATCGTCTTCGTGTCCGCCGTGACCAGAGCGTCCGCGGGTGCGCCCTGGCGCACCTGCGCCGCCAGTTCCTGGGAGCCCGCGAAGGAGAACGTCACCTTCGTGCCGGGGTGCTCCTTCTCGTAGGCCGCGCCCGCCTGCTTGAAGACGTCGGTGAGGGACGCCGCCGCCAGGACGGTGAGGCTGGTGGATTCCTTGGCGTCGGACTTGTCCTCGCCGCCGCAGGCCGCGAGGAGCGGGACGAGCAGGGCGCCGGCCAGGAAGGGCAGGGAGCGGCGAATGTGCATCGGTTCTCCGTGGTCAGGTGCGGTCGATGTGCACGTTCGTGGCCTTCACCCGGGCCACCGCTTCCATCCCGACCGCCAGGCCGAGCTCCTCGACGGCCTCGCGCGTCAGGAGGGAGACCAGCCGGTGCGGGCCGGCCTGGATCTCGACCTGGGCCGCCACGTCGCCGAGCTTGACCGCGGTGATGATGCCGGGGAAGGCGTTGCGGGCACTGGTGTACGCGTCCTCGCCGTCGGCCGCCTCCGCCGCGAGGGACACCGAGAACGCGGCCAGGTCGGCCCCGTCGATGTGCCGCTTCCCCGCTTCGTCGCGGCGCGTCGGTATCCGGCCCGCGTCGGCCCACCGCCGGACGGTGTCGGTGCTGACTCCGAGCAGCTTGGCCGCCCGGCCGATGGTGTAGGAACGCATATGCGGCACGTTAAGGGGCTGGCGCTCGCATGTGCAAGGTTTTCCGGGGGGTGGGGCTGGTAGATGCCTCGCCCCGTCCTTTGCGGGCGAGGCGTCCTCCGCTCAGATCGCTCCCTTGCGGGTCAGGTGCGTGAACGACAGCCAACCCGGCAGCACCGGCAGCCACAGCGTCATCAGGCGGAAGAGCAGCACCGCCGGCGTGCCCTGTTCCGCGGGGAGACCGGCCACCGTCAGCGCCGCCGTGAGGGCCAGTTCCACCGCGCCCACGCCGCCCGGCGTCGGCGCCGCCGAACCCAGCGCGTTCGCCGTCAGGAACACCACCGCGATGCTCGCGTAGCTCAGCTCGCCGCCGAACGCGCGGATCGACGCGTCCAGGCACATGACGTTCGCCGCCGTCAGCAGCAGCATGCCGCCGATGCCCGAGACCAGCTTCTGCGGGCGCTGCATCACGTCCAGCATGCGCGGGATCACGCCCGCGAAGAGCGACCGGAGGCGGGTCGACACGAACTTCCGCAGGACGGGGATCGCCGCCACGACGAGCACCAGCACGGCGGCCGTCAGGAGGCCGCCGATGACCGTGCGGGAGGGGCCGAGGGACGAGCTGCGCTCCGTGCCGGTGACGTAGCCGAAGGACAGCAGCAGCAGGATGTGGCACGCCAGGCCGAACAGCTGGGACGCGCCCACGCTCGCCACCGCGAGGCCCGGGCGGACGCCCGAGCGCTGCAGGAAGCGGGTGTTCAGGGCCACGCCGCCGACCGCCGCGGGAGCCACGAGCTTGACGAACGAGCCGGCCACCTGGGCCAGCACCGTGCGGCCGAAGCCCACCTTCTCCGGCACGAAGCCCAGCAGGCTCATCGCCGCGGCGACGTACGTCAGCGCCTGGAAGGCCACCGCGACCGCCACCCACGCCCAGTCCGCCTTCTCGACGAGGTCGCCGAACTGCACGTGGGTCAGCTGCGACAGCAGGAAGTACGCGGCGAAGGCGCCCGCGACGAAGCTGATGAGGGTGCGCGGCTTGATGCGTTCCAGGCGGACGGGCTCTATCGGGGCCTGGGGGCGGATGAGCAGGACCTGGCGGCGGATCTGCGCCAGCAGGTCCTCCTCGCGGGCCTCCTCCAGGGCCTCGTCTATCGCGCGCTTCTCGGCCTGCCGCTCCGCCTTGAGCGTCTTGCGGTCGCTGACGTCCTCCTTGGCCCCCTTGGCGGCCTCCGCCGCCTCCAGGACCTTCTCGCGCTCGCGCTGGGCCCGCTCGCGGGCGAGCTGGCGCAGGGTCGCGCGGCTGACGCGGGTGAGGGCCATGGGCTGCAGGAGCGGGAGGCTGTCGGCGATGGCGTCGGGGCCGAGGACGGCCACGCCGGTGGCCACGGCGCGCTCGGCGCCGACGCGCAGGCCGAGCGTGACGAGGAGCTGGGCCACGTCCATGCGCAGGACGAGGTCGCCGGCCGCGATCTCGCCGCCGCGCAGGTCGGTCAGGACCACGTTGCCGGAACGATCCACCAGCAGGGCGTCGCCGTCGAGCCTGCGGTGCGCGATGCGGCGCGACTGCAGGGCCTGCACCTGCCGCCACGCGCCCGCCATGAGCTCGTCGGTGATCTCCTCGGTGGGCACCTGGCCGAGGGGGCGGCCGCCGATGTGCTCGTAGACGAGCATCACGGCGTCCGGGCCCAGCTCGGAGGTGGCGATCAGCTTGGGGGCGTTGGCGCCGGCCGCGATGGCCGCGTAGGCCAGCAGTGCCTCCTGCTCCAGGGCCTGGCGCAGGGACTGCAGGCTGCGGCGCTGGGTGATGCCCCGCAGGGCCAGCCGCTGCCAGACGCGGTAGAAGAAGCCCTGCGCCTGCTGCTCGCGGTCGACGACCGTGACGTCCAGAGGCGGGTCGTCCTCCAGGGTGACGATGTAGCGGCGGCCCCGCTCGTGCGGCTCGGTGTCGTCGGCGCCGTCCTCGGTGCGCAGCGCGGTGACCGGCTTGAAGCCGACGCGGCGCAGGCCCGTCAGCAGGTGGCGGCCCGTGGGGCGGACGTTGGGGGAGCCGACGGCGTAGAGCGTGCCGTAGGCGACCGTCCAGCCGATCAGGACGGTGGTGACGATCGAGAACGGCGTCGTGTAGCCGTTGACCAGGACGGCGAAGGCGTCCAGGAGCAGGACCGCCCACATGGCGACCCGCCAGCGGGGGCGGCGGGACATCCCCACTGCCGTCATATAGGCGATGACCGGTGCCAGGTAGCCGTGCACCGGATCGGTGAGGCCGCCCGTGGGCGCCTGCTGGGTGAGGGCGTCCCGGATCGAGCCGGGGGCCGTGCGGGCGACCCACAGGTCGGTGGCCAGGGACACGCCGTGCGCCAGCACGGCCGCCAGCACGCCGTCGGCGATGCGCAGCCCGTCCCGTTTGATCAGCCGCTCGATGGCGAAGGCCACCGGGACGATGAAGATGGCGATGTTGGCCGCGAGGCCCGCGAAGCTCGCCAGCAGCTGCGGGGCCCGGCCCGTGCTCTCGCTGATGTCCTGTTCGAGGCCCGTGGTGGTGCCGTGGGCGAAGGCCGCGAGGGCCAGGACGAGGGCGATGCCGACGATGCCGAGGAAGAGCCGCACCAGGTCGGCCGGGCGGTGCACGCGGGCGGGCAGCAGGGGCTCGTCGCCGGAGACCTTGTCGATGTGCGCCTCTCCGTCCGCGCAGTCGTAGCCGGGCTCCCCGGAAGCGGGCAGCGCTCGGGGAGCGCGCTCCTCTTCAGGAGGTTCCGCGCCCTGCTGCCGGTCCTTCTCTTCTTCTTGGTCTCGTATCACCTGTCACCGCCCGGAAGATGGTGGCATGGCCCCGCCGGGCGAGGGGGCATCAGGGTGCAATTCGGGGGCGCGGACTCCGGATCGTACGCCCTGTGGTGCGGATGCGCACTCTGAGTGACCGGGGGCCCGTGCTGTCGGTGGGGTACGGCACCATGGACCGGATGAGCGAGGACGATGAGCTCCCCGAGTACGCGGAGCGGGTGCTGGAGGTCGCCGAGCGGATCCCACCCGGCCGGGTGATGACCTACGGGGACGTCGCCGAGTGGCTGGGGGAGGGCGGGCCGCGGCAGGTCGGGCGCGTCATGGCGCTCTACGGCGGCGCCGTGCCCTGGTGGCGGGTCGTCCGCTCGGACGGCGTCCTGCTGCCCGGCCACGAGCTGCGCGCCCTCGCCCACTACCGCGAGGAGGGCACGCCGCTGCGCGAGGCCGGGCGGGCGGCCGGGGGACACGTGCCCCGGCTCGCCATGGCCCGCGCCCGCTGGGACGGCCGCGACCCCGGGAGTGTGACTCCGCACACCTGACGGTTTCCCCCGGCCACCGTGTGACCGGTACGGGACCGGTCTCACCCGAACGGGTGAGACCGTGGAAGCCGTGCGCCGACTCCCGGGACGCCCTGCGCCCCGGACGCCGCCTGGCGTAGCGTCGGGAACCGCCGTCACTCCCCGGCCTCCCGGCCCGCACGGCCGCACGACTCCCCGCACCCCCACCAGGACCGGCAACCCACGTGAGCTCCTCCCCGCCTTCCGGCTCGACCCGGCCGCAGCGCCCGCAGGCACGGCAGCCCTCCCCGGGCGCCTACCGCCTCGTGCGCACCCGGCCGGGCCCCACGGCCCTTCCTGAGCTGGACGCGCGCCGGCGCGCCGTGGTTGAGCACGCCGGCGGTCCCCTGCTCGTCCTCGCGGGGCCCGGCACGGGGAAGACCACCACGCTCGTCGAGGCCGTCGCGGAACGGGTGCGCCGGGGCACCCCGCCGGAGCGGATCCTCGTCCTCACCTTCAGCCGCAAGGCCGCCGTCGAGCTCCGCGACCGGATGGCCGCCCGGCTCGGCGCCGGAGCCGGCGCGCCCCGCGCCACGACCTTCCACTCGTACTGCTACGCCCTCGTCCGGGCCCACCAGGACGCCGACCTGTTCATCGACCCGCTGCGGCTGCTGTCCGGCCCCGAGCAGGACGCCGTCGTGCGCGAGCTGCTGGCCGGCCAGGCCGAGCTGGAGCGCGCCGGCCGCGCCCGGGTGCGCTGGCCCGACGAGCTGCGCGCCTGCCTGACCACCCGCGGCTTCGCCGACGAGGTGCGCGCCGTCCTCGCCCGCAGCCGTGAGCTCGGGCTCGGCCCCGAAGCCCTCGGCGGCTTCGCCGGCCGCACCGGCCGGCCCGACTGGGCCGCCGCCGCGTCCTTCCTCGCCGAGTACCTCGACCTGCTCGACATGCGCGGCGTGCTCGACTACGCCGAGCTCGTCCACCGCGCCGTCCTCCTCGCCGAGCGGCAGGACACCGCCGCCGAACTGGCCGGCCGCTACGACGCCGTCTTCGTCGACGAGTACCAGGACACCGACGCCTCCCAGGTGCGGCTCCTGCGGGCCCTCGCGGGCGACGGCCGCACCCTCGTCGCCTTCGGCGACCCCGACCAGTCGATCTACGCCTTCCGGGGCGCCGACATCAACGGCATCCTCGAATTCCCGCACGCCTTCCCGCGCCGGGACGGCACGCCCGCGCCCGTCGAGGTCCTCACCACCTCGCGCCGCTCCGCCGCGCGGCTGCTCGAAGCCACCCGGCTGCTCACCCGCCGGATGCCCCTCACCCGCCTCCCCGCGGACGCCGTCCGCGCGCACCGGGACCTCGCCGCGGTGCGCGAGGGCGGCAGCGTGGAGGCGTACACGTACCCCACCGCGGGCGCCGAGACCGACAACATCGCCGACATCCTGCGCCGCGCCCACCTGGAGGACGGCGTCCCCTGGCACGAGATGGCCGTCCTCGTCCGCGCCGGCTCCCGCTCCATACCGTCCCTGCGCCGCGCCCTGACGTCGGCGGGCGTCCCCGTGGAGGTCGACGGCGACGACATCCCCCTGCGCCAGGAACCGGCGGTCGCCCCGCTGCTGACGGCGCTGAGGGTGGTGGCGGAGGACGTGGCGTCCGCTGCCGCCGCGGACCCCACCGGCGGGCAGCCCCCCGCCATGGACCCCGAGACCGCCCTCACCCTCCTCACCTCCCCCCTGGGCGGCATGGACGCGACGGACCTCCGGCGCCTCGGCCGCGCCCTGCGCGATGAGGAGCGGGCCGGCGGCGCCGACCTGCCCCGCCCCTCCGACACCCTCATCGCCGAAGCCCTGGCGCAGCCCGAACGGCTCGCCGTGCACGACCCCGCCTACGCCCGCGGCGCCCAGCGCCTCGGCGCGCTCCTGCGCGAGGCGCGCGAGCTCCTCGCGGCCGGCGGCACCGCCGAAGAGGCCCTCTGGGCCCTCTGGGACGGCACCCCCTGGCCCGCCCGCCTGGAGCGCACGGCCCACCGCGGCGGCGCCGCCGGCCGCAACGCCGACCGCGACCTGGACGCGATCTGCGCCCTCTTCGAGACCGCCGCCCGCGCCGAGGAGCGCACCGGCGGCCGCGGCGCCCTGAACTTCCTCGACGAGCTCGAAGCGCAGGACATCGCCGCCGACACCCTCACCCGCAGGGCCGTCCGCCCGGACGCCGTGCGCCTGATGACCGCCCACCGCTCCAAGGGCCTCGAATGGCACCTCGTGGTCGTCGCGGGCGTCCAGGAAGGCCTCTGGCCCGACCTGCGGCGCCGCGGCTCGCTCCTGGAGGCCGACCGGATCGGCCGCGACGGCCTCGCCGAGCCGCTCAGCCCCGGCGCGCTGCTCGCCGAGGAGCGCCGCCTGTTCTACGTGGCGGCCACGCGTGCGCGCGAGCGCGTGGTCGTCACCGCGGTCAAGGCGGCCGCCGAGGACGGCGACCAGCCCTCCCGGTTCCTGGCCGAGCTGGGCGCCGAGCCCGTCGACGTCACCCAGCGCCCCCGGCGCCCCCTGGCCGTCCCCGCGCTCGTGGCGGAGCTGCGCGCCACGACCGTCGACCCCGCCGCCTCGGACGCCCTGCGCGCCGCCGCCGCGCAGCGCCTCGCCCGGCTCGCGGCCCTGCGCGACGACGAGGGCCAGCCGCTCGTCCCGGCGGCACACCCGTACCGCTGGTGGGGCCTGCACGAGCCGACGCACAGCGAGGTGCCGCTGCGCGACCGCACGCGCCCCGTCGCCCTGTCCGGCTCGGCCCTCGGCCAGTTGGGCACCTGCTCCCTGCAGTGGTACCTGGGGCGCGAGGTGAAGGCCGACGCGCCCGCCACCGCCGCCCAGGGGTTCGGCAACGTGGTGCACGTCCTCGCCGACGAGGTCGCCTCCGGCCGCACCCCCGCCGACCTCGCCGTGCTCATGGAGCGGCTCGACTCCGTGTGGGACGCACTCTCCTTCGACGCCCCCTGGAAGTCCGTGCAGGAGAAGGAGAACGCCCGCGCGGCCCTGGAGCGCTTCCTGCGCTGGCACGTGATGGAGCGCGGCGGCCGGGCCCCCGTCGCGACCGAGCACCCCTTCGACGTCACCCTGAAGGCCGACGACTACCTGGTCCGCATCCGCGGCTCCATGGACCGCGTCGAGGCGGACGAGCACGGCCGCGCCTACGTCGTCGACTTCAAGACCGGCAAGGGCACCGTCTCCGCCAAGGACGTCGAGCGCCACCCCCAGCTCGCCGTCTACCAGCTCGCCGTCGAGCACGGCGCCGTCGACGACGTCTTCGAGGGCGCCCGGCCGCGGCCCGGCGGCGCCGAGCTCGTCCAGCTGCGCCAGGGCGCGGCGAAGAAGGACGGCGGCGACTCCGTGCCGAAGGTGCAGGCCCAGGAGCCGCTGGGCGAGGGCGAGTGGATCGGCGGGCTGCTCGCCGAGGCCGCGGGCCGCGTCCTGGAGGAGCGGTTCGCGCCCCGGCCCGGCCAGCACTGCTCGCACTGCTCCTTCCGCGCCTCCTGCACCGCCCGCCCCGAGGGCCGGCAGGTCGTCGAATAGCCCGCTCCTCGCGGGACCTCTCTGACCTGCGGTGATACGGGGCTGTCAGTGGCGGCCGTTAGCGTGGTGTGCCGTGACCCCGCGCCTGACCGACCCCGAGCAGCTCAAGGAGCTCCTCGGCATCCCCTTCACCCCGGAGCAGACGGCCTGCATCACCGCGCCGCCCGCCCCGCAGGTCATCGTGGCCGGCGCCGGCTCCGGCAAGACCACGGTGATGGCCGCGCGCGTGGTCTGGCTCGTCGGCACCGGGCAGGTCGCCCCCGAGCAGGTCCTCGGCCTCACGTTCACCAACAAGGCCGCGGGCGAGCTGTCCGAGCGCGTCCGCAAGGCGCTCGTCGCCGCCGGCGTCACCGACCCCGAGCCCCCGGCCGCCGACCCCGGCCAGGCCCCCGGCGAGCCGCAGATCTCCACGTACCACGCCTTCGCCGGACGGCTCCTGAAGGAGCACGGCCTGCGCATCGGCCTGGAGCCCGGCGCACGCCTCCTCGCCGACGCCACCCGCTTCCAGCTCGCCGCCCGCGTCCTGCGCACCTCACCGGGCCCGTACCCCGCCCTCACCCGGTCCTTCAGCGATCTCGTCGCCGACCTCCTGGCCCTCGACGGCGAGCTCTCCGAGCACCTCGTGCCCACCGGGGACCTCCGCCGTCACGACCGCGAGCTGCTGGCCGCCCTGGAAGGCGCCCGGCTCACCAACGCCGACCTGCGCAAGGTCCCCGAGACCGCCCGCGCCCGCCTCGAACTGCTGGAGCTCGTCGGCGCCTACCGCGAGGAGAAGCGCAAGCGCGACCTCCTCGACTTCGGCGACCAGATCGCCCTCTCCGCCGAGCTCGCCCGCACCCGCCCCGAAGTGGGCCGGATCCTGCGCGAGCAGTTCGCCGTCGTCCTCCTCGACGAGTACCAGGACACCTCCGTCGCCCAGCGCCTCCTGCTCGCCGGCCTCTTCGGCGCCGGCACCGGCCACGCCGTCACCGCCGTCGGCGACCCCTGCCAGGCCATCTACGGCTGGCGCGGCGCCTCCGTCGCCAACCTGGACGACTTCCCCGAGCACTTCCCCTTCGCCGACGGCAGCCCCGCCCGCCGCTTCGCCCTCAGCGAGAACCGGCGCAGCGGCGGCCGCCTCCTCGACCTCGCCAACGACCTCGCCGCCGAGCTCCGCGAGCGCCACGAAGGCGTCGAGGCCCTCCGCCCGGCCCCCGGCGCCGAGCGGGACGGCATGGTGCGCTGCGCCCTGCTGCCCACCCACGCCGAGGAGCTCGAATGGCTCGCCGGCTCCCTCGCCCACCTCGTGCGCAGCGGCACCCGCCCCGGCGACATCGCCGTCCTGTGCCGCACCGCCGCCGACTTCGCCCAGATCCAGGGCGCGCTCGTGCGGCGGGACATCCCCGTCGAGGTCGTCGGCCTGTCCGGGCTGCTGCACCTGCCGGAGATCGCCGACCTCGTCGCCGTCTGCGAGGTCCTCCAGGACCCCGCCGCCAACGCCTCCCTCGTCCGGCTGCTGATCGGGCCCCGCTGGCGCATCGGCGCCCGCGACCTCGCCCTCCTCGGCCGCCGCGCCCGCACCCTCGTCCCCTACGGCAGCGCCGGCGACGACCCCGAGCGGCGCCTGGCCGAAGCCGTCGAAGGCGTCGACCCGGCCGAGACGGTCTCCCTCGCCGACGCGCTCGACACCTTCCTCGCCGCCGACGCCCCGGACGACGGCCTGCCCTTCTCCGCCGAGGCCCGCGTCCGCTTCGCCCGCCTCGCCGCCGAACTGCGCGACCTGCGCCGCTCCCTGGCCGACCCCCTCATGGACGTCCTCCACCGCGTCCTCGCCGTCACCGGCCTGGAGGTCGAGCTGTCCGCGTCGCCGCACGCCCTGGCCGCCCGCCGCCGCGAGACCCTCTCCCACTTCCTGGACATCGCCGCGGGCTTCGCCGCCCTCGACGGCGAGACCACCGTGCTGTCCTTCCTCGGCTTCCTGCGCACCGCCGCGCAGTACGAGAAGGGCCTCGACAGTTCCCTCCCCGGAGGGGAGGACACCGTCAAGATCCTCACGGCGCACAAGTCCAAGGGCCTCGAATGGGACGTGGTCGCCGTCCCCGGCCTCGTCGACCGGACGTTCCCCAGCGAGCAGGCCCGCGACTCCTGGACCGCCCAGGCCAAGGTCCTCCCGCACGCCCTGCGCGGCGACGCCGACACCCTGCCCGACGTCCAGGCGTGGGACAGCAAGGGCATGACCGCCTTCAAGGCCGCCATGAAGGAACACCAGCGCATCGAGGAACTCCGCCTCGGCTACGTCACCTTCACCCGCCCCCGCTCCCTCCTCCTGGGCTCCGGCCACTGGTGGGGCCCCAGCCAGAAGAAGCCCCGCGGGCCGTCCGCCTTCCTCGACGCCCTCCGCGCGCACTGCGAGGCCGGCCACGGCGAGATCGAGGCCTGGGCCGAGGCCCCCGAGGAAGGCGCGGAGAACCCCGCCCTGGAGGAGACCGCGACCGACCGCTCCTGGCCCCTGCCCCTCGATCCGGACTCCCTCGCCCGGCGCCGCGCCGCGGCGGACGCGGTGAACGCGCACCTGGCCCGGCTGGACGCCGCGCCGGCGGAGACCGGGGAACCGGGTCCCGCGGACGATCCGGAGTGGCCGGCCCCGTCGGACGACGAGGAGTACGAGGCGTACGAGGACTTCGAGGCGTACGAGGACGAGCTCCTCGCCGGCCCCGGTGCGTGGGACGACCTCCCGACGGCCCGCCCGGAGCCGGGAAGCGCTGAAGAGGCCGGACCGGCGCATCCCGCTCCGCCGCAGCGGCGCATCACCCCCACCGGGGAGCCCGGCGGTGCCGGAAGCGGCTGCGCCCCGTCGCTGCCGGCCCCCCGCCGCGAGGCCGGCGGCCCCGTGCCCGTGCGGGACGACCACGCCCCCGCCCGCCCCGGGCCTGTGGGCGGCCTGCCCCACCCGGCGCCGCACCCGGAGGAGTTCCCCTCCGGGCAGTCCCCCGCGACCGGGGAGCCGGGGCCCGCGGTGCCCCCGCTCCTGCCCGAGGAAGCGCGGCTCGCCGCCTCCTGGGACCGTGACCTCGACGCCCTGGCGGGCGAGCTCCGCCGGGCGCGAGCGCGCGAGCGCGATGTCCCCCTGCCCGCCGCGCTCAGCGCCTGGCAGCTGGTCAGGCTCGCCGGCGACCCCGAAGGGTTCGCGCGCGAGCTCGCCCGGCCGATGCCGCGCCCGCCCCAGCCGGCGGCCCGCCGCGGCACCCGCTTCCACGCCTGGATCGAGTCCCGCTTCGAGCCGCTGCCCCTGCCGCTGCTCGGCCCCGACGAACTGCCCGGCGGCGCGGACGACGACGGCCCCGGCCCCGAGATCGCCGACGAGCAGGACCTCGCGGCCCTCAAGGAGGCCTTCGAGCGCACCCCGTACGCCCACCGCGTCCCCCACCGGATCGAGGTGCCCGTCCAGCTCACCCTCGCGGGCCGCGTCGTCCGCGGCCGCATCGACGCGGTCTACCGCGAGCGCGGCCCCGAGGGCGACACGTACGAGATCGTCGACTGGAAGACCAGCCGCGCCCACGACGCCGACCCCCTGCAGCTCGCGATCTACCGCGTCGCCTGGGCCGAGCAGCACGGCCTGCCGCTGTCCTCCGTGACGGCCGCGTTCGTGTACGTGCGCGACGGCCGGACCGTCCGCCCGCCCGGCCTTCCCGACCGGGCCGGGCTCGAACGGCTCCTCCTGGGGGAGCAGGCGTGACCAGGGCGGACGCCGGGCCGGTCATGGTCACGATGCGTGTCCGGATAGGCTCGATGCCATGAGCGAGACTCCGGACAGCGCCGTCCGCGCGTTTATCGAAGGCCACCGCGCCGCGTTCCTCGACGACCTCGTCGAGTGGCTCCGCATCCCCTCCGTCTCGGCCGACCCCGGCCGCGCCGGGGACGTGCGCCGCAGCGCCGAATGGCTGGCCGCGAAGCTCGGCGAGACGGGCTTCCCGACCGTCGAGGTCTGGGAGACCGACGGCGCCCCGGCGGTCTTCGCCGAGTGGCCCTCGGGCGACGAGGGCGCCCCGACCGTTCTCGTCTACGGACACCACGACGTCCAGCCCGCCGCCCGCGAGGACGGCTGGCACACCGAGCCCTTCGAGCCCGTCTTCAAGGACGGCAAGCTGTACGCCCGCGGCGCCGCCGACGACAAGGGCCAGGTGTTCTTCCACACCCTCGGCGTCCGCGCCCACCTCGCCGCCACCGGCCGCACGGCGCCCGCGGTCAACCTCAAGCTGCTCATCGAGGGCGAGGAGGAGTCCGGCTCGGAGCACTTCGCCGGCCTCGTCCGCGCCCGCGCCGACCGCCTCGCCTGCGACACGGTGATCGTCTCGGACACCGGCATGTGGTCCGAGGACACCCCCACCGTCTGCACCGGCATGCGCGGCCTCGCCGACTGCCAGATCGACCTCTACGGCCCCGACCAGGACATCCACTCCGGCTCCTTCGGCGGCGCGGTGCCCAACCCCGCCATGGAGGCCGCCCGGCTCGCCGCCGCCCTCCACGACGAGGACCTCCGCGTCGCGATCCCCGGCTTCTACGACGGCGTCGTCGAGCTCACCGACCGCGAGCGCGAGCTCTTCGCCGAGCTGCCCTTCGACGAGAAGCACTGGCTGCGCGCCGCCCACTCGTACGCCTCCCGGGGCGAGGCCGGCTACAGCACGCTGGAGCGCATCTGGGCCCGCCCCACCGCCGAGGTCAACGGCATCGGCGGCGGCTACCAGGGCCCCGGCGGGAAGACCATCGTCCCCTCCACCGCCCAACTGAAGCTGTCCTTCCGGCTCGTGGCGGGCCAGGACACCGGCCGCGTCCAGCAGGCCGTGCGCCAGTGGGTCGCCGACACCCTGCCGGACGGCATCCGCCACGAGCTCACGTTCTGGGGCGCCACCCGCCCCTGCCTGACCCCGCTGGACCACCCGTACCTGAAGTCGGTCGTGCGGGCCATGGAGCGCGCCTTCGGCAAGAAGGTCCGCTTCACCCGCGAGGGCGGCTCCGGCCCCGCCGCGGACCTGCAGGACGTGCTCGGCGTCCCGGTGCTCTTCCTGGGCATCTCGGTGCCCTCGGACGGCTGGCACGCCCCGAACGAGAAGGTCGAGCTCGACCTCCTGATGAAGGGCGTCGAGACCGCCGCCCACCTGTGGAGCGACCTCGCGGAAGCGGGCGCCTCCGCGACCGTGCCCGGGGGAGGGAGCGCCGGCTAGCCCGCGCACCGCACAGACGACCAATCGCAGGGATTCGTAGGGGGAGTTGGAAGCAGCAGTGACCACCTGGACCGATCGCACGGCCGCCCGGCCGATCACCCTCACCGGCGTGAGCGGCATCGACCGCGCCGCCCACCACCGCCTGGACGAGGCGTGGCTCGCCGCGGCCTGGAGCCACCCCTCCACGAGAGTCTTCGTGGTCTCCGGCGGGCAGGCGCTGATCGACGACACCCCCGACGGCCGCACCGAGCTCGTCATGACGCCGGCGTTCGAGGCGCCCGTCACCGAGACCCACCGCTACTTCCTCGGCCAGGACGCGGACGGCATCGCCTACTTCGCGCTGCAGAAGGACGCCCTGCCGGGGCGGATGGACCAGTCCGCGCGCCCCGCCGGGCTGCGCGAGGCGGGCCTGCTGCTCTCGCCGCGCGACGCCGGGCTGATGGTCCACGCGGTCGCCCTGGAGAACTGGCAGCGGCTGCACCGCTTCTGCTCGCGCTGCGGCGAGCGCACGGTCGTCGCGGCCGCCGGCCACATCCGCCGCTGCCCGGCCTGCGGCGCCGAGCACTACCCGCGCACCGACCCGGCCGTGATCATGCTCGTCACCGACGAGGACGACCGCGCGCTGCTCGGCCGCCAGATGCACTGGCCGGAGGGCCGCTTCTCCACCCTCGCGGGCTTCGTCGAGCCGGGGGAGTCCCTGGAGCAGGCGGTGCGGCGGGAGGTCGCCGAGGAGGCGGGCGTCGTCGTCGGCGACGTGGAGTACGTCGCGAGCCAGCCCTGGCCGTTCCCGTCCAGCCTGATGCTGGGCTTCATGGCGCGGGCGGTCTCCCGCGACATCCAGGTCGACGGCGAGGAGATCCACGAGGCGCGCTGGTTCTCGCGGGAGGAGCTGCGGGCGGCCTTCGCCTCCGGCGAGGTCCTGCCCCCGACCGGCATCTCCATCGCGGCCCGGCTGCTGGAGCTCTGGTACGGCGAGCCGCTGCCGCAGGGCCAGCCCTGACGGACGGGCGCCGCTGCCGGCCCGGCCGGCAGGCACGGCGAAGGCCCCGGTCCGCGGACCGGGGCCTTTCTGCTCGCGTGCCCGCCGCGAGCGCGCGTCAGGAGGCGAGGGCCTGCTTGACCTGAGCCAGGGACGGGTTGGTCATGGTGACCGGCGCGGCACCGCTGAGCGGGTTCACCAGGACCGTCGGGACCGTCTGGTTGCCGTCGTTCGCCTTCTCCACGAAGGCGGCCGACTCGGCGTCGTGCTCGATGTTGATCTCGTTGTAGGTGATTCCCTCGCGGTCCAGCTGGCTCTTCAGCCGGCGGCAGTAGCCGCACCACGTGGTGCTGTACATCGTCACGGTGCCCGACATTCGACCTCGTGCCCTTCTCTCGGTGGTGGTCCGGTCCGCCCCCTGGTCGTGCCGTGGGTACCGATCCCGGTGTTGTTCCGGTGGTAGAACGTGCACCTGTCCACAGCCATTCCCGCATTCGTACGACTAACGGGTCACGCCTGTGGACGGCATTCCCGGTCGCCCCGCCGGACCTGGCAGCATGGCGGGGTGACAGCAGCAACGCACTCCACCCTCTTCCCGCCGGTTCCGGACTCCCCGGACGCGGTGCTCGACGGGCTCGACCCCGAGCAGCGCGAGGTGGCGACGGCCCTCGGCGGCCCGGTGTGCGTGCTGGCCGGCGCCGGTACGGGCAAGACCCGCGCGATCACCCACCGCATCGCCTACGGCGTCCGCTCCGGCGTGCTCCAGCCCTCCAGCGTGCTCGCCGTCACGTTCACCAACCGCGCCGCGGGGGAGATGCGCGGCCGGCTCCGCCAGCTCGGCGCCGGCGGCGTCCAGGCCCGCACGTTCCACTCGGCCGCCCTGCGCCAGCTGCAGTACTTCTGGCCCAAGGCCGTCGGCGGGGAGCTGCCGCGGCTGGCCGAGCGGAAGGTCCAGATCGTCGCGGAGGCCGCGGCCCGCTGCAAGCTCCGCCTCGACCGCACCGAGCTGCGCGACGTGACCGGCGAGATCGAGTGGGCCAAGGTCACCCAGACCGTCCCCGAGGACTATCCGGCGGCCGCCGCCAAGGCCGGCCGCGAGGCCCCGCGCGACCCCGCCGAGACCGCCCGGATCTACGCCGGCTACGAACAGCTCAAGCGCGACCGCGGCGTGATCGACTTCGAGGACGTACTGCTGCTGACCGTCGGCGTCCTGCAGGACCGGCACGACATCGCGGAGACCGTCCGCCGCCAGTACCAGCACTTCGTCGTCGACGAGTACCAGGACGTCAGCCCCCTCCAGCAGCGCCTCCTGGAGCTGTGGCTCGGCGACCGCGACAGCCTCTGCGTCGTCGGCGACGCCAGCCAGACGATCTACTCGTTCACCGGCGCCACCCCCGACCACCTGCTGAACTTCCGCATCCGGCACCCCCACGCCACCGTCGTCAAGCTCGTCCGGGACTACCGCTCGACCCCCCAGGTCGTCCACCTCGCCAACGGCCTGCTCTCCCAGGCCCGCGGCCGCGCCGCGGAGCACCGCCTGGCGCTGGTCTCCCAGCGCGACGCCGGCCCCGAGCCCGTCTACGGCGAATACGCGGACGAGCCCGCCGAGGCCGAGGGCACCGCCCGCCGCGTGCGGGACCTCATCGACTCCGGGGTGCCCGCGAGCGAGATCGCGATCCTCTTCCGCATCAACGCCCAGTCCGAGGTCTACGAACAGGCCCTCGCCGATGCCGGCGTGCCCTACCAGCTGCGCGGCGCCGAGCGGTTCTTCGAGCGGCCCGAGGTGCGCGAGGCCGGGCTGCTGCTGCGCGGCGCCGCCCGCGCCGGCGGCACCGACTCCCAGCTCGACGGCGCCGACGACGTCCCGTCCCAGGTGCGAGCCGTCCTGGGCACCCGCGGCTGGACGCCCGAGCCGCCCGCCGGCTCCGGTGCGGTCCGGGACCGCTGGGAGTCCCTCGCGGCCCTCGTGCGCCTCGCCGAGGACTTCGTCCGGGCCCGGCCGGACGCCACGCTCGCCGATCTCGTGGCCGAGCTCGACGAACGGGCGAGCGCCCAGCACGCCCCCACCGTCGAGGGTGTGACTCTCGCCTCACTTCACGCCGCCAAGGGCCTGGAGTGGGACGCCGTCTTCCTCGTCGGCCTCGCCGAGGGCATGATGCCGATCACATACGCCAGGACGGACGAGCAGATCGAGGAGGAGCGCCGGCTCCTCTATGTGGGGGTCACCCGGGCCCGCCGCCACCTCTCCCTCTCCTGGGCGCTCTCCCGGACGCCGGGCGGCCGGCCCTCCCGCAGGCCCACCCGCTTCCTGAACGGCCTGCGCCCGGGCTCCGCGGCCGTCCGCCCCGGCACCGCCTCCCGCGGCGGCCCGGGAGGCGTCGAGCGCGGCCCCGACCGCCGCCGCAAGCGGGGCTCCGCCCGCTGCCGCGTCTGCGGCCGCACCCTGACCGATGCGGGCGAGATCAAGCTCATGCGCTGCGAGGACTGCCCCTCCGAGCTCGACGAGGCGCTCTACGAGCGGCTGCGCGACTGGCGCGCGGACCGGGCCGGCGAGCTCGGCCAGCCCGCCTACTGCGTCTTCACCGACAAGACCCTCCTCGCGATCGCGGAGGCCGTTCCGGGAACCGAAGCGGAGCTCGCGCGCATCTCAGGGGTGGGAGGGCGCAAGCTCGACTCGTTCGGTGCCGATGTCCTCGCGCTGTGTGCAGGACACGACCTGACGTCGCAAGATGCGTCCCACGACGCGTCCGGAGAATCTCCGGAAAAATAGTTTGCGCACGCGGACGGCATACCCATAGCCTTCCGAGCACGGAGACAACGGCTCTTCCGGGAGCCGTCGGATCCGTGCTGTACTGAACCAGCTGTACTGAACTTAAAAGCCCGGACCTGTTCCGACAGGTCCCCGAAGACGCCGAGAGGAGGCGAGACCAATGATCAGCTTCAAGACCTGCAACAAAATGACCGATCGCCCGGTCGTCGCCGCCCGTCCGCTCGGCTTCTCCTTCGTCTCGCTCCGGGGCACCGGTCTGTCCGGCGCCGGTTTCGCTCCGATCAACGGCTCCGCCCTGATCAGCGAAACCTCCCTGATCAATGAGCGACCGACCAAGGCGTCCGCGGTAGAGGCAGCAGCAACGGCACAGGCCCAGGCCTATGCCCTTGCGGCGACGACCAACGGCGCCGGATCCGTCAGCACGCAGCACCAGCACCAGACGATGTGGGCCTTCCGTGGGCTCGAACCCTGGAGAGATCCAGCCTGATCGGCATGATCAGGTCGGCACCTTCCAGGGCCGCGGAACCCACACCGGGATCCGCGGCCCTTTTGTTTGCCCCCTCGCCGAGGGGAACCAGCCCGGCCACGAGCCGGAAGACAGACGAGGAAAAAGACACCGTGCAACTCAAGGCGCACACCCCGTCAGTAGCGACCGACCTGATCCCCCCGCCCGTCCCCACGGAGGACACCTTGACCCCCCTCACCGCCCTGACCGACCTCGACGACGCGATCGAGAACCTGGGCACCCCCGTCCCCTGCCGCAGCTATGACCCGGAGGTCTTCTTCGCCGAGTCGCCCGCGGACGTGGAGTACGCCAAGTCGCTCTGCCGGACCTGCCCGCTGCGTGAGGCCTGCCTCGCCGGTGCCATGGACCGCCGCGAGCCGTGGGGCGTCTGGGGCGGCGAGCTCTTCGTCCAGGGCGTCGTGGTGGCCCGCAAGCGGCCCCGTGGCCGTCCGCGCAAGAACCCGGTCGCCGCATGAACGTCTTCGGCACCATCGACCGCCCCACCACGCACGACCCCAAGAAGCAGGATCCGACCATGCACCGCCCCTCCGCCGAGCCGTTCGGCCCCGAATTCCCCCTCCGTGACTCTGCCCGCGCGACCGCCTCGCGCCAGAACAGGAACCTCGAAATGCAACTCATCCCAGAAGCCCTGGCCCGTGCCCATATGCACGAGCGACTGAGGGAGGCCGACTCCGAGCGGAGGGCCACCCGGCTGGCCGCCGCCCGGCGCATGCAGCGCCGCGCCGAGCGCGCCTCGATGCGCGCCCGCCGTGCCCTGGCCATGGCGGTCATGAACTGACCCGGGAGCCCCGGCGGGCCCCGCCCGCCGGCCGCTCCCACCCCCGCGGGGCCGGATCCGCAAGGACCGGCCCCGCGGGGCGTTCGGGTGCGTTGTGCCCTCCCGGCACCTCTACGGGGATATCGTCTGGGGAGTGGACCAGAAGACGCATGAACCAGTGCAGTTGAACCCTGAGGCCACCGAGACCGACGAGACCATCGCCTGCGCTCGCTGTGGCACCCCCGCCGACGGTGCGCCGCCGACCTGGACCTGCTCCTTCGAGAACGGCCGCCGCCGCTACTTCTGCGACGACTGCGCCCGGGCCAACATCAGATCGATCGAGGGCCGTCTCGACTCGTCCTGGTGGTGAGGCCGGGTGCCCGGCACCTCAGGCCGGCGTCTCCCGGCCCTCCGCGGCCGGGCCGCCGCCCGCCGCCGCGAAGCCGGGCACCCACGCCTCCATCTCGTCCCGCAGCCGCACGGTCGCGCCCAGCTGGCACAGCACCCCGATCGTGCTCATCGTCACGCGGTGTATCAGCAGATACGCCGGCGGGAGGTTGAGCTGCCGGGCCAGCTGGTACGCGGGGGAGCGGGGGTCGGCGATCCGCGTCGCCTGCGCGCGCATCCAGCCGCGGGTGAAGGTGAACTCCGCCACCTGCGCCGGCTCGATGATCGGCAGCAGATAGTCGAGCACGGCACCGGGATCCAGCTCGATCTCCGGCTTGACGAAGCCCTCGTCCCGCAGCAGCTCGTGGACCGCCTCGGCCTCGCCGTCCAGCGTCAGCCGCAGCGCGGTGCCGATCTCCGGCGGGAGGCCCTGCGGCAGCCGGTCGACCGTGCCGAAGTCCAGCACGCCCAGCCGCCACTTCTCCGCCGGGCCGTCGGGATCATCCCCGGTCAGCAGCCGGAAGTTGCCCGGATGCGGGTCGGCGTGCAGCAGCCCCGTGCGCGCCGCGCCGGAGAAGAGGAAGCGCGCCAGCAACTGCCCGGCCCGGTCCCGCTGCTCCTGGGTGCCGTCCGCTATCACCTCCGACAGCGGCAGCCCCTCCATCCACTCGGTGACCAGCACCTGATCGCTCTGGTGCACCACCCGCGGGACGACCACGTCCGGATCGCCCGCGAACTCCTCGGCGTGCGCACTCTGCGCCCGGGCCTCCAGGCCGTAGTCCAGCTCCTCGGAGACCCGGTCCTTCAGCTCCGAGATCAGGGGCTTGATGTCCATGCCCGGAACCAGCGGCCCCAGCAGTCTCGCGAACCGGCCCAGCTGGGTCAGGTCCGACAGCAGGGCCTCGCCCGCGCCCGGGTACTGCACCTTCACCGCGACCTTCCGGCCGTCGTGCCAGACCGCCCGGTGCACCTGCCCGATCGAGGCGGCCGCCGCGGGACGGTCGTCGAACTCCTCGAACAGATCCCGCCAGTCCTCGCCGAGCCGCTCCGCCAGCGCCGCGTGCACCGTCTTCACCGGCATGGGCGGGGCCGCTTCCTGAAGCTTGGTCAGGGCGGCCCGGTACGGCCCGGCGATCTGCTCGGGAAGGGCCGACTCGAACACCGAGAGCGCCTGACCCAGCTTCATCGCACCCCCCTTGAGCTGCCCGAGCGTCGCGAAGAGCTGCTCTGCAGTGCGCTGCTGCAGCTCCGTCGCGATCAGCTCCGCCGGCCGCCCGCCGATGCGCTTGCCGAGCCCCAGGGCCGTGCGCCCCGCGAACCCCAGTGGCAACGCCGCCAACTTGGCGGTACGCGTGACCGCCTTGCGGGGTAGATCAGACATTCGCCCCTCCAACTAGCTGAGCTGAACAGCCACGCCGCGGACGGCGGTTACCTGCTCATTGTCCCGTGCGGCGACCCCGTGGCCGCGGCACACCCGGGTTCCGGGGAGCGCGCCGCGCCGCAGGGGCACCGCGGATGCGGCTCGACGGGCCGCGGGGACCAGGCCGGACCCGGCAGCGCCAGCTCCAGCCGCACCCCCGCGCTCGCCGGGGACCCACCGTCGAGGAAGGCCAGCGCCCGCGCCACGGTCAGCCCCGCCACAACCGTGGCCAGTGCCATGTCGCACGACGGTACCCCCGAGCCGCGGCCGGACCGCCACTGGGCGAGCATCCGCGGCCAGGCCGGGTCGCGGCCGGCCCGCCCCAGCTCGACGCAGCCCGCACAGGCCGTGGCGCCGGGCAGCACCAACGGCCCCACCAGCCCGGTGGCTTCCAGGACGCCCGCGTACATGTGCGGGATGCCGGACAGGACGAGCTCCTGAGCGGCGCCGGGATCGGGGGCGTACGCGGCCAGCCCGTCCCTCGGGGCGAACACCACCAGCGCCAGCGGCGGCTCCGGCTCACCGCCCCGCCGGGACCGCCGCCGCGGCCCCGGCGCCGCCTCCCGCACGGCACGCCGTGCCGCGGT
>NZ_PXWG01000114.1 GCF_003011965.1 Streptosporangium nondiastaticum
CGCGGGCCCGGCCTCGGACAGGGGCGGCCCGGGGCGGGGCGGCCACGCGCCGCGGGCGCGCCGGGCCAGGGACCGGGTGAGGGGCTCGGGCCCGAGGGCCAGCCCGGTGATCAGCCCGTCGTCCACGAGCCGGGCCAGCCGCCGCGGGTTGGGCTCCTGCCATTCGGCGCCGTCCAGCCAGCGCGACACGCCCTGGTCCGCCAGCAGGCTGATGATGCCCGCGCCGCACACCTCGTCACTCCCCTTGCCCTGTCCATGCGAGCGCCCCGCCGCTCGACGCACGCCGCGGCATCCTCGGCGGAAATGCCGTACGAGTCAAGGAAGCTGACGGTGCGTCGCATGAATTGGCCGGGCGGAACGGCAGCCCGGGGCCGCGGGGGCACGCGCCGGACACGCAGAACACCCCTCCGTCCGCGTTTCCACGGGCGAAGGGGTGTTCGCTGGCGGTAGCGGTGGGATTTGAACCCACGGTGGAGTTGCCCCCACACACGCTTTCGAGGCGTGCTCCTTAGGCCGCTCGGACACGCTACCGAGAGAGAGCTTAGCGGACGGTGGGCCGTGCTCTGAAATCGGTGCCGGGGCGAACCGGTGTGACGCTCCTCATCACGGCGCCGCGTAAGCGCCGGGCAGGCGCCGCTCGGGCGCCCCGGAGGCGCTCGGCGGGGGCTCGGCGGAAGCGTCAGCGGGAGCGGAAGAAGTCGGTGAGGAGCGCGGCGCACTCCCCGGCGAGGACGCCCTGGATCACCTCGGGCCGGTGGTTGAGCCGGCGGTCGCGGAGGACATCCCAGAGGGAGCCGGCCGCCCCGGCCTTCTCGTCGACGGCGCCGTAGACGACGCGGTCGACCCGGGAGAGGACGATCGCACCCGCGCACATCGTGCACGGCTCCAGCGTGACGACCAGCGTGCAGCCCGCGAGGCGCCACTCGCCGACGGCCCGCGCCGCCTCGCGCAGGGCGAGGACCTCGGCGTGGCCGGTCGGGTCGCCGGTGGCCTCGCGTTCGTTGCGGCCGCGGCCGATGACGGAGCCGTCCGGGCCCAGCACGACGGCGCCCACCGGCACGTCGCCGGTGGCGGGGGCCCGTACGGCCTCGTCCAGGGCGGCCCGCATGGGGGCGAGCCACGGGGCGCGCACGGGGTCGTGGTCGGTCGGCTCGCGGACGGCTTCGTTCATGGCACCAGTGTGAGCGAACCGGAGCGGGCGGCCGTCAGCGGACGGCCTCCAGGACGTCCGTGCAGCCGAGGGCGTCGGCGATCTCACCGAGGGCGTCCCCCTTGAGGGCGAGCAGCTGCTTCTCGTCCACCCCGAGGTCGGAGAGGATCTTGGCGTCGCCGAGCGGGCCGGCCGGCCTCGGCTCCTCCGGGGCCCCCGCCCCCTCGTCCTCGGCGGGCTCGGGCTCGCCGTCCTCGGTGCCGTCCAGGTCGAGGTCGTCGAGCTCGTCGGCGTCGGTGTCGTCGCGTCCGATCAGCTCGTCCACGAGCATGGCGCCGTACGAGCTGCGGCCGGCGACGACGGCGTCGGAGACGAAGACGCGCGGGTCGTCCTCACCGTCGACGCGGACGACACCGAACCAGGCGTCCTCCTGCTCGATGAGCGCCAGGACCGTGTCGTCGTCCACCGCGGCCTCGCGGGCCAGGTCGGCGAGGTCGGTCAGGGTTTCCACGTCGTCGAGTTCTGTGTCGCTCGCTTGCCATCCGTCTTCGGTGCGCGCGAGCAGTGCGGCGAAGTACACCGTGACTCTCCCACTGGTCATAGGCGGTGCCGGGCCGGACGGGGACCACCCCGCCCACTCGGAATCGTGGCAGAAACCTCGCCGTTGCGAGAGGTCTTCCGCGCTGCGTCGTGCAGCAGTCCGAAGAGATGTGCCTCACGTGGCGCCGCGGGGCCGCCGTCCGGGCGGACGCGTCACCAGCGGAAGGTCCTCATCCGCATCTGCTGGCGCATCCGGGCGGCGCGGGCCCTGCGCGGCTGCACGCGGTCGCGCAGCTCCTTCGCCTCGTTGAGCTCGCGCAGGAACTGGGCGCGTCTGCGGCGGCGGTCGGCCTCCTCCTCGGCCGCGGGGCCTGATTCCGGGTCGGATCCGGGTTCGGGCGCCGGTGCGCCACGCGTCGTGTCGGGCTTCTCGGGGGCGTCTTCAGCCATGGCAGGACCACCTCGTGCCGAGTGCTTCGCCGGCCACGCCCGGAGCGACAGACCGGGCGTACGTGCCCACTTTCCCCCTAAGTGGTGGTTTGATGCCAGTGCGGCGACAGACCGTCGCAGACCCGCGGCGGACCGTCGAACGCCGCACGGCGGCCGCCGGGGGCCGAAAGCTCGGTTAATGTCGATGTCATGCGGATCCACGTCGTCGACCACCCCCTGGTGGCACACAAGCTCACCACCCTGCGCGACAAGCGCACCGACTCCCCCACCTTCCGGCGCCTCTCCGACGAGCTGGTCACCCTGCTCGCCTACGAGGCCACGCGCGACGTGCGCACGGAGCAGGTGGACATCGAGTCCCCGGTCACGGCGACCACCGGCGTCAAGCTCTCCCACCCGCGGCCGCTGGTGGTGCCGATCCTGCGCGCCGGCCTCGGCATGCTCGACGGCATGGTCCGGCTGCTGCCGACCGCCGAGGTGGGCTTCCTGGGCATGATCCGCAATGAGGAGACCCTCAAGGCGGAGACGTACGCCACGCGCATGCCCGACGACCTCTCGGGCCGCCAGGTCTACGTCCTGGACCCGATGCTGGCGACCGGCGGCACGCTGGTCGCGGCGATCCAGGAGCTGATCTCCCGCGGTGCGGACGACGTCACCGCGATCTGCCTGCTGGCCGCGCCGGAGGGCGTCGAGGTCATGGAGCGCGAGCTGGCCGGCGCGCCGGTGACCGTCGTCACCGCCTCGATCGACGAGCGCCTCAACGAGAACGGGTACATCGTCCCGGGCCTGGGCGACGCGGGCGACCGCATGTACGGCACGGCGGGCTGACCGCCGGCGCACCACGAACGCGACGGCTGCGGCGGTCCGGCATCCCGCCGGGCCGCCGCGGCCGTCATCCCGCGGCCGTCATCCCCTCAGCACTTCGAGGGCTTCGGCGCGCGTGACGCCGCCTTCGACGGCGAGGGCGGTGCCGAAGAGGGCGACGCCGAGGGCGCGGGTCCCGTGCCGGGTTCGACGCCCATGTCGGTCAGGGCCCGGTCGGCGTCCTTCCGCGCCGTGAGCTCCTTGAACTCGTTGCCGATGACCAGGTCGACGTCCTCGTCGGTGTCGCGCTGGTCGTTCTTGATCTCGGCCCCGGCCATCTGGGTGCCGATGACCCGCAGCGCGCCCTCCGCGGCCGTCGGCGCACCGATCAGCAGGCCGACCTGCTCGACCTTCTTGTCGTAGAGCGCGGGGGCGTTCCCCACCTTGCCGATCCTGAAGCCGCGGCTCTGGAGCTCATCCGCGGTGATCTTGGCGAGTCCGCCGCGCGGAGTCGCGTTGTAGACGTTGACGGTGATGTCGGAGGGGCGGGGCAGCGGTTTCGACTCCGCCTCCTCGTCCGCGGCCGCCTTGCAGTCGCCGTCCTTCGCCCCTTTTCCGCCCCTCGCTCCCGCACCGTGGGCCTGTGTCTCGCTCGGGCCCCCGGTGAAGACGTCGACGAGCTGGAAGGTCCCCCATCCGGCCAGGGCGAGCGCGGCGGACGAGGTGACTGCGGCGAGCACGATCCTGCGGCGGTTTCTGGGGCGGCGCATGTGCGGGAATCGCTTGCCCGTAATGCGGTATCTGCCGCCCATGCCGGGAGGGGTGAGCATGCTCATGGGCGCAGCGTAGTGCGGGGCGGGGCCGCTGCCTACTAAATGATCAATGGGTTCGCACGGCCCTACCCGAAAGGCCGAACAACGGCCGGGAACAACGGCCGGGAACTACGGCCGGAAAGGGTCTCCGGTCAGCCCAGTTCGAGCACGCGTGCGTGCAGCACCTGGCGCTGCTGGAGCGCGGCGCGCACGGCGCGGTGGAGGCCGTCCTCCAGGTAGAGGTCGCCGTGCCACTTCACGACGTGGGCGAAGAGGTCGCCGTAGAAGGTCGAGTCCTCGGCCAGCAGGGTTTCCAGGTCGAGCTGCTGCTTGGTGGTCACCAGCTGGTCGAGCCGCACCGGGCGCGGGGCGACGTCCGCCCACTGCCGGGTGCTCTCCCGGCCGTGGTCGGGGTACGGCCGCCCGTTTCCGATGCGCTTGAAGATCACACGGAAAGCCTACCGGGCGACAGGCTCCCGGCGCAGCCACGGCACGGCAGCGCGAAGGCGACAATCGGCCGCATACCAGGAGCAGCGGGGGCGGTCCGCGGCACCGAAACGGTGCGTGCATCGTGCAGGGAATCCGTCGTCCACAGGCTGGGGACGCCGATCGCGGCGATGGGAACGCCGGCCGTGGCGATGGGACACCGGCCGTGGCGGCGGGGCCGCCGCCGGGAGGGGCCGGCCCGGGTCAGTGCTTCTTCTTCGCCGGCCGGATGGTGGCCTTCTCGGCCGCCGCCTGTTTGGCGGCGCGCTTCATCTCCTGCTTGTGCGCCCGCACCTTCGCCAGGGACTCGGGGCCGGTGATGTCCGCCACCGAGCGGTAGGAGCCCTCCTCCCCGTACGCGCCGGCCGCCTCGCGCCAGCCCTCCGGCGCGACCCCGAGCTGCTTGCCGAGCAGCGCGAGGAAGATCCGGGCCTTCTGCTCGCCGAAGCCGGGCAGGTCCTTGAGCCGCGCGAGCAGCTCCGCCCCGGTCCCGGCGCCCGCCCACACGGCGCTCGCCTCGCCGCCGTAGTGCTCCACGAGGTACTGGCAGAGCTGCTGGACGCGCTTGGCCATGGAACCGGGGTAGCGGTGCACCGCCGGCTTCTCCGACAGCAGCCCGGCGAAGGCGTCGGGGTCGTAGGCGGCGATCTCGTACGCGTCGAGGTCGTCGCGGCCCATGCGCTGCGCGATGGCGTACGGGCCGGAGAACGCCCACTCCATGGGGATCTGCTGGTCCAGCAGCATCCCGACCAGCGCGGCGAGCGGGCTGCGGCCGAGCAGGGCGTCGGCCTCGGGCTGCTGTGCGAGGTGCAGGGTGATGTCCATGCCTCGATGATCGCGCCGGGCGGCGCGTGCGGGAAGGAGCCGGGGACCCGGGGTGTCACCCCGCTGCGGGCCGCGCGCACGCCCGTGGGCGAACGGGTGAACCCGGGGGCGGTGCCCTTGCGGGCGCGGCGGCGCGCGGCTGTCATGGACGTCCGAGCGAGGGAGGCCCGGCATGGCGCGAGTCCGGGTGCGCGGCGTGGAGCTCTTCCACGAGGTCGTGGGCGAGGGCGAGCCGCTGGTGCTGGTCCACGGCGGGCTGACCGACCACTACACGTGGCAGGCGGTCGTACCGGCCCTCGCCGCGTCCTTCCGGGTCCTCGTCTACGACCGGCGCGGCCACAGCGGCAGCACGCGCAGCCTCGGCAACGGCGTCCGCAGGGACCACGAGGACGACCTGGCCGCTCTGATGGAGACGCTGGGCTTCGCCCCGGCGCACGTCGCGGGCAACTCCTTCGGCGCGTCGACGGCGCTGGGCCTGGCCGTCCGCCGCCCCGGCCTGTTCCGCAGCCTCATCGCCCACGAGCCCCCGCTGCTGGGCGTGATCCGCGGCGACGACCCGGCCCACGTCCTGATGCGCACCGCGCAGGAGGGCATCGACACGGCGGTGGCCCTCATCCTCGCCGGGGAGGAGAGTGAGGGAGTTCGCCGCTTCACGGAGGAAGTGGCCCTCGGCCCGGGCTCCTGGGCGGCCCTGCCCGACCGGGTGCGCGCGGCCCTCGTCGCCAACAGCCGCGCCTTCGCGTACGAGCAGTGCGACCCCGGCTGGGCGAGCCTCGACCTCACCCGGCTGTCCGGCTTCCCCGGGCGGACGCTGCTGACGTACGGCACGGAGAGCCCGCCGTGGCTCCCGCCGGTGACGATCGAGCTCTCCCGGACCCTGCGGCGCGCGGAGCTCAGGGGGCTGGCGGGCGCGGGGCACGTGCCGCAGGTGTCGCACCCGGACCTGTACGCGGCGATGGTGCGGGAGTTCGCCGCGGCGGGGTGACGCCCCGGCACCGGCCGGCCGCCGGCCTGCTGCCGCCTTCGCGCCGCTCGCCCGCGTGACACCGCGTGAGGCCCCTCCGGGCGTGCGCACCGGTACGTGAGCGTCCGCGCGCCCCGTGCCCCGCCGCCCGCTCCGGGGCGCCGCTCAGCGCGTCATCCCCCTCTGTGCGGGAGCGGCGGGAGTGCACGACCGTGGAGTGGGCGGGACACAGTGCCCTGCAGTGCCAAGCCGTGCCCAGCGGAACAGGGGGACCGCAATGGAGAGCACGCACGACCCGGTCACGCCGGCGACCGACCACTCCTCGACCGTCCAGCGCTCCCGCACCGCCAAGCTCCCTTACGTGGAACCGCAGATCGACGAGCTCGGCACCGTCGAGCGCCTCACCGGCCACGTCAGCATCCTCCTCCCCGACGCGCCGAACTCCCGCACACTCCTCTGATCCGCGCGCCCGCCGCCCCGGGCCGCGCCGGGGCGGCACCGGACCGTACGGACGTGCGGTCCCCGCGCGAGCGATGCCGGAAGGGAAGCCATGCAGACCGAGCCCGTTCCCGACGGCGGCCGCCCCGGCGGCCCTCCCGTCGGCGACTACCTGGGCTGCTACGGGCGCGTCCCGTTCGGCGGCCACGCGCCCCGCATCTCGTACGTCAGCGCGCCCTTCGGCCGGCGCCCCGCCTGGTCGGACCCCGGCCGCCACCTCGTCCAGTGGGCGGCCCCGGGGACCCCGCGGATCCCGTACCCCTCCGAGCGGGAGAGGCTGCTCCTGACGGGCGTCGTCCGGGGCCCGGTGACGCCCGCGTGGGTGCACCGCCTCACCCACGTCCTCAAGGAGGGCCGGCACGCCGAACTGGCCCGCATGCCCGGAGCGCTGTCCGGCGCGCTGGTCGCCGACCACAGGGTCTTCCTCTTCCGCAGCGCCACCAGCGAGGAGGCCCTGCACTACCGCCGCTCCCGGGACCTCCTGCGCTTCTCCACCGATCCGGCCGACCTCCTCGACGGGCCCGGCGAGTTCGGCCGCGAGGAGGTGTGGCGCGCCTGCCGCGGCGACATGGTCTTCGTCTACCCCGGCATCGCGCGCGTGCCGCCCGGCACGGTCGTCACCCTCGAACGCGGCTCCGCGACCACCGCCGCGTACGACCCCGTGACCCCACTGGACCTGCCCCCGCGCACGACGATGACGGAGTTCGCGGAGGCCGCCTGGGAGCTCGTCGTGGAGGCCGCACGCCCGTACGCGGGCCGCGGCCGGACCGGCATCCTGCTCAGCGGCGGCCTGGACTCCGCGGCCGTGCTCGCGGCGCTCGTCGAGTGCGGCGCGGACGCCGTCGCCTACCACTACGCCCCGCGCGACCCGCTCGCCGACGAGTCCGCGTACGCCCGGGCCGTCTGCGACCACCTGGGAGTGCCGTTCGTCCCCGTCCCCACGGACCACGGCGCGGGATACCTGGACGAGCGCTGGCAGTTCCCCCACCCGTACAACCACCTGGCCTACCGGTGGCTGGAGCAGATGGCCGAGCGCGTCGCCCAGGACGGCATCACGTTCCTGGCCTGGGGCCGCGAGGGCGACCGCATCTTCGGGCCCGCCCGCTACGGCCTGCACGACGTCCTCACCGGCGACCTGCCCGCGCGCGAGAAGGCGACGCTCTGCCGGGGCCTGCTGACCTCGCGCTGGGAGCTCCCCCGCATCCTGCGCAGCGCCTCGCCCCGCACCTCCCTGCTCGACGACCTCGTGCCCGCCGGCGGCGCCGTGCGCCCCGCCGACTTCCTCACTCCCCTCCCCGGCGCACCCGCGGACGTCTTCGACACCGCCCACGCACCGCAAGAACACTGCGCGAACCTCACCGTCTGGCGGCCCCGCGGCATCCAGCTCTGCAACCCCCTCGGCAGCAAGGGACTGCGGAGCCTCGCCGCCCGCCTGCCGCACGCGTACCGCCTCCTGCCTCACCAGGGGCGGCTGATCACCAAACCGGTGCTCCGCCTGATGCTCTCCGGGCGGTTCCCCGACGCCGTGTGGCGCCGCCACGGCCGGCTGTGGCTCGGCTCCCCGCACAAGGACTACGTCCTGCGCCACCCGCACGTGTTCGCCGGTCTGCTCGGCCGCCCGGACGCCCACCTCGTCCGCCTGGGCGTCGTCGACCCCGAGCGGCTCGCCCACGTGCTGGCCGAACCGGCGCGGCTCCGCCTCAACGCGGAGAGCCTGATCGGCACCGCGATGACCGAGCTGTTCCTGCGCAGCGACGCACGGCGGACGCCGTTCGGCCCGAGGGGACGGCCCGCATGCCGCTGATCGGACTGGCCCGGCACGTCGTCTTCGACGACACGGACGGCGCGGGCGTCATCCTCGACACCCGGCGCGGCGTCTACCTGTCCCTCAACGCCACCGCCACCCGCATGCTGCGCACCGCGCTCGCGTGCGACTCCGTGGCGGCGGCCGTCGCCCGCCTGCGCGAGGACTTCGACGCGGACGAGGAGACGCTGACCGCCGGGCTGACCCGCCTCACCGCCCGGCTGGGCGAGCACGCACTGCTGGAGAAGGACGCGAACGCCGCCGCCCCGCGCCGGCGGGGCCGCCGGAAGGAGAGCCGGTGAGCACGCACACGGACTGGGAGTTCTTCCTGGACGACCCCATAGGGGGCGCGCCCGCCCCCGCCGTCCCGCACCACCTGCGGGCCGCCGCCCTGCTGCGCACGGCCCGGGCGCTGTGGCTCTTCCGGCGGCGCGGCTGGCGCGGCGCGTACCCGTACCTGTGCCGGATCCGGCCCGCGCGGGGCTCGGCGGCGCTGGCCGGGCTGCCGCCCGCGACCGCGGTCCGGCTGGCCCGCCGGGAGATCCTCGCCGCCCAGCTGGTGCTGCGCGCGATGCTGCCCAACGGGCTGTGCCTGCCGAGGTCGTTGGCCCTGACCGCGTACCTGTGCGCGCTCGGGCTGCCCGCCCGGATGACGGTGGCCCGGGGCCGCGCCCTGTCCACCCCGGCGAACGCCTTCCACTCGTGGACCGAGCTCCACGGAGCGGTCCTGACCGACAACCCGGACGTACGGCTGGGATACACGGTCCTGCAGCGGGTCCCTTGATCCACGGGCCTTGATCCACACGCCCTGATCCACACACCTTGATCCACAGACCTTGTCCACGCCGATCGATTGTTCTAGCGTGATACGAACAAACTGATCCGGCTGGATCCGGCTGGTTCCGGGGGGTGGATGACGTGACGGTCTGGAGCCGTACGGTCGTGGCGGGTTGGCTGGTGGCCTTGGGGGCGGTCTCCGCGGTGGGGTTCGTCGTGGCGGGGCTGCTGGTGGACGGTCAGCTTCCGTTGTTCCTGTGGCTGCTGCCGGCCTCGGCGGCCCTGGTGATCACCGGGGCGGTCCGGGTCACCGTGACGGACCGGGACGTGACCGTGCACGCGGTCGTGCTCCCCCTCGTCCGGCGCCGGATACCGCACTCCCGCATACGGGAGGCCTCGGCGAGGCTGTCCCGGCCGATGGAGCTCGGCGGCTGGGGGTACCGCTGGATGCCCGGGCAGACCTCGGTCTCGCTGCGCGCCGGCGACGCCCTCTGGCTGGAGCTGACGTCCGGGAAGTTCTTCGTCGTCACGGTCGACGACGCGGGGGAAGCGGCGGAGCTCGTGAACGGTTACGTCTCGCAGGCGAAAGGAGCCCAGCGCCGATGACCTCCGTCCTCACCCGTACCCCCGCCGGCAAGGCCGTGGACGTCTACGGACCGCCCGGCGGCGGCACCGCGCCCACCGTCCTCCTCTGGCACGGCATGGGGCCGGACGAGCGGGACATCATGCGGCCCGTCGCGGAAGCGGCCGCCGCGCAAGGCGTCGTGGTCCTCGTCCCGGACTGGCGCTCCGACGCGCCCGACCGCGGGGCGGCGCACCTGCTGGACTCCCTGGCGTTCGCGCGGGAGCGGGCGGCGGACTTCGGCGGGGACCCCGGCAGGCTCGTGGTGGCGGGCTGGTCGGCGGGCGCGGGAGCGGCCGTCGCGACGGCGCTGCGGCCCGATCTCACCGGCGGTCCGCGGCCGGTGGCCGTGGTGGGCGTGGCGGGCCGGTACGACGTCCCCGCCCGGACCACGGGTTCGGTCCCGGTGGAGGATCTCGCGCGGGACCACATGGCGGACCTCGCGCACGCGGCGCCCGTACCGGTGCTGCTGGTGCACGGCACCGAGGACGACCAGGTGGACGTTCGCCACAGCAGGGAGTTCGCCGCCGCGCTCCGCACGCGCGGCCTGCCCGTACGGCTGGAGGAGCCGGCGACGGACCACGCCGGGGTCCTCATGAGCGCGTACGACCCGGAGCTCGGCCGGCTCCGCGCGAGCAGCGCCGGGCACGCCCTGGAGGGCGGCCGGACCACGGCCCGGGTGCTGGCCGCGGCGGCGAAGGGCATCGCGGCGCCCTGACCTCGCGGGTGCCCCTGCGACCTTGCAGGGGCCCTGCCTTCCTCAGGCGACGCTCCCGTCCCGCGGCCCGGCCTCCTCCGCCGGTGCGAACTCCGTCTGCACGAGTTGCACCGAAGGCACGCCCGGGACCGACGGCACGCCCGGGACGGGCGGGACAGCAGGAACGGGCGGGAAGGCGTCCACGATGTCGAAGGCCGCGTCCACGCCGGACACCCGCATCACCCGCGACACGCGCGGCACCCCCCGCACCAGCCGCAGCCGCCCGCCGCGGCAGAGCATGCGGTGCCGGGCTCTCAGCAGCAGGCGGAGCCCGCTCGCGTCCAGGAAGGACACCCGGCGGAGGTCGATCACGATGTCGGCGCGGCCCCGCTCGGTCAGCGCGTCCATGCGCGGCCCGAGCTCCTGCTCCGCCAAGATGTCCAGCTCACCGTGCAGTTCAATGATGATCGCGCCGCACGCCACACGCTCCCGCATGGCGAAGGCGGGCTCTTGCGCGCCCATGTCGCCCCTCACCGACCTCCCTCGGCCACTCACTTCCGGCACCGCGCATCCGCCGGTTGCCGGATACCTTTCTGGTGCCCCCGCAGTAGGCCGATCTCACCTTCGACGCAAAGCTGTCATCTCGCGTACAGGCGCGCCGCACGGGGCGTACGCGGGCGCGGGCGCTCGAAGGAGAGGGCCCGGAGGAGAGCAGGGGGAGAAGTGCAGGCGGGGGGAGCGCAGGTCCCGGGGGAAAGTGCAGGTCGGGGGAAGCGGCATCGGGGGGTGAGCCGCTTCCCCCGGCGGTGGCACGGCCTCCAAGTACGGACCGCAGTCGGGGGGAAGCTCGCGGCCCGGACCCCGCAGTGAGGCCATGTCCCTGCCCGGCGGATTCCTGCCAGATCCGGTACGGGCTCCCCCCATCCTCCGCCCCGCCGCACGCCTCCCCTTACGGCGAAGGGCCCGGCTTGGCGGGCCTTTGGTCCTTAAAGGCCACGTGAGGGAGCGGGCACGTTCCCGGCATTCGGGCAAACGTACGGTTAGACTCCGCCAGCGGAGAGGGGATCGCGGGGATCACCGGGGAGGGAGTGCGCCGTGGAGAAGGCGAAGAAGATCACGCTCTGGGTACTCGGCGTTTTCGTGGCGTACACGATCATCCACTCCCCCAAGCGGTCGGCGGAGCTCGTCCAGATAGGGTTCGAGGGCATCTCGGACGCCGCCAAGAGCGTCGGCGAGTTCATGACCCAGCTGATCAGCTGACCGGCCCGGACCGGTCGGCCGGCCGACCCGGCGCGGAGGCACTGCCGTGATTCGTCATCTCGTCCTGTTCAAGCTCAACGAGGGCGTCACGCGCGACGACCCGCGCGTCGTCGCCGGAGTACAGGCGTTCGAGGAGCTGGGGAAGCAGATCCCGGAGCTCCGCTTCTGGGAGTGCGCCTGGAACGTCTCCGACCGGCCGATCGCCTACGACTTCGCCATCAACTCGGCCGTCGACGACGCCGAGGCGCTCCAGCGCTATCTGGACCACCCGGCGCATCAGGCGGGTGTCGCGCAGTGGCGCGAATTCGCCACTTGGGTGATCGCCGACTACCCCTTCTGAGCGCCCGCAGCGCACGGCCCCTCGCCACCTTGGCGGGGGGCCGTTTTTATGGTCAACACGATGTTATGGGGTTCTTGCACACAGTGCACATGTCTTGTGATGCTATGACCGCTTTTGCCGGATGAGTTGACCATGAAGGGTGGCAGAACCGTGTCGGCCCGAACCGTCCCCGAAGCCCCCCTCCAGGAAACCCCTGCTCAGGCCCTCGGCCCGGACGCCGGGACCGCGAACGCGACGCACGCCGACCCGGCACCCGGCCCGGACCCGGACCCCGGACCCGGACCCGGCACAGGAACCGACAGACCCGGACCCGGCACAGGAACCGACACCAGAACCGGCACCGGCACCGGCACCGGCACCGGCACCGGCACAGGAACCGGCGCCCGGGAGCCCCTCGCCGACGTCCCGGACACCCCCGGCACCCCCGGCACCTCCGACGCGGACGAGGCCGCCGACCCCGATCACCCCAGGAGCCGCGGAGCGGACGCCAGGGCGCTCACCCAGGTGCTCTTCAAGGAGTTCGTCGCCCTGGAGCCCGGGACGCCCGAGCACGCCCGCGTGCGGGCGGCCCTCATCGAGGCCAACCTCCCCCTCGTCCGCTACGCCGCCGCCCGCTTCCGCAGCCGCAACGAACCCATGGAGGACGTGATCCAGGTCGGCACGATCGGCCTGATCAACGCCATCGACCGGTTCGACCCGGACCGCGGGGTGCAGTTCCCGACCTTCGCGATGCCGACCGTGGTCGGCGAGATCAAGCGGTACTTCCGCGACAACGTCCGCACCGTGCACGTGCCGCGCCGGCTCCACGAGCTGTGGGTGCAGGTCAACGGCGCCAGCGAGGACCTGACCGTACTGCACGGCCGCACGCCCACCACCGCCGAGATCGCCGAGCGGCTGCGGATCCCCGAGGACGAGGTGCTGGCCTGCATCGAGGCCGGGCGCTCGTACCACGCCACCTCGCTGGAGGCCGCGCAGGAGGGCGACGGGCTGCCCGGCCTGCTGGACCGGCTCGGCTACGAGGACCCCGCCCTGGCCGGGGTCGAACACCGGGACCTCGTGCGCCACCTGCTCGTGCAGCTGCCGGAGCGCGAGCAGCGCATTCTGCTGCTCCGCTATTACAGCAATCTGACGCAGTCGCAGATCAGCGCGGAGCTGGGCGTCTCCCAGATGCACGTATCCCGGCTGCTCTCGCGGAGCTTCGCCCGGCTGCGTTCCGCAAATCGAATCGAAGCCTAACCCTCACGAGTGACCCCCTCCTCATACGAGGCGGCAGATATGTCGACTTGACGCTACAGCGCGTTGCCGACATGTGACATTCTGCAGGAACTGCGTTTGCCACAGCGCGGCCTCCGGTATTCAGGTGGGGGCCAACCCCTCGTGCGAGGGGCACCGCTGTGACCCGTCCGCGACCTCAAGGGGGTGGCATGTCCGTAGACCTGGGCAGCGCGAAGGTGCTCGCCACCGACGCACCGCACGCCGTGCTCGACGACTGCGAATCCATCGACACCCGCACCCTCTCCCGCTCACTCTTCCTGCGCCTGGCCGCCCTCGACCGGGACAGCGCGGAGCGCGCCTACGTCCGCGACACCCTGATCGAGCTCAACCTCCCCCTCGTGCGTTACGCGGCCGCCCGCTTCCGCAGCCGCAACGAGCCCATGGAGGACATCGTCCAGGTCGGCACGATCGGCCTGATCAAGGCGATCGACCGGTTCGACTGCGAACGGGGGGTGGAGTTCCCCACCTTCGCCATGCCGACGGTCGTGGGCGAGATCAAGCGGTTCTTCCGGGACACGAGTTGGTCGGTGCGCGTGCCGCGCCGGCTGCAGGAGCTGCGCCTCGCCCTCACCAAGGCCAGCGACGAGCTCGCACAGAAGCTCGACCGCTCGCCGACCGTCCCCGAACTGGCCCTGTGCCTGGGCGTCTCCGAGGACGACGTCGTCGACGGCCTTGCCGTGGGCAACGCCTACACCGCCAGCTCGCTCGACTCGCCCTCCCCCGAGGACGACGGCGGCGAGGGCTCCCTGGCGGACCGGCTCGGCTACGAGGACAGCGCGCTGGAGGGCGTGGAGTACCGCGAATCACTCAAACCCCTGCTGGCCAAACTGCCACCGCGGGAGCGGCAGATCATCATGCTGCGCTTCTTCGCCAACATGACGCAGTCCCAGATCGGCGAGGAGGTCGGCATCTCCCAGATGCACGTGTCCCGGCTCCTGACGAGGACGCTGTCGCAGCTCCGCGAGGGCCTCATCGCGGACTAGACCGACCGTCACGGGGGATCTCACGGGGGAACATCCACCACACGGCGCATCGCACGGGGGATCGCCGGCCTGCACCGCCCGTACCGCCCGACTCTGTACTCCTGACCCGACTCTGTACTCCTGACTGACCGTCAGCCAGACTGGGCCGATGCGCCGGAAGACGATCGTCTCCGCATCCGCCTCAGCCGCGGCGGCCGCACTCGCCCTGGGAGCCGTTCTCGCAGGTTGCGGGGGCACCGACCGTGACGCCTACGTCGCCTCCGAGGCGGTGGGCCCCGGCTCGTCCTCCCACCCGGTGGGCGGCGCCGTTCCGCCCGAAAAGGGCGTTGAGCTCCACTCCTTGCCCGCGGCACCATCCGGCCGCACATCGGGCTCTCCCGGCCCGGGCCGCTCCCGGCCCCCGGCCGCAGCACCGCCCGCACCTTCTTCGCCGTCCTCGCCGTCCTCGCCGACGTCTCCGTCACCTCGGCCGCCTTCTACGAGGTCGCAGCGTCCGGCAGACACCGGCAGCGGCGCGGCATCCCCAGGACACGGCACGGCACCCCGTACGGGCGCCCGGACCCCGTCACTCCCCCCGCGCCCGGGACCCTCGGGACCCGTCACCACCTCACCGGCCGGCGGACAGCCGTCACAGCCGCCGGGCGACAGCGGCCGGCCACCCGCACCGGCCCGTCTCGACGCCGGCACACCGCGCCGGTCGGCGGACGACGAGGCCCGGCGCTGGTGCGAGAAGGTCACCGTGCCGCTCACCAACTCCGGTGGCAGCCCCGTCACCACGGGCACCGTCACCTTCGGCACGCACGTGATCGACCTGCTCGGCATCGACTGGGCCACGCTCACCTCGTCGCAGCCGCTCCCGGTGTCGATCGAGGCGGGCGCGGCGGTCGAGGCGACGTGGACCGTGTGCGTCGACGCCTGGCGCGTGCCGTGGGGCATGCACGTCGAGACGCGCGACGTGAAGGTGGAGTGGGGCTAGCCGGTGCCCGGCCCGCGGCCGGCGCGGCAGCGCCCGCGTCAGCCGAGCGCGAGCCAGACCACGGCGGCGATGACGACGACGGCCGCGATCACGCCGGCGATCACGCCGACGCGGGGACCGGACGACCGGGCGGGAGCCGGTGCCGCGCGCCTGCTGCCCACGGGGCCGCCCTGGCCCTCGTCGACGAAGGCGCGGAACATCTGCGTGCTGCCCGCGGGGTCATAGCTCTCGGGGTTCTGCTGATGGGGGTTGGCCATAGGCCAGGACCCTAGCGAAGGAGGGAGGGGCCGTGCGCAGCGCCCCGCCCTGCCGAGGCACTCCGTCCGCTTCGCGCCCTACCTGCGGTTTTACGGGGACCTGTGGATCCTTGGCCCTACCTTTACCCACGGAAACCCCTTTTCACTTGCCTGCAGCAACCAAATTCTGCTTACATCGTTGCCCTAAGCAACTGAAGGTGGGGAGGGCGGCGCATGGCCGAGCAGGAGCAGTACGAAGAGCTCGCCCGGCAGCTCAGCAGCATCGCCGCCGTCCGGCGCGACCTCGCCCGCGTGCTCCCGGCGGACTGCTCGCCGGCCTCGGCCATCGTGCTGACGATGCTGCGGCAGTACGGCGAGATGCGCATGGGCAAGCTGGCCGAACTGCTGATGATCGACATGTCGGTGACCAGCCGGCACGTCGCGTACGCGGAGGCCCGGGGCTGGCTCGAACGGCACCCCGACCCCGCGGACCGGCGATCCCGGCTGCTGCGCGTCAGCCCCGCCGGCGAAGCCCTGCTCCGGCAGGTCTCCGAGCGCTACACCGAGGCGCTCGCGACCTGCCTGCGGGACTGGTCGGCGGAGGACGTCGGCCGGCTGATCGAACTGCTCGGCCGGTTCCGCAACAGCTTCGACGGCTGCCGGACCCGTACGTGACCGCGCGCGGGCACCCGCGGGCGCGGACCATCCGCACGTAGCGGATCACCCGTGCGTACGGACCACCCGCACGTAGACGCGCACCACACGCCATAAGCCACACCCGCACACGCACTGCAAAGGAACTCAATGGCTACGACCACACCGGCCGGTGTGGGGGGCGGCCACGCCAAGCACGGCGGCCAGGACGGCGGCGCCCCCATGACTCACCGGCAGATCATGGAGGCGCTGTCCGGGCTGCTGCTCGGCATGTTCGTCGCCATCCTGTCCTCGACGATCGTCTCCAACGCGCTGCCGGAGATCATCTCCGACCTGCACGGCAGCCAGTCCTCCTACACCTGGGTCGTCACGGCCTCGCTCCTGGCGATGACCGCGTCCACCCCGCTGTGGGGCAAGCTCTCCGACCTGTTCAGCAAGAAGCTGCTGGTTCAGATAGCCCTGATCGTCTACGTCGCGGGCTCGGTCGTGGCCGGCCTCTCGCAGAACACCGGCACGCTCATCGCCTGCCGCGCCATCCAGGGCATAGGCGTCGGCGGTCTCTCCGCCCTGGCGCAGATCATCATGGCGGCGATGATCTCCCCGCGCGAGCGCGGCCGTTACAGCGGCTACCTCGGCGCGACCTTCGCCGTCGCGACGGTCGGCGGCCCGCTGCTCGGCGGCGTCATCACCGACACCGACTGGCTCGGCTGGCGCTGGTGCTTCTACGTCGGCGTGCCGTTCGCCGTGATCGCGCTGATCGTGCTGCAGAAGACGCTGAAGCTCCCCGTGGTGAAGCGGGACGTGAAGGTCGACTGGCTGGGCGCGTTCTTCATCAGCGCCTCGGTCACGCTGCTGCTGGTGTGGGTGACGCTCGCGGGCAAGAACTACGACTGGATCTCCTGGCAGACGTACGCCATGGTCGGCGGCTCGATCGTGCTCGGCGCGCTCTTCGTCCTCGTCGAGTCCAAGGCCTCCGAACCGATCATTCCGCTGCGGCTGTTCCGCAACAAGACGATCACTCTGTCCTCGGCGGCGAGCCTCTTCGTCGGCGTCGCGATGTTCAGCGGCACGGTCTTCTTCTCGCAGTACTTCCAGCTGGCGCGCGGCAAGTCGCCGACGATGTCCGGCGTGATGACCATCCCGATGATCGCCGGCCTGTTCCTGTCGTCGACGATCTCCGGCCAGATCATCACCAAGACCGGGCGCTGGAAGGCCTGGCTGGTCAGCGGCGGCGTGCTGCTCACGGCGGGCCTCGGCCTGCTCGGCACGATGCGGTACGACACCCCGTACTGGCACCTCGCGGTCTACATGGCGCTCGTCGGCCTCGGCATGGGCATGATGATGCAGAACCTCGTGCTCTGCACGCAGAACCAGGTCGCGCCCAAGGACCTCGGCGCCGCGAGCTCCGTCGTCACCTTCTTCCGCTCCCTCGGCGGCGCGGTGGGCGTCTCGGCGCTCGGCGCGGTGCTCGGGCACCGGGTCACGGACTACGTCAAGGACGGCATCGCCGCGCTCGGCCCGCAGGCCGCGGCCGCCGCGGCCAAGAGCGGCGGCTCCGGCGGCGGCATCCCCAAGCTCGACGCGATGCCCGCGCCGCTGCGCACGGTCGTCGAGAGCGCCTACGGGCACGGCGTGGGCGACGTGTTCCTCTACGCGGCGCCGTGCGCGCTGCTCGCCTTCGTCCTGACGCTGTTCATCAAGGAGGTCGCGCTGCAGGGGCGGCCCGGAGCGGCCGCCGCGGCCGCCGGCGAGAAGGAAGCCGTCAAGCAGGGCGGCTGACAGACCCCGTCGGGCCGGGGCGCGGAATCGAGCGGAGACGCGCCCCCGGCCGGACGGCACCGGGACCCGAACGGCATGAACGGTCCCGGGGACGAGCCCCGGTGGTGGCGCGCGCGAAGGCAGGGGACGGCCTGCGCGCCACCGCCGGGGCTTCGTTGTGCGAGGTGCGCGCGGGGTGCGCGGGGTGCGCGGGGTGCGCGGATCAGCTCGCGCGGTCCCGCATGACCTCGATGCCGGCGATCACGACGTCGAGGGCGTACTCGAAGTCGCGGTGCCGCATCTCCGCGACGGTCCCCCGGGCCCAGCTCTCGGTGACCTCGGCGGCCTCCCGGTAGGTCTCCGTCCACTCGGGGCTGTCCCGGACGACGTTCATGACGTCCCGGAAGTACTCGTCCTCGCTGACGCCCGCGGCCCGGCAGCGCTCCTTGTACAGGCCCTCGATCGTGCAGAAGCCGTAGACGAACTGGAAGACGGCCGCGAGCGCGCCCGTGATCCGCTCCCGGGGAAGGCCGCTGCGGGCCATCACCGCGATGGTGGCGTTCGAGTACGCCATCGAGCGGGGGCCCAGGTTGAGGTAACGGCCGAGGAGGCGGGGCGCCCACGGGTGGGCGGCCAGGGTCATCCGGTACGCCTCCGCCAGGACGCGGAGCTGGTCGCGCCAGTCGGCGCTCTCGTCGGACAGGTCCGGGAGACCCATCTCGCCGCAGATCTCGTCGAGGGCGTACTCCAGGAGGTCGTCCTTGTTGTCGACGTACCAGTAGACCGACATGGCGGTCACGCCGAGCTCGGTCGCGAGGCGCCGCATGGAGAACTTCTCCAGGCCCTCGGCGTCGAGGAGGCGGATCGTCGCCGCGACGATCCGCTCGCGGTCGAGGTTGCCCTGGTCGTCCCCGCGCCGCGGAGCGGAGGCCGGCTTCCCGGCCAGCCACACACTGGTCCGCGGACCGCTCGTCTGCTTACCGCCGCCCGCCATTGTCCTGTGCCTCCCTGTTCACGACCATACGCCGGAATGCTAGGCCCTCGGGCCCACGGCCCCGGGCCGCCGACCGGTCCGGAGCCCCGGGCTCCCCCGCCGCGACGGTTCCAAGGCCGGCGTCGCCAGGCCCCCCGTCAAGCCCGGCAGGGGCCGGAGCCCCCGATTTCCCCCCGCCGCAACGGCGAGCAAGCACACACCCACCGGACCGGCGGTGCCGAACCCACCTCGGGCCGTACCGGCACCGCCGAACCCCGCCGCGGAGGCTGATCACCGCCGCGGCGGATTCAAGGGCCCGGAGCCCCCAGGCCCACCCTCACGGGCGGACCGCCCAAATTCCCCCGCCGCAACGGCGAGCAACCACACACCACCGAACCGGCGGTGCCCAACCCACCTCGGGCTGGTCCGGCACCGCCGAACCCCACCGTGGCGGAGCCGAAGGGCCGGGCCCACCCCCGTCGGGCCCAGCCCCCCCCGGGGCCCGGGGCCGCGCCCCGGAGCCCCCCGTCCCGCGGGCTACTCCGCCCGTTCCGCCCTCCGCAGGAGCACCGCCGCGGTGAGGCCGCCCGCGAGGACCGCCGCCGCGCCGACCAGCTGGCTGGTGTGCACGCCCGTGGCGAACGCGTCGGCGATCGCCGCGCGGTCCCCGTCCGTGCGGGCGTCCGCCAGCGCCGCCGGCAGGGACCCCGCCCCCGCGGCCACCGCAGGGACCAGCGCGGCGAAGCGCGAGTTGAGGACGGCGCCCAGCACCGCGACGCCCAGCCCGTTGCCGCACTCCTGGAGCGTGCCGTTGACGCCGGCGCCGACGCCCGCCTTCTCCGGCGGGATCGCGGACATGATCGCCGTGGCCATGGCGGGCATGGACAGGGCGATGCCGATGCCCATCAGCACGAGCCCGAACAGCATCCCGCCGTACCCGTCGGCGCCCAGCACCGCGATCGACGCGAGCCCCGCCGCGAGCAGCCCCATGCCGCCGGCGATGGCGACGGGCGTGCCGACCTTCGGCAGGAGCCGCGCCCCGACCCCGGTGAGGTTGAGGACGACGATGACGAGCGCCAGCGGCGACATCCGCAGACCGGTCTCGAGCGGGTCGTAGCCGAGGACGAGCTGGAGGTGCTGCGTGAGCAGGAAGAACGATCCGCCCATGCCGAAGGCGACGAGGATGGAGCCGGAGACGGCGCCCACGAAGCGCCGGTTGCGGAAGAACGACATGTCGAGCATCGGGTAGGGCGCCCGCCGCTCCCACACCGCGAACGCGGCCAGCACCACGACGCCCACGCCCGCGGAGGCCAGGACGCGCCCGGACGTCCAGCCGTGCTCCGGCCCGGAGATGATCGCGAAGGTGACCCCGGTCATGCCGATCGTGGAGAGCAGCGCGCCGAGCAGGTCGGGCCGGTCACCGGCCGGGTTCTTGGACTCCGGCACCCACTTGAGGACGGCCAGCAGGCCGAGCAGCGCCACCGGCAGGTTGATCAGGAAGATCGAGCCCCACCAGAAGTGGTTGAGGAGCGCGCCGCCGATCAGCGGCCCGGCGGCGAAGCCGAGGGAGCTCACGGCGCCCCACAGCCCGATCGCCTTCGTCCGCTCGGCCTCGTCGAAGACCTGGACGACGACGGCGAGGGTGGTGGTCATCAGCAGCGCGCCGCCGATGCCCATGCCGGCCCGCCCGGCGATCAGCTGCCCGGTCGTCTCGGACAGGGCCCCGCCGAGCGAGCCGATGCCGAAGAGCGCGAGCCCTATGGCGAGCAGCTTCTTGCGTCCGTAGCGGTCGGCGGCGCTGCCCGCGGTGAGCAGCAGTCCGGCCTGGACCAGCGAGTACGCGTTGATCATCCACTGGACGTCGGACGTCGCGGCGCCCATCTCCTCGGTGAGGGAGGGGATGGCGACGGTGAGCACGGTGTTGTCGAGCAGCACGGTGAGCTGGGCGAGGCAGATCACGCCGAGCACCAGCCAGCGCGTGGGATTGCGCTGCGGCAGCTCCTCCGCGGCGCTTGGCGATTCCTTGGTCGGCGCAGTCATGCGAGATCCCCCTTGTACGGTGTACGACTCCGTGTCGTCGTACACCGTACAAGAGCTCCTCTACGCCGTACAAGCAGATTTTCCTACGCGCCCTCCACCGGCCGCGTCAGGTCGTAGAGGACCGCCCCGCCGACCGTCGACTTCGTGAAGTGCGCCGCCACCCACGCGGCGATCCCGGCCGAGGCCGACTCCGTGCCCCCGCGCCCGCCGCCGCGCGCTTCCGCGCCACCGGCAGCGATGAAGTAGTGCACCTTCCCGGCCTTCACGTACGCCTCGAACTGCCGCAGCGTCGGCGACGGATCGCTCCCGTTGAAGCCGCCGACCGCCATCACCGGCACCTGGGTCGCGAGCTGGTAGCCCGCCGCGTTCTGCGAGCCGACCGCGGCCGCCGCCCACCGGTACGCCGACGCGTCCTTCTTCACCGCGGCCGCGGCGGCGGCGCTCACCCGCTGACCGCCGAGGAGCCCGCCCATGCCGCCGCCGGGAGCGCCTTCACCGCGCGGCGCCTTCCCCCCGAACCCGCCGGGTCCACCGGGGCCACCGGGCCAGGCAGACCCGGCAGGCCCACCAGAGCCGTTGAACCCGCCGGGCCCACGCCCCCCGGGCGCGC
>NZ_PXWG01000115.1 GCF_003011965.1 Streptosporangium nondiastaticum
CACCCCTCGCACCCCTCTCACCCCCACACCCCCTCTTCATCGCGCACCCCTCACCAAAACCCCTTCTGCAACCCCTTCTGTGAAACGGAGAAGCACGTGCTGGAACACCGCAAGCTCGGTCGTCAGGGCCTTGAGGTAGCCGGGATCGGCCTCGGCTGCATGGGCATGAGCCAGTGGTACGGCGCCACCGACGACACCGAGTCGGTGGCCACGATCCACCGGGCCCTGGAGCTCGGCGTCACCATGCTCGACACCGCCGAGGCGTACGGCCCGTACGACAACGAGGAGCTGCTCGGCAAGGCGCTCCAGGGCAAGCGCGACCAGGTGGTCATCGCCACCAAGTTCGGCTTCCCCATGAAGATGAAGGACGGCTCGACCGCCAAGGTCAACAGCCGCCCCGCGCACATCCGGGAGGTCGTGGAGGCCTCGCTCCGCCGGCTGCGCACGGACCACATCGACGTGCTCTACCAGCACCGCGTCGACCCCGAGGTGCCGATCGAGGACGTCGTCGGCACCATGGCGGAGCTCGTGGAGCAGGGCAAGGTCCGCTACCTGGGCCTGTGCGAGGCCGGCGAGAACACCATCCGCCGCGCCCACGCCGTGCACCCCCTGTCCGTGGTGCAGAGCGAGTACTCGGTGTGGGAGCGCAACCTGGAGGACGGCGTGCTGCCGGCCCTCCGCGAGCTGGGCATCGGCCTCGTCGGCTTCTGCCCCCTCGGGCGCGGCTTCCTCACCGGCGCCGTCGACCGCGCCGAGAACTACCCCGAGGACGACTTCCGCAGCCACGACCCGCGTCTCCAGGGCGAGAACTACGACCACAACATGGCGATCGCCGCGAAGATCAAGGACATCGCGGGCCGCCAGGGCCTCACCCCCGCCCAGCTCGCCATCGCCTGGGTGCTGCACCAGGGCGACGACATCGTGCCCATCCCCGGCACCAAGCGCCGCACCTACCTGGAGCAGAACCTGGCCGCGGCCGACGTGACGCTCGGCGCCGAACTGCTCGACGAGATCGCGGACACCGTCGCCTCCGCGCAGGTGGCCGGCCCCCGCTACAACGAGAAGATGATGGCCTTCATCGATCGCTGATCCCCACCGATGACACCGCCCCGGCCGTCGCTCCCCTCTCTCCCCCCGGACGGCCCCGGCGGCGCATCCCCCTGACCCGAGCACCGGCGGACTCCCCCTCCGCCGGTGCTCGCGTTTTTCCACCACCCTCGCCCGCTCACTCCCTCACCCAGCCGACCCATGCGGAGAGAAGCAGACATGCCCAAGACGGATCCCACGCCGGACTCCCGGACGGACTCCAGGACGGACTCCAAGAAGGACTCCACGAAGGCCTCCACGGAATGGCAGAAGCACTGGAAGGCGCGCCGGGGCCGCTTCATCGAGGAGTGCCGCCAGGCCCACGAGCGCCTCCTGGCCGACCTGAAGTGCCCCACCACCGCGCAGGACCGCGTCCTCGCCGACATCATCGGCGTCAGTGCGGCCTCCCTGCACTGGAAGGAGCACAACTACGACGTCCTTGCCTCGGACAAGGCGTCGTTCCGCAAGGTCCTGCCGATCATGCGGTACGACGACTTCGCCGAGGTCATCGAGCGGGAGACGCGCACCAAGGGCGGCACCCTCACGTGCAGCCCCGTGCTGCGCTGGCTCAAGACCAGCGGGACCACCGGCACCCCCAAGCGCGTCCCGTACACGCTGCACTGGCTGCTGACCTACCGCATCCCGGCGATGATGGCGATGTGGGGCACCTACCTGGAGCACCACCCCGAGCTGCTCGCCCACCCGTACGCGACGCTCGACACCCAGACCGTCCGCGAGGACGTCAGCGACTTCGTGCACGGCGTCGAGCACCAGGCCGTCAGCAACCGGCACCCGCAGATCAACACCCGGGACTGGAACCCGCCGTGGTACGAGGCCCCGTGGTTCGGCCCGGCGACGCCGACGTCCCACGAGGGCCGGATGTACCACCGCATCCGCCACCTCCTCGGCAGGAACCTCCACTACATCTCGTCGATCAACCCCAGCACGCTCATCTCGCTGCGCGACCTCATCGAGGCGCACGGCAAGAGCCTGGTGCGCGACCTGCGCGAGGGCACGGTCGACGGCGAGCCGTGGGGCGAGCCCGACCCGGCCGCCGCCGACCACCTGGCGGCGGTGCTGGAAAAGCCGGGTTTCAGCCTGAAGGACGTCTGGCCCTCGCTCACGCTCTACAGCTGCTGGCTGTCGGCCTCCGCGGGGCTCTACCAGAGCAAGCTCGACGCGGTCTTCCCCGGCGTCGCGAAGCTCCCGTTCATGAGCTGCGGCACCGAGGGCGTCACCACCATCCCGGTGGACGACACCCCGCACAGCCAGCCCCTCGCGATCAGCCAGGCGTTCTTCGAGTTCGTCCCGGCCGAGGTGCCGCTGGGCGAGCTCGTCGAGCGGGGCGAGCCCGTCGAGACGCTGCTGTTCGACGAGGTCGAGGCCGGCCGCGACTACCACCTGATCATGTCGCAGGGGAACGGCCTCTACCGGCTGTGGACCGGCGACATCTACCACGTCGACCGCATCGAAGGCGGTACGGGCGGCGTGCCGTGGATCCACTTCGTGCGGCGCGACGGCGTCTTCCACTCCTTCACCGGAGAGAAGATCACCGAGGCCCAGGTGACGCAGGCGATCGAGCAGGGCGTCGCCGAGCAGGGCCTCGACATGGGCCTCTACATGTGCGGCCCCAAGTGGGGCGAGCCGCCGCACTACGTCGCCCTGGTCGAGAGTCACGGCAGCGACAAGGGCGTCGACGCCGAGCTGTCCGGGCGCATCGACGAGGCCCTCAAGACAATCAACATCGAGTACGCGTCCAAGCGGGACAGCGGGCGGCTGCGGCCCATCGAGGTCGTCACCGTGCCGCACGACGCGATCAACGCGTACGTCGAGGGCCGCCGCGCCGCGGGCAACGCGACCCAGTACAAGTACAAGCCCTTTCAGCAGGACATCGACTTCGTGGCCGACATCGTCGGCGACTGACCCGGAAGAGGCATCGCCATGCTGGAGCTCAAGCGCCCCCCGCAGAACACCCGCAAGGAGATCACGTACGTACGGCGCGACGGCGCGGACCTCGCGCTGCACCTGTGGCGCCCCAAGAACCTCAAGGGCGCGATCTTCTATTTCCACGGCCTGCAGAGCCACGCGGGCTGGCTGTGGGAGGTCGGCCCGCAGTACGCCGACAACGACATCGCGTTCTTCGTCCTCGACCGCCGCGGCAGCGGCATCAGCGACGGCGAGCGCCATGACCTCCCCGACGCGGAGACGATCCTCGCCGACTACGCGGCGGCCCTGGCCACCGTGCGCCGCATCATCGGCGAGGACACGCCCCTGCAGCTGTTCGGGCACTGCCTCGGCGGCTCGTTCCTCGCCGCGCTGATGCACCACCCGGAGTTCGACGTCCCCTACGACTCGGCGGTCTTCTGCTCGTCCTGGCTCGGCAAGCTGCACGCCACCCTCTCCGAGGAGCAGCGCGCGGCCCTGGCCGCGGATGACGGCACCGAGCTGTGGGACGCCGGCCTGAAGTCCGCGGACTTCACCGACAACGTCAAGTACCAGCACTACATCGACCACGACGACCTGGCCGTGAGAGCGCTGACCCGGCGCTCGCGGGCCACCCTCCTGGAGCTGGAGAAGCTCTACCTGCAGCCGCGGCGCGAACTGCCCGACGTGCCGGTCAGCTACGTCTCCGGGCTCACCGACCCGATCGTCGACCTCGACGACGCCCACAAGACGTTCATCGAGATGACCAACGGGCGCGGCGGCATCATCAAGCTGCCCACGCACCAGCACTACCTCTACTACACCGACGTCCGGACCAGCCTCGTCACCTGGTCGTCCACGTACGCCCTGATACCGGGCCTGGACCACCATGGATGAGGCGCTGCTCCACCACGCGGCGCTGCCGATGCAGGTGTCCTTCGACCACCCCGCGGCGCGCCGCCGCCGGTCCGACAGCCTCGTTCTGGCGCTGACCTCCGGCGGGGTGACCGGGCTCGGCGAGTGCGCCCCCCGCCCGTACGTCACCGGCGAGACCACGGCCGGCGTCCGCGCCGAGCTCCAGCGCGTGCCCATGGCGCGGCTGCTGGAGCGCCTGCGGACCACCGGCGGCTCCGGAAGCTCCGGCGGCTCCGGCGGCTCCGACAGCTCCCGCAGCGAGGAGCTGCTGGAGCTGCTGCGCCGGGACGGCTTCGCCCGGACCTTCGGCATCACCGGCGGGAACAACCTGATCTGCCTGCTGGAAACCGCGGTCCTCGACCTCCTGGGACAGCGGCTCGGGCGCGGCGTGGGCGAGCTGATCCGCCCCGCCGGGCCCGGCCCGTCCGGCGACGGCCGGGAGCCGCTGCCCGTCTCGCAGGTCATCGACCTGGGGACCGGCGTCGAGGAGTTCCTGGCGACCCGCGGCCCGTTCCACTTCGTGAAGGTCAAGGCGTCCGCCGACATCGAGCGCGACGCCCGCACCGTCACCGCGATCCGCGAGGCCCTCGGGCCCGGCGTCCCCGTCATGGTCGACGCCAACATGAGCTGGACCTACGACGAGGCGCTCGGCAACATCAAGCGGCTCGCGGACTGCGGCGCCGGGCTCATCGAGGAGCCGCTCCGCAAGGGCTCCTGGGACGAGCTGCGCGACCTGCGGCGCGGCACCGGCGTGCCGATCATGCTGGACGAGTCGCTGTGCTCGCTCGACGACGCCCGCACGGCGGTGCGCACCGGCGCCGCCGACGCGTTCAACATCCGCGTCGCCAAGTGCGGCGGGCTGCTGAACTCCGCGGCGATCATCGACTTCGCCCGGGAGCACGGCATCGCGTTCCAGATCGGCGTCCAGGTCGCCGAGACCGGGCCGCTGATCGCCGCGAGCCGGCAGCTCGCCTTCCGGCACCGGGACGCGATCACCGTCGAGGCCGGCCAGTCCGACCGCTTCTTCGAACAGATGATCGTCACTCCCGCGCCCGCGGTGGACCGCGCGGCCAACACCATCTCGCCCGCCGAAGGCGCCGGGTTCGGGATGGCCCTCGACGACAGCGCCCGCGCATGGGCCGTGCTCCGCCACGCCCCGGACACCGACCGGTGGCAGCCCGTGGGCGGCGGCGGCGAAAGCTACGAAGGCTGAGGCATGAGCAAGTACTTCTCCGACCTGATCGTCGAGTTCCTGCACCAGCAGGGCATCGACCACGTGACCTTCAACCCCGGCGCGTCCTTCCGCGGCGTCCACGACTCCCTCGTCCACGAGGACAACGCGGAGATCGCCCCGGAGATCGTCATGGCCTGCCACGAGGAGATCGCCGTCGCGATCGCCCACGGCTACCACAAGGCGAGCAACCGGCACATGGGTGTCTTCGTGCACGCCAACGTCGGCCTGCTGCACGCCTCGATGGCCGTCTTCAACGCCTGGTGCGACCGCGTGCCGCTGTTCGTCCTCGGCGGCAACGGGCCCGTCGACGCGGGCAAGCGGCGGCCCTGGATCGACTGGATCCACACCTCGCAGAACATCGAGTCCGTGGTCAAGGACTACGTGAAGTGGTGCGACCAGCCGATCGGCCAGCGGGCCACCGTCGAGTCCCTCTACCGCGCCTTCAAGCTGATGAACACGCCGATGAAGGCCCCGGTCTTCGTGGCCCTGGACTTCGACGTGCAGGAACAGCCCGTCGAGGACGGTGTACGGCTGCTCCCGGCGTCCGCCACGGCCGCGACCGAGCTGCCCCCGCTGGACGCCCACGCCGCCGGCGGCCTCGCGGCCCGGCTGCGGGACGCCCGCCTGCCCGTCCTGATCACGGACTTCTCCGGCCAGGACCCCCGGACCGTGGCCCCGCTCACCGCCCTCGCCGAGACCCTCGGCCTGGCCGTGATCGACCGCGGCAACCGGCTGAACTTCCCCAGCACCCACGAGCTCAACCTCTCCGGGGCGGACGCCGGCTTCCTCAAGGACGCGGACCTGGTGCTCGCCCTGGAGGTGCAGGACCTCGTGGGCGCCCTCGGCTCCTTCCTCGACCTCGACGACCAGGGCCGGCCCGCGGGCGGCGCCCACGTCGTCACCATCGGCGCGAACGACCTCCTCACCAGCAAGTGGGCCGCGGACTACCAGCAGTTCGTGCCCGTCGGGCAGGCCGTGGCCGCCGACGCGCTGGGCAGCATCACCGCCCTCCGCGAGGCCGCCGAAGCCCCCGGCTTCGCCACCCCCGCCTTCACCGAACGCCGCGACGAGCGCGTCAAGCAGATCTCCGCCGCCCACACCCGCGCCCGCCTCACCTGGGCCGAACAGGCCGAGGAGGCCAAGGGCAACGAGATCATCAACGTGGCCGCGGCCGTCGACGAGATCCACCGCGCCGTGCGCGACGAGACCTGGATCCTCGCCAACACCGGCAGCCTCACCATCGACGGCTGGGTGAAGAAGCTCTGGCCCCTGGAGCGCCCGCAGAGCTACCTCGGGCTCAACGGCGGCGGCGGCCTCGGCTACGGCCTCGGCGCCTCCGTCGGCGCCGCCCTCGCCCACAAGGACGACGGCAGCATCGTCATCGACCTCCAGTCCGACGGCGACTTCCTCTACACGCCCAGCGCCCTGTGGACGCTCTCCGCGTACGACGTGCCGCTGCTCACCGTCGTCATGAACAACCGCCTCTACCTCAACTCGACGCAGCACGCCCAGCGCGTCGCGGGCAACCGCGACCGCGACATCGACCGCGCGCACATCGCGACGAGCTTCTACGACAACCCCGTCGACTTCGTCAGCCTCGCGCGGTCGTACAACGTCCACGCCCTGCCCCGGGTCGAGGCCGTCCGGGACATCGCCCCGGCCGTTCGCGAGGCCGTCGCGTACATCAAGGCCCACGGCAAGCCGGCGCTCGTCGAGATCCTCATGGAATAGCCGCACCGCGCACTCCCCCCCTGTCTCCCCCTCTCCCCCACCGACGTCCTTGGAGGGCGTTCCGCCGTGACCCAGTTCTTCGCATGCACGTACCAGGGCGAGCGGCTCGTCGGCTTCGACGAGCCCGCCGACGGAGCACCGCTGCACCTCTACCGCGCCGGCGACGACCACGGCGCGGCGCTCGCCGCCGCGGGCTTCGACGCCGCCGCGTTCGCCGCCGCCGCGCAGGCGGCCGGCCCCGCCGTCACCGTGCCCGCCGACCGCCGCCACGAGATCCGCCACCTCCCCCCGCTGCTCCCCACCGAACTGGGGAACGCGCTGGTCAGCGGCTTCATGCAGACCCACAACGTCAAGGTCTCCCAGGAGGCCGCGGAGGACGGCGGCGAGCGCCCGCAGCCCAACTGGTTCTTCAAGGGGCTCGGCACCTCCCTCCGGGTCTCCGGCGACGAGCTGACCGTCCCCGCCGCGGCCGTCGCCGTGTGCGAGGAGGCGGAGGTCGTCCTGATCTACGTCGACGACGAGCAGGGCACGCCCCGCTACGTGGGCCACACCTTCGGCAACGACCTCACCGACATCGGCCGCTTCAAGCGCAACAACGGCCACCTCTCGTACGCGAAGCTGTGCGACGCGGCGGTCTCCCCCTGGTTCTTCGCCGCGGAGCCGCCGCGCTCCGTCACCGGCAAGGTCTCCGTGGAGCGGGACGGCGTGACCGCCTGGGAGGGCGGCTTCACCACCGGCACCGACGCCCTGGCCTACCGGCTCGACGACATGATGGAGCACCTCTTCGCCTACCCGCCGCTGCACCACCCCGGTCGCGTGCACTACGTCTTCATCGGCGCCGACCGCAGCAGCTTCCACGCCGGCTTCCGCATCGCGCACGGCGACCGGCTCACCATCGACGTCACGAGCCACGGCGTCGCCCTGACCAGCACCATCTCCTGGGACGGCGCAGAACGGCGGGTGGACTGACCATGGAGCTCATCCGCAAGCTCAGCGACGTGGAGGCGTCCTTCGCGTACATGCACGCCCTGCTGAAGGGAAACACCCAGGTCACCACCTGGATGAGCATCGACGCCCCGCTCGGCGCCGCGGAGCTGGGCGACGCCGTCCGGCGCTGGGCGCGCCGCCTGCCGCTGCTGCGGGCGCGCATCGAGGAGCGGGACGGCTCGCTCTGGTTCGCCGCCGGGCCCGGGCCCGGCCCGGAGCAGCTGCGCCACGGACCGGTGCCCGCCGGGCACTCGCCCGAGGACCTCCTGGCCGAGGAGCTCAACGACGTCCTGCCGACGGGCGGCGCCCTGTGGCGGCTACGGGCCGCCACGGACGAGCAGGCGGGCGTCACCCACCTGTACTTCACGCGCAACCACGCCATCTCCGACGGCCATTCGACCGGCGGCACCCTGCGGGTGCTCCTCGAAGAGCTCTTCGGCGCCCCGCGGAACGCCGCGCCCGAGCCCTTCTCCCGCAACGCCGACGAGCTGACGTACACCGCACCCGCGCCCGGCGCGGAAGGCCTGCGGACCCTCCCGGACGCGCCCGGGCCCGTGCCCGGCATCCCGTTCGCCGTGCGCGCGCCGTGGGAGGAGCGGGGCACCGCCTTCGTCCCCGCCGACCTGTCGTCCGCCGGGTCGGAGGCCGTGAAGCTCTACTGCCGGCGCCGCGGCCTGACCGTCAACCAGTTCTTCGCGACGGCGCTCGCCGAGTCCTTCGCACTGGCCACCGGCCGCGACGAAGTGGAGTTCTTCACCGCCGTGTCGCTGCGCCGCCGCTACGCCGAGGAGGAGTCCCTGGCCGACCTGGGCTGCTTCATCAGCGTGGCCCGGGCCCCGCTGCGGCTCGGCGGCGGGTCGTTCAAGGAGCACGCCGAGGCGTACCGGGACGGCTTCCGGGCGGCCGACGCCGCCTGGCGGCCGCAGGCCCGCCCGCACCACGAGATCCGGGCCGCGGTGGCGGCCGCGGCGGCCGCCGACAGCGCCCCGGGCATCTGCATCACCAACGTGGGCCCGGTCGACGCCTCGCTGGGCGCGCACGCGGGCCGGGTCACGGGGTTCCGCACGGTCGTCAACCGCACCGGCGCCAACTACGGGCTGGTGCTGCACCTTTCGACGTTCCGCGGGGCGTTCGGCCTGGCCCTGTCGTACGGGACGCCGAGCGTGGACCCGTCCGTCGCCGAAGGCACGGCGAAGCTGCTGCGCGAGCGCCTCGCCCTGGCGGCGGGCGCGGCCTCCGGCGAGGATCCGCGCCCGCGCCGTCCCTACGGCTCCGTGACCATCCCCGCTACTCAGGGCCTCCGCCCGGTGCCTGCTGCTGCAGGACGAGGGCGAGCAGCCCGGGGAACCGCTCCTCGAACTCGGCCCGGCGCAGCCGGTTGATCCGCTTGGCGCCCGCGTCGCGCTGCTCGATGAGCCCCGCGGAGCGCAGCACCGCGAAGTGATGGCTCAGCGCGGCCTTGCGGACCGGCACGTCGAAGCTGCCGCAGGTGCGCTCCCAGTCGTCACTGGCCGCCAACTCCCGTACGAGCGCGAGCCGTACGGGATCGGACAGCGCCGCCAGCGCGGTCTCCAGGGGCACGTCCCGGGGATGGACGTGCTCCGGTGGCGTGCGGTGCGGCGCCGGAGCCGCGACGTTTCCCTTGGTCATAACGGCCTTTCTGACGAAGCGATTGCAAAGTGTTCGATGATCTGCGTACAGTCTAGTTGTTCGCCTCGCATCGAACAGTCTATTCGCGTCGAGCGCCCCCGACCCTCCCCACACCCGTCCGACCGACCTTTAGGAATAGGCATGTCCCAGAGTGAACCCAGTACTGCGAAAAGGAAGCTGTCGCTGCTCGCGGCCTGCCTCGGGTTCGTCGTCGTCATCCTCGATGTCAGCGTGGTCAACGTCGCCACCGACGCGCTGAGCAAGGACTTCGGCGGCAGCCTCTCCGGGCTGGAGTGGGTGATCAACGGCTACACCCTCACCTTCGCCGCGTTCCTGCTGTCCACCGGATCGCTGGGGGACCGCTTCGACCCGAAGCGGATCTACCAGGTGGGCTTCGCGCTCTTCGCCGTCGCGTCGTTCGCCTGCGGCGCCTCCACCACGCTCGTCGCACTGATCGTCTCCCGCGTGGTCCAGGGCCTGGGCGCGGCGATGATCGTCCCGTCCTCGCTGTCGATCGTGAACAAGTCGTTCCCCGACGCCGGCGAGCGCGCCAAGGCCGTCAGCCTGTGGGCCGCGGCGGGCGGCCTCGCCCTCGCCCTCGGCCCGGTGGTCGGCGGCGTCCTCATCGACCAGCTCGGCTGGCGCTCGATCTTCTTCGTGAACGTTCCGATCGCCGTCGTCGGCATCTGGCTCACCCAGGCCAACGCCCCGGCCACCGTCCGCGCCGCCGACGCCCCGCGCCGCTCCTTCGACCTGCTCGGCCAGGTGCTCGCCGTGGTCGCGCTGGGCACCTTCACCGCCGCCATCATCGAAGCCAACGGCCGGGGCTGGGGCTCGGCGTTCGTCATCAGCAGCCTCGTCGTCTTCGCCGTCGCGACGATCGCCTTCATCGCCGCCGAGAAGCGCAGCAGCGACCCGATGCTGCCGCTGCACCTCTTCGGCCGCAAGGCGTTCACCTCGACCTCGCTGATCGGCGTCCTCGTCAACTTCGCCTTCTACGGCCTGATCTTCGTCTTCAGCCTCTTCTTCCAGTCCGTCTGGGACTACTCGCCGATCGTCGCCGGCCTCGCGTTCCTCCCGATGACCGCCGCGATCATGACCGCCAACCTGTCCTGCGGCCCGCTCGCCAAGCGCTACGGCGCCCGCGCCGTGCTCATCACCGGCAGCTCCCTCGCCGCCCTGGGCTACCTCGGCACCCTCCCGGCCGTGCACTCCGGCTCGTACTTCGCCATCATCGGCCAGTTCCTGGTGGCGGGCTTCGGCATCGGCCTGGTCGTCCCGGCCATGACGAACGCCATGCTCTCCGCGGTCGACTCCGGCAACGTCGGCATCGCCTCCGGCGTCCTCAACGCCTCGCGCCAGCTGGGCGGCCTCATCGGAGTCGCGATCATGGGCCTGATCGTGGGCGACGCGAAGTCGGACGCCTTCACCTCCGGGCTGCAGACCGCCCTGGGATGGGCCGTGGCGGCGCTCGTGGGCTGCGCGCTGCTGAGCGCCTTCGGCATCCACCGCGCCGCGAAGGCCGCGACCGCCCCCGCCGCCGCCCCGGCGGGCGCCAAGGCCGCCGTCCCGGCGAAGTAGCCCGCCCCCGCGGGAGCGCCCGCGGAAACACTCGCGGAGACGCCCGCGGGAACGACCAGCACCACCCACAGACCCGGAACCGCCGGCCCCGCGCCGGCGGTTCCGTCATGCCGGCGTATCCGCCGTCGGTAGATGCCCACGCGGCACGAAAAGGAGGAGGTATACGCCGGCATCACCAGTGAGACACGAGAAAGGAATCGGCATGCCGCACCTCATGCTCGAACACTCGGGCAACATCCGTGAATCGGTCGACGAAGCCGGCCTGTTCAGGGAACTGCATGCTGCGCTCTCGGAAGTCGGCGGCTTCCGTGTCCAGGACTTCAAGAGCAGGGTCGTCCGGCTGAACGCCTACATCGGCGACGGCACGTACGAGCAGGCGTTCGTCAACCTCGACATCCGCACGTTCGCGGGCAAGACCGCGGACACCAAGCGCCTCATCAGCCAGGAAGCCCTGCGCGTCCTGGGCCGGCACTTCCGGCGGACGATGACGGAGACCTCCTGCGACATATCGGTTCAGATCACCGAGCTGAACCGTGAGAGCTATTCCCGCACCCGATCCGAGGACCTGGCCCCCCAGGTCCCCGTCCTACAGGAGAGCACCACACCGTGAGCACCTACCAAGGAAAGCGCGTCCTCGTCGTGGGAGGGAGCTCGGGCGTCGGCCTGGCCACCGCCCGGCGGTTCACCGCAGAGGGCGCCCTCGTCACCATCGCCTCCCGCTCCAAGGAGAAGATCGACGCCGCGCTCGCCGGCCTCGGCGCCACCGCGACCGGCCAGGTCCTGGACATCACCGACGACGGCGCGGTCGAGGCGTTCGCCGGCACCGCCGGCACGTTCGACCACGTCGTCATCACGGCGGCGGACACGCCGATGGGCCGGGTCGACACCCTGCCGCTCGACGCCGCCCGCGCCGCGATGGACAGCAAGTTCTGGGGCGCCTACCGCCTCGCCCGCGCGCTGCGGATCGACCCCACCGGATCGCTGACCATCGTCTCCGGCTACCTGTCCGTACGGCCCGGGAAGGCGGCCGCGCTGCAGAGCGCGATCAACGCCGCGCTGGAGGCCCTCGTCCGCGGGCTGGCCCTGGAGTACGCGCCGCTGCGCGTCAACGCCGTCTCCCCCGGCCTCATCAGGACCCCGCTGTGGGACGCCCTCCCCGCGGAGAACCGCGAGGCCATGTACGAGGCGGCCACGCAGCGGCTGCCCGTCGGCCGCGTGGGCGAGCCCGAGGACATCGCCGACGCGATCCTCTACGTGGCGGGCAATCCGTACACCACGGGCACCACGCTGTTCATCGAGGGCGGCGGCGCGATCGCCTGACCCCGGCTGCGGCCCGGTCTCCGGGACGGGCCGGTCTCGCGCAACCCGGCAGCCTGCTCCGCTCCACGGCTGCTGTCCGCGCGTTCCGGCCCGTCCGGCGGCACCCGGACCACTTCCGTCCGTAACTCACGTCTCGTCGACTCACCTCTCGTCCGTGAGCTCCGGCATCTTCCCCGTCGTCGCCCCCAGGTCGATGACGGCGAACGCCGCGCCCTGGGGATCGGTCAGCGCCGCGAAGCGGCCGAAGGGGCTGTCCATCGGGCCGAACTTGAGCTCGCCGCCGCGCTCCGTCGCCTTGGCGACCGCCACGTCGCAGTCACCGACCGCGAAGAAGACCTGGATGTGCGGAGGCACCTCCGGAGGGAACTCCTCGCCCATCGCCATCCGGCCGAGCACCGGATCGCCGCCGAGTGTGAAGAGCTTGAAGTCGATCTCCTCGTCGTCGGTGTCCGCGTCGCCCGCGATGCGCTGCACGCCGAAGGGGAAGACCGCCGGGAAGAAGGCGTCGGCCTTGTCCGGGTCGCGGGTGAAGACCTCCGCCCAGCAGTACGCGCCGGCCGCGCCGCGCTTCTCGAAGCCCTCGTGGGTGCCGGCCTGCCAGACGCCGAAGGCGACGCCCGAGGGGTCGCGGGCGAGGAGCATCGTGCCGAAGCCGCCCACGGTCATCGGCTCCATCAGCACCTCGCCGCCGGCCGCGCGGATCTTCGCGGCGGTGCCGGCCGCGTCGGGGGAGGCGAAGTACAGGCACCAGGCGGAGTGGCCCCCCTGGCCCGGCATCGGCGGCACCACGGCGGCCACCGCCCTGCCGTCCGCGTACGCCTGCGTGTAGTCGCCGAACTCCGACGCGCTCTCGCCGAAGGTCCATCCCAGGACGGCACCGTAGAAATCCTTGGCCGCCTCGACGTCCGCGAACATCGCGTCGGCCCAGCACGGCATGCCCTCTGCTTGCGCGGCCATGGCTCCGGCTCCTTCCGGGGCTGCTACGCCCCTCGCACCCCCTGGGTTCCCGTAGCCACGCTAATCACCCGGGACCGCGCCCGCACGGGGAGCGCGCAGCGCCACCAGCCCCACGACCGCCGCCGCGGCCACCGCCACCAGCCCGCACGCCAGGATTCCGGCCCGCGCCCCGTAGTGCTGGACCACCCAGCCCACCACCGGGCCGCCGATGGGCGTCCCGCCCGTGTAGACGAGCATGTAGAGGCCCATCACGCGGCCCCGCATCGACGGGTCCGTGTTCAGCTGCACCAGCGCGTTCGCCGTGGTCGCAAACGTCACGCTCAGCAGCCCCACCAGCACCATCAGTGCGCCGAACCACCAGACGCCCGGCGCCGCCGCCGTCAGCGCCTCCAGCACGCCGAAGGCCGCCGCCGTGCCCGTCATCACCACCGCGCTGCCGCTCCGCCGGCGCGCCGACAGCAGCGCCCCCACCAGGGCCCCCAGCCCGACCGCCGTCGTCAGGAAGCCGAACTCCTTCGCGCCGCCGTCGAAGACGTTGTACGCGAAGCCCGACAGCAGCGTCGGGAAGTTGAAGCCGAAGGTGCAGACGAAACCGACCAGGACGATCGGCCGGACGAGCTGCGGATGCTCCCGCACGTGCCGCAGGCCCGCACGGACCTGGCCCTTCTCGCGCGGCGCGGGCTTCGCCGGGAGCAGCTCGGACGCGCGGACCGCCAGGAGGGAGGCGATCACCGCGAGGTAGGAGACGGCGTTGAGGGCGAACGCCCAGCCGCTGCCGATCACGACGATCAGCGGGCCCGCGACGGCCGGGCCGAGCAGCCGGGCGCTCTGGAAGTTGACGGCCCCCAGGCTGACCGCGTTCGCGATCCGTTCGGGGCCGACCATCTCGGGGACGAACGTCTGGATCGCCGGGTTGGCGAACACGTTCATGAGGCCGAGCAGGAACGCGAAGACGTACACGTGCGCCACGACGACGGCGTCGGTCAGCGTGAGCACGGCCAGCGCCGCCGCGAACAGGCCCATCGCGCCCTGCGTGGCGAGCAGGATCCGCCGCTTCGGATACCGGTCGGCGACGACACCGCCGAACAGGCCGAACAGCAGCACCGGCAGGAACTGCAGCGCCGTGGTGACGCCCACCGCGAACGTACTGCCCGTGAGGTGGAAGACCAGCCAGTCCTGGGCGACGAACTGCATCCACGTACCGGAGTTCGAGACGAACTGCCCGAAGAAGAAGTAGCGGTAGTTGCGCACGGCGAGCGACGCGAACATGCGGCTGCCCGTCTTGGCGGGGGGCGCGGGGGCGGCGGTGGTCAGGGGCCCCTTGGAGGACGGAACGGTCATCAGTACCCAACCCTTGGCGGCTGTACGGGTTTACGTGTCGGCACGGGCCTCAGGCGTCGCGGCGCGCGAGGACCAGCAGGTAGGCCAGGCCCGGCAGCTCCCTGCGCACGGTGCGGACGGCGATCACGGAGAACCCCGCGCCCGACAGCAGCTCCCTCGCCTCCCGCTCCGTGAACCAGCGCGACAGGCGGCCGTCCTCGGCGCGGTTGAGGACGCCCTCGGCGAGCTCCTCCGCTGTCGTGAACAGGCTGACGGCCAGCAGCCCGCCGGGGCGCAGCCGCCGCCGTATGTTCGCGAGGTATTGCGCGTAGTCGGCGGGGTCCTGGTGGTGGAGGACGCCGTTGTCGACGGCGGCGTCGTAGGTGCGGCCGGCCGCCATGTCCGCGAAGTCGCCGGCCTCGAAGGACGCGGCGGCGCCGTAGCGGCGGGCCAGGGCGTCCCAGTCGGGGAGCCGGACGAGGTCGACCGCGGTGACGCGGTGACCGGCGGCCAGCAGGAGCTCCGCGTCCCGGCCGCGTCCCGCGCCGATGTCGATGACGCTGCTGCCCGCCGCCAGCTCCCCGCAGAGCAGGGGCACCAGCTCGCGCATGGCCGGCTCCTCGCTCCAGGAGTCCGCGCCGTCCTCGTAGCGCCGGACGAAGGCCTCGCGGAGGACTTCGCGGTAGGGGCCGGCGGTGCCGGCGCCGTCAGCCGCGCCGTCGTGCTGGTTCGTCGTGGTCACTGGCCGCTTCTCTTCCTCTTCGCTTCCGTGCCGCCGGCCCGTGTCAGGACCGGCCTGCCCTTCGGACGGATCTCGCTCCTGGGGGCGCCCACCCGGCTCCCGGGCGGGACGTCCGTCGTCACCAGCGCGTGCGCGCCGACGAGGCTGTCGTCGCCGACGCTCACCGGGCCGAGGACGGAGGCGCCCGCGCCCACCACGACCCGGTCGCCGAGGGTGGGGTGGCGCCGCTCGCCGGGCAGCCGACGGCGGTCGCGCCACCAGCCGACGGCGCCGATGGTGACCTGGTGGTAGAGGGTGACGTCGTCGCCGATCACGGCGTCCTCGCCGATGACGACGGCCGCGGCATGGTCGATGAACAGCCGCCGCCCCACGCGCGCGCCCGGGTGGATGTCGACGCCGCCGGACAGGAAGCGCCCGGCGAGCGACAGCACGCGGGCCGTGACCCGGTGGCCCCGCGCGTGCAGCCTGCTCGCGGGCCGGTGCAGCCACAGGGCCGGCAGGAAGGGCGCCAGGAGCGCCTCGGCCCGGCTGCGGACGGCGGGGTCGCGGCCGGCCACGACCTCCAGGTCCTCGCGCAGGCGGCGCAGGGGGCCCGGGAGGCCCGTACGGGGAATCGTCCTCGTCCTCAAGCCGCCGCCCCCGCCCGGTCCTCCAGGGCGCCGGCGCCGCGCATCGCGCGCGTGAACACCGCCAGCTGGTCGGCCAGTTCCTCGCACCGCGCGTGCACCGGCCCCGCCTCGTCGAGCGTCCGCCGACCGCTCGTGAAATCCCCTGCGGGATTCCCCGCGAAGTCCGCGGTCACCGTGCTGACCTGCAGCGGCACCGCCCACCCGCCGAGCGCCTTCACCACCTGCCGCAGCTGCTCGCAGGCGCCGGCCGAGCCGCGCGGCCCGCCCGCGTGCGACACCAGGGCCACGGCCCGGCCCTCGAAGGCGTCGCGCGGCAGCAGGTCGACGGCGCTCTTGAGCAGCCCCGAGTAGCCCGAGTGGTAGACGGGCGTCCCCAGGACCAGCGCGTCGCTCGCGCGCACCGCGTCGATGAACTCGCGCGCCCGCGCGACGGGGTGGGGCTCGGGGCTCCAGTAGTGGCCGGGGTGGCTGGGCGGCAGGCCGAGCTCGGCGAGGTCCGCCAGGGAGGTCTCGGAGCCGCGCCGCTCCAGCAGGCGGCCGACGTGGGCGACCAGCGCCCGCGTGTGGGACCCGCGGCTCGGGCTCCCGGCCACGCACAGCGTACGGAAACGGGTCACGCGGCCCCCTCCGGGCCGTCCTCGACCCTCACCCGCACGAGGGCGTGCGCCTCTTCCGCCGCCTTCCTCGCCCCGGCCGCCGTGCCGGCCGTCGTGATGAGGAAGCCGAGCCGGTCGAAGTTGTCGCGGGCCGGGCGCACCGGCTGCCCCGGGCGCGCGTGCAGCATCACCTCGGCCGTCCCGGGGGCGCCGCGCGCCGCCTCCGCGTCGATGCCGGCGAGCACGCCGGGCGCCGGGGCGGTGATCGCCCGGATGCAGCCGGCGCCGTGGGCCGGGGAGGGCGACGGGCTGCCGCCCAGGGCGAGTTCGATGACGTCGTGGTAGATGTTCCGGCCCAGCACGTAGTTGATCATCGTGGGGACGTAGCCGCCGATGAGCCGGCCGTTGATCTCGATGATCTGCGGGCCGTCCGGCCCGAGGACCACCTCGGTGTGGGTGTGCGCGCGCCGCACGCCGGCCGCGGCGAGCGCGCCGGTGACCACGCGCACGACGGCCTCGCGGACGTCGTCGGCCAGCTCGGCGGGGAAGCAGCCGCCCAGCTCGACCGGGTGCGGCGCGGGGGCCGGCACGCGGTCCACGCAGCCGTACGGGGTGCTGGTGCCGTCGACGGTCACCATCTCGCAGCTGACGACCGGGCCCGGCACGTACGCCTCCAGCAGGGCCACGCCGCTGCCCGCGACGCCGCGCCCGTACGAGCGCGCCCCCGCGACGGCCGCGGCCAGCTCGGCCACCTCGGCGGCGTCGTTCGCGACGCCGACGTGGAGGGAGCCGAAGCCGTCGGCCGGCTTGACCACGACGGGGTAGCCGAGCTCGGCGGCCGCGGCCACGGCCTCCTCGGGCGTCACGGCCCGCCGGAATGCGGGCTGCGGGACACCCGCGGCTGCCAGGAGCTCGCGCACGGCGTGCTTGTCGCGCAGCCGCCGCATGACCGCCGCGCTCTCGAAGGGCAGGCCGAGCGCCTCGGCGACCTCGGCCGTGGCCGGCAGGTGGCCCTCGCTGAGGGCCAGCAGACCGTGCACGGGGTGCTTGCGGTGCAGGGCGCCGATGACGTCGAGCAGGCAGCCCGGGTCCGTGGTGGGCACCCCGGTCAGCAGCCGGGCCGGCGTCCGCAGCGCCTCCTCGCCGCCCTCCGCGGCGAGGTACGGATCGAGGGAGTGGGCCACGAAGGTCACGTCGTGGCCGAGCGCGCGGGCCTCGGCCACGATCTTGAACCCGGCGGTCGGGGTCGTCTCGACGAGGACCAGGTGCGCGGGAGATTTCCTCATCGTCCGAGCCGCTCCCACTCCTCGGGCGTCCCGGCGTCGGGGAACACGGTGACGACGGTCGCCGACGGCGGCAGCGCGGCGGCGACCTCCCCGGCCGCCAGCCAGTTGGCGGCGGCCGAGCTGCCGATCCGCAGGCCGGTGAGGTCGTGGAACTCGCCCATGGCGGCGAAGGCCCGCGGGTACGAGACGGTGCGCTGCTCGGTCTCGTCGTCGTACAGCGTCACGAACGGCTGCCGGATGCCGTGGCCCATGCCGCCCGAGCCGGCGTACTTCCGCCGCCCGTTGGGCGGCTGCTCGCTGCCGTAGGGCAGCTCGGCGGGCGTGACGCCGACGGCCCGCACGGCGGGGAACCGGGCGCGCAGGGCGCGCAGCACGCCGACCAGCGTGCCGCCGGTGCCGATCGAGGCCACCCAGGCGGCGGGGGCGCGGCCGCCGAGCTGCCCGATCAGCTCGGCGCCGGTGGTGCGCTCCTGCAGCAGCACGTTGGCGGGGTTGCGGTGCTGGTAGAGCAGGGTCCACCCGGGTTCGGCGGCGGCGATCCGCAGGGCCTCGCGGACGACTTCGAGGAAGCCGCGCTCCTTGTCCACCAGGTCGACGCGGGCGCCGCGCCCGGCGAGGGTGTCCAGGAGGCTGCGGGGGCTCGCCGAGGAGAGGACGAAGCGGGCCGGGACGCCCAGGTCGGCGCAGAGGCGGGAGAGGGCGTTCGCGAGGCTGCCGCCGGAGTACTCCAGGATGCGGAGCTCGCCGAGGGGGCGGGCGCCGTGGCGCTGCAGGACGCTGCCGAGCAGGGCGTGGGCGACGCGGTCCTTGATGGAGCCGGCCGGGTTCTCCCACTCGCACTTGGCGAGCACGGTGGCGCCGCCGCGGGGGCCGGGCACCTCGATGAGGGACGTGTTGCCGAGCTCCTGGCCGAACTTCGCGTACGCGGGGTGCCGCTCTGCCACGGCCGCGGTGTCCAGGGCGGCGCGGGCGGGGTCCAGACTGCCGGGTGGGTAGGGCGCTTCGAGTGGTTCGGGCGCTGGGGAATACGTGGTGTTTCCGGCCTGATGCACCGTCAGCCTCCCTGAGCGATTTACGCGTTCACATGCACGTTCCAAGGCAGCGCGATCACCCTAGGTGAAGGATCGCTCACATCGACGAGGGATGTGACGTCCCTCACTTCTCGATGCGGAAGATGACTTATTACTTCCTTCGAGGAAGGCATGTCCGGGCAGGTCGGAAGGCGAATCGGACGCTTAACTTCCGCTACGTGGGAGGGAGTTAGAAGCCGTTGTCGCGGAATGCTGATGCCCCACCGGCCGTGAATTCCGGCCAGCGGAGCCGTATTCCGATGTTTACGCCACGGGTATCGGGGCGCCGTTCACCCGATCCGGCCGGCGAGATCCGGCCGGCCGGCTGCCTGGCGAGCGGCCCCGTCCCGGTACTCGCTCGGGCTCATCCCCCGCACCCGCTTGAACGCCGCGCTGAAGCCGAACGGATCGGCGTAGCCCACCCGGCGCGCCACGGACGCCAGCGTCGTGCCGGGCTCCCCCAGCAGGTCCGCGGCGAGCGTCATCCGCCACTCCGTGAGGTACGCGAGCGGCGGCTCCCCCAGCAGCTCGTGGAAGCGCTTCGCGAAGGTCGAGCGCGACACGCCCGCGACCGCCGCCAGGGACACCAGCGTCCACGGCCGGTCCGGGGCCTCGTGCAGGGCCCGCAGCACCGGGCCCACGACCTCGTCGCCCAGCGCCCGGTACCAGGCCGGCGACGCCGCCTCCGGGCGGTCGAACCAGTCCCGCAGCGTGCACACCAGCAGCCAGTCCAGCAGCCGGTCGACGACGATCTGCCGGCCCGGCAGGCCCGCGGCCAGCTGCGCCTCCAGGTACGTGCGCATGGCGGAGCAGTCGTGCTCGTCCGGCACGACCAGCAGCGGCGGCAGCACCCGCAGCAGGCGGCGCGGCACCTCGCCCGGGACGCGGTACGCGCCCGCCATCAGCACGGTGCTGCCGTCCACGCCTCCCGCACCGCTGCAGGAGACCTCCCGCACGAGCCCGTCCGGCGCGCCCGGATCGTCCGTGAACACGAACGGCTCCGGCCCGCGGACGATCGCCACCTCGCCCTGCGTGACGTGCCGCGACGTGCCGTCGGCCAGGACGATCCAGCCCCCGCCGCGCAGCGGGGCGCACAGCGTCAGGAAAGCGTCGTCGGTGAAGCGCAGGGCCCACGGCGGCGACAGCACCGACCCGCCGAAGACCGCGCCGTTGGCGCGCACGCCCCGCAACAGATCATCGAAAGGGTCCATGGCCGCACGATATGCGGGCCGTTGCACGCGCGGACATGCGGCACGGACGATCACCCATGGGCGGGGGCGGCGGCCGGCGGATTGGCTGGCCCCATGCAGAACACCAACCCCTCGCACGCCGCCTCCGTCCTCGTCCTCGGCGCCACGGGCAAGACCGGCCGGCGCGTCGTCCGCGCCCTCCGCGCTTCGGGCGTCACCGTCCGCGCCGCCTCCCGCTCCGGCGAGGTCCGCTTCGACTGGACCGAGCCCGCCACCTGGGCCGGCGCCCTCGCCGGCGCCTCCGCCGTCTACCTCATCGCCCCCGACGAGGGGCACGACGCCGTGCCCCGCTTCGTCGACCGGGCCGTCGCGGCGGGCGTCAGCCGCTTCGTCGTGCTCTCCGGCCGCGGCATCGAGGACGTGGGCGAGGACTTCGGGCGCGGCATGCTCGCCGCCGAGGAGGCCGTCCGCGCGTCCGGAGCGGAGTGGGCGGTCGTCCGGGCGAACAACTTCTTCCAGAACTTCGACGAGGACCTGTGGCGGCAGCCCCTCCGCGACGGCCGCCTCGCCCTGCCCATCGGGGACGTCCCCGAGCCGTTCATCGACGCCGACGACGTCGCCGAGGTCGCGGCGACGCTCCTCACCCGGCCCGCCGCCGAGCACGCCGACGGCGTGTACGAGATCTCCGGGGCGCGCGGCCTGACCTTCCGCGAGGCGGTCGCGGAGATGGCGCGCGCGGCGGGACGCGCGATCGACTTCGTCGAGCTGACCCCGGCGGAGTACCACGCCGAACTCCTCGCCGCGGGCGTCCCCGAACCCGCCGCGCGATCCCTGGGCGCCCTCTTCGCCCTCCACCGCACGGGCCGCACGGCGAACCCGGTCCCCGGCGTCCGGAACCTCCTGGGCCGGGAGCCGTCCGACTTCACCGCGTATGCGGAGAGGGCGGCGGCGACGGGCGCATGGGAACGGGATGCCGTACGCCCCTGAGCCCGGCTCAGCGCCGCCGGACAGGCGGTCGCGGGTTGCTCAGCGCCGCGGCGGAGGGGAAAGGGGCCGGCACGGCCGAAGCGACCCCGCCGCGGCGGAGGGAGATCACCGGCCTCGGTAGGACACGGGCTCACCCCCGCTGGGCGGGCGAGGCGCCGCTCACCACCCTCAGCAGCGCGGCCCAGCGCGCCGCCCGCGCCCCCGCCGCACGCGCGGCCAGTTCGCGCGTCGTCGGCGCGTAGGGCGCGCCGAGGATCTCCAGGGAGTCCAGGACGCGCGCCGCCGCACGGCCCCGGCCGGTGACGGCGTCG
>NZ_PXWG01000116.1 GCF_003011965.1 Streptosporangium nondiastaticum
TGGTGCTGCCGGTACCGGAGCCGCCGGCACGGGAGCGGGCGCCACCGGCGCGGGTGCCATCGGGGGCCCGGAAGCGGCAGGAGGCGCCGAGTTGTCGTCCGCGGGCGGCAGACCGGGAGCGGTCCCGGGAGGCGCGGCCGGCGTAGGGATCGGCACTTCCGGTTCGCCGGGCTCCAGTGACGGGCGCGTGGGCCGCCCCGGTGTCGCACGGGCTAGTTCGAGCGCGTACTCCGCCCACCAGCGGCCGGCCGGCGGCGCGCCGCGGCAGGCGCCGTCGGACTCCCCGGGCCGTTTGATCCACAGGAAGGCGTCGATGCGAGGGTCCCCGGTGGCGGTCGTCGGCGGCGTGCCGAGGGCCCTCCCGGGCGGGTTGCACCAGGACTCGGGCTCGTGCTCGCCCTCCTGCGTGTGCTCGGGCTCCGCCTCGTGCACGTCCTCGTGCTCCGCCCCGGGCCCGGACTCGTCGGGGCCTTCGTCGCTGTACGGGCGGCCGGCCTCCGCCTGCTCGGCGTCGTCCAGTTCCGCCAGGTCTTCCAGCTCTCCCGGCTCCTCCAGTTCGTCCAGCTCGTCGTCGGGGTCCACTCTCCCCGCAGCGCGCCGGGCGTCGGCCGCGGCCGACCGGGCCTTGGACGGCTTCCCCTTCGGCAGGCCCCCCTTGGGACGGTTGCCCCTCGCCCCGCCACTCTTCCGCCCGCCGCCTTTCGACACCTCGCCTTTCGACGCGTCGCCCTTCGGCCGGTCGTCCTTCTTCCCCTTGTCGGGCGGTTCAGGGAGCGGCCCGTTGCCGTTGCGGCTCGTGTCGATGACGTAATGCGCGCCGCCGAGCAGCGCCGAGAGGCGGTCGCCGTAGGCGCGTGTGACGGGCGTCGTGTGGAAGTTGGAGACGTTGAGCGCGAAGCCGTCCGCCTCCGCGATCCCCGCTTCGGTGAGCGCCGTCACCATCAGGTTCTGGTCCTTGATCCAGCCGGGGTTGCCGGCGTCGATGTAGACCGAGACCCCGGGCCGGGCCTTGAAGGTCCGCACCGCCCGGGCGATGAGGGCCGTCCGCTGCTTGGCCGCGGCGGCGGGGACGCAGCCGGACGCCCACTGGGCGAGCGCGTCCGGTTCGAGGACGACCCAGGCCCGGCGCGCGCCGATCCCGGCCGCCGCCCGCGAGGCCCACGTGCGGTAGTGGGCGGCGTCGGGGGCGCCGCCGGAGGAGTACTGGCCGCAGTCGCGCTGCGGGATGTTGTAGGCGACCAGGACGGGGATGACCCCGGCGCGCTCGGCCTGACGGGTGACGCTCTCGGCCTGTGCCTTGGGGTCGTCGCCGGTCAGCCAGACCGCCACCGGCTCGCGCGCGATGCGCTGCAGGACCCGCGCGTCGTCCTCGCGCCCCCGCTCCTGCCACACCTCCACCTGGCGGGCCGCGGGCCCGCGCGGCTCGACCCAGAACGGGGACGCGGCGTCGAGGCCCTCCTCGTCGTCCGTCAGCGCCCCCCTGGCCGGCCAGGCCAGGGACATCGCACCGGCGCACGCGCAGGCCGCCGCCACGAGGGCCGCACCCCACCGCAGCGCCCTCTTCCTCTTCTTCCTCTTCATCCTTCCGGCCATGGGTGCCCGGTCCTGGTGGGGCCGGGCGCCGGGCCGTCGAGCGTCGTATGGCATCGATCCCCCGTACTTCATATTGGCTGACCGGTCCATTTCAGACACGGTGGCAGGTGCCGACCCGTCAGACACGTCGGGTTACGCCGAACGGGACGCGGAGAATCGCTCTGTCGACACATCGTCAGTTACGGGTGCGCCGTCACCGGGAAGCCGAGCCGCATGGTGCAGATCGGCTACACGATGATGACCGAGCAGGCAGGACCCCGGGATCTCGTCGCGCACGTGGTGGGCGCGGAGGCGGCGGGGTTCGACTTCTCCGTCACCTCCGACCACTACTTCCCCTGGCTCGCCTCGCAGGGCCATTCGCCCAACGCGTGGGCCGTCCTCGGTGCCGCGGCGCAGGCGACGTCCCGGATCCCGCTGATGACCTACGTCACCTGTCCGACGACGCGCTATCACCCGGCGCTCGTCGCCCAGCAGGCGGCCACCCTCCAGCTGCTGTCCCAGGGGCGGTTCCGCCTCGGGCTCGGCTCCGGCGAGAACCTCAACGAGCACGTCGTGGGGCACGGCTGGCCCGGCGTCAGCGTCCGCCACGAGATGCTCGAAGAGGCCGTGTTCATCATCCGGGCCCTCTTCGCGGGGGACCTCGTCAACCACCACGGCACCCACTACGACGTCGACCACGCCCGGCTGTGGGACGTCCCCGTGCCCGCCCCGCCCATCGGGATCGCCGTCTCGGGCGAGCACTCCTGCCGGCTGGCCGGGGGCGCGGCGGACCTGGTCATCGCGACGGAGCCGAAGCGCGAGCTGCTGGAGGCCTTCGACCGCCACGGCGGCGCCGGGAAGCCCCGGATCGGGCAGCTTCCCGTGTGCTACGACACCGACCACGGCGCGGCGGTCGAGCGGGCCCACGAGCAGTTCCGCTGGTTCGGGCTGGGCTGGAAGGTCAATGCCGAGCTGCCGCACGACGCCTCCTTCGCCTCCGCCTCCGCGTCCGTCACGAAGGAGGAGGTCGCCGAGGCGATCCCCTGCGGCTCGAACACGGACCGCTTCGTGGAGGCCGTACGGGCGTTCACCGACGCGGGGTTCACCGAGGTCGCGCTCGTGCAGATCGGCGGCGGGCATCAGGAGCCGTACCTGGAGTGGGCCGAGAAAGAGCTGCTCCCCGCCCTGCGCACGCTCTGAGCGTGGCCCGTGCCGTGCGGCGGCCGTCCGTCACAGCGCGAGGACGTCGGCGAGCTTGTAGTCCGCCGGCTCCTCCAGCTGGGCGTACGTGCACTGGTGCGGCTCGCGGTCGGGGCGCCAGCGGCGGAACTGCGTGGTGTGCCGGAAGCGGTCGCCCTGCAGGTGGTCGTAGGCGACCTCGCACACCCGCTCGGGGCGCAGCGGCACCCAGGACAGGTCCTTGGTGCCGGTCCACCGGCTGGGCCCGCCCGGCAGCCGGCCGGCCGCCTGCGCCTCCTCGCTGGTCCACTCCTGCCACGGGTGCCCCTCGGCCGTGGGCATCCGCAGCGGCTCCAGCTCGGTCATGAGCTCCTGGCGGCGGCGCATGGGGAACGAGGCGCAGACGCCGACGTGCTGCAGGCGCCCGGCCGGGTCGTAGAGGCCGAGCAGCAGCGAGCCCACGACGGGCCCGCTCTTGTGCAGGCGCAGCCCGGCGACGACGCAGTCGGCCGTCCGCTCGTGCTTGATCTTGGCCATGGCCCGCTCGCCGGGCCGGTACGGGGAGCCGGGCGGCTTGGCGACGACCCCGTCGAGCCCGGCCCCCTCGAACTGCTCGAACCACGCGTGCGCCGTCTCCAGGTCGTACGTGGCCGGCGCGACGTACACCGGGGCCGAAACCCCCCGCAGCGCCGAGGTCAGGGCGTCGCGCCGGTCCCGCTGCGGGGTCGCGAGCAGGGACTCCTCGCCGAGGGCGAGCAGGTCGAAGGCGATGAAGCTCGCCGGGGTGACCTCGGCCAGACGGCGGACGCGGGAGGCGGCGGGGTGGATGCGTTCGAGCAGGGCGTCGAAGTCGAGGCGCCCGCCGCGGGTGATGACGATCTCCCCGTCGAGCACGCAGCGGGGCGGCAGCTGCTCGCGAAAGACCTCCACGAGCTCCGGGAAGTAGCGGGTCAGGGGCTTGCTGGAGCGGCTGCCCAGCTCGACGTCGTCGCCGTCGCGGAAGACGATCGCCCGGAAGCCGTCCCACTTCGCCTCGTAGAGCATGCCGGGCGGGATGGCCGCGACGGACTTCGCGAGCATCGGCTGCAGCGGCGGCATCACGGGGAGATCCATGACCGCGATTGTGCGGGCCACGGGCCCCGGCCGCCTCTCCGCGGAGCCACCGTCCGCAGGCGCGGCCCGGCGCCGCCCCCTAGCGTGAGGACATGGCACAGGAGGCGCTGGAGCTCACCGTGGGGGAGCGGACGGTACGGCTGTCGCACCCGGACAAGGTCTACTTTCCCGAGCGGGGCTACACCAAGTACGACCTCGCCCGCTACTACCTCGCCGTCGCCGACGGCATCGTCCGCGCCCTCAAGGACCGCCCCACCACGATGGAGCGCTACCCGGACGGGGTGGAGGGGGAGTCCTTCTTCCAGAAGAGGGCGCCGAAGAACCTCCCCGAGTGGATCCCGACCGGGCGCATCGCCTTCCCCAGCGGCCGCTACGCCGACGAGATCTGCCCGGGCGAGGCGGCGGCCGTGGTGTGGGCCGCGAACCTCGGCTGCGTGACCTTCCACCCCTGGCCCGTGCGCCGGACGGACACCGAGCACCCCGACGAGCTGCGCATCGACCTCGACCCGCAGCCGGGCACCGGGTACGCCGACGCCGTCCGGGCCGCCGTCGAACTCCGCGACGTCCTCGACGGCCTGGGGCTGACCGGCTGGCCCAAGACGTCCGGGGGCCGCGGGCTGCACGTCTTCGTGCCCATCGCGCCGCGGTGGACCTTCGTCCAGGTGCGCAGGGCCGCCATCGCCGTCGCCCGGGAGCTGGAGCGGCGGCTGCCGCAGGAGGTCACCACGGCGTGGTGGAAGGAGGAGCGCGGCGCCAAGGTGTTCGTCGACTACAACCAGACGGCCCGCGACCGCACCATCGCCAGCGCCTACTCGGTGCGGCCCCGCCCGCACGCCCCGGTGTCCGCGCCGCTGACGTGGGACGAGGTGACCGGCGGCGCAGTGCCCGAGGACTTCGACCTGGCGACCATGCCGGCCCGGTTCGAGGCCGTGGGCGACGTGCACGCGGCCATGGAGGACGGGCCGTGCGGCCTGGAGTACGCCCTGGAACTGGCCGACCGGGACGAGCGCGAGCACGGCCTGGGCGACCTGCCGTACCCGCCGGAGCACCCGAAGATGAAGGGCGAACCGAAGCGCGTCCAGCCGAGCAGGGCCCGGAAGGGGCCGGACGAGGGGACATCAGACACGAAAGAGTGAGGGCGAATTGCCCTGGTTTATCGAAGATTGCGGCGTGGTACGACGGCATTGCGTCATTCACTCCGCAGACCAGGGAGCCCCCCATGCCCAGGACATTCGCAGTCCGCAGCAAGAAGTTCTCGACGGATGCCATCGCTGCGGCCGCCTTGGCGGGCTCGCTGCTGGTCGCCGGCTCGGCCCAGGCGGCCTCGGGCCCCGGCGTCCCACCCGTCCCCCAGCAGCCCGCCGGCAAGATCGTCAGCGCCTCGGGCGTCAACGAACGCATGTACCCCAGCACGGACTCGGCGGTGCGCGGCACCGTGGCCCGCGGCGCCAAGATCACCCTGAAGTGCAAGGTCCGCGCCCAGACCATCGGCGGCAACAACATCTGGTACCTGCTGCGCAACCGCAACACCTGGGTCTCGGCGGCCTACGTGGGCAACGCCGGCGCCGGTGCCGTCCCGCTGTGCAGAGACGTCGACCGCACCCCCTTGGACAACGCGCCCGCCACCCGGGCGGCCATGGGCTGAGGCACCGTCAGCGACGAGGAGGGCGGCCTCTGCCGGCTGCCCTCCTCGTCGCGTTTCCCTGCGCCCCCCGTGCCGATTACTCCGGGTGGCTGAAGGTAACGGATTGTGCTGCCGTCTCGGGCGCCGGGCGGAATAATGGGCCATGTCGTTGTTTCCCCGGCCGAATGCTGTCGTGATGCTGTGTAAGGACTGTCTGAATCCCGTCATCGAGGGGCCCGAAGGCGGCTACGTCTGCGGCCAGTGCTTCCACGTCGTGGAGCCCAACGGCTACGCGGAGCGCCGGGCCGAGGGGGTGCGGCGGGCCGCGGAGGAGCGCCGCATCCGCACCGAGGAGCGCCGCGCCCGGGCCCAGGCCCGCAACCGCACCTGGCCTTGAGAGCCCTGAGTGTCCTGAGCGCCTTGAACACCTTGAATGCCTTGAATGCCCTGAGGTCCTGAGGCCCTGAGCGTTCCGAACGCCCCGGGCCTCAGCGGCCCGCGGGCGCCGCGCCCCCGGCGGTCGCGGCGGCAGGCGGCTGGTCGCTGCCGCAGTGCAGGCACTTGGCCGCTGCCGCCGGGAGGTCCTCCGACAGGCACGCCGGGCAGGTCTTGAGCGGGCCCGGCTCCCCGAAGACGACCACCCCGCGCCGCGCCTGCACGTGCTTGTACGGGACGACGATCAGGAAGTACACCACGGCCATGAAGATCAGGAAGTAGACGGCCGCCGAGAGGAACGAACCCAGGTCCAGGTAGGTGTTCTTGTTGCCCGCCCGGCCCAGCTGCCACCCCAGCCCCATCGAATGGCCGCCCTGGAGCCGGGCGATGATCGGGTTGATGACGAAGTCGGTGAACGCCTTGATGAGCGTGCTGAACGCCAGCGCGATGATCAGGCCGACGGCGACGGTGACGATGTCACCGCGCATGACGAAGTTCTTGAATCCCTTGAGCATGACCGTCCTCCGCACAGCACGCTACATTCCGTCACGCGGTCCTCAGCGGTACGGCACGCGCAAGGGCCTCCTCCCTCAGGCGGCGGAGCCGCCGAACTCCCGCACGGCGTCCTCGACGATCGCCTCCAGCCGCGCGTGGTGCGCCCCGCGCCAGTACACGCGCCCGCAGGCGGTGCACTGCGCGAACACGTCGTACGTGCGCCGCGTCCCGTGCTCCAGCCGCTCCGCGACCGTGTCCTTCTCGGCGTCCGCGAGCCGCCCGTTGCAGGCGGTGCAGCGCGTCCACGGGGCCAGTACCGGGGCGAACCGGCCGAGGACGTCCCGCAGTTGTTCGTCGGGCCGGTCGCTGTAGACGTAGGCGCCGGCCCATATCTCGCGCCGCCGCAGCAGCCCCCGGTCGCGGCTGAGCAGCACCCGGCGCTCCGCCGCGGACAGCGCGGCCAGGGCGGGGTCGCCGATGTCCTCGCTCTCGTAGGCCGCATCCACGCCCAGCAGCCGCAGCCGGCGCGCGAGCGTCCCCAGGTGCACGTCGAGGAGGAAGCGCAGCGGCGCGCCCGGCACCTGCTGAGGGCGCGCGACCGCGCGCACCTCGACGGATTCCCCCGCGGAGGGGACGTGGGACACCGGCACCGCGCGGCCGTCGACGAGCAGCGTGCCGGCCTCGGTCAGCGGAACGCCGAGCGATTCGACGACGTGCCCCAGGGACGAGGAGGCGTCGATCGTGACGGGCGCCCGCTTCCGGCGCAGCTCGGAGTTGACGAAGAGCCGCAGCTCAGGGGCGAGGGTGACATGGATTTCCGGTCTGCTCACGCCGTCAGCATGCCACCACCCGGCGGCCCGCCGGGCCCGGGGTGGGCGGGCGGCGCTGCCGGCCCCGGGCCCGGCCCCTGTGCGGGGGCCGGAGCCGGGAGGCGCCCCGACGGGACGTCAGGAGGCGCTGGGCAGGGCCGGTACCCGGTGCGTGGGGCAGGTGTAGCCGTTGCCGTGGAGGTAGGCCCAGCCCAGCTCCTCGATGTGGGGCGTGGCGGTGTGCGTGTGGTGCAGGAGGTGTCCCCACAGGTCGTCGTCGCGCGAGGGGCCGGGGTCGGTGATCACGAGGTCGAAGGTCGTGTGCGTGGTGCAGCCGTGGTGGTCGCACGCCAGGTAGAAGCGGACGGGGCCCGGGGTTTTGCCTGCGGTGGTGAGGCTCATGGGGGTAACTCTCGGGGGACGCACGGGGCCGGGGAGGGCGGATCGGCGGATGTCTCCCTCGCTCCGGTGACGGAGCGTGTAATGACGGCCGGGGCCGGGTAGTCCTCCTCCCCTGGCGCACCTTCGGTTTTCCGCGGCATCCGCTCAGGAGTTCTGGCACAGTGGTTACTGTGTGTCGTCACTGGCGGACGGTCCAGTGGTCGTTGGCGCCCGCCTGGAGGAACTTCAGGGGCGGGCAGAGGAAGTCGCGGCCCTGAGGGCTCGGCTCGGTCCACGGCGCGTCGGCCGGCCGGGCGGGGCGCCATGCCCCGCGGCTGCGCAGGCTGACGGCGCTGGAGTCGAAGACGGTCTTCCGCGCCTCGGTGCAGTAGTAGCCCGTTCCGGTCGCGGGGTTGACGCTCGCGTAGATCTCGAACATGTCCCAGCCGTGGGTCAGGCCGCTCCGGTCCTTGCCCGACTGACGGAACAGCAGGTCCCAGCCGGCCGTGCGGTGGTTGTAGAGGTACGCCGACCACTGGTTCGCCGTCGCGTCGTCCTGGACCAGCTGCACGCTGTAGGCCGGGCGCCCGGTCGCGTCGTCCGTGTACGTGGAGAGGAACGCGGCGTCGATGCTGAGGGTCTTCGCGGGGCCGCCGGGGCTGGAGCACCAGTCCCAGGCCCAGATCTCGTTCCCGCTGTTCCAGTAGGCGGTCACGACCTCCATGCACGAGTTCTGGGCCTTGGTGGTGGGGGAGTAGGTCAACTACCTGGTCCTGGAGGACCGGGCTTGCAGGCAGAGCACGGTGTGATGCCGTGCTGTGGTCTCCTGCGTCCGGAACGGCTGGGCCGTTCTGGGGCGGTTGACTGCGCCCCGCTGCCACGCGGCATCGGCCCGATGGGCGATGTTGCGGGAGCCGTTGTGGTCCGCGTGCAGTACCGCTCCGCAGGAGCGGCAGGCGAACCGTGCTTGACTGATCCGGTTGGACCGGTGGGTGTGCCAGCACTCGGAACACTGCCGGGAGGTGTTGCGGGGGTCGACGAAGACCACCGGGACACCGGCCCGCCGTGCCTTGTACTCGACGAAGGAGCCGAGCTGGGCGAAAGCCCAGGAGTGCAGTCGTGCCCGCTGGTCCTTCTTGGCCGTAACCCTCTGCCGGATACCGGACAGGTCTTCCAGTCCGATACCCCGCGAGGTGCGTTCAGCGGTGGCGACGAGCTTCTTGGCGATGATGTGGTTGCGCTGGGTGGCGTACCGGGATTCGCGGCGCCGGATACTTTTCAGGCGGCGCATGGCGGACTTGGTCCGCTTCTTCTGGAGCTTGGTCCGCAGGTCCCGCCTGCGCCGGCGGTAGCGGTTGATCTGGCGGCCGGACATGATCTGCCCGTCCGAGGTGGTGGCGATGTTGACGATGCCGAGGTCCACGCCGAGGAAACCGTCCGGCTCGTACACCTCCGGCTCGGGCACGTCGATGGTGGCGATCAGGAAGAACATGCCGTCCCGCAGCACCAGATCCGTCTCTCCCTTGCGAGAGGCGAGGAGCTCCATGGCCTGGTCGGAGCAGACGAACGGGATGCCCTTCAACCGCCCGGCCACCGTCCAGATGGAGACGGTACGAGCATCCAGGTTCCAGGTCAGCATGCGGTCGTCGTACGGCTGCGCCGCCCCCTCGCGGAACACGACCGGCCTGGACTCCGCCCGCATCCGGCGCTTGCCGCCCTCCGGGCCGAGGTTTCCTGCCTTGATGTTCGCCTTCAACGTGGCGTAGGCGTCACACACCTTCTTGACGGTGCGGACAGCCGCCTGTGCCCCGAGGTCGAAATCCGCCTTGATCCGGTGGTACACGGCCTCTTGCAACACGTTGCGCCGCTTCAGATCACGAGCGAACGCCACCTCCGACGCCGCGTTCGCGGCCCGGTTGCACGCGCGCAGAGTCGCCGCCAGCGCGTCCGCATCATGAGCGGACACAGGCAACAACTTCACCTGCGCAACAATCTTCACGCAAAGCAACCTAGTGCGGTCCGGCATTGGAGGTCAACGTCCGGTCCAGACAGAATGAAGCGGACTCCGCCGCCGCTCGACTCCGCCCCGAGGAAGCCATTCCTCCCGGGGCTGAACCCCCGGGCCGGGCTGGGGGAAGGCGCCCCACCAGTTGTGCGTGAGACCGGCCTCCGGGAGCGCGGTCCCGCCGCCGGGTATCCGGTCGTGGCGGCTCAGGGCGCCCGCCGGCGCGGCGGCCCTCGGCGAAGACGTGTGCGGCGCGTTCGCGGGCGGGGGAGTGGCCCGGGGCGCGGGCGCCGGCGACCGTGCCGCGGTGCGTGGCGTCGGGGGAGGGCCGGGGGTCCACCGCGCACAAGAGGGCGGCACGGGCCCCGGTAAGGCCCGTGCCGCCCTCGCAGGCTGATCCGCGCTCAGCCCAGAATGCCTCCCAGCACCCCGCCGACCAGCCCCGTCAGCCCGCCGACGACGCCGCCGAGCGCGTTCACCAGGCCGCCCAGCAGGTTCGTCACCAGCGCCAGCAGCCCCGGGCCGCCGCCGTCGTACCGCTCGTGCCCGTGTCCGTGCCCGTGCCCGGGAGACGGGCCCCGCCTGGACACGTCGACCCCGTCCTTCGCCAGGTACGCCGTGGCCGCGGCCGCGTCCGTCGCGGCCGTGGTCATCCTCTCCAGGTCCGGGTGCGCGGCCGCGGCCTCTTCGGCCAGCACGGCCCGGGCCCGGTTCAGACCGCCGAGGTGCTCCTCGACCTGCGCGCACGAGGGACCCCGCTCGGCTTCGACGGCCGTCTCCGCCGCGCCCTGCCCGGCCGCCCGGCAGGCCTTGAGGGCCTTCGCGGCCCGCTGTCCGACCACGTTGCGGTCGATGGCCCGGGCCCCGTCGGAGGCGGCCGCGCGCAGCGACTCGGGCGAGGGGGCCGGCGCCTCGGGCCCCGTGGGTGACGTGGGCGGCTTCGGGGGCGGGAAACCGGTCGAGGCACCGGCGGTGCCGGCCGCACCAAGGGCCAGAGCACCGCACAGGGCGCCGGAGACCACGAGAGCGGTTCTGCGGGAAGAACCCATGAACGAACTCCTTCGGGCAGGACGGGCGATCGCCGGGAGGGCGATCGTTACGGTCACCTTGCGCCCGCCCCCGGCCCCCCGCAATTCGTCGCCGGGGCTTTGCGCCGATCAGCCGAAGGCCCATCAGAAAGGCCCGCGGCGGCGCCCCGCCCGGCCCGGGCCCGGCGGGCGGGCGATCGTATAGAGACACAAGCGGAAAAGCCAATGACGACCACGCGTGAGTGAAAGCAGCCCGTACGTCCTGGCCCCGCACGCCCCCGCAGGGCAGGCTGCCAGGCGCACCACCGCGCTCCTTCCACACCGTCCCGCCCTGTGTACCGTCCCGTCCCGCTCAACTCCGCCGACGGAAGAGCCCCCCTCCCTCATGCCCGACAGCAATCCCCGCCCCGACCTCTTCGACAAGGCCCCGGCCTCCTCCTTCCTGCGCGCCGTCCACGCCACGCCCGTACGGCCCTACTACCGCCCCCTGCGGGCACGCGACGGCGAGGCGGTCGTCGACGGGCGCAAGGTCGTGATGGCGGGGTGCAACGACTATCTCGGCCTGGCCACCGACCCCCGCGTCACCGCCGCGGCCGCGACGGCCCTCCAGACGTACGGGACCTCCTGCTCGGGCGCCCGCACGCTCAACGGCACCCTCCCGCTCCACGGCGAACTCGAGGCCGCCGTCGCCGACTTCCTCGGCACCGAGGACGCCGCCGTGGTCACCACCGGCTTCCAGGCCAACCTCGCCCTCTCCGCGCTCTTCGGCCCCGGCGACGCCGTCTTCAGCGACGCCGCCAACCACGCCTCGCTCATCGACGGCATCCGCCTCGGCGCCGCGCACCGCCTGCGCTACCGCCACGCCGACGCCGCCCACCTCGACCGGCTCCTCGCCGACGCCGACCCCGCCGCGGCCAAGGCCGTCGTCACCGACGGCATGTTCTCCATGGACGGCGCCCTCGCGCCGCTGCCCGCCCTGACCGCCGCCGCCCGCCGCCACGGTGCCCGCACCCTCGTCGACGGGGCCCACGACATCGGGCTGCTGGGGCCCGCGGGCCGCGGCGCCGCCGAACTCCTCGGCGTCCACGAGCAGGTCGACCTGTTCACCGGCACGTTCTCCAAGTGCTTCGGCTCCACCGGCGGCTTCCTCGCCGGCCCCGCCCGCGTCATCACCCACCTGCGCTACGCCGCCCGCGCCATCCTCTTCTCCGCCTCCATGCCGCCGCCCGCCCTCGCCGCGGCCATGAGCGCCCTGGAGATCAGCATCGACGAGCCCTGGCGCCGCCACCGCGTCCTGGACCTCGCCGGCCGTCTGCGCACCCGGCTCAGCGCCCTCGGCTACGACGCCGGCCCCGCGCACGCCGACCCCGCCCCGCCCGGCGCGCCCCCGCCTCCGGGACCGGTCATCGCCGTACGCACCGGGGACCCGGCCGACTGCGTCCGGCTGTGGCAGCACCTGCTCGACGCGGGCGTCTACACCAACCCCGTCGGCCCGCCGGCCGTCCCCGAAGGCTCCAGCATCATCCGCGTGACCCTCCAGGCCACTCACACCGACACCCACGTCGACCGCATCTCCGAAGCCTTCGCGACCGCCCGGCGGACCCCGCGGTCCACCGCCCCCGCGCTCGCCCGCCCCCGTCAGCCCCTTGCCCCGGAGACCGCCCGATGACCGACGTGACCGTCACCCCGGTGCGCGGGCGCGCCGCCACCACCGCCTTCATCCGGCTGCCCCACGCGCTCTACCGCGACGACCCGCACTGGGTCGCCCCGCTCGAACACGAGCTGCGCGCCTGCCTCGACCCCGGCCGCAACCCCTTCCACGCCACCGGCACCGCCCAGCTCTTCCTCGCCCGCCGCGGCACCACCCCGCTCGGCCGCATCGCCGCCCACATCGACCCCAGATTCCAGCAGCGCCACCAGGAAAGCACCGGCCACATCGGCTTCTTCGAGTGCACCGACGACCCGGCCGTCGCCGGCGCCCTGTTCGCCGCCGCCGACCGGTGGCTCGCGGCCCGCGGCGCCGACCGCGTCCTCGGGCCCCTGAGCTTCACCACCAACGACGAATGCGGCCTGCTCGTCGACGGATTCGACCGCCCGCCCACCGTCCAGATGCCGCACACCCCCCCCTACTACGCCGACCTGTTCACGGCCTGCGGCTTCACCAAGGCCAAGGACCTCCACACCTTCACCGGCCCCGTGCCCGCGGACGGCGAAACCCCCGCGGTCATCCGCCGCGCCGCGCAGCGCGCCCTGACCGACCCCGCCGTCCGCATCCGCCCCCTCGACCCCCGCCGCTACGACGCCGACCTCGCCGCCGTCCGCCGCGTCTACAACGAGGCCTGGGCCGAGAACTACGCCTCCGTTCCCTTCACCGACGCCGAGTTCCGCCACGCCGGCCGCCGCCTCAAGCCCCTCCTCGTCCCCGACCTGCTGCAGATCGCCGAAGTCGGCGGCGAACCCGCCGGCTTCACCCTCTGGCTCCCCGACGCCAACCAGGCCCTCGCCGCCGCCCGCGGCCGCCTCACCACCTACGGCCTGCCCCTCGGCCTCGTCCGGGCCGCCCGCGCCCGCCGCCGCATCAACCGCACCCGCGCCTCCACCTCCGGCGTCACCAAGGAACACCGCGGCCGCGGACTGATGGCCGCCCTCTTCTGCCGGGCCCAGCAGGCCGCCGCCCGCCTCGGATACACCGAGAACGAGTTCTCCTGGATCCTGGAGGACAACCGCGACGCCGCCCGCCACGCCCGCGCCATGGGCGCCGTCCACACCCGCACCCACCGCCTCTACCACCGCCCCCTCGGCCCGGCCCCGGCCACCGCCTCATGAGGTACGCCGTCACCGGCGCCACCGTCCTCCTGCTGCTCTTCCTGCTCGCCTTCGCGGGCCCCCACCTCACCCACTGGAGCCACACCGACATCGACTACGGCGCCCTGCGCGAGGCCCCCTCCGCCGACCACTGGTGGGGCACCAACCGCATCGGCCAGGACGTCTACGCCCAGGTCCTCCACGGGCTGCAGAAGTCCCTGCTCATCGGCCTGCTCACGGCCCTGACCGCCACCGTCCTCGCCTCCCTCGCCGGCGCCTGCGCCGGCTACTTCGGCGGCTGGACCGACCGCGTCATGACCTTCTTCATCGACCTCCTCCTGGTCTTCCCCGCCTTCCTGATCACCGCCATCGTCTCGCCCCGGCTGCGCGAGCGCGGCTGGATCGTCTTCGTCGGACTCCTCGCCGTCTTCGGCTGGATGATCACCGCGCGGGTGGTGCGGTCCATGACCCGCTCCCTGAAGGAACGCGAATTCGTACGCGCCGCCCAGCTCATGGGGGTGCACCCGCTGCGTATCATCGTGCGCCACATCCTCCCCAACGTCTCCTCCTTCCTCATCGTCGACGCCACCATCGCCGTCGGCGGCGCCGTCATGAGCGAGACCGGCCTCTCCTACTTCGGCTTCGGCGTGCAGCCCCCCGACGTCTCGCTGGGCACCCTCATCGCCGACGGCTCCGACGCCGCCCTCACCTACCCGTGGATGTTCTTCTTCGCCGCCGGGCTCCTCGTCGTCTTCGTCCTCGCCGTCAACTTCCTCGGCGACGGGCTGCGCGACGCCCTCGACCCCACCTCGGGCCACCCACGCACCAGGCGCCGCCGGCGCCGGAACGGAGAGCCGGCATGACCGCGCCGCCCGCCGACGTGATCACTTCGGCGCGTACGGACGCCGCCCTCGCCGTACGCGGCCTCCACGTCGACTTCGACGGACCCGCGGGCCCCGTGCCCGCCGTCCGCGGCGTCGACCTCACCCTGCGCCGCGGCGAAGTCCTCGGCCTCGTGGGCGAGTCCGGCTCCGGCAAGTCCACCGTGGCCCTCGCCGCCATGGGGCTGCTGCCGCGCACCGCGCGCGTCCGCGGCTCCGTCCTGGCCGGCGGCACCGAGGTGCTCGGCGCGGGGGAGAAGGCGCTGTCCCGGCTGCGCGGGCGCCGCATCGCGATGGTCTTCCAGGACCCGCTCTCCGCGCTCACCCCCGTCCACCGCGTCGGCGACCAGATCGCCGAAGCCGTCCGCACCCACCAGGACACCGGCCGCGACCAGGCCCGGCGGCGCGCCGTCGAACTCCTCGACCTCGTCGGCATCCCCGACCCGGAGCGGCGCGCCCGCGCCTACCCGCACGAGTTCTCCGGCGGCATGCGCCAGCGCGCGATGATCGCCATGGCCGTAGCCAACGCCCCCGACGTCATCCTCGCCGACGAGCCCACCACCGCCCTCGACGTCACCGTCCAGGCCCAGATCCTCGACGTCCTGCGCACCGCGCAGCGCGAGACCGGCGCCGCGCTGCTGCTCGTCAGCCACGACCTCGGCGTGATCGCCGGGATGGCCGACCGGGTCGCCGTCATGTACGCGGGGCGCGTCGTGGAGAGCGCGCCCGCGGACGAGCTGTTCGCCGCGCCGCGCATGCCGTACACCATCGGGCTGCTCGGCGCCGTGCCCCGCCCCGACACCGACGGGCGCCCGCTCACGCCCGTGCCCGGCTCCCCGCCCGACCTGCGGCTGCTGACCGGAGGCTGCCCGTTCGCACCGCGCTGCCCGCTCGCGGACGAGGCCTGCGCCGCGGACGAGCCCGCGCTCGCGGGCACCGGCGGGCACGTCGCCGCGTGCGTGAAGACGCCCGGGCCGGAACCGTACCCGGTGCCGGAGCCGCTGCCTCCGGCCCGTGCGGCGGACGCGGCCCGTGACGAACTGCCCCCCGTCCTGCGCGTCCAGGGGCTCGCCAAGACCTTCCCCGTCCTCAAGGGCGGCGTCTTCCGCCGCCGCGTCGGCAGCGTGTACGCCGTCGACGGCGTCGACCTCGACATCCGCAAGGGAGAGACCCTGGGCCTCGTCGGCGAGTCCGGCTCCGGCAAGTCCACCGCCCTGATGGAGATCCTGCGGCTCGCCGCGCCCGAGGCGGGGGAGATCGAGCTCCTCGGCCGGCCCGTCGCCGCGCTCACCAGGCGCGAGGCGCACGCCCTGCGCGGCTCCGTGCAGATCGTCTTCCAGGACCCCATGGCGAGCCTCGACCCCCGCATGCCCGTCGGCGAGATCGTCGCCGAACCGCTGCGGGCCCAGGGGCGCGGCCGGGCCGCCGTCGCCGGGCGCGTCCCGGAGCTCCTGGAGCTCGTCGGCCTGGAAGCCGGGCACGCGGGACGCTTCCCGCACGAGTTCTCCGGCGGGCAGCGGCAGCGGATCGGCATCGCGCGGGCGCTCGCCGTCGAGCCGGAACTGCTCGTCCTGGACGAGCCGGTGTCCGCGCTGGACGTGTCCGTCCAGGCCGGTGTGCTCAACCTGCTGCAGCGCCTCAAGCACGAACTGCGGCTCGCCTACCTGTTCGTGTCGCACGACCTGGCCGTCGTACGGCACGTCGCGGACCGGGTGAGCGTCATGTACCTCGGGCGCACCGTCGAAACCGGCCCCGTCGGGGAGGTGTTCGCCCGGCCGCGGCACCCGTACACGCAGGCACTGCTGTCGGCCGTGCCGGTGCCGGACCCCGCGCGGGAGCGCGCCCGCGAACGCATCCTGCTGGCGGGCGACCCGCCGAGCCCCGTCGTACGGGACGAGGGGTGCCGGTTCCGGGGGCGGTGCGTGCTGTACGCGGGACTGGGGAGTGCGGAGCGGTCGCGGTGCGAGGGGCTGCGGCCCGGCGCGCGCGAATCCGGAGCGGGGCACGTGGTCGCGTGCCACTTCGCCTAGGGCGGCCGGCGGAGGTCTACGGGCTTGCGCGGGTTCGGCACCGCCGGCCAGCGCCGTTGGGGTTGACCGCCGTTGCGGCGGTGGAGAGGCCGGACGGGCTCAGTGCGCCGAGCCCGACAGCTGCAAGCCCATCACTCCCAGGATCACCAGGCCGATCGACACCAGCTTCAGCGCCGACACCAGGTCGCCCAGGAACACCATGCCGTAGATCGCCGTCCCGGCCGCGCCGATGCCGGTCCACACGGCGTAGGCCGGGCCCACGTCCAGCTTCTTCAGGGAGAGCGTCAGCAGACCGAAGCTGCCGAGCGCGAAGCACGCGAACGCGATCGTCGGCCAGAGCCGGGTGAAACCGTGGGAGAGCTTGAGACAGACCGCGAAGCCGGTCTCCAGCAGTCCGGCGACCACGACCAGCAGCCACGCCATCAGTTTGCCTCCCGCGTCTCGGTGACCGCCGTCCGTCCCGGTGTGCTTGATGCCCTTGCCACTGGCGGTCACTCGCAAACGTAGGCGATCAGTCGCCTTCGCGCCGCTCCCGCGTGGAAAGCAGTCGCCGCAGCGAGTACAGCCGCTGCGGATCGGCGTGGCCGTCGGCCACCCACGCGTCCAGCGCGCAGTCCGGCTCGTCGTGGCTGCAGGCGCGCGGGCAGCCCTCCGTGCCCGGCTCCAGGTCGGGGAAGGCGTGGATGACGCGCGAGGGGTCGATGTGGTTCAGGCCGAAGGAGCGCACGCCCGGGGTGTCGATGACCCAGCCCGAACCGGTCGGCAGGGGCAGGGCCAGCGCGGACGTGGTGGTGTGCCGACCGCGGCCGGTGACGGCGTTGACGTGGCCGGTGGCCCGCTGCCGGTCCGGGACGAGGGCGTTGACCAGGGTGGTCTTGCCGACGCCGGAGTGGCCGACGAACGCGGTGATCCGGTCCTCCAGCTGCGCGCGGACCCGGTCGGCGGCCCCGCCGTCCGCGAGCTCCTCGCGGCTGGTGACCACGTAGCGCACGCCGAGCGCGCCGTAGGACTCCAGGAGCTTGTCCGGGGAGGCGAGGTCCGACTTCGTCAGGACGAGCAGCGGCTCCAGGCCCGCGTCGAAGGCCGCGACCAGGCAGCGGTCGATGAGCCGGGGCCGCGGCTCGGGGTCCGCGAGGGCGGTGACGATCGCGAGCTGGTCGGCGTTGGCGACCACCACGCGCTCGTACGGATCGTCGTCGTCGGCGGTGCGGCGCAGCACCGACGAGCGCTCCTCGACCCGCACGATGCGCGCGAGGGTGTCCTTGTCGCCGCTGAGATCCCCGACGACGGCGACCCGGTCACCGACCACGACCCCCTTGCGGCCCAGCTCGCGGGCCTTCATGGCGACCACCTTGCGGTCGTCGACCAGGCAGGTCAGCCGGCCGCGGTCGACCGTGAGGACGAAGCCCTCGGCGGCGTCCTCGTGCTTGGGGCGGATGTTGGTGCGGGGGCGGTTGCCCTTGCGGTTGGGGCGGACGCGGACGTCGTCCTCGTCGGGGTTCTTGCCGTAGCGGCGCATTGCGGGTTTTCCTGGCTTTCCTGGCTTTCCTGGCTTTACCGGATCTCTCAGGCTCTCGGCGCCGTCGCCGCCCCCGCGACGGTGCCCAGCATCCCGGTCCACAGCTCCGGGAAGTCGGGCAGGGTCTTGGCGGTCGTCGCGACGTTCTCCACCAGGACGCCGTCGACGGCGAGGCCGATGACGGCGGCCGCGGTGGCGAGCCGGTGGTCCTCGTAGGTGTGGAAGACGCCGCCGTGCAGGGGACGCGGGCTGATGCGCAGCCCGTCCGCGGTCTCGGTGACGTCGCCGCCGAGCTCGTTGATCTCCTTGGCCAGGGCGGCCAGCCGGTCCGTCTCGTGCAGCCGCAGGTGAGCGATGCCGCGCAGGACGGACTCGGAGTCGGCGAGCGCCGCGACGGCGGCGATCACCGGGGTGAGCTCGCCGACCTCGTGCAGGTCGGCGTCGATGCCCGTGATGCGGCCGGTGCCGGTGAAGGTCAGGCCGGCCTCGGTCAGCTCGCAGGAGCCGCCCATGGCGGTGAAGATCTCCCGCAGGGCGTCGCCGGGCTGGGTGGTGCGCTCCGGCCAGTCGGGGATGGTGACCCGGCCGCCGGTGATCAGGGCGGCGGCGAGGAACGGCGCCGCGTTGGACAGGTCCGGCTCCACGACGACGTCGCGGCCGAGCAAGGCGCTGGGGGAGACCCGCCACACGTTCGGCTCGCCGCCGGACTCGGGGGTGTCCACCTGCGCGCCGGCCTGGCGCAGCATGTCGACGGTCATCCGGATGTGCGGCATCGACGGCAGGACGGCGCCGGTGTGCCGGACCTCGACGCCCTGGTTGAAGCGCGGCCCGGACAGCAGCAGCGCGCTCACGAACTGGGAGGAGGACGAGGCGTCGATCTCGACGGTGCCGCCCTCCAGGGCGCCCCCGCCGTGCACGGTCAGCGGCAGGGCCCCGCGCTCGTTGTCGTCTATGCGGGCGCCCAGGGCGCGCAGCGCGTCGATCACGCCGTGCAGGGGGCGCTCGTAGCTGCGCGGGTCGCCGTCGAAGCGGATCGGGCCGTCGGCGAGGCTGGCCACGGGCGGCAGGAAGCGCATCACGGTGCCGGCGTTGCCGACGTCGACGGTGGCGGGGCCGCGCAGCCGGGCCGGGATCACCCGCCACGCCTCGCCGGAGCCGGCCGGGCCGTCCGCGTCGGTGGAGCTGGAGGAGACGGTCTCCTCGATGCCGACGCCCATGGCGCGCAGCGCCTCGGCCATCAGCAGGGTGTCGCGGGACCGCAGGGGGCGGCGCAGCCAGCCGGGCTCGGAGGCGAGCGCGGCCAGCACCAGGGCGCGGTTGGTGACCGACTTGGAACCGGGCACGGTCACGGTCGCGTCGACCGCTCCTGTGGCGAGGGGGGCGGGCCAGAGGTCGGAGTGCGCGGGGTTCTCGGTCATGCCTTTACCTTACTGACGTTCTCCCCGTGGTCCCGTCCTGAAGGGCCCGGGCCCGCGGTCGCGCCCCCTGCCCTGTCAGGTGCCCCCTGCCCTGTCAGGTCGGGAGCCCGGCGGCCCCGCCGGGCGCCTCCGTCACAGGCCGAGCAGCCAGCGCCCGCCGCCCGTCAGCGCGCACAGCGAGATCACGTGGAAGAAAACCAGCCAGACGACGGCGGGCAGGTTGGTGAGCCGGGCGAGCTGGTCCGCGTCCGAGTCGGGAGCGCCCCCGTAGCGGCGCTTGGCCTGCAGCTCGAACGCCGGCCGGACCCCGCCGAGCAGCAGGAACCACACCACCCCGTACGCGAACAGCGCCTGCACCGCCGGCCCCGCCAGCCAGGAGACCAGCACGAACAGGGAGCCGGAGAGGACGACGGTCAGCACCCCGTAGGCGTTCCGGATCATCAGGAGCATCGCGGCCAGCAGCGCCGTGGCGAGCCACAGCAGCGCCGTGATGTGACCGGCGGACAGCAGCCACGCGCCGCCCAGGCCCAGCAGCGACGCCGCGGGGTAGCCGGCGGCGGCGGTGAGGATCATGCCGAGGCCCGAGGGCTTGCCGCGCGACACCGTCAGCCCTGAGGTGTCCGAGTGCAGCCGGATGCCCTCCAGCCGCCGCCCGGCCAGCAGGGCCACCAGCCCGTGGCCGCCCTCGTGGGCGATGGTGACGGCGTTGCGGGTCACCAGCCATATCCCGCGCGGCGCCACGGCCGCGAGCGCGACGATCCCGGTGGCGGCCACGAGCCACACGGAGGGTGCGGGCTGGGTCCCCACCACGCGGTCCCACAGGGCGGTGGCTTCGGTGCTGTCCATTTGTGCGCGGCTCCTCGTGGGTCCGTGGCAGGGTGGCCAATATGTGTGGTCGATATGCGGCGAGCCGTAAGCCCGAGGATCTCGTGGGGCTCTTCGGCGTCGAGAAGTGGGAGCCGTCCGAGGCCCTCGCCCCGGACTGGAACGTGGCCCCGACGAAGAGCGTGTACGCGGTGCTCGAGCGTCCCCTGAAAGACGCAGCCGACCGGCGTCCGGTTCGCCAGCTGCGGCCCCTGCGCTGGGGACTCGTGCCGTCGTGGGCGAAGTCCCCCGAGGGCGCCGCGAAGATGATCAACGCCCGGTCGGAGACCGTCCACGAGAAGCCCTCCTACCGGAGGGCCTTCGAGGCCCGCCGCTGCCTCATACCCGCCGACGGGTACTACGAGTGGGTCACCGGCGCGGCGGAGCGGGAGCTGGAGGAGAAGGGCCGCAAGAAGCGCCCCCGCAAGCAGCCCTATTTCGTCACCCCGGCCGACGGGTCGGTCATGGCGATGGCCGGGCTGTACGAGTTCTGGCGCGACCCCACGCTGCCGCCCGACCACCCGCAGGCCTGGTGGGCGACCTGCACGGTGCTCACGACGGAGGCCGAGCACGAGCCCTTCGCCCTCCCGGAGGGCGGCCGGGCGCCGGAGGGCGGGCCGCGTTCCCTGGCCGAGATCCACCCCCGGATGCCGCTCGTGCTGCCGCCGGACCGGTGGGCCGCGTGGCTGGACCCCGGCCGCACCGGCACCGAGGAGCTGCGCGGCCTGCTGACCCCGCCGCCGGCCGGGTCCGTGCGCGCCTACCCGGTCACGACGGCGGTCAGCGACGTCCGCAACAACGGCCCGGAGCTGGTGAAGGAGATCGAGGCGCCGGAGGAGGCGACGCTGTTCTGAAGGCGCCCCGGTTCTGAAGGTGTCCTGGTTCTGAACGCGCCCCGGTTCTGAAGGTCGCCCCATGCCGGCGCACCGCTTGTTCTGCCGGCGCACCGCTCGTTCCGAAGAACCGTGGACGATGATGGACCGGTGACCGAGACCGTTCCCACCCCCGCCGGCGACGCCCGCATCCACTGGCACCCGGCCCCCCGGGCCCGCCTCGTGCTCGCCCTCGGCCACGGCGCCGGCGGCGGCGTCGAGGCCCGCGACCTGCAGGCCCTCGCCGCGGCGCTGCCCGCGCACGGCGTCACCGTGGCCCTGGTGGAGCAGCCCTGGCGGGTCGCCGGCAAGAAGGTCGCCCCCGCGCCGAAGACCCTGGACGCGGCGTGGACCGCCCTGTGGCCGGCGCTGCGGGAGCCCGGCCTGCCGGTCGTCGCCA
>NZ_PXWG01000117.1 GCF_003011965.1 Streptosporangium nondiastaticum
AGAGCGGGCGGCGGAAGCCCGCCACCGCGAGCACGCCGCCCACGGCGGCGACGCCGGCGCTGATGAGCACGGCGGGCAGCGCGGCCGCCCCGGCGCCCGGCAGGCCGAGCGCGAGGGCGCGCGCCGTGTCGATCGCGTACGTCAGCGGGTTCACCGTGGCGACCAGGCGCAGCCACTCGGGCAGGTCGGCCACCGGGATGTAGGCGCTCGACGCGAACATCAGGGGGAGGAGCGCGATGACCGCCAGGTTCTGCATGGGTTCTGCCCGTCGCAGCCAGGTGGCCGCGGCGATGAAGGCCCAGCCCAGGGTCCAGGTGATGAAGACCGCCAGCCCGGCGGAGGCGAGGAGCCGCCCCGCACCGCCCCTGGGGGAGTAGCCGAGGACGGTGACGGCCAGCACGATGACGATCGTGATCTGGACCGCGGCGCGGACGAGGTTCGCGAGGCTCCGGGCGATGAGGAGCGATGCGGGGTGGATGGGCAGGGACCGCAGCCGGGCGACCATGCCGTTCTTGAGGTCGTCGACCACGCCGATCCCGGACTGGACGGCGGACTGCACCGCGTTGTCCACGAGGACCGCCGGCATGACGAAGTCGAGATAGCCGACCCCTTCGGGGAAGTGGGCCGACTTGCCCATACCGGTGAAGACCTGGGTCAGGATGAACAGGATGATCACCGGTTGGAACAGGCCGAAGGCGAGCACCCCGGGGTCGGTCACCAGCACCCGCAGGGACCGGCCGGTGAGCACCCGGATCTGCGTGGCCGTCGAGCTGCCGCTCCAGACGGCCGCCGCCGGTCCCGGGGCGGGATCCGGGACCGGCGGCGCCGGGTTCGGTGCGGCGGTGGACTGTGTGGTCATGGAGTCTCCACGGTCGGTGCGAAGAGGTTCATGAGGCGGCGCCGGCGGAGCGCCCGGCCAGGGCGAGGTAGACGTCGTCGAGGCTCGGCTCGCGGAACGACAGCTCCGTGGCCTCGACGCCCGCCCGGTCCAGGGCCCTGATCACCTCCGCGACGTCCTTCGACGCCTCGATGGCGACGACGACGGTGCCGTTCTCCCGGTCCGGCACCGGTTCCAGGCCCGCGTGTCGCAGGGCGGCGCAGGCCACGGCGGGGCCGGCCGCGGGGGCCGGGGTCACGGTCACCGTGCGCTTGCCCACCTGGGCCTTGAGTTCGGCGGCGGTGCCGCTCGCGATCACCGCGCCGGCCGACAGCACGGTGATGGAGTCCGCGAGCCGGTCCGCCTCGTCGAGGTACTGCGTGGTGAGCAGGACCGTCGTCCCCCCGGCCACCAGGTCCTCCACGATCTCCCAGAGACCGATCCGGCTCGACGGGTCCAGGCCCGTGGTCGGCTCGTCGAGGAAGATGACGGCGGGGTGGCCGACCAGGGACGCGGCCAGGTCGAGCCGCCGGCGCAGCCCGCCGGAGTACGTGCCCGGCCGGCGCGCCGCGAAGGCCTGGAGGCCGAACAGCTCCAGCAGTTCGTCGGCCCTCGCCCGGGCCGACCTGCGGTCCGCGCCGAGGAGGCGGGCCAGCAGGACGAGGTTGTCCCGCCCGGAGAGCTGGGGGTCGACCGAGGCGAACTGGCCGGTGAGACCGATGCGCTTGCGCACCTCGCGCGGGTCGCGCGTGACGTCGAAGCCGGCCACCGCCGCCCGCCCCGAGCTGGGCGGCAGGGCGGCGGCGAGCACGTTGACGAGTGTGGTCTTGCCCGCGCCGTTGTGTCCGAGGAGGCCCAGTACGGTGCCACGGCGCGCCGAGAGGCTCACCGAGTCCAGGGCCCGCAGGGAACCGAAGACCTTGCTGACGCCGTACGCCTCGATCATGACGTCCCCGGCGGCTCGGGCGGCGATGGGCGCAGCGAGCCCGCTCATGGGTGATCTCCCGCATCTGAGTGTTCCGAGTGCCGTGCGGGAGGGGATCCCGGCGGCCGTCCTGTGGGGCCGCCCCCACCCGGGTGCGTCACCCCGTCCCGTCCAGCAGGCTGAACAGTTCCTCGTCGCTGGCCGCGGCCAGGTCGAGCGGGCCGGCCGGGGACGGGCCGGGCGCGCCGGCCGAAGGCGTCCCGGCACGGCACCGGGCCGCCACCGCCCTCAGGCGTGCCGCCGTGTCCGTGGAGACCGGCGCGCCGTCCGTGAGCAGGGACTCCAGCTCGGCCACGACGGTGGCCGCGTCACGGACGGCGGCCGGCACCGCGAGTCTGCCGCGTACGAGCCGGACGACGGCCTCGGGCGTGGGGTGGTCGTACACGAGCGTGGCCGGGAGCCGCATGCCCGTGGCCGCGACGAGCCGGTTGCGCAGCTCCAGCGCGTTCACCGAGTTGACCCCCATGTCCAGGAACGCCCGGTCGCCCTCGTCGGCGCGCAGCTCCGGGATGCCCAGGGCGGCCGAGACCTCGGTGAGGACCGTGGCCAGCACGAGCGCGTCCTGTGCGGGGCCGTCGAGGCCGGACAGCCGGGCGGCCAGGGCCGGCGGCTCGTCGTCGGTCACGGACCCGTCTCCGGCGCCCGCCGTGCCGCCCGCGGCCGTCCCGGTGATCGGGGCGTCCGCGGACGCCGCCCAGAACCGCCGCCGCCGGAAGGCGTAGGTCGGCAGGGGAACGGACCGCGCCCCGGGCAGGACCGCGTGCCAGTCCACCGGAACGCCGTGGGCGTGCAACCGGGCGGCTGCCGTGAGTACGGCCTGCCGCTCGCTCTCCCCGGCGTGCAGGCTCGGCACGAGGGCGGCCCCGTAGCCGGTGCCGGCGGGGTCCAGGCACTCGTCGGCCATCGGCGTGAGCACCGGGTGGGGGCCGAGCTCCAGGAAACCGGTGACGCGTTCGTCCCGGAGCCGGTCGACCGCGTCCTTGAAGCGCACGGATTCCCGCAGGTGCCGCACCCAGTGGCCGGGATCGTGGGCGTCCTCGGCGGTCATGAGCCTGCCGGTGACGGTCGAGACGACGGGAACGGCGGGCGTGGCGTAGGACAGCGCACGGGCGACCGCGCCGAACTCCTCCAGGATGGGCTCCATGAGCGGGGAGTGGGCGGCGCCGTTCACCGCGACCCGCCGGGTCTTGTGGCCGGCGGCGTTGAGCCGGTCCGTGAGCACGGCCAGCGGGGCGTCGGCGCCCGAGAGGACGAGCGAGTGCGGCCCGTTCACGGAGGCGATCGCCACGGCACCCCCGAACTCGGAGAGCCACGGCCCCACTTCGTCCTCCGAGACCCGGGCCGCCACCATGGACCCGCCGGGAAGGGAGTCCATCAGCCTGCCCCGGGCGGCCACCAGAGCGCAGGCGTCCTCGAGCCCGAGCCCGCCCGCCACGTGGACGGCGGTGGTCTCGCCCGCCGAGTGCCCCGCCAGGCGGTCCGGGACCACGCCCCAGGACTCGAAGAGCCGGTACAGGGCGACCTGGAGGGCGAACAGCGCCGGCTGCGCGTAGACGGCGTCGTCGAGCAGGGCCGCCTCCCCGGAGTCCGGATCCGCCCACATCACCGAGGTGAGCGGCCGGTCCAGCAAGGTGTCCATGGCGGCGCACACCTCGCGGAGCGCGTCCGCGAACACGGGGAACGCCTCGGCCGCCTCGCGGCCCATCCCGGGCCGCTGGCCGCCCTGCCCGGAAAAGAGGACGGCCAGCCCGCCCGGCGACGAGTTCTCGACGCTGACCCGGGACGTCTGCCTGCCGGTCGCGAACTCGGCCGTCGCGGCCAGCAGTTCCGTGCGGCCGGAGCCGCTGATGACGGCCCGGTGCCGGTGCAGGGCGCGGGTGGTGGCCAGGGAGTGGGCGATGTCCCGCGCCGGCAGCCCGGGGTCGGCCCGTACGTGCTCGGCCAGCCGTCGCGCCTGAGCGCGGAGCGCCGCCCGGCTGCGGGCGGACAGGATCCAGGGAGCCGCCGCGTCACCGGCCGGCTCCGGGGCCCCGGCGCGGGCCGTACCGGTCGTCCCGGCCTCACTGCCCGTGCCGCCCTCGCCCGGCGCCTCCTCAAGGATCACGTGGGCGTTGGTGCCGGTGAGCCCGAAGGAGGACACCCCGGCCCGGCGCGTCCTTCCGTCCTCGCGGGGCCAGGGCCGGGCTTCCGTCAGCACCCGTACCGGGCCGCCGGACCCGTCCGCCAGGGACGGCGGCCCGTCCACGTGCAGGGTCCTGGGCAGCAGGCCGTGGTGCATCGCGAGCACGGTCTTGATGACCCCGGCGACCCCCGCGGCGGCCTGCGTGTGCCCGAGGTTCGACTTCACCGACCCCAGCCACAGCGGCCGGTCCCCGGGGCGCTCCTCGCCGTAGGCGGCCAGGAGGGCCTGGAACTCGACGGCGTCGCCGAGCGGCGTGCCGGTGCCGTGGCCCTCCACGGCGTCGATGTCCCGCGGTGCCAGCCGGGCGTCCGCCAGGGCCTGGCGGATGACGCGCTGCTGGGCGGGGCCGCTCGGTGCCATGAGCCCGTCGGAGGCGCCGTCCTGGTTGACGGCGGAGCCGCGCACGAGCGCCAGGACGCGGTGCCCGTTGCGCCGGGCGTCGCCCAGCCGCTCCAGCAGGAGCAGCCCCGCGCCCTCGGACCAGGCCGAGCCGTCGGCGGCGTCCGCGTAGGCCTTGGAACGGGAGTCCGGGGAGAGCACGCGCAGCCTGGAGAACCGGGCGAAGGACACGGGTGAGGCCATGACGGTGACGCCGCCGGCCAGCGCGAGTGCGGACTCGCCCGACCGCAGGGACCGGCAGGCCAGGTGCAGGGCGACGAGGGAGGACGAGAAGTCGGTGTCCACCGTGAGCGCGGGGCCCTCCAGGCCGTAGGCGTGGGCGAGGCGCCCGGAGACCGCGCTCCCGGCGGTCCCGGTGGCCAGCATGCTCTCCAGCCGGCCGTCGTGCACGGACGCGCCGGTGGCGTAGTCGCCGTGCGTCGCACCGGTGAAGACGCCCGTGCGGGTGCCCTTCAGGGCGGCCGGGTCGATGCCCGCCCGTTCGAAGGCCTCCCAGGCGGCTTCGAGGAGCAGGCGCTGCCGGGGATCGGTCGCCGTCGCCTCCAGGTCGGAGAAGCCGAAGAAGCCCGCGTCGAAGTGGCCCGCGTCGTGCAGGAAACCGCCCTCGCGCACGTACGTGGTGCCGGGGCGGTCGGGGTCGTCGTCGAAGAGCCGGCCGAGGTCCCAGCCGCGGTCCTCCGGGAAGCCGGACATCGCGTGGGCCTCGTCGGAGAGCAGCGCCCACAGGGCCTCGGGGGAGCGGGCCCCGCCCGGCAGCCGGCAGGCCATGCCGATGACGGCCACGTGCTCGGCGTACGGATCGTTCGCGTAGTCATCTGTCTGGGCGGGGTCATCTGTCTGGACGGGCACCTTCACTCCCGGATTCGAGCGCTGTCGTCGGTCGGGGGACGCGGCCTGCGGGCCGCCCCGGGGCGGTGTCAGTCCTCGTGGACGGTGACGGCCCCGGACGGGCAGAGGCCGGCCGCCAGCCGGACCGTGGCCTCCTCGCCGGCGCCGGGGTCGGCGAGCAGCAGGGTGACCAGCCCGTCGTCGTCCTGGTCGAAGACCTGCGGTGCGGTCAGCACGCACTGGCCCGCTCCCACGCAGCGGTTGGTGTCGGCGGTGATGCGCATGTCGGTGTCTCCTGCGGTGGAGTCGTCTCTCCTGCGGTGGATTCGGGTCCACCGGGCGGCGGCCGGTGGCGCGCCCGGCGGACGGACCGGTCGCCGGCTACCAGCGGACCGGCAGCGCGTGCAGCCCGTGCACCACGCCGTCGTGCTTGAAGGACAGCCCCTCGGCGGGCACGGCGAGTGCGAGGGTGGGGATGCGTTCGAAGAGCTTGCGGTAGGCGATCTCCATCTCGACGCGCACCAGGTTCTGCCCGAGGCACTGGTGCACGCCGTAGCCGAAGGCCACGTGATGGCGGGCGGACCGGGAAGGGTCGAACATGTGGGGGCACTCGAAGCTGTTGTCGTCGTGGTTGGCCGCGGCCACCAGGGGCACGATGCCCTCACCCGCCCGGACGAGCTGCCCGGAGATCTCCACGTCCTCGACCGCCACCCGCAGGGACACCAGGTCGGCGACCGAGTGGAAGCGCAGCGTCTCCTCCACGGCCCGGTCGTCGCCGATCCACTCGGGGTTCTCCAGGAGGGTGACCACGCCCAGCGCGATGTTGTTGGCCGTCGTCTCGTGACCGGCGATGAGCAGGAGCATCAGCACGCCCGACAGCTCGTGCGGGGCGATCGTGCCGGCCGCCAGCAGCCTGCTGACCAGGTCGTCGGCGGGCCACTTCTGCTTGATGGCCACCAGCCGGCTGATGTAGCGCAGCAGGTCCTTGGCCGCGGCGTCGCGCTGCTGGTCGGTCGAGGCGCGGATGGCGACCAGGGTGCGGGTCCGGGACTCGAAGAAGTCGCGGTCGGCCGGTGGCACCCCGAGCAGCGCGGAGATCACCAGGGACGGGACGGGCAGCGCGAAGTCGGCGACGAGGTCGGCGGAGTCGCCCGCGGCCAGCATCGCGTCGAGGCGCTCGTCGACGGTGCGCTCGATCGCCGGGCGCATCGCGCGGACGCGCCGGACGGTGAACTCCGGGATGAGCGCCTTGCGGAACCGGTCGTGCTCCGGGGAGTCCAACCCCACGAACCAGCCCGGGATCTGATCCTGCTTGGGCACCCCCAGGCTCTCGCCGACGTTCGGGAAGCCCGGGTGCTCGGGGTTGGAGCTGATCCTCGGATCGGTCAGCACGGCGCGCACGTCCTCGTGCCGGGTGACCAGCCACACCCGGTCGCCGTTGGGCAGGCGCGAGAGGACCAGGCCCTGCCGGCCGCGGTAGCCGGCGTAACCCGGGGGTGGGAAGGGCGCGCCGGGCCTGCGCAGCGGGAAGTCGACCACCTGCGGTTCGGCTTGCGTCATGTGCGGATGTCCCCTTTCGGTGGATCGGTGGTTCTACGGTTCAGTGCTTCGGCGGTTCTACGGTTCGGCGGTTCGGTGGCTGCGGCGGGGGAGTGCGCCCTCGCCGCGGGCCGGCCCGCACCGGTCAGGCGCCGTAGAACGCGCGGACCTTGCCGATCACGAAGTCCTGGTCGGCGGCCGTCAGTCCGGTGTGCGTGGGCAGGTACAGCCCGTCCTCGGCGAAGACGCTCGCCTTGAGCGAGGGCCAGTCGGGGCGGAAGTACATCGGCTGCCGGCTCATCGGCTTGAAGAAGAGCCGGGTCTCGATGGACTGGTCCGCCAGGAACGCCCGCAGCTCCTCGCGGCGTTCGGCCCGCAGGTCGTACATCCACAGCACGTCCCGCGGCGGCATGAGGGTGATCCCGGGCACGTCGGCGAGGCCCTCGTCGTAGCGCTTCTCGATCGCCCGGCGCGTCTCCAGGATCTCGTCCAGCCGCTCGGTCTGCCCGAGGGCGACGGCGGCCTGCATGGCCGTCATCCGGTGGTTGTAGGCGACCTTCTTGTGCAGGAAGCTGTGGTCCTTGGTGAAGGCCATGGCGCGCAGGTGCTCCAGCTGCCCGGCCAGCCTGGGGTCGCCGGTGAGGCAGATGCCGCCCTCGCCCGAGGTGATGATCTTGTTGGCGAAGAGCGAGAAGCAGGCGATGTCGCCGACCGGGCGGATGCCGTGGGCCTCGGCGGAGTCCTCGACGACGCGCAGGTTGTGCTGGAACGCGATGTCCATGATCGTGTCCATGTCGCAGCGCCGCCCGTAGACGTGGACGGGCATGACGGCCTTCGTCCGCGGCGTGATCTTCTCCTCGATGCGGGTGACGTCGATGTTGAGGTCGTCCGCGCAGTCGACGAAGACGGGCGTCGCGCCGGTGTAGGTGACCGCCCAGGCGGAGGCGACCATGGTGAACTCGGGGACGATCACCTCGTCGCCGGGGCCGATGCCCAGCGCCCGCAGGGCCAGCGTGAGGGCGGCGGTGCCGGAGGAACAGGCGACGCCGTGCGCGATCGCGTTGTGGTCCGCGAACGCGCGCTCGAAGCGCTGGATCATCGGCCCCTGGGACGATATCCAGCCGTCGCTGACGGTTTCGGTGACGTACGCGAGCTCTCGGCCGTCCAGGGCCGGCCTGGACACGGGGTACTTGAACGACATCGCCGCTCTCTTCCTTCTCGTGGGGTCCGGATGCTCGTGGGGTCCGGATGCTCGGGCCGGACGCTCGGGTGAGGGAGTCAGCTGTAGGGGCAGCTGCTCGGGCCGGGTGCTGAGGTGGCCTCAGGCCAGGGCCGGGAGGCCGAGGATCAGCGAGGCGGCGGTCTCGCGGCCGCCCGCCGCGCGCTGCAGCTTCCCGAGCCGCTTCGCGTTCTCGGTGAAGGAGGGGGTGCCCAGCACGCGGGTGAGCTTGTCGACGACGTCGTCGGCGGTCAGGGTGTGCGGCCGGTCGAGGGTCAGGCTGATGCCGAAGTCCCGGCCGCGGACGGCCTGGTCGAAGCAGTCCACCCACAGCGGCCGGACCACGAGCGGCTTGCCGAAGTACACGCCTTCGTTGAAGCCGTTGCCGCCGCCGTGCGTGAAGAACACCTTCACGTTCGGGTGGTCGAGGACGTCGTGCTGCGAAGGGACCCAGCTCTCGATGCGGAGGCCGGCCGGCAGCGACTCCCGCGGCGGCAGCAGGTGCTGCTGCTCCTCGGGCAGCTTCCACAGCACGGCGTGCCGGCCCTGGAGCCGGCGGGCGACCTCCACGACGGAGGCGACCTCCCCCCGCGTCAGCCGGGTGATCGTGCCGAGCCCCATGTAGACGACGGATGACTGGGCGTCCAGCCAGCCCGAGAGGTCCTTTTCGTCCGGGGCTTCGGGGAGCGGCGGGACCATCGCGCCGACCAGCCGCATCTTCGCGGGGATGGCGAAGGGGTAGTCCAGCTCCGCGATCGAGTTGCACAAGACCATCTCGGCCTTGTCGATCCTCGCCATCGGGCTGATCGACGGGAGGCCGAGCGCCTTGCGCCGCCGGTTGTCCTGCCTGACGACCCTGCTCATCTCCGGGGTGCAGAACATCGCCAGGGTCCGGATCTTGAACAGTTCGTTGCTGATGCGCTGGGCCGGGCTCATCCCGGCCGGCAGCCCGGTGTGCGGTACGGGGAAGCCCTTCGGGGTGTAGCCCTTCCCGAAGGGGGTGTAGGCCGTCAGCACGTTGCTCGGCAGGAACGGCACGCTCAGCACGAACGGGATCCCCCGGGCTATGGCCAGTTCGACCGCGAATCCGCTGATGCAGTCGATGACCATCAGCGCCGGCCGCACCTCGTTGACGACGGCTTCGAGCCTGCGGTACTTCACGTCCTGCAGACCGGGCTTGTACGACTGCCTGATGACCGCGCGGTGCGCCCTGAAGCGCGAGGACTGGGTGACCTCGCGGTAGACGTCGTCGTCCCACGTCACCGCCGACAGCTCCGAGATGACCTCCCCCAGGGAGGCGAACTCCACCGGGGAGCGCTCCACGATGCGCTTCACATCGTCGCGCCGCGGCTCGTCGGTGGCGAACCAGAGGTCCTCCACCCCCTGGCGGGACAGCTCACCCGCCAGGACGAGCAACGGGTTGAGCAGGCCGCTCTCCGGGAGGCTGACGAAGAGGATCGGCCGTCGGGCGGAGTCCATGGGTTCCCTTTCGGCGGTCGCGGGCGCGCTTCGGGCACGCCCCCGAGCGGGTCGGCTGGCCGTGCCCACCCTTGATCTCACGCCGGGCGCAGGGAAATCCGTAGTCTCCTCCGCCCGCGGCCGCGGACCCCGCCCTCGGCGGCGCGCCACGGCGGACGCCGTGCCCCCGCTGCCGGTCGGTTCCGGCCCCCGGATGCTCCGGAAAACCTTGACGGGTTTTTCCGGGAATCCGGAACCAGAAGCCTCACGAACCCGTCGCGTGCACTCGCTCCCTGTATTCCTGGTGAAAATCCGGAGCGCGATCGATCATTCTCATTCGGTGCGCGGGCGCGGCCCGGCGGCCCATGGATCCGGAATCGCCTGTTCTGATTTACCGGCGGGTAGTGATCAGAGATGCACGGAGGGTGAGGAGTTGCCCCTGAGGGTGGCGCAAAGACGCGGTGATTGGCGCGATTTCGGCCGTACGGGGTCACCGAAGCCGTGGTTATGCACCGAACCGTTTCTTAAGGAAACCGCAGATTTAAGCGTCACCTTATGGCGTTCGTTGCCCCTGGTGTCGGTAGGTAACTAGCCTTCCAATTCATCCCACCTCCACGTGAAGTTTCATGAAGGGGATCCTCCTTTGCTGAATTCAGTTCCCGCGCTCATTGATTCGCCCGGGTTACGGACAGACGGCGACTCGGTGGGCCGGCCCGCCGGCGCGGACGCGCCCCAGCAGCCCGACCAGCAAGGCGTGTGCGTGGCGGGGCTCGACGCGGCCCTGACCATCCGGCAGGCGAACCAGGAGTTCTTCCGGGAGTTCAACGGCTCGTCGGAGGACCTGTGCGGCCGCAGCATCCGCGACGTGGTGCACCCGAGCGTCCAGCAGCCGCTGTTGCGCAAGTTCTCCCACTTGCTCGAAGGCAAGCACCAGCGCTTCGTCACCCCCGTCATCGCCGTGCGCCCCGGAGAGGAGTCCGCCTTCACCGTTCCGCTCACCGCCATTGCGGTGTCCGGCGGGCTGCCCGGCACGAACGCGGTCCTCGTCATGATGCCCACGACCAGAGGCGTCGAGGAGACGCGGGTGGTCTCCAGCCGCAAGAAGGTCCTATCCGCGATGGACGCCCGCATCCTCGAAGGCATCGCCGCCGGCATTTCGACCGTCCCCCTGTCCTCACGCCTCTTCCTGAGCCCGCACGGCGTCGAATACCACGTGACCTGCCTGCTGCGGAAGCTGAAGGTGCGCAACCGCACCGCGCTCGTCTCCCGCGCCTACTCCATGGGCGTGCTCAAGATCGGCACCTGGCCGCCCGAGGTCGTGGACGACTTCGTGAAGTGACCGGCTTCGTGAAGTGACCGGGCCGCGAGGGCCGGAGCGGGGAAGCTTGCCCGGACTGACCGACGTCCACACCCACTTCATGCCCGACCGGGTCATGCGCAAGGTCTGGGCCCACCCCCGGAGCGGACCGCTACGTGCGCCGCGCCGTCGAGCAGCGCGCCCGCGTCTTCAAGGCCCACCTGCAGGTCGGCGGCTACGACCCCAACGACCCCCTCCTCGACCCCGTCCGGGACCACCTCGCCGCCGAGGGCATACCCGTTGTCGTCCACTGCGGCTCGGGACCCGCCCCCGGCGCCCACACCGGACCCGGCCCCACGGCCCGCCTGCTGCGGCGCCACCCCGGAACGCGTCTGGTCGGAGTCCCAGGCCCGGCTGGAAACGGGCGACGACCGGCTGCGCGCCGTCTGCCACGACAACGCGGCCCGCCTCTTCGGCCTGTGAACGCCCCGTTCCGCGGGCCTGACGGTCGGATCCGGCGTGTGCGCCGCCCGCCGCCCGTCAGCGCCCCTTGGGGAAGGCGGCGCGCAGCGCGGAGCCGCGGGTGATGAACGCGACGCCGATGACGGGCAGCACGCACACCACCTGCATCACGGCGTACCACGGCGGGCAGACGCCCGGGATCAGGTCCACGACGATGATCGCGATCGGCATGACGACGGCGAGGGTGCTCAGCCGCTCGAAGGCCCGCCGGGATCCCCGGGCGGCGGAGGCGGTCACCCGGTGGATGAGCACGGCCATCACCGGCAGCAGGACGGCCCGGACCCACATGAACGTGTTCACCGTGTGGCCGGTGCCCGCCACCACGATGACCGCAAGGAGGGCGGCGGCGGTGAGTGCCACGTAGATCTTGATGCTGTTCTTCGCCGTGGCGAAGGCGCCCTGCGTGCGGGGGTCGTTGACGAGTGCCGACCCGGCCGTGGCGTGCGTGCTGGTTTCGTTGGTCTTCATGCTCACCGACGCTACGGAGCGCCCGGCCGGGCCGGTACGGGCCTGGCCGCACGGGTGGGTGGGTCCAGCCCCACTCCTGGGCTGACCAGGGCAGGAGCGGGCTCCGGACGGTGCACAGTGGAAGCACCGAACGGGAAGCGAAGGACGATCCATGACATTCATGCGATTCATGAGACGACTGGGTGCGTGGCCCGCGCGCGTCGGCGTGGGGTTCGCACGGGCGTGTGCCGTGGCGGCCGTCAGCCTGCTGGTGCCGGCCGTGTGGGCCGGAGCCGTGGCGCTCGGCATCTGGTGGGGGCCGGGAAACGCGTGGTCGTGGTTCGGGCCCCTCTTGATCGTGTGCGCGGGCACGCTCGCCCTGTCCCGCCCCGTCTGCGGAACGATCCGCCTTCTCGTCGCGCGGTGGACCGCCACCGTCATCCCCGCCGGATACCGGCAGGGCGGTCCGGTGACGCGGTTGTCCACCGGCTACTGGTGGAACGGCTTCTCCTACGAGCACAGCCGCCGGGAGGCCGTCATGGACCAGAAGATGCGGCTCTGGTGGAGCGACCCCGCGACCTGGCGCGACCTGCGGTTCACGGGGATCGTGCCGTTCACCGCGGGCGTGGCCGCCGCCCTCCCGCCGGCCGGAGCGGCCGCCGCGGTCCTCGGTTTCGCCCGGCCGGAGACCGTCGCGCACCTCGTCGGCGCACTCGGCCTGGTCGTGGCCGTGGCCTCCGCCCCGTACGCCTGGCGGCCCGTCGTACCGGTGGCCGTCCGCTTCCTGCGCCCCTCGCCCGCGATGGCACTCGCGGACCGGGTGGACGAACTGACCGCCCAGCGCGCGGACGCGACGGTCGCCCAGGCCGCCGAGATCCGCCGCATCGAACGGGACCTGCACGACGGCGCACAGGCCCGCCTGGTCGCGCTCGGGCTCTCCCTGGCCACCGCCGAGAAACTCATGGAGACCGACCCCGCCCGGGCCAGGAACCTGATGCGGGACGCCCGGGCCGGCGCCTCCGCCTCGCTGGCCGAACTCCGCGAGCTGATCCGGGGCATCAGCCCGCCCGTGCTCAACGAACGCGGGCTCGCCGACGCCGTCCGCGCCCTCGCCCTGGACATCCCCCTCGACGTGGCCGTCAGCGCCACCACCCCGCTGCGCCTGGACCCGCCGATCGAGTCCGCCGTCTACTTCGGCATCGCCGAACTGCTGACCAACGCGGTCAAGCACGCCAGGGCGACCCGGGCGCGCGTCTCCCTCACGCACGACGAGACCGGTGTCGTCGCCGAGGTCGAGGACGACGGCCGGGGCGGCGCCGGCATCCGTGCCGGTGGCGGGCTCGCGGGCCTGCACCGGCGCCTCGCGGCCTTCGACGGCACTCTGGAGGTCACCAGCCCGCCGGGCGGCCCCACCCGAGTGAGGATGATGGTGCCATGCGAATTGTCGTAGCCGAAGACCTCTACCTCCTGCGTGACGGCATGGTCCGCCTGATCGAGGCGTGCGGGCACGAAGTGGTGGCGACCGCGGCCACCGGGCCCGAGACGCTCGACGCACTGCGGGAATGGCGCCCGGACGTGTCCGTCATCGACGTCCGCATGCCGCCGAACCAGTCGGACGAGGGTCTGCAGGCGGCCCTCGCCGCCCGCAGGGAGATGCCCGGACTGCCGGTCCTCATCCTCTCCCAGCACGTCGAGCAGCTGTACGCCCGGGAGCTCCTCGCCGACGGGTCCGGCGGCGTCGGCTACCTCCTCAAGGAGAGCGTGTTCGACGCCGACCAATTCATCGGCGCCCTGGAGCGCGTCGCGGCCGGCGGGACCGCCATGGACCCGGCCGTCATCGCGAAACTGCTCTCCAGCAGCTCCCCGACCCGTGGACTCGAACAACTCACCGACCGCGAGTACTCCGTGCTGGGCCTCATGGCCGAAGGCCTCTCCAACCAGGCCATCGGCCGCCGCCTCTTCCTCAGCGACAGCGCCATCAGCAAGTACACCACCACGATGTTCGGCAAGCTGGGCCTCAGCGATGACGACGACACCAACCGCCGGGTCCGCGCCGTCCTCACCTATCTGAACAAGCCCTGACCCGGTCCGGCGCGCCCGGCGTGCCGCCGCCCCGGATCCTGCGGGATCCTCAGGGCCTGTCCGCCGGGATGCGGGTCGGGATGGTCGGGAGCACCACGTACTCCGGCGCGGTGGGCGGGACGTGGTCCGAGCTTGCGATCGCCAGGTGATCCGGGAGGTCGAAGTCCTGTGCGGCTTCGAGGTCGACCGTGTAGCCGAGGTCGCCCAGGCTGGCCACTGTCACCCGGCTCATCGGGTTGTCGTTCAAGGGGGTGCCGGGGCGCCCGCCGATGACCGGTGACATCAGCTCGTTGGCGAACACGCTCTCGCGCCAGTGGCCGCCCGCGCTGCCGGCGCCGCCGACGTTCGCAACCGGTACCGGCGTGGGGCCTTCTCCGATGAGCTTGCCGAACTCCTCCATGGCGCCGGGGCCGACGAAGGTCGGGTTGGAGCCGGGGAAGCCCTTGAGGAAGCCGAACTCGTCCCAGAGGGTTCCGATCGCCAGCACGTGCCCCATCTCGTGCGTGATGACGTCGAGGAGCGTGCCGTTCGTTTCCATCTCGTCCAGGTCGGCGCTGTCGAACCTCATGTGTCCCTTGACGGGAAGCCTCGCCCCGCTGGCCGCGTCCGGGCCTCGGAACCGCGTCGGGCCGGCTTCGCCGAGGATGTTGTGAGGGTGGTTGACACCATCGATCGGGACGCCTTCGGCGTCGATCAAGAGGTCGTCGACCACCACCTTGCCGGTGAGGTCGTTGATCGTCGCGGTCTCCAGGTCTCCCACGATGACGTGCGTCCAACGGTCCGCGGCTTCCGAGAAGACCGCCTTCTGGCCTTCCGACAGGCCTCCGAGGAACCGCACCTCGATCTGGAAGGGAGACGTGGTCTCGGCGAGCTCCGCGGCGCGGTCGGCGTCGGCGACGGCCCTGTACGTTTCGAATGCGTAGGGGTTTTGCTCAGCCATGGCTACTCCTCCTGTCACGAGTAGCTGAATTCATCCTTCAGGATTAGGCTAAGCGTGATTGTGGTAGTAGGCCACGCAACCAATATGATTGAATTTTCGCCGGAATTGACCTGGCTGGAATTTACCTGTTAGAGCCCGAGGTCGCGGGCGAGCGCGGTCAGTACGGCCCGGGTCTTCGTTTCGCCGGACTGCGGCGGTTCGACGTCGTGTCTCCGCAGGGCCCGTGCGAGCAGGTGCCCGGTCCCGGCCGCAACTTGACGCGGCCCAGCGCACGGGCCGCCTTCCGGGCCTCGTCCCCGGAAAAGCTGATTTTGATTTCGGGCCCCCGGAGCGACTCTTCCCCTTCGTGGGATGCCTAAGACTCTTCCCCCGCGCCCACCACACGCTCGTCACCTTCCAGTCTGTGCGGGACGGCCCCGCCTGCCACTGGGGGCGGGGCACGGCGTCCGTCGGCAACGGAACGTCACCCCCGAGCCGCCAGGAGCACCAGCGTCCCGCACACCACGACGTAGGCGGCGAGCCCGAGCCACGCCCCGCGGTGGCCCACGTGCTCCGCCCGGGTGGGGCTGCCGCCCCGGGAGGTCCAGCTCCAGGCCAGGACCGTGGCCGCCACGGCGAGGAGGAGGAACGCGAGGGTGGCGAGGTGGAGCCAGTCGATCAGGGTCAGCCCGCTGGGGCTGGTGATCACGTCGTTGGCCTGCTGCATGTTGAGGACGACGACGAACAGGCCGCCGCCCAGGACGCCGAGCCTGTTGTACACGCCGTCCAGCCGCGCCGTGGTCTCCAGCTCCTCGCGGCGGGAGGAGATGAGGAACGTGGAGACGGCGATGAGCACGGCGAGGTAGAGCGGGATGGTGAGTTTCCAGAAGATGGTGGGAGAGGAGCGTTCGAGGTCGATCCGGATGCGCACCCGGTCGTAGGTGCTGCCGTCCTTGAGGCTGTGGTCGCCGTACGTGGTGGTGTAGTGCTTGGTGGCGCTGACCAGGCGGAAGCCGGTCACGCGCCAGCCCTCAGGGCGGATCTCCGGGTTGACCTGCGCGTCGGCGTTGTTCACGGCGAACCGGAAGTGGTTCGTGTCCTGCGGTGCGGTCAGGACGATTTCGATGCGGTGGCGGTCGAAGGGGAAGTTCCGTACGTCCCACTCCTGCCGGAAGCTGGACTGCACCCGCACCTGGTCCAGTACGTGCCCGTCCTGCTCGATGATGTTCGGCTCGGAGGGGTTCGGGTCGTCGGCGTTGGCGTAGGAGATCTTGGGCAGTGGGTCGGCGCTCTTGTCCGGGCAGATGGTCCACAGCCACAACCGGGCGGAGAACCTGCCCTTGGCGGGATCTATGTCGTACAGGTCGCTGACGTAGGCGCTCAGCTCGCACCGGACAGGGCCCGCCCGGCCGGGCGGGACGGCGGTCGCCGCGGCGGCCGGCAGCCGGAGGGCGCATGCGGCGCCGATAACGACGAGGAGGACGACGGGGAGGACGACGGCCGTCACGCGGGACGACCGGGGGAGGGTGTCTTCGTGCCGCGATTCCGTGGTCATAGGGCCCTAGGCTTCCCGCCTCCGCCCGGGCGGGAACGGTCGTGCGGACGCACGAGCCGCTGCCGGCAACGCGACCTTTGCGCCGCCCTGAGCGGGGACGCCACCCTTCGGCAAGGGCTGAACGCCCCGCGGCGCGGGGCGCAGTACCATCGGCCCTCTGTAATGATCACATCAGTCGTTCCTGTTCCCGTTCCTGCTCCGGAGCAGGAACGGGAACAGGAAGGCAGAACTGTGTCGGGTGGAAAGACGTCCTGGCTGGCGGCGAGACGCGCGGAGCGGGCCTGGCTGGATGCCGTCGGTCTGTTCGAGCAGGGGGCCACCGACCGGGCGGCGGCGCGCTTCGCGGACGCGGTGCGGGACGACCCCACCGCGGCCGACGCCTGGCTCGGCCTGCACGCGACGGGTCAGCGCCAGGACGAGGCCCTGGCCGCCATGGAGCAGCATGTGGCGAAGTTCGGGGCCCTGCGGGCGAAGCACGACAAGACCCTGGTGTCCCAGTTCCGCATCGGCACGTACGCCAACCACGCCCTGGAGACGAGCGGGGAGCTGTGGCTGGCGGTCCACAGTGCCCTCCTGGACGCCGGCGCCCTCGGCGAGGCGTGGCAGACGATGGCCGAGGCGGAGCCGGACTGCGACGGGACGCGCTTCCTCACCACCAGGTACGCCTACCTCTCGGAGGAGTGGAACTGGGTGCTGTCCTCCTCGACCGACATCGAGGATCCCCTGCTCGTGGCCGAGGCGCAGCTCTACGCCGCGCAGGCGCTCATCGCGCAGAAGGTCTGGCACGAGGCCCTCAACACCCTGACCTGGCTGTCGGAGGAGATGGAGGTCAACAGCGACTTCGAGGCCGAGGTGGCCTACTGGAGCGGTGTGGCCCACGAGGGGCTGGGCGCCGGTGAGCAGGCACTCAAGCACTTCCAGTACGCCTACCGGCACCACCCCGGGCTCTACGACGTGGCGGAGCGGGCCCAGGTCGTCCAGGCCGGGGCCGGCGCGGCCGCCGTCGTGGCGGGGCAGCGCGCGGACCTGCTCGCCGAGGCGCGCGCCGAGCTCGACGGGATGATCGGCCTGGATTCGGTCAAGCGCCAGGTCCACACCCTGATCGCCCAGCTGGAGATGGCCGAGCTCCGCGCGCAGCAGGGCATACCCACCCGCACCCGGCCGCAGCACTTCGTCTTCGCCGGCCCGCCCGGCACCGGCAAGACCACGGTGGCCCGCATCGTGGGCAAGGTCTTCGCGGGGCTCGGCCTGCTGGAGCGCGGGCACGTCGTGGAGACGCAGCGCGTCGACCTGGTCGGCGAGCACCTCGGCTCCACCGCGCTGAAGACGTCGGCGGTCATCGACTCCGCCCTGGACGGCGTGCTCTTCATCGACGAGGCGTACGCCCTGGTCAACGAGGGTTACAACGGCGGTGACGCATTCGGCAACGAGGCGCTGCAGGTGCTCCTGAAGCGCGCCGAGGACGACCGCGAGCGCCTGGTCGTGGTCCTGGCCGGCTACCGGCGCGAGATGGAGACCCTCCTGGCCACCAACCCCGGCCTGGCCTCCCGCTTCACCACGCACGTCGACTTCCCGTCGTACGCGCCGGAGGAACTGCGGCGGATCGCCGTCGTGCTGCTGGACGACAACGGCGACGTCCTGTCCCCGGCGGGCGCGAACGCCCTGGAACAGAGCCTCAAGGGCGCGGCGGACAGGATCGACGCCCTCGGCAACGGCCGCTTCATCCGCAACCTGTGCCAGAAGGCCGCCGCCCACCGCGACCTCCGCCTCGCGGCCACGCCCCGCAACGGCGAGCCCTTGACGCGCGAAGACCTCGTCACCCTCCACGCGCCGGACGTCCTCGCGGCCTTCGACGAGCTGATGGAGAGGGCGAAGGCGAGTGCGGACGCGGGCGGGCCGTCTCCGGCCGGAGCGTAGTCCGGAGGCTCCCGGGAGCCGACCGCGCCGGCGGGCCGGCCGCAGCGGTGGAGAGACCGCTGCCGGCCGGCCCTCGGGGCTCCGGTTCACCTGCCGGGGCCCCGTTCCGATCGGTCAGCCGGGAATCGCCCCCGCATCGATGACCTCCGCGTTGAGGTCGCACCACACGAGCGAAGTGCCACCGGAGCGGGCGCGGTTGCCGAAGCGGACGTACAGGTGACCGTCGGGCTGATGGCAGACGGCGTACCCGGTGAACGAGCTGCCGTAGCACTTGACCGACGCCCCGTGCCCCTTGGTGCCCCTCTCGTACTGCCATGCGTCGCAGGAGAGGGCGGGCGCCGCGGCGCCCCCGGAGGCGGAAGCAGAAGCGGAGCCGGATCCGGAGGGCGATGCGGAAGCGGGCGCGGCGAGACTCATCACGCCCCCACCCGCAAGGGCGAGGGATGCGCCGACGGCCGCGACACGATAGCGGAACCTCATGTGGCCTCCCTGTGGACGTTGTGGTCGATCGATACCGAGGGGCGACGCTACTCACGGAGGCGGGCGCCCGGTAGTGCCCCGCCGGAGTTGGCCGGGAACCGGCTCCCAAGGCCCGCCAACGGCATTGGCGGCCGTGCGGCAGGGGTATACGAGCCCTTCGCGTAGCGGAGGAACACTATCCGCTTGACCCGCGACCCCAGGAGGAGAGCTACGTGATCGCATTCTCGCGGCCCGCGCTGGGCGACCCCGAACTCCGGGCCGTCGCGGAGGCCTTCGACAGCGGGACCGTCGGCTACGGGCCGCGGTCACGGGACTTCGAAGGGCGTTTCGCCCGGCACCTCGGCGTCCCGCCGGAGCACGTCGTCTTCCTCAACTCGGCCACGTCCGGCACGTTCCTCGCGCTCGAACTCCTCGGCCTCGCCGAAGGGGACGAGGTGGTGATCCCCTCCCTGAGCTTCGTTTCCGGGCCCAACGCCACCCGGGCGCGCGGCGCCCGCCCCGTCTTCTGCGAGGTCGACCCGCACTCCCTCAACCCCTCGGTCCGCGACGTCGAGCGGGTGCTCACCCCGCGCACCAAGGCGGTCCTGGTCCTGCACTACGGCGGCTGCCCGGGCGACATCGCCGGCCTGGCGGAGCTGTGCGCGCGGCGCGGCGTCGCCCTGGTCGAGGACGCGGCCTGCTCCGTGGCGTCCAGGGTGCGCGCACGGGCCGCCGGGACCTTCGGCGACATGGGTGTCTGGAGCTTCGACCAGATGAAGATCATGGTGACCGGGGACGGCGGCATGCTCCACGTGCGCGACCCCCGCCTCGCCCGCCGGGCCCGCCGCCTCGCCTACCACGGCCTCGCCCGGCCCGACGACGGCTTCACCCCGCCGCCGTGGCGGTCCTGGGAGTTCGAGCAGCGGGAGATCGGCCGCCGGCTCGTCGGCAACGACCTGACCGCCGCGATCGGCGCCGTCCAGCTGTGCCGCCTGCCCGGTCTCGTCGCCCGCAGGGCGGAGCTCGTCCGCCGCTACGACGACGCGCTGGCCGGGGCCGCGGGGGTCCGGCGCCCGCCCCCGCTCCCCGGCGGGCACGTCTCCTCCCACTACCTGTACTGGGTGCAGGTGGACCGCCGCATCAGGGACGAGGTGGCCCGCCGCCTGCACGCCGCCGGGGTCGAGACGAGCTTCCGCTACGGGCCCTTGCACACGGTCCCGGCCTACGGGCCCGTACGGCCCCTGCCCGTGTCCGAGCGCGCCGCGGCGGAGACGCTGTGCCTGCCCCTGCACCCCGGGCTCACCGACGACGACGCACGAACCGTCGCGCACCTGCTGCGGGAGACCGTCCGCGCGCTGCTGCCGCGCACGGCGTGACACTCAGAGAATGCCGCACTTGCCCGGCGTCCAGTGCGTCTGCGTCTTGACCGCGAACCGCGGCCAGCCCCGCTCGGTCACGAAGTGACGCACCACCGCCCGGCAGGTCGCCGCCTCTCCCGCCACGTAGGCGACCCCCGGCCCCGGAGGCAGCTCCAGCCGGCGCACGGCCGCCACCAGCACCGGTGAAGCCGCCGCCGACGCACGCCCGCGGTGCACCCAGCGCAGGGTCCGCTCGCCGTCCGGCGCCGGGAACTCGGCCTCCGGACCCGTCGTCTCCAGCACCCCGTGGCTCACGGCCCCCGGCGGGAGCGCGTCCAGCATGGTGAGGAGCGGCACCGCCCCCGTCTCCTCGCCGACGAAGACGTGGTGGCGGGCGCGCGGGTCGAGCACGATGCGGTTGCGCGGCACCCCGGTCCGTACGCGCTCGCCGGGCGTCACGGCGCCCGCCCACGCGGAGCCCGGGCCGCCCGGGTGGTGCAGCGCGATCCGCAGGGTGAGCGAGGCGTCGGCAGGCGTGTGCCGCCACACCGAGTACGTCCGCAGCACCGGCCCCTGCGCGCCGCCGGGAACCTCCACGGGGAGGTGGGCGCCCGGCTTGCAGGCGAACCGGGCGAAGGCGGGGCCGCGCAGCGTGACGTCCGTCATGCCGGGCACGGCGGCCCGGACCGCGGTGACCTTCGCCGCCAGCAGCCGCTCGTCCCGGAACCGCCTGCCGCCCGGATACCCGTTCCGCTCCGCCTGGTGCATGTGCTCCGCCTTCCGCTTCCGCTGTCCCTCCCATTGTGCGGAACGCCAAGTGCCGCTTGCGCGGAAGGCCAAGTGCCGCTTTCTTTCACCCGGCTGACAGGAGCGAAGGCACGGATGATCCTGCCGGGCATCCTGAGCCGTGGTTCCCGTGATCGCTTCCCGCGCGCCCGGGCGCGCGGACCGGCCGATGGAATGGAGAGGCAGCATGCTCGACAGGCGGACTGTGCTACGGGCCGGAGCGGTGGCGGCGGCCGCCGCGGCCGGAGCCGGCGCGACCGGTGCGGCGGCC
>NZ_PXWG01000118.1 GCF_003011965.1 Streptosporangium nondiastaticum
GAGGCGGCGGACGGCGCCGCGCGGCGGCCGGTGGCCCTGGTCACCGGCGGCTCGCGCGGCATCGGCCGGGCGGTGGTGGTGCGGCTGGCCGAGGACGGCCACGACGTCGCCTTCTGCTACCGGTCCGACGCGGACGCCGCGGAGACCACCGCGAAGGCGGCCCGGGCGGCGGGCGCCCGGGTGCTCGCGCGGCAGGTGGACGTGGCGGAGGCCGGCGCGGCCCGGGAGTTCGTCACCGAGGCGGTCAGCGAACTGGGGCCGCCGGACGCGGTGGTCACGTGCGCGGGCATCACCCGGGACCGGCCGCTGGCGCTGATGTCCGACGAGGAGTGGCGGGAGGTCATCGACACCAACCTGCACGGCACGTACCACGTCTGCCGCGCGGCCGTCTTCCCGCTGATGAAGCGCCGCAAGGGCGCGATCGTCACGCTGTCCTCCGTCGCCGGCGTCCACGGCAGCGCGGCGCAGACCAACTACGCCGCCTCGAAGGCCGGCATCATCGGCTTCACCCGCTCGCTCGCCAGGGAGGGCGGGAAGTACGGCGTCCGCGCCAACGTCGTCGCCCCGGGCCTGATCACGACGGACATGACGGCGGCCCTGCCGGAGGCGGTGGCGAAGCGTCACCTGGAGCAGATCCCGCTCGGCCGGGCGGGGACCCCGGAGGAGGTCGCCGATCTGGTCGCGTACCTCGTGTCCGACCGGGCCGCCTACATCACGGGGCAGGTCGTGGAGATCAACGGCGGGCTGCCGGGATAGCACCCGTACGGATATATCTATGGGATTCTCCCGAGCCCTTCACAGCTTCTCCTGAGCTTCTCTTGAGCCTTCGCCAATAGGTGCCGCCACCAAGGAATTTCATTCCCGGGCCCGTACCGGACGGCGGGGGAAGTCATTCCGTGAATGGTCTCCCCGCAACCCACGGTGACGTGTACCCTCATGCACCTGTCGGCAACTGTGCGGAGCTCGGGGGACCCATGACGCCGTCAACACGTGGTGCGACTTTCAAACCCAAGGTGATCGTCGCGATCGATTTCGGGACGCACGGCACCGGCTTTGCCTGGGCGACCGTTTCTGCACTGCAGGACGCGGCGGGGCACCGGGTCGTGGTCTACCAGCCGTTCACGCAGTCGGGGGGCCACACCTATCCGAAGGACCTCAGCGCCGTTCTCGTGAACCGGGCCGGTGATCCGGTGAAGTTCGGGGAAAGGGCGCGCAATGCCTGGGACCGTGAACTCGCCCGCGGAAACCCCCAGGGTTTCGGCTACGCCAGCAAGTTCAAGATGGCAATTCACGGGCGCGAGGGAAAGTCCGACATCCCGGAATTCCTGGGGAGTCTGGCGGGCGCCCGGCGGCACACGGTGAAAGTCCTCGTCACCGCCATGCTCACGCACGTGCGCCGGGCCGCGCTGGACCAGATCGGCCGTTATGCCGTCGGCGGCGCCGCCTATACCGCCGACGAAATCCGCTGGTGCCTCACCATTCCGGCCATGTGGACCGAGGCGGACCGCCAGTTCATGCGGACGGCGGCCGTCTCCGCCGGGCTGCCGGGCGACATGGAGCGGCTGCTGCTGGTGCAGGAGCCCGAGGCCGCGGCCGTCTACTGCGCGCTCAACGCGGGCACCGTCCTCGGCCCGGACCGCCCGGAAGGGCAGTTAGAGGTCGACACCCCGGGCAGCCGGTTCATGGTGGTGGACTGCGGCGGCGGCACCGTCGACATCACCAGCTACCAGATCCGCGCCGAGGGCGTCGGCCCCGGCCAGCTCAAGGAGACCCGCGTCGCCGACGGCGACCGCCTCGGCTCCGCCTACGTCAACCACGCCTTCGTGACGGACATCCTCTCCGACCGCTTCGGCGAGCAACAGCTCAAACAGCTGATCGCCGCCTTTCCCAAGGAAGTCGGGCAGCTGGAGACGGAATGGGAGACCGAGAAGGTCCGGCTCGTCTCCGAGACCGCAGTCGACGGCACCCCCGTGATCACGGACACGGTGCTCATCAGCATTCCCGGCAAGATCTGGGACGCCCTCGACCCGGGAACGCGGACCCGGCTCACGGTGCTCGCCTCCGGTGAGACGCACTACATCGAGATCACCGCGCACGAGGTCACCACGCTCTTCGAATCCGTGGTGCGCCCGATCCTCTCCACCATCGAGCGGCAGCGGGCCGCCGCGTCCGGCGACGGCCCGGCCGTCGGGCGGGAACAAATGCTGCTGGTGGGCGGATTCGCGCGCTCGACGTACCTCCGGGACCGCATCGCCCAGCGCTTCGGCCACGAAGTGCGCGTGATCACGCCGATGGACCCGGCGGTCGCCGTGCTCGGCGGCGCCGTGCACTTCGCCTACGACCCGTCCATCATCTGGGGCCGCCGCTCCAAATACACCTACGGATTCGGGTGCAGCATGCCGTTCCGGCACGGCATCGACCCTCAGGAGAAGTTCTTCATCGACGACGACGGCAACGAGAAGTGCAACGACCGCTTCGTCGTCATGGCCCGGCGCGGCGACCTCGTGCCGACGGACCACAAAGCGGTGAACACCGTGGCGGTGTTCCCGAAATGGACGTCGGTCCAGGTGACGATCCACGCCACGTACGCACACGACCCCGACTACACGGACGAGGAAGGCTGCGAGGCCATCGGAAAGGTCATCCCCGACATCTCGGGGTCGGTGGGACTCCCCACGAGCGAGCGCTCCCTGGACGTCGCCTTCTCGTTCGGGACCACCGAGATCGAAGTGGAGGTCTGCGACCGCCGGTCGGGGGCCGCCCGCCGCGCCGAGGTCGCCTTCGACGACCTGTACGGCCGCGGCAGCACCGACCGGCCCGAGACCCCGCAGGGAAGGTGACGTAAGGACCATGTACGAGTACGGGTGGAACGACCACGAGGCACCGAAGGAACCGCACCCCGCCGCCCCCTCCATGCGGGCGGCCACCAGCGGCCAGTACTCGCAGGAGTGGTGGCTCGGCCAGCTCCACGACCTCCAGCAGCGGCTGGTGGCGGTGGAGTCCTGGCAGCACGCCGTGGACGCGAGGGCGGAGCAGCAGGCCGCGAAGGCGAGAAGGAGCAGCAACGGCTCCTCGCAGACCGATCTCACCCGCCTGCGGGAGACGGTGGGCCGGGTGTCGGACGGCGTGACGGCCATGGCCCACCGCGTGGACCACCTGGAGACGAGGCTGCGGCAGGCGGAGGTCCTGCTCGACCGGCTGCGCTCCGCGGGCGTCCGGGACGCCATCGCCACCGGCGAGGCCCCCAGCGACATGCACCGCCGGCACTCCCAGATCAAGGAGCGCTACCAGCGCCTCGTCGACCAGGACCTGCGCAACCTCGCCCGCGAGCTGTGCCCCGCCGACGCCCGGCAGTGGGACCAGATACCCGGTGGCATGCCGGCCGCACGGGCCCGGGCCGTCAGCGAGCTCGTGCACATGCTGTTCACGGCGGCCCAGCAGGGCACGCCCGCCACGGCCGAGGGCGTGCAGTCCGCGCTCGCGCACCGCGGCTACGTGACGGAGGGCACCGATCCCCGGCTCCGCAAGGCCGTGGACGGGGCCAACGGCATCGTCCGGGACATGGCCGCCGTCGAACTGCCCGCGTCCCTGCTGTTCGACGTCGACGTCACCACCCTCGCCGAGGACGAGTACCAGGCCTACAACCGGCAGGACACCGGCGTCCCCGGCTTCCTCGTCGCACCGGCCTACGCCGTCCAGGGCGAAGCCCCGGAGAACCACCTGAAGGCGTTCGTCTTCCTCGCCCCCGGCGAGGCGCCATGACCCCCCGCGACGACGCGCTCAGCCTGGAGATCGTCGCCCGGGGCGTGCCGCTCGTCGACGACCGGCTGCTCCTGGAGCTGACCAACGACCTCCACACCGCGAACGACCTCACCCGCGCCGCGGCCCGCGAGGGCTTCTTCGCCCGCCTCCTCGGCCGGGCCACGGGCCGCGACCGGATCCGCGAACGGACCGTCCGCGACCGGATGCTGAGCTCCCAGCAGCTCACCCTGCGCTGGCTGACGCACCTGAGCGAGCGGATGACGGTGACCGACCTCGTGGTGGCCGAGGTCTCCGAAGAGGTCCACGACGCGAAGAAGCGCATCGAGCGCGTCGAGGCCGCCGGCCAGTGGTCGGCCGCCGCGATCGGCGAACTCGGCGCGATCCTCGGCAGGCTGGCCGGCGACACCGGCCGCTTCCTGTCCGACCACGAGCGCCGGCTCGCGGCGCTGGAGGCCCAGCTGGCGCTGGACCGGGCGGCCCGGCGCTGGCGCCACCCACGGCCCGACCCGGAACTGCCCTGGCTCGTGGGGGCGGTGCTGCTGGCCCGCGAGGTGGCCTCCGGACCGGCCGGCACGTACGCCTTCACCGGCGGCGAGACGCTCATGCAACGGCATCTGGTCGAACGCATGCTGCAGGATCCGCCGGTGCCCTGGTTCGAGGGCGTGAAGTCGGTGCCGGGCATGCTCACCTCCGTCGTGCGCGACCTGCCCAGCGAGAACCACAGGCTGATGGTGGCCGAGCTCCTGGGACTCGGCGTGGCCGACGAACTGTCGGACGCCGTCGGCCCGCTGACCTCCGCCCTGGCGCGGGCGACGGAGCTGGCCGTGGCCGGCGCCGACCCCGACGACGCCGCGCGGTCCGCCCTGCGGGACAGCAGCGGCAGCGGCGACCTCTTCCTCCCGTCCAGCCTCAGCGTCGAACAGCTCGTGCGGCGCATCGTGGCCGAGCAGTTCGCGGAGGCGCGGCAGCGGCGGATCCGGCTCCGCAAGCACACGGAATCCGATGACGGTGGGAACGGCGGCGGACGGGACGGTACGGGGTGATGCGCGGTGAGTGACACGCAGGACAGGGGTGACGGGCAGGGCGTCGGTGACCCGCCGGGCATCGGTGACGCTCGGGGCATGAGAGGGGCGCCGGACATCAACGACGCGTCGTACGTGGATGAGGCGGACGGCATCGGCGACCCGCCGTACCCGGGCGGCGCCCAGGACATCGCGCGTGCCTTCGCCGGCTGGGCGGCCCGCGCCGAGAGCGTGGCCGCCGGGCACGCCGCCCCCGTGCCCAGGGCGCGCCCGGCCCCCGAGGAGCCGGGCGCGGCACCGGCTGCCCGGCCGGCGTTCCCGTCGCCCGGGTCGCTGCGCATCGGGCTGGTGCTGGCCGGCGGAGGCGCCAAGGGGGCCTACGAACTGGGCGTCTGCGACTACCTCGCGGAGATGGGCCTGGAGATCGCGGCCATCGCCGGGACCAGCATCGGCGCCCTCAACGGCGCCGTCCTGGTCGGCGCCCCGGACCTGCGGACCGGCACCCGGCGCCTGGCCGGCTTCTGGGAGCGCTTCTCGACCCGGTCGGGCGTGACGCCGTTCGCCGACCAGGGCCTCCCGCTCGACGCGGCGGGGGCGGCGGCGGAGGGCACCGCCCGGCAGGCCCGGCTGCTCGCGCCCAGGCTGCTGGGCCTGCGCCGCCGGATCGGTCTGCTGGAGGAGCTCGTCGACGAGGCGGTGGACGCGGCGGCGATCCGGGCCGGCCGCCCCCTGTGGGTGGCCGCCTACCCGCTCGTGCGCACGCCCGCCCTCCCCGTGCGGCTGCGTCACCTCGTGGAGGTCTTGCGGTGGCTGGGCGGCGCGAAGGGCGCCATCCTGCGCCTCAACGGCTATCCGGAGCACCAGATCCGGGAGGCCGTCCTGGCCAGCGCCGCGCTGCCGCTCATCTTCCCGTCCCGGGTGGTCGAGGGCTGCACGTACCTGGACGGCGGCCTCGGCGGGCCCGGCGACCGCACCCCGGTGCGCGCCTTCGCCGAGCAGGAGCACTGCGAGGTCGTGGTGGTCGTCCACCTGCATCCGGACGCCGTCGTGAGCTCGCACCCCGCGGGCCCCGTCACCCGGATCGACATCCGGCCCAGCGTCCCCATCATCCCGCCGGGCCCGCTGGGCCCGCTCACCGGCCTGCTGTCGTTCTCCCCGGACCGGGTCCAGGCGCTGCGCAGGCTCGGATACCGCGACGCCTGGGTACGCTTCGAGGAGCTCCGCCGTCTGCTCGGTGTGCACAACTCCCTCTCGCAGGCCGAGACGCACATGCTCGCGGCGTTCCAGCGGCTGTGCGACACGCCCCGGCCCGCGGCTCCGTCGTGACGTCCGTCCTGGAGGCCATCGTGCGGGATCTCCCCTGGCACCTGAGCCGGCCGATCGCGCACCGTGGGCTGCACGGCGGCCCGGGCGGGCCGCCGGAGAACTCGATGGCGGCGTTCCGGCGCGCCGCCGCGCACGGCGTGCCCTTCGAACTCGACGTGCAGCTGACCAGGGACGGTGCGCTCGCCGTCGTGCACGACGCGGCGGTCCGCCTGCCGTCCGGGCGCGCACGGCCCGTCACGTCCCTGACGCTGGGCGAACTGCGCGCGGTGGCCTCGTCGGTGCCTGGCGCCGCCGTGCCGGTCACGCTGCCCGAGGTGTTCGCGGCGGTGGCCGGGCGGGTGCCCGTCATGGTGGACGTCCGCCGCTGGGGGGTGGCGGGGGCGGGCGGCCTGGAGCGGGCCGTGACGGCGGCGGTCCGTCGTTACGAGGGCCCGGTCGCCGTGCAGTCCTTCGACCCGCGCACGGTGTACCGGCTGCGGCGCGCGCTCCCCGGAGTGCCGGTGGGGCAGATCGCCGGGGCCCTCCGGTCCGCGCCGCGCGCCCTGCGCCCGATCGGCCGTTCCATGGCCACCAACGCCGTCTGCCGTCCGGGCTTCCTGAGCTTCGAACTGGACGCCCTGCCGTCGCGGGCCCTGCGCTTCTGGCAGCGGCGCGGGCTGCCCGTCATCGGGTGGACCGTCCACTCGCCGGAGCAGGAGCGGGCCGCGCGCGAGTCGGTGACGAACGTCTTCTTCTCCGGATACCTGCCGTCGGCGTACGCGTAGTGACCGCCGGCGCCGCAGCGGTGAGTGAGTGCGAGTGAGTGCGAGGAAGAGTGTGCTGAGGAAACTGGGTCTGAAGTTCTCCGCGCCCCGCTGGCGGAACTCCGACAAGGGGTTCACCGCCGCGACCGAGCGCTACGTCCTGGAGGTCATAGATTTCTACGACATCCGCGCCACCTGGCACCGGCGCTTCTACCGCCTGAGCGGCGCCCTGGTGATCCTGGCCGGCGCGGCCCTGCCGGTGCTGACCGCGCTCGACTTCACCGGCAAGAGCGCCGCTATCTCGGGCACGGGGTTCCTGGTGGCGGTCACCACCGCCATGAAGAGCCTCTACCGCTGGGACGTCTCCTGGATACTGCTGCGGGAGACGGAGGTCGAGCTCACCCGCGTCTACCTGCAGTGGTGCGCGGGAGGCCTCGGCCCGGACGGCACCGACGGCCCGGCCCGCTCGGCGAACGCCCTGCTGGACGCGGTGTTCAAGATCCGCCGCCGGGAGTCCTCCGAGTTCTTCAAGAACCTCCCGGACCCCGGGCCGGCCGTCCAGCCGGTCAACGGCGGAGGGGGTGCGCGCACCGCGCGCTGACGGCCCGCGCGGGGTTCCGCCGGCTCACCTCGCTGACGGCGCCCGAGCCGCCAGCAGCTCCCGTACCGAAGCCGCCTCCGGCACCCCCAGCCGTTCGAAGAGGGTGAGGGCTTCGCGGAGGTGGTCGTGGCCGCGGGCCGGGTCGCCCAGGCGGATGCGGGCGCGGCCCAGGACAGCGAGGGCCAGGCCCTGGCAGTAGGTCTTGCCCAGGTCGGCGGCGATGGTCAGGGACTGCTCGGCGCACGAGACCGCGTCCTCGTCGCGCCACTCGGCCAGGCGGCACTCCGCGAGGCGGGCCCAGGCCAGGCCCTCCCAGCCGCGCTGCTGCTGCTCGATGAAGGAGCCGAGGGCGTCCTGGAGCTGGCGGGCGGCCAGGTCCGGGCGGCCGGTCTTGTGGAGGACGCAGCCGTGCTGGTAGAGGGTCAGCGCGATGGTCGGACCGTTGCCGGTGGCGCCGGCGATGCGGACGGCCTCGGCGGCGTCGCGTTCGGCCTCGCGGGGCCGGTCGAGGGCGAGGCGGACGCGGGCGGTGTTGGCGAGGACCCTGGCCTCGCTGCCCTTGTCGTCCAGGGCGTCGCACAGGCTGCGGGCCTGTTCCAGGAGGGGCAGGGCGCGGGCGGGGCGGTCGGTGGCGAAGCAGAGGATGCCGAGGGCGTTGGCGGCGAGGTGGCGGCACATGGGGTCGCCGGCGGCTTCCGCGAGGCGCAGGGCCTCGGAGAGTTCGCGTTCGGCGGCCTCGTACACGTCGGTGTAGTAGTGCAGGTTGCCGAGGGTGTAGCGGGCGCGGGCCTCGACGCGCGGGTCGCCGGCCGTGTGTGCGGCGACGGCGGTCAGCTCGGACAGGCGGCGCAGTTCGTCGCGGTGCGCGGGGCCCTCGATCAGGCCCGACCAGGTGAGGAGCAGGTCGCCGGCGGGGCGCAGCGCGCCGGGCAGTTCGCGGACGGACTGGGCGAGGCCGGCGGCGAGCGTGACGTGTTCGCGGCGCAGCCACTGGCGGGCCTCGTCGGCGTCGGCGAAGCCGGTGCCGGCGGTGGTGACGGGGTGGAGGTGGCGGTGCAGGGCGTGGTCGGGTTCGAGGATGCGGGAGGCGTTGCCGACGGTGGCGAGCAGGTGGTCGAGGAGGCGGGCGGCGGCGGCGCGGCGGTCTTCGGGGGTCTCCGTGCGTTCGGCGCGGCGACGCGCGTAGAGCCGCAGGAGGTCGTGGAAGCGGTAGCGGCCGGGGGCGTACGACTCGAGCATGCCGGCGTCGGCGAGGCCTTCGGCGAGGTCCTCGGCGGTGAAGTCGTCGCAGTCGAGGAGGGCGGCCGCGGCGGCGAGGGGGAGGTCGGGGGCGTCGGCGAGGGCCAGCAGGCGGAAGGCCCGGGCCTGGTCGGCCGGGAGGTGGGCGTAGCCGAGCCGGAACGTGGACTCCACGGTGAGGTCGCCGGCCTGCAGTTCGTCGAGGCGGCGGCGTTCGTCGTCGAGGCGGGCGACGAGGGAGGCGACGGTCCAGCCGGGCCGGGAGGCGAGGCGGGAGGCCACGATGCGGACGGCGAGCGGCAGGTGGCCGCACGCGGCGGCGAGGGCCTTCGCGGCGCGCGGCTCGGCGGTGACGCGTTCCTCGCCGGCGATGGCGGCCAGCAGGGAGAGGGCCTCGGTCTCGCTCGCGACGCCGACGTGGAACTGCCGGGCGCCGCCGAGGGTGACGGCCCGGGAGCGGGTCGTCACGAGCACGGCGCAGCCGGCGGTGCCGGGGAGCAGGGGGCGGATCTGGGCGGCGTCGTGGGCGTTGTCGAGGAGGAGCAGGACGCGCCGGTCGGCGAGCACGGAGCGGTAGAGGGCGGCCCGCTGTTCCAGGTCGTCGGGGATGTCGGGCTCGGGGACGTCGAGGGCCTGGAGGAAGTGGGCGAGGACGCTGCCGCTGTCCGCGGCGTCGGCGCTGGTGCCGCGCAGGTCGACGTAGAGCTGGCCGTCGGGGAAGCCGGGGCGGGCGAGGTGGGCGGCGTGGACGGCGAGGGTGGTCTTGCCGACGCCGCCGATGCCGGTGAGCACGGCGATCGGCACGGCGGGGCCGGCGGCCGCGGTGAGGGCGCCGCGCACCTCGCCCAGCAGCTCCTCGCGGCCGGTGAAGTCGGGTATGCCGGCGGGCAGCTGGAAGGGGGCCCCGGCCGGGCGCCGGCCTTGGGCGGGCACGGCGGCGGTGGCCGGCTCGGGGGCGGGCAGGGCGAGCGCGGGGTCGCCGGCCAGGACCTGGGCGTGCAGCCGGGTCAGCTCGGGGCCGGGGTCGACGCCGAGTTCGTCGACGAGCAGCCGCCGCGCGTCGGCGTAGGCGGCGAGGGCGTCGACCTGGCGGCCGCAGCGGTAGAGGGCGAGGATCAGCTGGGCGCGCAGCCGTTCCCGCAGCGGGTGTTCGGCGGTGAGCGAGGTGAGCTCGGGGACGAGTTCGGCGTGCCGGCCGAGGGCCAGGGCGCAGTCGAAGAGGCCTTCCTGGGCGGCGAGGCGCGCTTCGGTGAGCCGGTCCTGCTGGCGTTCGCAGTACGGGCCCGGGAGTCCGGCCAGCGCGGTGCCGTGCCAGAGCTCCAGGGCGGCGGCGTACGCGTCTCGGGCCGCCGCCGTGTCGCCCGCGGCCCGGGCGGCGGCCGCCCGGGCGAGGTGGCGTTCGAAGACGTGGGCGTCGACGCGCTCGGGCGCCACGCGCAGGGCGTAGCCGCCGGCCACGGAGACGAGGACGGTGGCGGGGGTGCGGGCGGCGCGGCCGGGTTCGAGGAGGGTGCGCAGGCGGGAGGCGTAGGTGCGGATGGTGCCGAGGGCCTGGGGCGGTGCGTTCTCGCCCCACAGGGCGTCGATGAGCTCGTCGCTGGAGACCGTGGCGCCGCCGCGGAGCAGGAGGACGGCGAGCATGGCGCGCTGCTGGCGCGCGCCCAGGTCCACGTGGCGGTCGTCCGCCACCGCGCGGACCGGGCCGAGCAGCTGGAAGTGGAGCCGGTGCGCGGACGGCTCCGTCGTATCCCGCATGTCTCCCCCGAGCGTGCCCGTGCCGGATCCGTCCGGCGACAGCGGTGACAGTACCTCAGTGTCCCTTACATGAGCAGGCTCCGGACGCGCGGACGGTCCGGCGAGCGGGCAGGGGCGGGCCGGGCCTGGTGAGGGGGCGTTGATCGTCCGTTGATGGCGGCGATACATACTGCAGACTCATTTGTTTCACGGCGCGTCACGGCGTGCCTTCTACACAGGAGTTCGATATGACCGCTGAGGACCCCAAGCACACGGAGCAGGCCGGGGCCCCCGCCGAGCAGGCCGCGACGCCGTCCGAGCGGGCGGCCACGCCGTCCGAGCAGGCCATCTCGACCGAGCTGGACCAGCCGGTCGAGCACGTGGAGGGCGCCGGCGCGCAGGGACAGGGTGCCAGCGGCCCGATCCGTCCGACCCACACGTCGGGCGCCCAGTAACCACGCGCGACGGGGCCGGGGTCCGCCGTACGAACGGCGGGTCCCGGCCTTGCTTTCGCAGGCGTTGCACCGCCCTCGGTCGTTAAGACTGCGCAAAGGACGCCCCCGTCCCCCGGCGTGGAGGGCCCGCGGAGAGCGAATACCGGACAGGCGCACCCCTCGTCGTCCGCTCACCGCCCGGCCGCCGTCCGCACGCGTCACCCCCGTTCAGGCGGACGGCTTCCGTTACGGGTGAGCCGCCGGAGGTCTCCCGCCGGGACCGTTCGCACGACCGAATGTCGCTCTTGAACTTCCGCTCGCCGCCTCGGGATACTCGCCCGTATCCCGTTCTTGACATGGACGCGACGATCACATCGGCCTGTCGCGCTCCCTGTCCCGCCTGTGCGCGTCACGTGGGCGCATGACGTACGCGCAGCACGCACGCGCATGACGTACGCACGTCCTCCACTTCGCCCGGGCGCGCTCGCGCCCCCGGGCACTCCCCCACAGGAGGCCACGAGTGAAACGTTCCCGCACCTCCACCCGCCGTACGGCCGCCGCCGGCGCGGCGATGGCCGCCCTGACGGCCGCGGCGCTCACGCTCCCCAGTGCGCACGCGGCCTCGCCGGCGCCCGGCCGGCTCTCCTCGCTGCCGGCCTCGGAGCTCGCCCGGCAGATCTCCGCCGACCTGGGCGCGGACTCGGCCGGCACGTACTACGACGCCGGCAGCGGCCGGCTCGTCGTCGGCGTCCTCGACGAGGGAGCAGCCGCACGGGTACGGGCCGCCGGTGCCGAGCCGAGAACCGTCCGCCACTCCGCCGCCGAACTCGCCTCGGCGCAGCGGGCACTGAAGTCGGATGCGTCCATTCCGGGCACGGCCTGGGCGGTGGACCCCCGCCTCAACAAGGTCGTCGTCACCGCCGACAGCACGGTCACCGGCGCCCGCAAGGACCGCCTCGACAAGGTCGTCGCGGGCCTGGGCGACAAGGTGGCCGTGAAGAGGACGGCCGGGGTGTTCCGCCCCTTCATCGCGGGCGGTGACGCGATCTGGGGCAGCGGCGTGCGCTGTTCCCTGGGCTTCAACGTCACCAAGGGCGGCAAGCCGTACTTCCTCACGGCCGGGCACTGCGGCAACGCCTCGCGGACCTGGTCCGCCACGCAGGGCGGCGCCCAGATCGGCGTGACCGAGAGCTCGACCTTCCCCGGCCACGACTACGCGCTCGTGCGCTACACCTCGTCCATCGCCCACCCCAGCGCGGTGGACCTCTACGACGGCAGCACGCAGAACATCTCCAGGGCCGGGCAGGCGACCGTCGGCGAGACGGTGCAGCGCAGCGGCAGCACGACCGGCGTCCACGACGGCCAGGTCACCGCCCTCGGCGTGACCGTCAACTACGAGGAGGGCGCGGTCGAGGGCATGATCGGCACCTCGGTCTGCGCGGAGCCGGGCGACAGCGGCGGCGCGCTCTTCGACGGTGACACCGCCCTCGGCCTCACCTCGGGCGGCAGCGGAGACTGCTCCGGCGGCGGCGAGACGTTCTTCCAGCCCGTACCGGAAGCCCTGCAGGCGTACGGGGCTCAGCTGCCCTGACGCACACTCCTCCGGGGACGCCCGCACAGGGCTCCCCGGAGGGCTCCGGGCCGGGGTGGGGTCGCCCCGGCCCGGTCGGCCGCGTCCGGACGGGGTCAGTTGACCCGGCCGTACCAGACGCTGCCGGACCAGATCTTCTCCAGGCGCACCGACGTGCCGGGCTTGGGCGAGTGCCAGATCTTGTTGTTACCCGCGTAGATACCGACGTGGTAGACGTTGCTGCCCGAGTGGAAGAAGACCAGGTCGCCCGCCTGGCGGGAGCCGGAGGAGATGTGCCGGGTCTTGTTGTACTGGTCGGCCGCGGTGCGCGGCAGGTTCTTGCCGACCTTCTTGAACGAGTAGAGCGTGAGGCCCGAGCAGTCGAACCGGTTGGGGCCGGCGGCGCCGTACTGGTAGGGGGAGCCCTGCTTGGACGCCGCGACCTTCAGGGCGGCGGCGCCCGGGGTGGCCGCACTCGCCTCGGCCGACATGCCGGGAAGCAGCATGGACGCGGTCACGGTGGCGGCGGTGACCACGGAGGCGGCACCGGCGCGGGACATGAGCGTGGATATACCGGGGAACGCAGACATGCCAAATACCCTTCGTCATCCGCCTACGAAAGATGACCTGTCGGGTTCGGGCTGTCGAAGTTGCCCGGCCATCTGAAATGGCTTCACCCCAAGGACCACCGCCATCATGGTCCGCCGTGCTCGGGTCTCCCGCTCCTGCCGATCCATTCTTCTGCTCAGCACCCGGTACGGCGGCAGGACTCGGCGTCCGCCCGGGTCGCCCGCCTCGGTGACGGGATCTTGTTGTTCGATGCACGATCCTGCATCACGGACCGCCGGAATTCGGAGCCGAAAGGTGCTTCTGTGAACTTCTTCACTTCGCGTCGGCTCATGGAACCGGGGTGTTACCCGGTATCGCGAGTGACGGGAAATCCCGTTTATCAAAAGGCAGTTGAAGAACTGATTCGAGTCACTCCGGCACGGCCCGAAGAGCGAGGTGAACGGGGGCGCGGCAGGGCGTCTTTGCGTCAGAAGGCAGCGGCGGCGGGGTCCGTGCGGTTCGCCGCGGGGGCCCGGGGGTAGCCCTACGGCATGCTCACCCTAGGGATCGAGGAGGAGTATCTTCTGCTCGACCCGGCCACCGCACTGCCGGTTCCCCTGGCCGACGAGGTCCGGGCGGCGGTCGACCTGGATCCGGTCGTGAACGAGCGGGAGATTCAGGCGGAGCTGTTGCAGGCCCAGGTGGAAGTTGCCACTCCGGTCTGCTCCGATCTCGCCGAGGCCAGCCGTCACCTGCTGCGGCTGCGCCACGCGGTGAGCTCCGCCGCCAAGCGGTCCGGCTGCCGGATCGCCGCCTGCGGAACGGCACCGTGCTCGGGCCCCGAGCCCATCGCGGTCACCGGCAACCCGCGCTATCTGGCGATGCGGACGCGTGCCGCCCAGCTCGTGGACGAGCAGTTCGTCCACGGGATGCACGTCCACGTCGCCATCCCCGACCGCGAGACGGGCGTCGCGGTCCTCAACCGGGTGCGGCCCTGGCTGCCCGTCCTCGTCGCCATGGCGGGCAACTCCCCGCTGTGGAACGGCCAGGACACCGGCTTCTCCAGCTGGCGGACCGTGGTCTACAGCCGCTGGCCGGTGTGCGGCCCGCCCCCCTACTTCCACGGCCTCGCGGACTACGAGGAGCGCATCGAGGCGCTGCTGACCGCCGGGGCCATCGCGGACCGGGGCCAGCTGTACTGGACGGCACGGCTCTCGGACCGCTATCCCACGATCGAAGTGCGCTGCCTGGACGTGCAGTTGCGGGCCGACGACGCCGTCATGTTCGCCGGCATCGTCCGCGGGCTGGTCGCCACCGCCATCCGCGACGAGAAGACCGGGCGGCCCCCGGTGCCCTGCCTGCCGGAGCTGCTCGCCGCCGCGAACTGGCACGCGGCCCGGCACGGGCTCGACGGAGTGCTCGTGGACCCCACGGGCCGGCGCCACGGCGCGCACGAGGTCGTCCGCAGCCTCCTCGTCCACATAGGGCAGTCGCTGGAGGAGGCGGGCGACACCCGGCAGGTGAGCTCGCTGACCGCCCGCCTGCTGCGGCGGGGCACCGGGGCGGACCGTCAGCGCCGGGCGCTGGCCACGGACGGGCTGAAGGCGGTGACGGAGCTGATCTCGGAGCCGTAGCGGCTTCAGAAGTGCGGGTCCCCCGCGACCCGCCCGGCCAGGGCCCGGCCGGTGTCCGGGAGGTCGCGCCACCGCCTCGTCAGCAGCAGGGCCGCCAGACCCAGGTAGACGTAGGTCAGCACCTCCCGGGCGTACTCGCCCGGGAGCGCGAACTGCACCGCGAAGAGAACGAAGAGAACGGCGGCCTCCCACCGGACGAAGCGCAGGTCCAGCAGGACGACGACGGCCAGGACGGTCTGCGCGGCCGTCAGGGCGACCTCGTCGACCTGACGGGTCACCAGCGGCAGGGCCGCCCCTCCCCCGCCGAGCGCGTGGGCGAGGGGCAGGCAGCCGACCAGCAGCGTCCACTGGTTGACCTTGCTCGACAGCAGCGCGCCGAGCCCGTCGCCGGCCCGCGCGCGCCACGCGAAGACCACGGCGACGATCAGCTCGGGGGCTTCCGAGGCGAGCGGCGCGAGCCACTGCACCAGGACGAAGCGGTCGATGCCGAGCGAAGCGCCCGCCTCCACCAGGCCGTTCGCGAACGGCTCCGCACAGGCGAAGACGACCGCCGCGGCACCGGCGAACAACACGGCCGTGGTGACCCGCCGGCCGGCCCGGGGCAACCGGGCGAGCCGGGCCGGCACGCCGACGAGCTCCTCCATCTCGCCCGAGCCGCACTTCCCGATCCGGTAGAGGTAGCAGCCGTACCAGGGGACGAGCACGACCGGTACGTACCAGCCGACCTCCCGGGTCAGCGGCATGACGAAGGCGACGACGGCGGCCACGGCGAGGAAGGCGACGTCGATCCGGCGGTGCGGCTCCAGGACGACCGGCCCCGGGGCGGCGCCCCGGCGGCGCCGGGACAGCGCGGCGGCGAGCGCGACGAGCGGCCAGCCGACGCCCACCAGCAGCCGGTTGGCGCCGGTCATGTTGGCCGCCGCGTAGGCCGCGTAGGAGGGATCGGATCCGGCCGCGTAGGCGAAATAGAGGTCGACGGCGTACTCGGGCAGCACCGCGATGAACGCCAGGAGGGCGAGCGCGAGCGCCCCGGCCATGTCCGCGCGGGCCGTCTCCGCGGCCCACATCAGCAACAGCGCCGCACTCAGCACCCCGAGCCCGAAAACGGCGACGGCCGGCCCGGGCGGCAGCCCGGCACCGCTCAGCCGCACCACGACCGCGGGAACGGCCCCGGCGCAGGCGACCGCGATCCGCGCCGCGCTCGCCGGAAGGGAGGGCGGTGCCGGTGTTCCGGGCTCACCCATAACGGCTCCTTCCGCGTCACGCCTTTCCCTGCCGAAGCTCTCGGGAACTCCTAGTGCGCCGAATCCGCCCGGAACCCCTTGGGAACGAGGAACGCCGCCAGAGCCACCGCCGCCGCCACGATGACCGCCGACACCAGTGACGTGGTCCGCAGGGCGTCGTCGAAGGCGGCTCTCGCCGCGGTGAGCAGGGCGCGGCCCTCCCTCGTGCTCTGGCCGAGGGAGCGGGCCGCCTGGTCGGCGCCGCCCACCGATTCCCGTGCGGCCGGCGGGTAGCCGGCGGGCATGCCGGAGCGGAAGAGGGTGGTGTGGATGCTGCCGAGGAGGGCGACGCCGAAACCGATGCCCAGCTCGTAGGCGCTCTCGGAGACGGCACCGGCCTGGCCGGCGCGTTCGGGGCGGACGGCGGCGACCATGACGGCCGCGGCGGCGGTGATCGCCATGCCGTCGCCGATGCCGAAGGTGACGAGGGCGACGGCTACGGCGCCGTAGCCCAGCGGGTGGGGCGCGCCGGCGAGGAGGGCGAAGCCGCACACCAGGGCGGCCAGACCCGCCGTCAGGACGGTGCGGACGCCGGTGCGGCGCAGCATCCACGGCGTCAGCAGGGACGAGGCGAGCGCGGCGAGGGCCACGGGCAGGGTGCGCGCGCCGGCGGCGAGGGCGTCGTGGCCGCGGACGTACTGCAGCCACAGCGAGATCAGGTAGAGGGCGGCGCCGATGCCCATCATGGCGGTGAGGGTGGCGAGGGCGGCGGCGAGGAAGGGGCGGTTCGCGAAGAGGCGGACGTCCAGCAGCGGGTCGGCGGACTGCAGCTGGCGGCGGACGAACCAGGTCAGGGCCGCGAGGCCGACGAGCAGGGCGGCGAGGTCGAGCGGCCGGAAGCCGCCGGCCAGGTGCTTGATGCCCCAGGCGGTGAGGACCACTCCGGCGACGGAGAGCAGGGCGGCGACGAGGTCGAGGTCGTGGTGGGAGGGGCTGCGGTACTCGGGCAGCAGGAGGACGGCCGCCACGACGGTGACCAGCACGACGGGCACGTTGACCCAGAACGCGGCCGACCAGGAGAAGGTGTTCACGAGCAGGCCGCCGACGAGGGGGCCGATCGCGGCGCCCGCCCCGGCGACGGCGGCCCAGATCCCGATGGCGAGCGTGCGCTCGTGGGGGTCGGGGAAGATCGTGCGGATCAGGGAGAGGGTGGACGGCATCACCATGGCCCCGCCGATGGCGAGCAGGACGCGGCCGGCGATCAGCTGCAGGACGCTCTCGGTCGCGCCGGCCGTGGCGGCGAGCACCGAGGCCGCGCCGAAGACCGTGAATCCGGTGGTGAACAGCAGTTTCCGGCCGTACCGGTCGCCGACCGCGCCCGCGGTGACGAGCAGGCCGCCGAGGACCAGCCCGTAGATGTCGATGATCCAGAGCTGTTCGAGGGCGTCGGGCCGCATCTCCTTGATGAGCGAGGGCAGGGCCACGTTCAGGATGGTGGCGTCCATGGCCACGAGCAGCAGGCTCGCGCACAGGACGGCGAGCATCGCCCAGCGCGCGGGGTCGGCCCGCCCGTGCTCAGCGGGATCGGCCTGCCCGTGCTCCGGGGAGCCTTCGGGGGAGAGACGGTCCACAGCCGGAACGTAACCGCCGGGTGGGCGGCCCGCATCCGGAGGGCCGGGCGGGTTCCGCGGGCCGGCCGGCTGGGCAGTGTGCTCTACGGACCCGGGAGGGAGAGCCGGGGGGAAGGGCGGTGGATGGGGTGGATGTGAAGGGTGAGACCGGCCGGGAGGTCGTCGTCATCGGCGGCGGGGTCGCCGGGACGAGCCTGGTGCTGCAGCTGGTCCGCGCGCTCGCCGGCCGCCGGCCGCCGCACCCCGTGCGGGCCGTCCGCGTCGTGGATCCCCGCCCGGCCGGCTGGGGGCTCGCCTTCGGGGACGAGGACCCGCTGCTGCTGTGCAACTCGGCCGCCGAGCTCAACTCGCTCCTCGCCGACCGGCCCGGCGACTTCGTCGACCACCTGCGCGCGCACGGCTGGACCGGCTCCGCGAAGGACTGCGTCCCCCGCGCCCGCATGGCCGAGTACTGCGCGGACCGCGCGGCCCGGGCACGGGAGCAGGCCGGGCGGGCCGGCATCGCCGTGGAGCACGTACGGGCCTCGGCGGAGAGCATCGACACGGCGGCGGACGGCCGCGGCGGCCACCGGGTGCGGCTGAGCACGGGCGAGGAGCTGTACGCCGACGACGTGGTCGTCTGCACCGGCGTGCAGCGCCCCCGCGTCCCGCGCGGCTTCGCGGAGTTCCGGCACCACCCGCGCTACCTCGACAGCCCCTACCCGGCGAGCCGGATCCGGCAGGGCCTGCGCCCGCGCTCACGGGTGCTGATCCTCGGCAGCCGCCAGTCGGCGACCGACGCGGCGCTCCTGCTGTGCCGTGACGGGCACCGCGCCACCCTCTCCTCGCCGTCGGGGAAGCTGCCCGCCGTGCGCGAGTCCCTCGCCGCGCCGCTGCACGCGTACCCGCCGCTGGAGCGCATCTCGCGCCTCGACCCGGCGGACCCGCACCTGGAGGCCCGCCTGGTGCGGTGCGTCGTGGAGGCGGTGCGGCTGCAGGACCGGCGCCCGCTGCGCCGGCAGGTCTCCCACGCCACCGATCCCGTGCGGCGGCTGCGCGAGGAGACCGCCCTGGCCGAGGCGGGCGCCTGCGCCTGGCCGGATGTGATCGTTCCCTTGATCGAGCAGGTCATCGAGCTGGCCCCGGAGCTGCCCGCGGGCCGGCTGGAGGAGCTGTCGGCCGAGTTCGCCTGGCTGACGGACCGGTACGCGACCGCGCTGGCCCGCGTGAACGCCCGGCGGCTGCTCGCGCACTTCGATTCGGGGGCGCTGCGCCTGATCCGCCCGTATCCGCGGGCCGTCTCCTTCGAGGGCGGTCTGTGGCGGGTGGAGCGCTCGGGGGCCGCGCCGGAGACGTACGACTACGTCATCAACGCGACGGGTTTCGAGCGGCCGGTCCTGCACTGGGACCGGGAGCGGACCGCACTGCACCTGGAGGGCGCGCCCGCCGGGGGCACGGCGGTCAGCGGACTGGAGGCGGACCTGCGGGTACGGAGCGGGCCCGGGGCGCCGCCGCAGCGCGTGTGGGTGGTGGGGGTCGGCACGCACGTCCGCATTCCCTTCTCGAACCACCTGCGGAACGTGGTCCGCCAGGCCCGGCAGGTCGCGGACCGGCTGGCGGAGCCGGCCCCCGATCCCGCCTTTTCGGTCATTTCGGCCATACGGCCGATGCCGTCCGGGGACTGTCCTTCCTAGCGTGGGCCGAGGAGCGAAAGGACCCCGAAGGGAAAGGACCGGGCCCATGCCGGAGAACGTGACGCGCGTCGTCGTCGGAGTGGACGGCTCCGCGGGCAGTCTGGCCGCCCTCAGGCAGGCCGCCGGGGAAGCGGCGCACCACGGCGCCGTGCTCTGCCCCGTGATCGCCTGGCAGCCCCCGGGCGGCGAGGCCGCCGACGCCGTGCAGCCGGCGCCGCCCGACGTCTGCGCCCACTGGGAGCGAGCGGCCCGGGACAGGCTGTCACGGGCCTGCCGCAGCGCCCTGGGCGAGGACGCGCGGCGCCTGCGGATGCGCCCCCGCGTGGTGCGCGCGGACGCCGGGCCGGCGCTGGTGGCGTGCGCGGCGCGGGAGACCGACATGCTGGTGATGGGGGCGGGCAGCCACGGCCCGGTCCACCGGCTCGTGCACGGCTCGGTCAGCCGCCACTGCCTCAAGCACGCCCGATGCCCGGTCCTGGTCGTCCACCCCCGCGCCGGGGACGCGCCGGAGAAGGACGGTGCCACGCGCCCTCCGCGTCCCCCGGCCCGGCCTCCGGCCACGATTCCGGCGGGTCTGCTCGACGTGTGGCCGGCACGTCCGTCCGGTCCGGAGCCGCCCGCGTCCGCACCGCGTCGTGGGCCACGCCGGTGAGCCAGGCCTCGGTGTCGACGATCAGCAGCACGTGGGCGTCGCTGACCCCCAGGTGCCCGTCGGAGGCACGGTGCAGCGGGCCGGACTCCTCCGCCGGGTAGCGGGAGACGGTCGTCCGGGGCTCGCGCGGGCCGCCGGTGACCAGGGAGTCCGCCGCGCGCAGCACCTCGTGCGCCACCTGCCCCGCGAGGCCGGTCAGGGCGGCGGCCGGGCCCGGCGGGAGGGGCGCGCGCAGGCTTTCCTGGTGGGTCATCAGCAGGAGCTCGGCGCCGTGCACGACGGCGCGCCCGGTGGCCAGGGCGGCCCCCCAGTGCGCCTCCGGCCGCTCGTGGTACATGCGCTCCGTCAAGTACTGGGCGTAGGACGCCTCGGCGAGGTACATGGCGCGCCGCGCGGGCCGCAGCGGGTCGCCCTGGGAGCGCTCGCGCTGGAACCGGTCGTCGCCCAGCAGCGCGGTGACGGCGCGGCCGGCCACGGCGCACTCGGTGAGGAAGTCGGCCATGTCCCGCCCCAGTTCGCCGCGGCCCCCGCGCGGCCAGGCGAGCAGGCCCGCGACGACGCCGATCGCCCCGCCGACGAGGACGTCGAGGATCCGCGCCTCCGACAGCCGCCAGTCGGCGGCGGAGAGCTGGGCGAAGACGAAGACGATGACGAGCGTGAAGGCGGCCTGCATCCAGCCGGGCCCGAGCGGGGGACCCGCCGTGAAGCCGGTGAACATGACGAAGGGCAGCGCGACGGCGTAGACGACGGGCCGGTCCCCGACGACGTACAGCATGAGGGCGGCGGCGGCCGCGCCCGCGACCGTGCCCGTGAGGGCGGGGCGCAGGGCCGCCCGCGTGTCGGCCGCCGAGGTGCGCATGAGGCTGAGGGTGGCGAGCAGCACCCAGAAGCCGTGGGCGAGGTCGAGGGCCCCGACGACGAGCCGGGCGCAGGCGAGCGCGGCGGCGAGGCGCAGGGCGTTCTGCATGTGGACCGAATGGGGTGTCAGGTGGACGCGCATGCGCCGCCACCACAGCAGGTGCGGGGGCGTGGTGGCGTACGCGAAGACGTCCGTGCCCGGCTGTGCGGGGCGGCCGGCGTCCCCGGCCGGCGGGCCGTGGCCCGCGGGGGGTCCGTTGCCGAGGGCGATGCGTGCCGCCGCGGCCGCCAGCCGCGTGCCTTCGGCGGCCGCCCGGACGACGGCGTCCTGGCGCAGCCGCTCGGTGGACGTGCCCCGCAGCCCGGCGGCGCGGGCGGCGTCGAA
>NZ_PXWG01000119.1 GCF_003011965.1 Streptosporangium nondiastaticum
TCGTACGACGCTCCATCGCGTCGTACGAGCCCCGTCCCCTACATCCCGATGCCTGTGATCGTACGATCAGCGGGCAGAGAGATCAGAGCTGGCCGCCGACGAAGACGGTCAGGTCCACCAGGCGGTTGGAGTAGCCCCACTCGTTGTCGTACCAGCCGACGACCTTGACCTGCTTGCCCTGGACCATCGTCAGCTGCGAGTCGAAGGTGCAGGAGGCCGGCCAGTTGACGATGTCGGAGGAGACGATCGGGTCCTCGGTGTACTCGAGGATGCCCTTGAGCTGACCCTCGGCGGCCTTCTGGAAGGCGGCGTTGATCTCTTCCTTGGTGGTCTCGCGGTCGAGCTCCAGGACGAGGTCGGTGACCGAGCCGGTCGGGACCGGGACGCGCATGGCGATGCCGTCCAGCTTGCCCTTCAGCTGCGGGAGGACCAGGGCGGTGGCCTTGGCGGCACCGGTCGAGGTCGGGATGATGTTCTCCGCGGCGGCGCGGGCGCGGCGCAGGTCGGAGTGCGGGAAGTCCAGGATGCGCTGGTCGTTGGTGTACGCGTGGACCGTCGTCATCATGCCCTTGACGATGCCGAAGCTCTCGTCGAGGACCTTGGCCATCGGCGCCACGCAGTTGGTGGTGCAGGAGGCGTTGGAGATGACGTGGTGGTTGGCCGCGTCGTACTTGTCCTGGTTGACGCCCATCACGATGGTGATGTCCTCGTTCTTGGCCGGAGCCGAGATGAGGACCTTCTTCGCACCGGCGGCGAGGTGCTTGGCGGCGTCCTCGCGCTTGGTGAAGATGCCCGTGGACTCGATGACGATGTCGGCACCCAGCTCGCCCCAGGGCAGGTTCGCCGGGTCGCGCTCGGCCATCGTCTTGAAGGTCATGTCGCCGACAGTGATCGTGTCGTCGGTGTGGCTGACCTCGTGCTTGAGGCGACCGAGGATGCTGTCGTACTTCAGCAGGTGCACCAGGGTGGCGTTGTCGGTCAGGTCGTTGACACCGACTACCTGAATGTCCGCACCCTGCTCCAGGAGCGCGCGGAAGTAGTTACGACCGATACGGCCAAAGCCGTTGATGCCTACGCGGATCGTCACGAACCGATCTCCTCGTTGGTGTGCCGGACTGTCCGCCGGCGGGCTGTTTTGGGATGTCCCCGACCACCACCGACCCTACCTCTAAGAAGGTGGGGACGTGACATTGGCGTCACTGGGCCTCTGGAGCGGCTTCACCCCTTGACAGAGCGCAGGGCTGCACTAATGAGCGCGGACCGTTCGGCGGGGTCCGGGACGTGCTGCAGGCCGAATCCCAGGAGCACCGTGGCGGGGGTGGAGACGGCGGCCGCGCGGCGCGCGTCCGCCGCCGCGACACAAGCGCCGTCACGGAGCGTGACGGCGCTTCGAGTGCACCGGGCGTCCGTTGCGCCGTTCGTGTACTCCCCCGCGGCGGCGCTGCGGAACTGCGGGAAGTCCGCCGGCGGCAGCTCGTCGGAGATGGGGGTGTACGCGCCCGCGCCGTCCGCCGGGCCGCCGAGGCGGACGGCCGTGCCGGCGAGGGCGCCGGTCCCGGCGAAGCCCGCGGGGGCGGGCTGCGACAGGCGGCTGCCCGCGCCCAGGTAGTACTGGCTGAAGTCGTTGGTCTCGGCCTCGCCGACGAGGGCGTAGCCGCCCGCCTGTTTGCCCACGGCGACGAGCTTGCCGCCCTCGTTCACGAAGTCCCGCACGGCCAGCAGGGTGGCGCCGCCGGGGCGGTTGTCCCCGGAGTACCAGACGACGCTCTTGAAGTGGCCGAGCACGCCGAGCGCGTGCGGCGCGCCCTGGGTGGCGACGTCCCAGACGGCGGCTTCGCGGCCGGCCGCGGCCAGGGCGCCGGTGTAGACGGCGGTGTTCCGGGCGGCGGCCGTGCCGCCCTCGTCGGCGATCACCAGGGTGTCGGCCTCGGGGCGGTGCGCCACGGTGTAGGTGAAGGGTTCACTGGCGGTGGGCTTCCCGTCCCGCGTCCGGCCGGTGTACCAGACCTGGACCGCCGAGCCGGGCTCGGCGCCCTCGACGTAGGCGCGGTACTCGGCGAACCGGATGCTGTCCCTGCCGCCGTAGCGGTCGCCGCCCTTCCACGCCTCCAGCGGGGCGGAGTGCGTGGGCCCGCCGTCGATGCGGTAGTTGAGGCGGAGGTCGCGCAGGCTCTTGCGGGCGGTGACGGAGACCTCCTGCTCGTCGCCGAGGGCGTAGGAGGTGGTGAAGGCGTCGGGGGTGAAGTCGGGGGCGGTGAGGCCCACGGACGAGCGGGGCCGGTCGTCTCCCTCGCGGTTGACGGCGGTCTCGGCCACGGACAGCGCGAACGGGACGTTCTTCGCGAACTCCTGCTGGATGAGCTTCTCGTCGTCGGGGAAGCTGAAGGACGACGGGCAGTCGGCCGGGTCCCAGCGGTCATTGGGATCGGCCTCGGACGCGGTGCGGCAGGTCGACATCTCCGGGGTGAACATCATCGTTCCGTTGACGTTCGCCGCGTGGCCGTCGGCCTCGCCGTTGGTCGTGTAGAGCTCGGAGGAGACCTGGGGGTGGTAGCCCGGGATCGCGGACTTCTCCGGGGTGCCGGCGAGCGCCTTGTACAGGACGTCGTCCGGGGTGGGCGTGGCGACCTGCCAGCCGACGCCGTAGAGCAGCAGTTCGGCCGCCGAGTGGTAGTTGACGGCGTAGCCGAACCGGTGCTTCTTCTCGAAGGCGTCGAGCGCCCGCGTCTCCGGCTCGGAGGCGGGAGCCGTGCCGCGGTAGGTCTCGGAGCCCGGGCGGGGCGACGAACCCTCGTTGTCGTAGCCCCACTTGTAGGGGAAGTTGCGGTTGAGGTCGACGCCGTCGCCCGGGGTGATCTTCCCGTCGCCGTTGTTGTCGCGCAGGTTCTTGCGCCACAGGCGGGTGTCCGGGCTCTGGAAGGTGTAGTCGTAGCCGTCGGGGTTGGCGGAGAGGACGAACCAGAGTTCGGCGCGGTCCACGACGTCGGTGAGGCGGGCGTCCTTGCCGTAGCCGTCGAGGTAGTGGTGGAGCAGCCGCCTGGTCATCTCGGGCGTGATCCACTCCCGGGCGTGCTGGTTGGACATGTACAGCACGGCGGGCTTGCGGCCGTCGGGCTCGGTGCGCGCGTCCTTGCTGAGCTTCAGGGCGAGGATGTCCTGGCCGCGGACGGTCTTGCCGATGCTCACGACCTTGGTGAGGCCGGGGTGGGCCTTCGCGGTGTCCAGGAGCTCCTGCCGGAGGCCGTTCTTGCCGCTGTACGGGCGGAAGACTCCGTCGCCCGCGGCCTTGAGGCGTTCCTTCGTGCGCTGGGAGATCCGCTTCTCGGTGAGGCCGACGCCGCGGTCACGCAGGTCACGGGCCTGGCCGGGGGTGAGGTAGAGCTCGACGGAGGCCGCCTTGGTCCCTTGCGGGCGCTCGGCGAGCTCCTGGCCGTCGACGCCGGCCGCGAGCAGCAGCGGCACCTGGTCGGCGGTGATCCTGGCGGTCCAGACGGCCGGTGCGCCGTCACCGTCGCGCGCCGCGGGTGCGGCGGCGGGCTGTGCGTGGGCGAAGGGTGCCGCGGCCAGTCCGCCGAAGAGCAGCGAAGCCGCCGCGAGGACCGATCTTGTCCTGCGTCTCATGAGCCCCCCTTGCTGTTGTCTGCCACGTCATGCACGGACGCCAGACTGGAGAGGCTGCATGATCATGTCAATGATGCGGAAAGAGCCACTCTCCGGCGCCCTGCACGGCACCGGGTGGCTCGGACCGGAGGCGGCGGCCGGTCAGCCGGCCATGCCCTCCGCCATCTCCTCGGACAGGTCGGACAGGTCGGAGAGGTTGGACTCGGTGCCGGGGATGCCGAGGTCCTGGGCGCGCTTGTCGGCCATGGCGAGCAGGCGCCGGATCCGGCCGGCGACCGCGTCCTTGGTCAGCGGCGGGTCGGCCAGCGCGCCGAGCTCCTCCAGGGAGGCCTGCTTGTGCTCCATGCGGAGCCGGCCCGCGGCGGCGAGGTGCTCGGGCACCTCCTCGCCGAGGATCTCCAGCGCCCGCTGCACCCGGGCGCCGGCCGCGACGGCGGCACGGGCCGAACGGCGCAGGTTGGCGTCGTCGAAGTTGGCGAGGCGGTTGGCCGTGGCGCGGACCTCGCGGCGCATCCGCCGCTCCTCCCAGGCCAGCACCGACTCGTGCGCGCCCAGGCGGGTGAGCAGGGCGCCGATCGCGTCGCCGTCGCGGACGACCACGCGGTCCACGCCGCGCACCTCGCGCGCCTTGGCCGCGATCTGCAGCCGGCGGGCCGCGCCGACCAGCGCGAGCGCCGCCTCGGGCCCGGGGCAGGTCACCTCCAGGGAGGAGGAGCGGCCGGGCTCGGTGAGGGAGCCGTGGGCGAGGAAGGCACCCCGCCAGGCGGCCTCGGCATCGCAGGTGGCGCCGGAGACGACCTGCGGGGGCAGCCCGCGGATCGGCCGGCCGCGGCCGTCGACCAGGCCGGTCTGGCGCGCCAGCTGGTCACCGCCCGCCACCACCCGGACCACGTACCGGCTGCCCCTGCGGAGCCCGCCGGGGGCCATCACCACCAGGTCGGAGGCGTGCCCGAAGATCTCCAGGATGTCCTTGCGCAGCCGCCGGGCGGCGATCCCGGTGTCCAGCTCCGCCTCGATCACGATGCGCCCGCTGACCAGGTGCAGACCGCCCGCGAACCGCAGGATCGCCGAGACCTCCGCTTTCCGGCAGCAGGTGCGGGTGACGGGGAGCCGGGAGATTTCATCCTTCACCGCTGCCGTCATCGCCATGGGCCGATCCTTCCATGCATCCGAAAAATACGGTCGTACGCGGCGGCCAACAGCTCCGGGTCATGGGTGGGGGAGCCGTCGGGCGCGGCGACCGGCGCCAGCTCGACCGCGGCCCCGAGCCGCTTCGCGGCTTCGGTGAGGCTCTCCCGGTCGGGCACGGCGGCCTCGTCGGCCAGCACCACGTCCAGGGCGAGTTTAGGGGCGTGTCGGGCCAAAACCTCCAAATGACGCTGCGGGGAGAAGCCATCGGTTTCACCCGGTTGTGGTGCGAGGTTCAACGACAGCACCCGGCGGGCCTTGGTCTCCTGCAGGGCTTCCAGCAGCTCGGGGACGAGCAGGTGCGGGATGACGGAGGAGAACCAGGAGCCCGGGCCGAGCACGACCCAGTCGGCGTCGAGCACGGCGGCGACGGCCTCGGGCACGGCCGGCGGGTCCTCCGGGACGACGTGCACGGACTGCACCTCGCCGGGGGTCAGCGCCACCGTGGCCTGGCCGCGGACGGTCGTGACGGCGTCGGGGTCGGCGGGGTCGTGCCCCTTGACGAGCGCCTGCAGCTCCAGCGGCACGGCGGACATGGGCAGCACCCGGCCGTGCGCGCCGAGCAGCTTGCCGACCAGGTCGAGGGCCTGGACGGGATCGCCGAGCTGCTCCCACAGGGCGACGATCAGCAGATTGCCGACGGCGTGGTCGTGCAGATCGCCCTCGCTGGTGAAGCGGTGCTTGATCACCCGGGCCCAGGTCTGGCCCCAGTCGTCGTCGCCGCACAGGGCGGCGAGGGCCTTGCGCAGGTCGCCGGGGGGCAGCACGCCCAGCTCGTCGCGGAGCCGGCCGCTGGAGCCGCCGTCGTCGGCGACGGTGACGACGGCGGTGAGGTCGCCGGTGATCCGGCGCAGGGCGGCGAGCGAGGCGGACAGGCCGTGCCCGCCGCCGAGGGCGACGACCTTGGGCTGGGCGCCGCGCTTCGTGCGCCCCTCGGGGCCGCGCGTCACCCGGCCGGGGACGAGGCGGCGCACCCGGCGGAGCCTGGACGTGCGGCCGGTCACTCGCGCCCCATGTCCCGGTGCACGACGACGGTCTCCACGCCCTCGGAGACGAGGCGGTGGGCGAGCTTCTCGGACATGGCGACCGAGCGGTGCTTGCCGCCGGTGCAGCCGACCGCGATGGTCACGTAGCGCTTGCCCTCGCGGCGGTAGCCCGCGGCGATGAGCTGCAGGAGCTCGGTGTAGCGGTCGAGGAACTCCTTGGCGCCGGGCTGGTTGAAGACGTAGCCCGAGACCTCCTCGTTGAGGCCCGTGAAGGGGCGCAGCTCCGGCACCCAGTGCGGGTTGGGCAGGAAGCGGCAGTCCACCACGAGGTCGGCGTCGACGGGCAGGCCGTACTTGTAGCCGAAGGACATGACGGTGGCCCGCAGCTCCGGCTCCTCCTCGCCCGCGAACTGGGCGTCCATTTTGGCGCGCAGCTCGTGGACGTTGAGGCTGGAGGTGTCGATCACCAGGTCGGCGTCGCCGCGCAGCTCGCGCAGCAGGTCCCGCTCGGCGGCGATGCCGTCGACGATGCGCCCGGAGCCCTGCAGGGGGTGCGGACGGCGCACGGACTCGAAGCGGCGCACCAGGGCGTCGTCCGAGGCCTCCAGGAAGATCACGCGCCGCTTGACCTGCTTGGCGGCCAGGTCCGCCAGGGACTCGCGGAGGTTGTCGAAGAACCGCCGGCCGCGGACGTCCACGACCACGGCGATGCGGGCCACGTTGCCCTGGGAGCGGGCGCCGAGATCCACCATGGTGGGGATCAGGGCGGGCGGCAGGTTGTCGACGACGAACCAGCCGAGGTCCTCCAGGCACTTGGCGGCGGTGCTGCGGCCCGCCCCCGACATGCCGGAGATGATCACCAGTTCGGGGATGCCCGCGGTCTCGGCCGCCGCATCCGCCGTCGTGCCCGTACTCACCTGTGCTCCGTCTCGGTCGTTCCCGGTCATGCTGCTACCCCCGTCTCACCGACGGCGCCGCGGGCGCGGCCCCGTCCTTCCATACTGCGTGTCCCGTCATTCCCCCGCCTCTTCCATGATCTCGCCCGTCGCCGTGTTCACGGCGGGGGCGGGCGGGGCTGCCGCCGCGAGCGCGGCGGCGATCGTCTCGGCGGTCTTGCGACCGATGCCCGGCGCCTCGCAGAGCTGCTCGACCGTGGCGGCGCGCAGCCGCTTGACCGAGCCGAAGTGCTTGAGCAGGGCCTTCTTGCGGGTCTCCCCCAGGCCCGGCACCTCGTCGAGCGGCCCTGCCCTGAGCGTCTTCGTGCGTTTGCTGCGCTGGTAGGCGATGGCGAAGCGGTGGGCCTCGTCGCGCACGCGCTGCAGGAGATAGAGGCCCTCGCTGGTGCGGGGCAGGACGACGGGGTCGTCCTCGCCGGGCAGCCAGACCTCCTCCAGCCGCTTGGCGAGGCCGCAGACGGCCACGTCGTCGATGCCGAGCTCGTCCAGCGCGCGGCGGGCGGCGGCCACCTGCGGCTGCCCGCCGTCGACCACGACGAGCTGCGGCGGGTAGGCGAAGCGCTTGGGGCGGCCGTCCTCGGCGCGGGCGTCCACCGGGCCGGAGCGGTCGTCCATCAGGCCGGCGCGGCCCTCCACCGGGCCGGCGTGGCCGTTCTCCTCCTCCGCGGCCTCGACGGCGTTCTCCTCGGACCACTCCCCCGCCTTCTGCTTCTCCTGCAGATAGCGGCGGAAGCGCCGGCCGATCACCTCGTGCATCGACCGGACGTCGTCCTGGCCCTCGAACGACTTGATCTGGAAGCGGCGGTACTCGCCCTTGCGGGCCAAGCCGTCCTCGAAGACGACCATGGACGCGACCACGTCCTGCCCCTGGAGGTGGGAGATGTCGAAGCACTCGATGCGCAGCGGCGCGGAGTCCAGCTCCAGGGCCTCGGCGATCTCCTCCAGCGCCCGGGAGCGGGTGGTCAGGTCGGAGGCGCGCTTGGTCTTGTGCAGGACGAGGGCCTGCTGGGCATTGCGCTGGACCGTGGCCATCAGGTCCTTCTTGTCCCCGCGCTGGGGGATGCGCAGGTCGACGCGGGAGCCCCGGCGCTCGCCCAGCCACTGGGCGACGGGCTCCACCGGCTCCGGCAGGGCCGGGACCAGCACCTCCTTGGGCACCGCGTCGCCGCTCTCCTCGCCGTAGAGCTGCTGCAGGGCGTGCTCGACGAGGCCGGCCGTGTCGACCGCCTCCACCTTGTCGGTCACCCAGCCGCGCTGGCCGCGCACCCGGCCGCCGCGCACGTGGAAGATCTGCACCGCGGCCTCCAGCTCGTCCTCCGCGACGGCGATGAGATCGGCGTCGGTGGCGTCGGCGAGGACGACGGCGTTCTTCTCCATGGCCCGCCGGAGGGCCTCTATGTCGTCCCGCAGACGGGCGGCCTTCTCGTACTCCATCTCCTCGGCGGCATCGTGCATCTGCCGTTCCAAACGGCGGATGTACGCACCGGTACGTCCGGCCATGAAGTCGCAGAACTCCTCGGCGAGTTCGCGGTGCTCCTCGGGGCTGACCCGGCCGACGCAGGGAGCGGAGCACTTGCCGATGTACCCCAGCAGGCAGGGGCGGCCGATCTGGGCGGAGCGCTTGAACACCCCGGCCGAGCAGGTGCGCACGGGGAAGACGCGCAGCATCAGGTCGACGGTCTCGCGGATGGCCCAGGCGTGGGCGTACGGGCCGAAGTAGCGCACGCCCTTCTTCTTGGGGCCGCGCATGACCTGCACGCGCGGGAACTCCTCGCCCAGGGTGACGGCGAGGGAGGGATAGCTCTTGTCGTCGCGGTACTTGACGTTGAACCGCGGGTCGTACTCCTTGATCCAGGAGTATTCGAGCTGGAGCGCCTCGACCTCGGTGGAGACCACGGTCCACTCGACGGAGGCGGCCGTGGTCACCATCGTGCGGGTGCGCGGGTGCAGGCCGGCGAGGTCCTGGAAGTACGAGGAGAGGCGCGAGCGCAGGCTCTTCGCCTTCCCGACGTAGATCACCCGGCCGTGCTCGTCACGGAATCTGTAGACCCCCGGCGAGTCGGGGATCTGTCCCGGCTTGGGTCGGTAGCTGCTGGGGTCGGCCATGTCACACACCCTACTTGCGGGCAGTGACAATCGGCGTCCGCCCGCGGAGGGACCGGCTCCGCCCCCCGGCGGGGGGTGGCCGCCGGGAACGGAGCCGGGAACGCGGGGCGGATCAGGGTGGATCAGGTCCGGTCAGGGGGGACCGGACCGGACCGGATCGGGTCGGACCGGATCGACAGGGATCCGGCCGGACCCGGGCCCGGGTCAGCGGCGCCGGAGCCTGCGGCGCGCCACCACCGCTCCCGCGCCGAGCAGCAGGGCCGTGCCGCCGGCCGCCGCCGCGGACGTCGTGCTCAGCGGGCCGGAGCCGCCCTGCGGCGCGGGCGCCGCCTGCTGCTCCGCGGCCCCGGCGGGCTCCTGGCCGTAGCCGCCCGCCTGCCCCTTCTTCGCGTACGCGGAGCCGGGCAGCTTGTCGCCGTACGCCTTGTGGACGCGGGCGCGGTAGGCGTCGAGCGTGGTGCCCAGCGCGCCCACGGCCCGGACGGCGTCGTCGTCCAGCGGCAGGACCCGGTCGCCGCGCTGGACGTACCAGGCGTCGATCTGGGGCTCGCGGAAGACGGTGCCCCCGCCGAGCTTCTGCTGCCCCTCGGCGGCGTAGCGCGTCTCGTCGTCACCGGTGGCGATGTTGACGACCTTCCAGTCGCCTCCGGTGCGGGCGGTCCACACCGACGCCTTCTGGCCGTCGGCCGAGACCGCCTTGCTGGCGAGGAAGTCGAGCGTGGCGACGGGGGCGCCGTCCTTGCCCGCCACGAACTCCGGGGAGAGCGTGTAGACGGGCACGGTCGCGCCCTCGATCCTCGGCTGCGCCTTCGCCGCGGCGACCGCACCGTCGCGGGCGAAGAAACGGGACAGCGTCCCGAGGGTCGCGGAGGAGGCGGCCGCGTCGTGCGCGGCGGAGACTCCGGCGGCGGTGGGGGCCGCGGGAGGCGCCGGGACGGCGGCGTGCGCGAGCGGGGCGAGGCCGAGGGCGGCGGCGGTGACGGCGCCCGCGGCCACCGCACGGGCCGCGTTGCGCCGGGAGTGCTGCCGCCGGGCCGCCTGACGGGGCATCCGGTCGGTCGTACGGGTCGTCCGGTCGGTCATGACGTCACGCCCCGATCCGGTAGAGCGAGTGGGTCCAGGAGAAGTTGTTGTTGTTCACGTACCAGTCGTGGGAGGCCCAGTTGTAGCGGTTGCTGGAGGGCCAGGGGTCGCCCCAGTACACGAACCCGCTCGCGTCGTCGTAGCCGTAGAGGACGTGCATGTGGCCGCCGCCGGAGGACCACTGGATGCGGGTCTCGATCGGCCGGTTGCCGTTCACCTCGCTCTGGACGGTCGGGTAGCGCAGCCAACCGGTCACGTACGAGCCGGGATTGATGCCCGCCCACTGCAGGGCGGTCTGCACGTTGCCCAGTGTGGCCTGGTTGTTGGGGCACTCCGTGCCCTGCTGGCGCCGGAAGGCGGCGTTGCAGAACTGGTTCTGGGTGTAGTTGCGCCCGAACCAGGTGGCGATGGTGTTGCCGGAGGCGGCCCAGCACCAGTTGCTCTTCTGCTGGGCCTGCATGGTGATGTTGAGCTTCTTCGAGGCGCGCAGGGACGCGTGGTCCCCGCCGGCCGCCGACGCCGTGGTGGGGACGGCGAGCAGCGCGGCCGCGACGACGGCTGCGGTGGACAGCCGTCTGCCGCGTATGCGGGCCTTTCCGGGCTTGTTCAGTTGTGCCGATGCACGGGACATGGACGTTCCTCCCGAGGCGGGGGGTGGTGATGGAGGCGCGTCCGGACGCTGGTGAGGAGCATCAGGGAGTTGTCAGTGAATGGTCAACCGGCTTCAATGCTCGGTGAGCCGACGGTGTGAACGAGGCGTACCGGATGTGAACGTCCGCTGCCCGGCCATGCGGATCACAGCGGTCCGGCGGGGTCCGCCGCAGTCACCGCTTGTGAATATTCACAGAGCACAGGGGTGGGAACGGATGGCACGCACACGACCCGGCGGGGATCCGGACGCCCACGCCGCTGAGGCCGAGCTGGCCCGCGCCCTGCGCACCGGGCCGTTCCACGCGGCGCTGCGCACGGCGCTGAGCGTGCGGGGGCTCGCGCTGCACCGGGTGCAGCACCGGCTCGCGCAGCGCGGCGTGCACGTGGGCGTGACGAGCCTCAGCTACTGGCAGCAGGGGGCGCGCCGGCCGCAGCGGCCGGAGTCGCTTCGGGCGGTGCGGGTCCTGGAGGAGGTCCTGGAGCTGCCCGCCCACTCCCTCACCCGGCTCCTGGAGCCGGCCGCGCCGCGCACCGGCGCCGAGCGGCCGGCCGCGCGCTCGTACCGTTCCCTGGTCGAGGAGTCCCGCGCGCTGGAGCGGCTCCTCGCCGAGCTGGAGTCGCCCGCCGACGGCGGCCTGCACACCGTCTGTCACCTGGAGCGGGTCCGCATCGGGGCCGGCCGCGAGCTGCGGGGGCGCGACTCCCACCACGTCGTGCGCGCCCACCGGGACGGCGTGGACCGCTACCTCGCCATCCACCACGGGGACGAGGGCTGCGACCCCGGCCGGGTGGCCGTGCGGGCGAACGAGAACTGCCGCGTGGGGCGGGTGCGCTGGCACACGGCGGCCGGCGTCCTGGTGGCCGAGCTGCTCTTCGACACGCGGCTGCGGGCCGGGGAGACCCACGTCTTCGGCTACGGCTTCGACGACGGCACGGCCGGGCCCGCCGCCGAGTACGTGCGCGGCTTCAGCTTCGCGGGCGGGCAGTACGTGCTGCAGGTCCGGTTCGACGCCGCGGCACTGCCCGCGCGCTGCCTGCGCTTCACCCGCAGCTCGGCGGCGGCGCCCCGCGGCGGGCTGCAGGAACTGACGCTCGCCGGCCGCCACCGCATGGTGCACCTGGTGGAGCCGTGCGTGCGGCCGGGGATCGTGGGGATCGCCTGGGAGTGGGCGTAAGCCCGCCCGGCGAGGGCTTACGCCTCGGGGCCCGCGATCAGCTTGCCGCCGGTCGCGCGGACCGGGACGGACGGCAGGGGGTCGCCGGCCGGGCCCTGGAGGACCTTGCCGGTGTTCGCGTCGAACTCGCTGCCGTGGCAGGGGCAGCGCACCTTGCCGTTGTCCACCTTGTCGGCCACGCAGCCCGCGTGCGTGCACACCGCGCTGAACGCCTTGTACTGGCCCTGCACGGGCTGCGAGACGATCAGCCGCTGCTCGCGGAAGAGCCGCGCCTGGCCGACGGGGATGTCGGCCGCCGGGCCGAGCTCCACCGGCGCGGTGGGCACCGGGGCGGCCTTGGGGCCGGTCTTGCCGTCGCAGGCGGCGGCGCCCAGCCCGGCGACGCCCGCGAGCGCGGCGCCCCGGAGCACGGTGCGGCGCGACGCGCAGGGGGGCTCGGCGGGGCTCTGCGGGGACGAGGGGGTGCTCATGGGGGCTCCAGCGCTGGACTCTCGGTGACTGCGCACCGACCTTACCCGGCGCCCCGGAGCTCCCCGCGGCGCGGCGGCCGCACTGCGGGGACGGGCCCTCCCGCGGGAGGGCCCGTCCGGTGCCGGAGGCGGGTGCTCAGCCCCGCCGGGCCGCGGCCTTCTTCCTGGCCGCCGGCTTCTTGCGGGGCAGCGGCACCGCGTCGCTGACGCGGTCCCCGAGCAGCTCGCGCAGGAACTTGCCGGTGTGGCTGGACGGCACCGACGCGACGTCCTCGGGCGTGCCCTCGGCGATGACGAGGCCGCCGCCGCTGCCGCCCTCGGGGCCCATGTCCACGACCCAGTCGGCGGTCTTGATCACGTCGAGGTTGTGCTCGATGACGATGACGCTGTTGCCCTTGTCGACCAGGCCGGACAGCACCGAGATGAGCTTGTTGATGTCCTCGAAGTGCAGGCCCGTGGTGGGCTCGTCCAGGACGTAGACCGTGCGGCCCGTGGAGCGCTTCTGCAGCTCGCTGGCGAGCTTCACGCGCTGGGCCTCGCCGCCGGAGAGCGTCGGCGCGGACTGCCCGAGGCGGACGTAGCCGAGCCCGACCTCGTTGAGCGTGCGCAGGTGGCGGGCGATGGTGGGCACGGCCTCGAAGAAGGACAGGGCCTCCTCGATGGGCATGTCCAGCACCTCGGCGATGGACTTGCCCTTGTAGTGCACCTCCAGGGTCTCCCGGTTGTAGCGCGCGCCGTGGCAGACCTCGCACGGCACGTACACGTCCGGCAGGAAGTTCATCTCGATCTTGATGGTGCCGTCGCCGGAGCAGTTCTCGCAGCGGCCGCCCTTGACGTTGAAGGAGAAGCGGCCGGGCAGGTAGCCCCGGACCTTGGCCTCCATCGTCTCCGCGAAGAGCTTGCGGACGTGGTCGAAGACGCCGGTGTACGTGGCCGGGTTGGACCGCGGCGTGCGGCCGATGGGCGACTGGTCGACGTGGACGACCTTGTCGACCAGGTCGTCGCCGTCGACGCGGGTGTGGCGGCCGGGCACGGCCCGGGCGCCGTTCAGCTCACGGGCGAGGTGCGTGTACAGGATGTCGTTGACCAGCGTGGACTTGCCGGAGCCGGAGACGCCGGTGACGGCCGTGAGCACGCCGAGCGGGAACGAGACGTCGATGTCCTGCAGGTTGTTCTCACGGGCGCCGCGGACCGTGATCCGGCGGCCGGGGTCGACGGGGCGGCGGACGTCCGGTATGGCGATGGCCTTCTTGCCGGAGAGGTAGTGCCCGGTCATCGACTCCTTGTTGCGCAGGAGCTCCTTCAGGGGGCCGCTGTGGACGACCTTGCCGCCGTGCTCGCCGGCGCCGGGGCCGATGTCCACGACCCAGTCGGCGACCTTGATGGTGTCCTCGTCGTGCTCGACGACGATGAGGGTGTTGCCCATGTCGCGCAGGCGGACGAGGGTCTCGATCAGGCGGTGGTTGTCGCGCTGGTGGAGGCCGATGGAGGGCTCGTCCAGGACGTAGAGCACGCCGACGAGGCCGGAGCCGATCTGGGTGGCGAGGCGGATGCGCTGGGCCTCGCCGCCGGAGAGGGTGCCCGCGGCGCGGTTGAGCGAGAGGTAGTCCAGGCCGACGTCGACGAGGAACTTCAGCCGTTCGTTGACCTCCTTGAGGACCCGCTCGGCGATCTTCTTCTCGCGGCCGGTGAGCTTCATGTCCCGCAGGAAGTCGGCGCACTCGCTGATCGACATCGCCGAGACCTCGGCGATGGACCGGCCCTGGACGGTGACGGCGAGCACGATCGGCTTCAGGCGGGTGCCCTCGCAGGTCGGGCAGTTCACCTCGCGCATGTAGCCCTCGAAGCGCTCGCGGCTGGCGTCGCTCTCGGCCTCGGAGTGGCGCCGCTTGACGAACGGCACCGCGCCCTCGAAGGCCGTGGTGTACGCGCGCTCGCGTCCGTAGCGGTTGCGGTAGCGGACCTCGATCTGGGTCTTGTGGCCGTTCAGGAGGGCCTTCTTGGCGCGCGCGGGCAGCCCGGCCCAGGGGATGTCCGTGCGGAAGCCGAGGGCGTCGGCGAGGGCGTCGACCAGGCGGCTGAAGTAGTCCTTGGTGTGGCCGTGGGACCAGGGGCTGATGGCGCCCTCGTCCAGCGACTTCTCCGGGTCCGGGACGATCAGCTCGGGGTCGACCTCCATGCGGGTGCCGATGCCGGTGCACTCCGGGCAGGCGCCGAAGGGCGAGTTGAAGGAGAACGAGCGCGGCTCCAGCTCCTCGAACGACAGGTCGTCGTAGGGGCAGTAGAGGTGCTCGGAGTACATCCGCTCGCGCTCGGGGTCGTCCTCGTCGAGGTCGACGAAGTCGAGGATGACCATGCCGCCGGAGAGGCCGAGGGCGGTCTCGACCGAGTCGGTCAGGCGGCGCTTGGCGCTGTCCTTGACGGTGAGGCGGTCGACGACCACCTCGATGGTGTGCTTCTCCTGCTTCTTGAGCTTGGGCGGCTCGGAGAGCTGGATGGTCTCGCCGTCCACCCGGGCCCGGCTGTAGCCCTTGGTCTGCAGGTCGGAGAAGAGGTCGACGAACTCGCCCTTGCGCTCGCGCACCAGCGGCGAGAGCACCTGGAAGCGGCTGCCCTCGGGGAGCTCCAGCACCTTGTCCACGATCGCCTGCGGCGACTGGCGGGTGATGGGGCGGCTGCACTCGGGGCAGTGCGGCTTGCCGATGCGGGCGAAGAGCAGCCGGAGGTAGTCGTAGACCTCGGTGATCGTGCCGACCGTCGAGCGCGGGTTGCGCGAGGTCGACTTCTGGTCGATGGAGACGGCCGGGGACAGGCCCTCGATGAAGTCCACGTCGGGCTTGTCCATCTGCCCGAGGAACTGCCGTGCGTAGGAGGAGAGCGACTCGACGTAACGGCGCTGCCCCTCGGCGAAGATCGTGTCGAACGCGAGGGACGACTTGCCCGAGCCGGAGAGCCCCGTGAACACGATCAGGGAGTCGCGGGGGAGGTCGAGCGAGACGTTCTTGAGGTTGTGCTCGCGAGCGCCACGGACGATGAGACGGTCAGCCACGCCGGTCGGCACCTTTCTTGAGAACGATATCGATGGGCCCGCTCCATGCGGTCGCCTTCGGGAGCGCTTCCCGGGAGCGGTTCTTGCGGGCGGTTTCCTGGGGCGGTGAGGCGCACGCCCCCGGTCCAGGGTAGGGGGGCCGCCGCGTTGTTGTCGGATGCGATGCCCCACCGAGCCTATAGCACGCACATTCGATTTACGGCCGGAGTCCGACACCTTCACCCGGACGAGTGGCGGCGCTATCGTCGGCCGCATGATCGACCACGTGCGTGACCTGGCATCTGTACGCGAAGCGACCGATCGCTTCCTGAGCGCGGCCGGCAAGCTCGACGACACCGCCGTCGCCGGGCCGTCCCGGCTCCCGGGCTGGACCCGCGGCCACGTGCTGGCCCACGTCGCGCGCAACGCCGACGCGCTCGTCAACGTCCTGGCGGGCCGCCCCATGTACGCGAGCGGCGAGGCCCGCGACGCGGACATCGCCCGGGACGCGGACCGCCCCCTGGAGGCCCACCTCGCCGACCTGCGGGACAGCGCCGCGCGGCTGAGCGCCCAGGCCGCCGTCCCCGCCGACTGGAGCCGCACCGTCGTCATGCGCAACGGCGTGACCGACCGGGCCGCCCGGGTCCCCTTCCGCCGCTGGATCGAGCTGGAGCTGCACCTGGTGGACCTGGACGCCGGCTACGAGCTGCAGGACCTGCCGGAGGAGTTCACCACCCGGGAGATCGCCTTCCTCGCCGACCGCTGGTCGGGCCGCACGGAGGTCCCCGCCGTCACGCTCGTCGCCGGCGACGGCAGGAGCTGGGCCATGGACGGCGCCGCGGAGGGCGCCCCGATCACCGTCACGGGCTCCCCGGCGGCCCTCCTGGGGTGGCTCGCGGGCCGCGGCGACAAGGGCGCGACGCTGGAGACGGCCGGGGGGCCGCTTCCCGCACTCCCCCCGCTTTAGCGGGGGTGGGGGAAGGGGGTGAAGGCATAGGCTGGCGACATGACGTACAGCGGAGCGGTGAAGGTCGGCGGACCGGCGGACGTGCACGAGCTGACCGACCTGATGATCTCGAAGGTCGCGGTCGGCCCGATGGACAACAACGCCTATCTGCTGCGCTGCCGCGCAACGGACGAGCAGTTGCTGATCGACGCCGCGGCCGAGCCGCATACCCTGCTCTCCCTGATCGGGGACAGCGGCATCGCGTCCGTGGTGACGACGCACCGGCACGGCGACCACTGGGGAGCCCTGCGCGAGGTGGTCGACGCCACCGGCGCCACCACGTATGCGGGCCGCGAGGACGCCGAGGGCATTCCCGTGCCGACGGACGTACCGGTGAGCGACGGCGACGTCATCCGCGTCGGCCGCGTCGAGCTCACCGCCCGCCACCTCGTGGGCCACACCCCGGGCAGCATCGCGCTGGTCTACGACGACCCGCACGGCCACCCGCACGTGTTCACCGGGGACTGCCTGTTCCCGGGCGGTGTCGGCAACACCCACGACGACCCGAAGGCCTTCGCGAGCCTCCTGCACGACGTGGAGACGAAGCTCTTCGGGCAGCTGCCGGACGAGACCTGGATCTACCCCGGCCACGGCGCGGACACCACGCTGGGCGCCGAGCGGCCCCACCTCGCCGAATGGCGCGCACGCGGCTGGTGAAGCGGCACTCAAAGACTGAAGCAGCACGCAAAAAAGCCCGGGCCTGTGAGCCCGGGCACGCAGTGAGGCCGTCCATCCAAATTCCTCCGGATGCGGCGGCCTCACTCATTAAGTTACACCCCTTCGAGCCGGATGGCCATACCTACGCAAATCCGGACGAAAAAATTCGCGACTCCCCCGCGCCCCCCGCCGCGCACCCGCACGCCCGTTGCCTGCCCTGCCGGCTGGATGTTGGGCAGTACATGCACCCGCCCCGCACCGCGCCGCACGGCGCGCCGTCCATGCCGCGCCTGGCGCTCGCCGCCATGGCCGGCACCGCCATCGAGTTCTACGACTTCTACGTCTACGGGACCGCCGCCGCGCTCGTCCTCGGGCCGCTGTTCTTCCCCACCGCGTCGCCACTGCTCGGCACCCTGGCCGCCTTCGGCACCTTCGGGGTCGGCTTCCTGGCCCGCCCGCTGGGCGCGGTGCTCTTCGGGCACATCGGCGACCGGCACGGCCGCCGGCCCGTCCTCATGGCCTCCCTGCTGCTGACCGGCCTGTCCACGGTCGCCGTGGGCCTCGTGCCCACGTACGGCAGCATCGGCGTCGCCGCACCGCTGCTCCTGCTCGTCCTGCGGTTCGCGCAGGGCCTCGGGCTCGGCGGGGAGTGGGGCGGGGCGGTGCTGCTGACCGGGGAGCACGCCCCGGCGCACCGCCGCGCCCTGTGGACCAGCTTCCCGCAGCTCGGCGCTCCGACGGGGTTCCTGCTGGCCAACGGCCTCGCGCTCGTGCTGTCGGCGGGGCTCGGCGAGGCGGGCTACCTGGCCTGGGGCTGGCGGGTGCCGTTCTGGGGCGCGGGCCTCATGGCGGCGGCGGGCCTGCTGCTGCGCTCGCGGCTCCCGGAGACGCCGCAGTTCCGCGCGCTGGAGGCCACGGACGCCCGGGCGGCCCTGCCCCTCGCCGAGCTCCTGCGCGGCCACTGGCGGCCGGTCCTGCTCGTCGCGGGCGGGCTCTCCCTCGTCTACGCCTTCCACTACGCGATGAGCACCTGGGCCCTGGCCTACGGCACCGAGCGGCTGGCGGTCGGCCGCACGGTCATGCTCGGCTGCATCATGGCGGGCGTCGGCGTGTCCACCCTGCTCATCCCGTTCTTCGCCGTGCTGGGCGACCGCTACGGGCGGCGCTTCCTGTGCCTGGCCGGCAGCGCGGGTCTCGCCCTGTGGATGGTCCCGCTGGTGGCCCTGCTGCACACGGGGCGGCCCGTGTGGATGACGCTGGGCTTCGGGGTGGCGGCGGTGCCCTTCGCGGCGGTGGTCGGCGTCGTCGCCGCCTATCTCCCGGAGCTGTTCGAGACCCGGGTTCGCTGTACGGGGGCGGCGGTCGGCTACAACCTGGCCGGGGTGCTGGGCGGCGGCCTCACCCCGGTCGTGGCGACGGCCCTGGCGCAGGGTTCCGGCCCGCCCTGGGCGGTCGCCGGCTACCTCGTGGCCGTCGCCGCCGTCAGCCTGGGGTGCTTCGCGCTGCTGCCCGAGACCCGGCCGGCAGCGGCGCCCGGAACCGCGCCGGAGGCCGCCCCCGCCTGAGCGGGGACGGCCTCCGGGGGCACGTGAGGGCGGGGCGCCGTCAGACGCGGGCGGCGTCCTCGGCGTCGCCGGCGTTCCCGCCTTCCGGAGCGGCCGTCGCGGCCTTGAGGGCCTCGGCCTCCGCCCCTGCCTGCGGCACCGCCGCCGCCTCGGCCTCCGCCTGCTTCCGCGAGGCGCGGAGGCTGGTGATCGTGGTGACGACCAGCACCGCGCAGATGACGCCGAGGGACACCGGGATGCTGATCTCCGGGACGCCCACGCCGTTCTCGTGCAGGGCGTGCAGCACCAGCTTGACGCCGATGAAGCCCAGGATGACCGACAGGCCGTACGAGAGGTGGACGAGCTTCTTCAGCAGGCCGCCGATCAGGAAGTACAGCTGCCGCAGGCCCATGAGGGCGAAGGCGTTGGCGGTGAAGACGATGTACGGGTCCTGGGTCAGGCCGAAGATCGCGGGGATCGAGTCCAGGGCGAAGAGGACGTCGGTGGTGCCGATCGCGAGCATGACGATCAGCATCGGCGTCATCAGGCGCTTGCCGTTCTCCACGACGAAGAGCTTGGTGCCGTGGTAGCGGTCGGTGGAGGGGAACCGCTTCTCGACCAGCTTGAGGAAACGATTCTCTTCGAACTCTTCCTCCTCCTCACCGGCGCGCGCCTCCTGGATGAGCTTCCAGGCGGTCCAGATCAGGAAGGCGCCGAAAAGGTAGAAGATCCAGGAGAAGTTGGCGATGATCGCCGCGCCCGCGCCGATGAACACGGCCCGCAGGACGAGGGCGATCAGCACGCCGACCATCAGCACGCGCTGCTGGTAGACGGGCGGGACCGCGAACTTCGCCATGATCAGGACGAAGACGAAGAGGTTGTCGACGCTGAGCGACTTCTCGGTGATGAAGCCCGCGAAGAACTCGCCGGCCGGCTGACCGCCGCCGAAGAGCAGCAGGCCGAGGCCGAAGAGACCGGCCAGGGCGACCCAGACCGCCGTCCAGATGCCGGCTTCCTTGAGGGAGACCTCGTGCGGCTTGCGGCCTCCGATGAAGAAGTCGGCGGCGACGAGGGCGCAGAGACCGAGGATGGTCAGCGCCCACAGGGTCAGGGAGACGTCCACTGTTCCTCCGGGTGTCGTACGGGCACGTCGGCGGTCGGCGCCAGTCCCCAAAACGGTACAGGAAGACCCAAGGAACAGTAAAGGAAAACCCAAAAGCCCAGCTCAGCGGCCCTTTGCTTACTAAATGCCGTAGGCCTGCCGCGCCTGGCCCACCCGCTGGAGCACCTGCCGGACGACGTCGCTGCCGGCCGGCACGAGCGACGGCTCGTACGTCCAGGCGTGCCCGACCCACGGGTCGGCGAGGTGGTCGTCGGGGACCGGCGTGATCCTCAGCAGGGCGCGCCAGAGCGGGTCGAGCACCGGCCCGTAACCCCGGGTGTCCTCCCGGTCGGCGACCATCATCAAGTGCACCCCGACCGACGGGCCCTCGTCCGCGAGGTAGCGCAGCTGGTTGACCGCGCGGTCGTCGAAGCCGTGCGGGAAGTCGTTGACGATCAGCAGCTGCTCGGCGGTGTCCAGGTCCGGCGGGAGGGAGTCGGCGGCGCCGCTGCGCACGGCCATCTGCACCAGGTCGACGCGGCGCGTCAGCCGCTCCAGCAGCGCGGAGACGCCCTGCGCCCCGGCCGCGGGCGGCTCCTTCAGCGCGCCGCTCTGCAGCAGCGGCGCGAGCGCTCCGCCGGCCGCGCCCGCCGGATCGATGACGTGCACGGTGAAGTCCCCGACCGGGTACACGGCGAGCAGCCGCGCGGCGTGGGCGACCGCCGTCTCCATGGCGAGGCGGCGCAGCTCGGTCGCGTCCACGACCGCCGACTGCAGCCCGGAGGGGCGGCCGCTGTCGATCCACAGGCCGCGCTCCAGGGGCAGCCTGACCAGCATGGGGATCCGCAGGCCGGTGCCCTCCGGCAGGTGCAGCTCGCCCAGGCGCAGGGCCATGGGGGTCTCCAGCGGCACCTGGTAGCCCTGCCAGACCGGGCTGTCCCAGCGGGCGAAGGCCGGCGGCAGGGCGTGCTCGACGACCTCGGCCTCGGCGGTGAGCTGGGCGAGGTCCCGGTCGAGGACGGCGCGGGCCTGCTCCACCAGGCTCGACTGCCGGGCGCGGGCCTCGGCCCGGGCCGCGTCGGCGGCGGGACCCACCCGGGTGGCCGGGTCGGAGAGCACCTTGTCGAGCTCCTGCTCCAGGCGCGACTCCGCGAAGTCGACGGCGCTGCGGTAAGCGGCGGTCGAGCGGGCCAGGTCCTCGAACATGCCCCACACCTGGTTGTAGAGCCGCTCGTCCATGGTCCAGCCGTTGGCGTCGCCGGCCACCGGGCGCGGGGGCTGCCCCGGCTCGGCGGGCTGAGCCGCCGGGGCGGGTGCGGGGGGCGTGGCGGTGGCGCGGCGGGGGTGGCGGTAGTCGA
>NZ_PXWG01000011.1 GCF_003011965.1 Streptosporangium nondiastaticum
GCTCCGGGTGCGGCCCGGGCGGGGGGCGGCTCTGGCCGCGGCCCTCAAGACCGCCCAGGCGGCACGCCTCGCCCGCCGCGACGGGGAGCCGGTACGGCTACGGATCGACCCCCCGGACATCGGCTGACGGGCCGCCTCCGGCGGGGGCGGTGCGGTTCTGCTTCCTCAGCCGCTGCGGCGGGGACTCAAGCGGCCTCCGGGCTGCGGCCTGTGGATCCGCCGCGAGGGTGCTCGGCTCCTGCGGCGGGGGTGGGGTGTCCGGCGCAGGGGCACGGGGGCTGCGGGGCCGGCCTTCTTGGATCCGCCGCGGCGGTGCTCGGCCCCCGCGGCGGGGGTGGTGTGCCGGCGCATTCGCCCCCGCCGCGGAAGCGGAAGTGGCGTGCCCGGCACCGGGTATGCGGGTTCGCCGCCCGCAGGGCTAGCCGTTGCGGGGGCCCGGGAAGGCCGGGGGGCGTTCTTCGCGGTGGGACGGGGGCGGCGTCTGGCCCGGGACCGTGCGGGCGGCCGGGACGACCGGGACCGGGGACGGCTCCGCCGTCCGGACCGCCTCCGAGGCCTCCGCGGACGCGGCCCCGTTCGTGCGGCGCGCCCCGTAACGCCGGTGCACCGCCTGCTTGGTGACCCCGAGCGCCGAGCCGACCGCGTCCCACGAGAAGCCGAGCGAGCGGTCGAAGTCGACCGCGGCCGTCACCAGGGTCTCGACGCTGTCCCGCAGCTCCTGCGCCAGCCGTACGGTCGGCGCGGGAGCCCGCCCGTAGACGACGAAGCCGGCCGAGGGGCCGGTGCGCCGCGGGCGGTAGACGTTGCCCAGCTGAGCGGTGAGGGTGCGCAGGGCGTCCACCTGCCTGCGGACCCGCTCGATGTCCCGGACCAACAGATGCAGGCTGGCCCGTGCCTGGGCGTCGTGGGTTGCGTGGTCGGCCATGAAGAAGCCTCTCGGACCGGCGGGGTAAAAGGACGGAAAATGACGAGAGTTGACGCGACGGCCGACGAACGACGGAAGAGTCCCGCGGCGGCGGCCCGATTCGGTCAATCTCTCTTGACCACAACGCGCCATGGGCCACCGGGTCACGGTATGGGGGCGCACATCCGCCGGAATGAGGCGCGTGACTGTCCGTACGCCCCCCGGGCCAAAGGCCCCTTAGACTGGTGGGCCGTTCCGCTCGGCGCTCGAGGAGAGGTAGTTCGCCACCCATGAGGCTCGTCTTCGCCGGCACCCCCGAGGTCGCCGTCCCCGCCCTCGACGCCCTGCTCGCCTCGGACCGCCACGAGGTCGTCGCCGTCGTCACCCGGCCCGACGCCCCCGCGGGCCGCGGCCGCCGCCTGGTCGCGAGCCCCGTCGCCGAGCGCGCGGAGGAGGCCGGCATCGAGGTGCTGAAGCCGGCGCGCCCGCGCGATCCGGACTTCCTCGCCCGGCTACGCGAGATCGCCCCGGACTGCTGCCCGGTCGTCGCCTACGGCGCGCTGCTGCCGAAGGCCGCCCTGGACATCCCCGCGCACGGCTGGGTCAACCTGCACTTCTCCCTGCTGCCCGCGTGGCGCGGCGCGGCCCCGGTCCAGCACGCGATCCTCGCGGGCGACGAGGTCACCGGCGCGTCCACCTTCCTCATCGAGGAGGGCCTGGACTCGGGTCCGGTCTTCGGCGTGGTCACCGAGGAGGTGCGGCCCACCGACACCAGCGGCGACCTGCTGACCCGGCTCGCGTTCGCCGGCTCCGGGCTGCTCGCCGCCACGATGGACGGCATCGAGGACGGTTCGCTCAAGGCCGTGCCGCAGCCCGCCGAGGGCGTCTCCCTCGCCCCGAAGATCAACGTCGAGGACGCCCGCATCGACTGGTCCGCGCCCGCGCTGCGCGTGGACCGCGTGGTCCGCGGCTGCGCCCCGGCGCCGGGCGCGTGGACGGTCTTCCGCGGCGAGCGGCTGAAGGTCATGTCCGCGCCGCCCGCTCCCGGCCGGGACGGCCTCGCCCCCGGCGAGATCGCCGCCGCCAAGAACTCCGTGCACGTCGGCACGGGCTCGCACGCGGTCGAGCTGCAGTGGGTCCAGCCGCAGGGCAAGAAGCCGATGCAGGCGGCCGACTGGGCCCGCGGCGTCCGCATCGCCGCCGGCGAGCGGCTCGGCGAGGCCTGAGGACGGAGCGGCGAGGCACGAGGGCGCATCGGCGAGGCCTGAGGGCGAGCCGGCGAGGCCTGAGGGCGAGCCGGTGAAGCCTGAGGGCGGGCCGGTGAGGAGCGGATCGGCACGGAGCGCCGCGGAGCACGGAGCGTAAGGCGGACCGCAGAGCGCAGAGCGTAGGCTGGACACCTTCGCCACCCCAGCCCCGGAGCACCTTTCGTGAACGACCGCCCAGCCCGCCGCCCCGCAAAGCCCTACCGCCGGCCCAAGAAGGACCCGGTGCGGATCCTCGCCTTCGAGGCGCTGCGGGCGGTCGACGAGCGGGACGCGTACGCGAACCTGGTCCTGCCGCCGCTGCTGCGCAAGGCCCGGGAGAAGGGCGACTTCGAGGCGCGCGACGCCGCGCTCGCCACGGAGCTGGTCTACGGCACGCTGCGCCGCCAGGGGACGTACGACGCGATCATCGCGGCGTGCGTCGACCGGCCGCTGCGCGAGGTGGACCCGCCGGTCCTGGACGTCCTCAGCCTCGGCGCCCACCAGCTCCTCGGCACGCGCATCCCGCCGCACGCGGCGGTGTCCGCCAGCGTGGAGCTGGCGCGCGTCGTCCTCGGCGACGGCCGGGCGAAGTTCGTGAACGCCGTGCTGCGGAAGATCACCGCGCACGACCTGGACGGCTGGCTGGAAAAGGTCGCCCCGCCGTACGAGGACGACCCCGAGGAGCACCTCGCCGTGGTGCACGCGCACCCGCGCTGGGTCGTCTCCGCCCTGTGGGACGCCCTCGGCGGCGGCCGCGCCGGCATCGAGGACCTGCTGGAGGCCGACAACGAGCGGCCGGAGGTCACGCTGGTCGCCCGGCCGGGCCGTTCCACCCCGGAGGAGCTGCTGGCGGCCGTCGGCGAGGACTCGGCGCTGCCGGGCCGCTGGTCGCCGTACGCCGTGCGGCTCGCCGAGGGCGGCGAGCCGGGCGCGCTGGACGCGGTCAAGGAGGGCCGGGCCGGCGTCCAGGACGAGGGCAGCCAGCTGGTCGCGCTCGCCCTCGCGTCCGTGCCGGTGGACGGGCCGGACGCCCGCTGGCTCGACGGCTGCGCCGGCCCCGGCGGCAAGGCGGCGCTCCTGGGCGCGCTGGCCGCAGAGCGGGGGGCCGCGCTGCTGGCCTCCGAGAAGCAGCCGCACCGGGCCCGCCTGGTCGGGCGCGCACTCGCCGGGAACCCCGGGCCGTACCAGGTCATCGCCGCGGACGGGACGCGTCCGCCGTGGCGCGAGGGCGTCTTCGACCGGGTCCTCGTCGACGTGCCCTGCACCGGGCTCGGCGCCCTGCGCCGCCGCCCGGAGGCCCGCTGGCGCCGCCGCCCGGAGGACGTGGCGGGCTTCGCCCCGCTCCAGCGCGACCTGCTGCGGGAGGCGCTGCGCGCCGTGCGGGTGGGCGGCGTCGTCGGCTACGCGACGTGCTCGCCGCACCCGGCGGAGACGAAGGCCGTCGTGGACGACGTGCTCAAACGGGACGGCGTGAGCGCGGAGTGGATCGACGCGCGCCCGCACATGCAGGGCGTCCCGGCGCTCGGCGAGGGCCCGGACGTACAGCTGTGGCCGCACCTGCACGGCACGGACGCGATGTACCTGGCGCTCTTGCGACGCACCGCCTAGCGGCGCGCTCCGGGGTCCCCCCGGGCCCGGGAGCGCGCCGCGCCTGCGGCGGGCTCAGCAGTGAAGAGGCGCGGCCTCTTCACTGCCTAAGGGCAGGCCCCCGCACAACTGAGCGCAGCGGACATGGCAGGCTTAAGGCATGGCCGTGCAGATCAACCCCAGCATCCTGTCCGCGGACTTCGCCCGCCTCGCCGACGAGGCAGAGGCGGTCAAGGGCGCCGACTGGCTCCACGTCGACGTCATGGACAACCACTTCGTCCCCAACCTCACCCTCGGCGTGCCGATCGTCGAGTCGCTGAGCCGGGCCACGGACACCCCGCTGGACTGCCACCTGATGATCGAGGACCCGGACCGCTGGGCGCCGCAGTACGTGGAGGCCGGCGCCGGTTCGGTGACCTTCCACGCGGAGGCCGCCGCCGCGCCGGTGCGGCTCGCGCGGGAGATCCGGGCGAAGGGCGCCCGCGCGTCGATGGCGCTGAAGCCGGCGACGCCGATCGAGCCGTACGAGGACCTGCTGCCCGAGCTGGACATGCTGCTGATCATGACCGTCGAGCCCGGCTTCGGCGGCCAGGCGTTCCTCGACATCATGCTGCCCAAGATCCGCCGCACCCGGGAGCTGATCTCGCGGCACGGCCTGCAGATGTGGCTGCAGGTCGACGGCGGCGTCTCGGCGGAGACGATCGAGCGGTGCGCGGAGGCCGGCGCGGACGTGTTCGTGGCCGGATCCGCCGTCTACGGTACGGAGGACCCGGCGGCGACCGTACGGGCCCTGCGCGCTCAGGCGGAGCGCGCCGCGGCCGGTGCGGCGTGGGCCTGCGGGCACTGAGCGGGGTGGCGCGCTCGCCCGAAATGCTGAGCGCGAAGGTCAGGGTCTGATCAAGGACCGCCGTTTCTGACAGGATGACGGTGGAGTCCAAGCTCGAACAGTGTGAGAACAGTGAGGAGACGGTGGTGTCGACGGGCCGTTCAGCCACGCCGATGGGGCCCGCCGAGCTGGTGCAGGCGGCGGCCATGGCCCGCCGCTTCTACCTCGAGGGCAAATCGAAGATCCAGATCGCCGAGGAGTTCGGCGTGAGCCGCTTCAAGGTCGCCCGGGTGCTGGAGACGGCGCTCGAACGCGATCTCGTGCGGATCGAGATCCGGGTCCCCGCCGAGCTGGACGCGGAGCGTTCCGACGCGCTGCGCGCCCGCTACGGCCTGCGCCACGCGGTGGTCGTCGAGTCCCCCGCCGATGCCGCGGACGACGCGCCCGACCCCGAGAACCTCGGCGAGGTGGCTGCGGACCTGCTCGGCGAGCTGGTGCACGAGGGCGACGTGCTGGGCCTCGCCTGGGGCCGCTCGACGATCCACATGGCCGCGGCGCTGCACCGGCTGCCCCCGTGCACCGTCGTCCAGCTCACGGGCGTCTACGACGCGGGCACGGCGGAGCGCGGCTCGGTGGAGGCCGTGCGCCGCGCCGCGCAGGTCTCCGGCGGCGAGGCGCACCCGATCTACGCGCCGATGCTGCTGCCGGACCCGGCCACGGCCGCCGCGCTGCGCGGCCAGACGGGCATCGCGCGCGCCTTCGACTACTTCGACAAGGTGACGGTCGCGGCGGTCTCCATCGGCTCGTGGGCGCCGGGCATCTCGACGGTCTACGACATGCTGACCGAGGAGGAGCGGGCCCACTACGCCTCGCTGGGCGCCGCGGCGGAGATGTCCGCGCACCTCTTCGACGCCGAGGGCCGCCGGATCGGCCGTGACCTGGGCGAGCGCTGCATCACGGTCGAGGCGGACCGGCTGCGCCGGATACCGGAGGTCGTGGCGATCGCGGGCGGGCGGCGCAAGGCGGCGGCGATCGGCGCGGTGCTGCGGTCCGGGCTGGTCACGAGCCTGGTCACGGACACCACGGCCGCGGACTACCTCCTGAACGAGACGGGCCCGGGCCCCCGCCCGGCGCTCGACCGGGCGGACCCGGACGGGTCGTAGAAGCGGACCCCAGGGCGGTCTCCTCGGACCTGATCCCCGAACGCCGGGCGGGCTGGACGCAGATCCAGCCCGCCCGGCGTTCGGCGTTTCGGCGGGGCGGCGGCGCGCGGGACGTCAGGGCGTGGAGCGCGCCGCCGTCCGGCGGTGCTGCGCCGCCTTCGCGCGGTTGCCGCAGATCGCCATCGAGCACCAGCGGCGCCGCCTGCCCACCGACTTGTCGACGAAGCGGCCGCTGCAGTTGTGGCCGTCGCAGATGCGCAGCCGCGCACGGGTGTCCGCGGCGCCGAGCAGCGTCGCGGCGTCGGCGGCGATCCGGCACAGCGCCTGCCGTGCGTCCGGCGGCGCGGTGTCGGTGCGGAAGACGGCCTCGCCGTCGTCCCCCACGTCGAGCCGCGGGGGATGCTCCGCGAGACGCGCCAGCCACTCGTTGATCGTCCGGGCCGCGGCGGCGGGGAACGCCTCGCCCGCGACGGCCGACCGGTACCCGGCGTCGACGGCCTCGCGCAGCTCCCTCGCCTGCACGAGGAGCGCCTCGTCCACCGTGACCTCCTCCGGGGTGACCCCCGCGGCGGCGAGCCACTCGGCGAGGTCGCCGGGGCGCACGAGCAGCTCCCGGCCGCCCTTGAAGCGGTCCCTGCGGGTGTTGACGAAGTCGACGCTCAGCCGGCCGCCGTACCAGACCCAGCGCTCCGGCACCCGGCGGTCCTGCACCTGTTCCAGGCAGCGGCCGGAGCGCCGGAACCGGGGCGAGCGGGCGCCGCGAAGGTCCGGCTCCTGGCCCTCGGCATGTTCGCGATCGGCACGGACCTGTTCATCGTGTCCGGGCTGCTGCCGGCGCTCGGCGGCGAACTGCACCTGTCGACGGCCGCCGCCGGCCAGACGGTCACCGTCTTCGCGATCACGTACGCCGTCGCCGCGCCGGTCCTCGCGAGCGTCACGTCCCGCCTCGACCGGCGCACCCTGCTGCTGGCCGTGCTCACCGTCTTCGCCGCGGGCAACGCCCTCTCGGCCGTCGCCCCGGACTACGCCGTGCTGCTCCTCAGCCGCGTCGTCGCCGGCGCGTCCGCCGCGCTCTACGCCTCCACCGCCTCCGCGGTCGCCGCCCGCATCGCCGCGCCCGGCCGTCGCGGCCGCGCCCTCGCAATCGTCTACGCGGGCATGACCAGCGCCATCGCCCTGGGCGTCCCGCTCGGCAACGCGATCGGCGAACTCTCCTCGTGGCGCTGGGCGTTCGGCTTCGTCGCCCTGCTCGCCGTCGTCACCGCGCTCGGCGCGGCGGCCGGCATCCCGTCCGTGCCGGGCAACGCGGGCAACGCGGGTAGCGCCGGCCTCGGCGTCCGCGAGCGCCTCGCCGCCGTCCGCATCAAGCACGCCCCCACGGCGATGCTGACCACCACGCTCTGGGTCGTCGGCACCTTCGTCGTCCACACCTACCTCGGCACCCTGCTGGAGGAGGTCAGCGGCGCCTCCGACGCGGACCGGACCTGGCTGCTCCTGCTGTTCGGCGCCGGCGGCTTCGCCGGCGTCATGGGGGGCGGCCGGCTCGCCGACCGCGTCGACTCCACCCGCGGACTCGCCGGCACGCTGGCCGCGCTCGCCGTCGTCCTCGCCGCCCTCGGCCCCGCCCTGCACTCGGTCGCCGGCGCGGCCGTGGGCCTGGCCGTCCGGGGCCTCGTCCACTGGGCGAGCTTCCCGCTCATCCAGCACCGCCTGCTCGCGATCGGCGGCAAGAACGGGGACATGCTCCTGGCGCTGAACAACAGTGCCGTCTACGTCGGGCAGACCGTGGCGGCCGTGGCCGGCGGGCTCTTCGCCGGTGCCGGCCGGCTGGAGCGGCTGCCCCTGGCCGGCGCGGGCTTCGAGGCGCTCGCGCTCGTCACCCTCGCGATCGGCGGGTGGCGCGCCGCACGCGGACCCCGCGGGGGCGGAGATCACCGGTGCGGCGTAAAAGCAGGCAAGCCGGACGCCTCGGGCGATGCCACAGGGCTCGTCCGGAACCCTTGGCCGAAGTCACAGAATGCGACGCGGGTTCGCCACAACGGCCCGGAATCATGGATGATGGGTCCAGGAACCTCAGCCCGTTCCGGTGTCGGCCCGGTCTGACTCCCCACCCGCTCTGTACGTAAAATCGCAGGTGAGAGAGCCAGTATGCGTTTCCTTAACGACCAGAAGCCGCCGTACGACCTCACGTACGACGATGTGTTCATGGTGCCGAGCCGCTCCGCGGTCGGCTCCCGCCAGGCGGTGGACCTCTCCGCCCAGGACGGGACCGGGACCACCATCCCCCTCGTCGTCGCCAACATGACCGCGATCGCCGGCCGCCGCATGGCCGAGACCGTCGCCCGCCGCGGTGGCATCGTCGTCATCCCGCAGGACATCCCGATCGAGGTCGTCACCGACGTCATCTCCTGGGTCAAGAGCCGCCACCTCGTGCTCGACACCCCGATCGTCCTCAGCCCCGCCCAGACCGTCGCCGACGCGCTGTCCCTGCTGCCCAAGCGGGCCCACGGCGCCGGCGTCGTCGTCGACGCGGACCACCGCCCCGTCGGCGTCGTCACCGAGCACGACCTGACCGGCGTGGACCGCTTCACCCAGCTGTCCGAGGTCATGTCCAAGGAGCTGCTGCTCCTCGACGCCGACATCGACCCGCGCGAGGCCTTCAACCAGCTCGACGCCGCCCACCGCAAGCTCGCCCCCGCGGTCGACAAGGACGGCAAGCTCGCCGGCATCCTGACCCGCAAGGGCGCCCTGCGCGCGACCCTCTACACCCCCGCCACCGACGCGGACGGCAAGCTGCGCATCGCCGCCGCCGTCGGCATCAACGGCGACGTGGCGGGCAAGGCCAAGGCCCTGCTGGAGGCCGGCGCCGACACGATCGTCGTCGACACCGCGCACGGTCACCAGGAGACGATGATCGCCGCGATCAAGGCCGTCCGCGGTCTCGACCCGCAGGTTCCGATCGTCGCGGGCAACATCGTCGCCGCCGAGGGCGTGCGCGACCTCATCGAGGCCGGCGCGGACATCATCAAGGTCGGCGTGGGCCCGGGCGCCATGTGCACCACCCGCATGATGACCGGCGTGGGCCGCCCGCAGTTCTCCGCCGTCCTGGAGTGCGCCGCCGAGGCGAAGAAGTACGGCAAGCACGTGTGGGCCGACGGCGGCGTCCGTCACCCGCGCGACGTGGCCATGGCCCTCGCCGCCGGCGCGTCCAACGTGATGATCGGCTCCTGGTTCGCCGGCACCTACGAGTCCCCGGGCGACCTGCAGCAGACCGCCGACGGCCGCTCCTACAAGGAGTCCTTCGGCATGGCCTCCGCCCGCGCCGTGCAGAACCGCACGTCCACGGAGTCCGCCTACGACCGCGCCCGCAAGGGCCTGTTCGAGGAGGGCATCTCCACCTCGCGCATGTTCCTCGACCCGACCCGTCCGGGCGTCGAGGACCTGATCGACTCGATCATCGCGGGCGTCCGCTCCTCCTGCACCTACGCGGGCGCGGGCTCCCTGACCGAGTTCGCCGAGCGCGCCGTCATCGGCGTCCAGAGCGCCGCCGGCTACGCCGAGGGCAAGCCGCTGCACGCCAGCTGGCAGTAATCCCCGCACCCCCTGAAAGGGGCGTGACCCGGTTCGCCGGGTCACGCCCCTTTTTTGCTGCCCCTGTACCGATTCATAACGCGACGTGCAACGATCGCCCGTTTCGGAACCCCGGACGCAATGATCAGCCGGGCATACGCAAGAATGGTGCATTACGAGCGCGGGCCCTGACCTCGTAGGGTCTGCGCAGAACGTGGAGTGGCGGGTACCGCTTGCTCGGCGGTACCCCCTCGCTACGGGTTTGCTCTGTCATGCCCGCGTGCCCCGGTGCCGCCGTGGGCCGCCGCTTCCTGACCGGCATCCCCCGACCGGCAGTCATGAACGGAGCACCCCCGTGTTGGACCAAGGCACCGCGCCCCCCGTCACCGGTGACAAGCGGCCCACCCCGCCGCCGGCCGCCGGCTTCGGCGCCCGCCTGATGCGCCGCAAGCCCGTCGAGCGACTGGTCGCCGAGGGCGGCCAGGGCGAGGGCGGCTCCCTGCGCCGTTCGCTCGGCATGTGGCAGCTGACCATGATCAGCATCGGCGCCACCCTCGGCACCGGCATCTTCGTCGTGCTCGGCGAGGCCGTCCCCGACGCCGGCCCGGCCGTCGTGATCTCCTTCGTGCTCGCCGGCGTCACCGCGCTGTTCTCGGCCCTGTCCTACGCCGAGCTGGCCGGCACCATCCCGGTCTCCGGATCCTCGTACTCCTACGCCTACGCCACCCTGGGCGAGATCATCGCCTGGGTCTGCGGCTGGTGCCTGATCCTCGAGTACGGCGTCTCCGTCGCGGCCGTGGCCGTCGGCTGGGGCCAGTACCTCAACGAGCTCCTCGACGGCACCATCGGCGTCACCATCCCGGCGGCCCTGGCCAACCCGCCCGGCACCGACGGCGGCATCTTCAACCTGCCCGCCCTGCTCGTCGTGCTGCTGTGCATGGCCTTCCTGATCGGCGGCGCCAAGGAGAGCGCCCGCGCCAACGCGATCATGGTCGGCGTGAAGATCGTGGCCCTGCTGCTCTTCTGCGCCGTGGCCTTCACCGGCATCCGCGCCGGCAACTACACGCCGTTCATGCCGCTCGGCCTCGGCGGCGTCAGCGCCGCGGGCGCCACGCTCTTCTTCTCGTACATCGGCTTCGACGCCGCCTCCACCGCCGGTGAGGAGGCCAAGAACCCGAAGAAGGACCTGCCCAAGGCGATCATGCTGTCGCTGCTGATCGTCACGGTGCTGTACGTGCTGGTCGCGGCCGTCGCGGTCGGCGCCATGCCGTGGGGCGACTTCAAGGGCTCCGAGGCCGCGCTCGCCGGGATCATGAAGGACGTCACCGGCCAGAGCTTCTGGGCCGTGCTGCTCGCCGCCGGCGCCGTCATCGCCATCGCCAGCGTCGTCCTCACCGTCCTCTACGGGCAGACCCGCATCCTCTTCGCGATGTCCCGCGACGGCCTCGTCCCCAAGGCCTTCGCCAAGGTCAACCGCAAGGGCGTGCCGCTGGCGAACACCGTGATCGTCTCGCTGTTCTGCGGCGTCCTCGCCGCCGCGATCCCGCTCGGCCAGCTCGCCGACGCCACCAGCATCGGCACGCTCTTCGCCTTCGCCCTGGTGAACGTCGCCGTCATCGTGCTCCGCTTCACCCGCCCCGACATGCACCGCAGCTTCCAGGTGCCGCTCTCGGGCCTGCGCCTCCGGCTGTTCGGCGCGCAGGTGCCGCTCGGCCTGGTCTTCCCGGTCCTGGGCTTCGCGATGTGCGTCTACATGATGTTCAGCCTCGACGTCATCACCTGGCAGGTCTTCGGCGGCTGGATGCTCGTCGGCCTGGTGATCTACTTCGCCTACGGCATGCGGCGCTCGCGCCTGGCCACCGGTGGCGCCGGCGAGGCCGTCGCGATGGTGAAGGAGGGGGCTGCCGGGGCCGGTGCGAAGGCCGGTGCGAAGGCCGGTGCCAAGGCCGGTGCCAAGACCGGCGCGAAGGCCGGTGCCCGGGCCGAGGCCGGGACCGCGGCGGCGAAGAAGGCCGCCGACCCGGCGGGCAAGTCCGGGGACGCGTCCGCGTCCGCGGGCACGCCCGGCGCGAAGGCCGCCGGCAAGGGCCGGCCGAAGCCGCAGAAGAAGGCGCGCGGCAAGCAGGCCCAGGCGAAGCCCGAGGCCAAGCCGGAGGCGAAGCCCGACACGAAGCCCGACACGAAGCCCGACACGAAGTCCGAAGCCAAGCCCGAGGCGAAGCCCGACGCAAAGGCCGCCGTGGAGCCCGAGGCGAAGCCCGACGCGAAGGCCGATGCCAAGGCTGACGTGAAGGCCGATGCCAAGGCTGACGCCAAGCCCGCCGTGAAGGCCGATGCCGAGCCCGACGCGAAGGCTGACGCCAAGGCCGATGCCGAGCCCGGCGCGGAGTCCGTCGCCGAGCCCGCCGCCGAGGCGGAGCAGAAGGCGCCGGCGACGCCCGACGAGAAGAAGTGATCTTCTCCGCGCCCACGGACTGACCCCTCACCGCGAGGGACCGCGCCACCGCCCCCGGCCGCCCGGGGGCGGTGGCGTCGGCGTTCGGGTCGGGAACACGGCCGGGGACGTGATCTACTGCTCATAGCAGCAGCTGGTTACCCGTAGAAAAGTGATCCACCCGCCGTGCGATTGAACGAGCTCGACGAACGCATCGTGCATGCCCTGGCCGAGGACGCCAGGCGCTCCTACGCCGACATCGGCGCCGAGGTCGGCCTGTCCGCGCCGGCCGTGAAGCGCCGCGTGGACAGGCTGCGCGCCGAAGGCGCCATCACCGGCTTCACCGTCCGCGTGGACCCCGCGGCGCTCGGCTGGGAGACGGAAGGCTTCATCGAGATCTACTGCCGCCGCAACACCTCGCCCGAGGCGATCCACCGCGGCCTCTCCCGCTACCCCGAAGTGGCCTCGGCATCCACCGTCACCGGCGAGGCGGACGCCCTCGTGCAGGTCTTCGCCTCCGACATGCGCCACTTCGAGCGGGTGCTGGAGCGCATCGCCGGAGAGCCGTTCGTCGAGCGCACCAAGTCGGTGCTCGTCCTCTCCCCGCTGCTGCGCCGCTTCAGCTCCGGCGCGCCCTCCTGAGCCCCGCCGTGCCCGGAGAAGCGCCCCGAAGACCCGGGCCGGGCTCCTCGGCCGGGCAACCGGCCAGGGTCGACCTGAACCTGCTCGTGGCCCTCGACGCCCTCCTCGACGAGGAGAGCGTCACGGCCGCCGCCGACCGCCTCGGCCTGTCCGGCCCCGCCATGAGCCGCACCCTCGGCCGCATCCGGCGCGCCCTCGGCGACCCCGTGCTCGTCCGGGCCGGCCGCCACATGGTGCCCACGCCGCGCGCCCTCGCCATGCGGGCCGAGGTGCGGCGCGTCCTGGCCGACGCCCACGCCCTCTTCACCGCCCCGGCCCCCTGCGACCCGGCCGCCCTGGAGCGCACCTTCACCCTCAGCGCCCACGACAGCCAGGTGCTGGCCTTCGGCGCCCCGCTCCTCGGCCGCGCCGCCCGCGAAGCCCCCGGCGTCACCCTCCGCTTCCTCACCGAGGGCGCCACCGGCGTCCCCTCCCTGCGCGACGGCACGCTCGACCTGGAGATCGGCGTCATCGACCGCAGCGAACCCGAGATACGCGTCGAAGCCCTCCTGGCGGACCGCATGGTCGGCGTCGCCCGCCCCGGTCACCCGCTCCTCGACGGCCCCGTCACCCCGCGCCGGTACGCGGCCGCCGGCCATCTCCTCGACTCCCGGCGCGGCCGCCTCTCCGGGCCCGTCGACGAGGCCCTCGCCGCGCACGGGCTGCGCCGCCGGGTCGTCGGCACGGCCCCCACCTTCGCCTCGGCCCTGTTCGTCGTCGCGGGCAGCGACGTCGTCGGCCTCGTCCCGGAGCGGGCCGCCCGGCCCGCGGCGGCCGCCCTCGGCCTCGTGACCTTCGAGGTCCCCCTCGACCTTCCGCCCCTGCGCTTCTCCATGGCCTGGCACCCCCGCCACGAGGAGGACAGCGGGCACCGCTGGCTGCGCGGCGTCGTCCGCGAGACGGCCCGCGAGGTGGCCTGAGGCGCCTCGGCGCACGGTGCCCCGTCGCCCCCTGAGGGCGGTCCGGCACCGCCGGGCAGCGCCGCGGTGGTGGAGCGCCGCCGCGGCGGAAGAAGGTGTGCGGCCCGGCACACGTGCACCGGCGCCCGGAGCGTGAAGGGCCCCGCTCTTCACCACCCGCCGCCACGGCGATCAACCCCCGCGGTGCGGCCCGGCGGTGCCGAATTCGCCTCAGGGGGCGGACCCTGACCTACCCCCTGGTAGGGCCCGCGCAACGAATCGCGCCGAATCCGCGGAAAGGCGCAACGAATCGCCTAGGCGCACGCAACAGACGCGCCTTGTCCGGCCAGGACGGCGCCCCGTACCGTCAAGGCGTCTTAACGCGCGCCCCCCGCAGGGGCCACCGCACCACCCCCTCCGACCAGGTGAAGTGAGGCCGCATGACGCCGTCGCGTATCGCGCTGTACCAGGGCCCCGCCGGCGTTCCCTCCTCCACCTCGGACAGCCTCGCCGCCCTCGACGGCGCCGCCCGCCGGGCCGCCGCCGCAGGCGCCCGGCTGCTGCTCACCAACGAGCTGTTCCTCACCGGCTACGCCCTCGGTGACGCGGTCGCCGACCGCGCCGAGACGGCCGACGGCCCCGGCTGCCGCGCCGTCGCGCGGATCGCCGCCGAGCACGGCCTGGCCGTCGCGTACGGCTACCCCGAGCGCGACGCGGACGACCCGGCCACGGTCTACAACGCGCTGCAGCTCGTCGCCCCCGACGGCACCCGGCTCGCGAACTACCGCAAGACCCACCTCTTCGGCGCGTACGAGACCGCGCAGTTCCGGCCCGGCACCGACGCCGTCGTGCAGGCGGACTTCGACGGCCTCCGCCTCGGCCTGCTGATCTGCTACGACGTCGAGTTCCCCGAGCCCGTGCGGGCCCACGCCCTGGCCGGCACCGAACTGCTGCTCGCGCCGACCGCGCTGATGCGCCCGTACGAGATCGTGCCGCAGAGCGTGATCCCGGTGCGCGCCTGGGAGAGCCAGCTGTACATCGCCTACGCCAACCGCTGCGGCGAGGAGGGGGACTTCTCCTTCGCCGGCCTCAGCTGCCTCGCCGCCCCCGACGGGACCGTGCGGGCGCGGGCCGGCCACGGCGAGGACCTGATCACCGCCGACGTGGACCCGGCGCTGCTGAAGGCCTCGCGCGCCGAGAACACCTACCTGAGCGACCGACGGCCGGAGCTGTACACCTCGCTCGTCTGACCTCGTCCGCCCCCGCCCCAGCGCCGCAAACCCCCACTTCCGCACAGGAGTTCAGCCGATGACGTCCATGGTGCCCACCGCCGCCCACGACGAGCCGTCGGAGCCGGTCCTGCCGCCCATCACGATGGTCGGCCCGGACTTCCCGTTCCCCTACGACGACTTCCTCGCCCACCCCGCGGGGCTCGGTCAGATACCGGCGACCGAGCACGGCACCGAGGTCGCCGTCATCGGCGGCGGCCTGTCCGGCATCATCGCCGCGTACGAGCTGATGAAGATGGGCCTCAAGCCCGTCGTCTACGAGGCCGACAAGATCGGCGGCCGGCTGCGCACCGTCGGCTTCGAGGGCTGCGACCCCTCGCTGACCGCCGAGATGGGCGCGATGCGCTTCCCCCCGAGCTCCACCGCGCTGCAGTACTACATCGACCTGGTGGGCCTGGAGACCAAGCCGTTCCCCAACCCGCTGGCGCCCGACACCCCGTCGACCGTCGTCGACCTCAAGGGCGAGTCGCACTACGCGAAGACCATCGACGACCTGCCGCCGGTCTACCGCGAGGTCGCCGACGCCTGGAACGCCTGCCTGGAGGAGGGCGCGGACTTCTCCGACATGAACCGCGCCCTGCGCGAGCGCGACGTGCCGCGCATCCGGGAGATCTGGGCGAAGCTGGTCGAGAAGCTCGACAACCAGACCTTCTACGGCTTCCTGTGCGAGTCGGAGGCGTTCAAGTCCTTCCGGCACCGTGAGATCTTCGGCCAGGTCGGCTTCGGCACGGGCGGCTGGGACACCGACTTCCCCAACTCCATCCTGGAGATCCTGCGCGTCGTCTACACCGAGGCGGACGACCACCACCGCGGCATCGTCGGCGGCAGCCAGCAGCTGCCGGTGCGCCTGTGGGAGCGCGAGCCGGAGAAGATCGTCCACTGGGCGCCGGGCACCTCGCTGTCCTCCCTGCACGGCGGCGACCCGCGTCCGGCCGTGACCCGCCTGCACCGTACGGCGGGCAACCGCATCACGGTCACCGACGCGACCGGCGACATCCGCACGTACAAGGCGGCGGTCTTCACCGCCCAGTCGTGGATGCTGCTGTCGAAGATCGCCTGTGACGACTCGCTGTTCCCCATCGACCACTGGACGGCGATGGAGCGCACCCACTACATGGAGTCCTCCAAGCTGTTCGTGCCGGTGGACCGGCCGTTCTGGCTGGACAAGGACGAGGAGACCGGCCGGGACGTCATGTCGATGACGCTGACCGACCGGATGACGCGCGGCACCTACCTCCTGGACGACGGGCCGGACAAGCCGGCCGTCATCTGCCTCTCGTACACCTGGTGCGACGACAGCCTCAAGTGGCTGCCGCTGTCGGCGAACGAGCGCCTGGAGGTCATGCTCAAGTCGCTCGGCGAGATCTACCCCAAGGTCGACATCCGGAAGCACATCATCGGCAACCCGGTCACCGTCTCCTGGGAGAACGAGCCCTACTTCATGGGTGCGTTCAAGGCGAACCTGCCGGGCCACTACCGCTACCAGCGGCGCCTGTTCACGCACTTCATGCAGGACCGCCTGCCGGAGGACAAGCGCGGGCTCTTCCTCGCCGGCGACGACATCTCCTGGACGGCGGGCTGGGCCGAGGGCGCCGTGCAGACCGCCCTCAACGCCGTGTGGGGCGTCATGCACCAGTTCGGCGGCACGACCGACCCGACGAACCCGGGCCCCGGCGACCGCTACGACGAGCTCGCGCCGGTCGAGCTCCCGGAGGACTGAGGTCCGCCACCCCTGACCGAGGCCCCCGGCCCCCCAGCCGGGGGCCTCACCCCAGCGGCGTGAGCAGGCAGCGCCCCACCAGCCCGATGCTCGCGTCGATCCGCTCGGTCAGCTCATCGGCCACGTCGGGCAGCCCGCGCACCGCCCACAGCGCGCGGAAGGACGCCCACGCCCCGCGCCGCGCCGCCTGCAGGGACCACGAACCCACCAGGTGCGTCAGCGGATCGGCGACGTCCAGCAGATCCGGCCCGGGCATGAGCTCCTCGCGGATCCGCTCCTCCATGGCGACCAGCAGGCCGCCCACCCGGTCGAAGTCCGCCTCCAGTGCGTACGGCTGGAGGCGCAGCGCCCGGCACGTGTCGACGAGGGCCAGCGCGAGGTCGTGCCCGATGTGGGCGTTGATGCCCGCGAGCGCGAACTGCAGCGGCCGGACGGCCGGATGGCCGCGCAGCTGGAACAGCGGCCGCCAGCACGCCGGCGGCCGGCGGCCCGCCGCCACGTGGTCGACGGCGGCCAGATAGCGCGCCGCGAACCGCACGACGAGCTCCGTGGCCGCCGCGCCCTCCAGGAACCCACCGGCCTCCGCCTGCTCCGCGACCCGCTGCGTGACCGTCAGATACACGCGGTTGAAGACATGCACCCCGTCCCGCGGGGGGAGCGCTCCGTCCAGCATCCGCATCTGCGCCAGCACGTCCTCGATCCCGGCCGGCGCCGCGGGCTTCGCCCAAGTCAGCGTCATGCACACAGAGTGACATGTGAATACGCAGAGTAGGGGACCGGGTGCGGTAGTTGACCGGAACGGATGAACGGGCACGGCCTCCCGGCATATGCCCTCCCGGCGTACGCGCGCAGGTCAGCGAAGCCGTACCCCCGCGCCCGCGCACCCTCGACGATCCGCGGAAGCGCGAGCGCGTCGAGCACGGGACCGCCGTCGTCGCTCCCCACGTGCATCTGGATGACGGCCCCCGGCCGCAGCGCGTCCAGAGCCCGCCGGACGGCCTCGTCGACGGTCATGCCGCGCGAAGCGCCGAGATAGCCCTTGGTGTCCGCCGTGAACTCGAGGTCCGCGAAGCCCATCGAGTTGACCAGCGCGATCTTCTCCGGAGGCGCCTCGCTGTACGGGAAGCGGAAGAACGGCAGCGGCTCCGTGTGCGCCGCCACGCGGATCGCCCGGTCCGCCCGGAGCACCTCCGCCGCCGCCTCCCCGGGGCCCAGCCGCTCGAAGTGCGGGTGGCTGTACGAATGGTTCCCCAGCCCGAACCCCTGCGCGGCCAGCGCCCGCACCGCCTCCGGATGCCGCTCGGCGAACTCCCCGGTAGGAAAGAACGCCGCCGGCACCCCCTCCCGCCGCAGCACCTCCACCACGTCCGCGATTCCTGCCTCGTCCCACGCCGCGTTGAACGTCAGCGCGACGACGGGGCGTTCGGCCGGCAGGAGCCTGACCTCTTTGCCGAAGAGGTCCGAGACGGGGGAGGGGGTGGCGGCGCGGGAGGGGAGAGGGGCGAGGGCGAACGCCAGGAGCAACGTGATGAGCAGCGCCCTGAAGGAGACGGAAGAGGATCCGGTGAGTGGTCTCATGCCCCGTCAACGCCGCGGGGGCGGTCGGCGGCACGTTCGGCCGCGCGGCGGAACAGCGTGACGGCCTCGTCCGTACGACCGAGTTGTTCGAGGCAGTGGGCTTCGTCCTTGAGGCTGGCAAGGACGTCCGGATGGTCCGGGCCGAGGGCCTCCTCGCGGCCGCGCGCCACCTGCCGGTACGAGGCCAGCGCCTCTTCCCACCGGCCCAGCCAGCCCAGGGCCACGGCGATCTCCCGCCGGCTCACGAGCGTGTCGGGGTGGCCCGGACCGAGGGCGCGCTCCCGGACGGCACACACCGCACGCGCCTCGGCCAGCGCCTCCTCCCACCGGCCCAGCCGCCCCAGATTGACGCCGAGGCCGTGCCGCGCCCGTAAGGTCTCCGGATCCTCAGGGCCATGGACGCGCGTCCGGTCCTCGACGAGGGCGTGGTAGACCTCGAGTGCCTGCGCGCTCCTCCCCAGGCGACCGAGGCAGACGCCCACCTCGTAGCGGGTGGCCAGCGTCTCGGGGTGATCGGGACCCAGCGCCCGGACGCGGGCGCCGGCCACGTCGCGGTACGTCGCCAAGGCCTCTTCCCACCTGCCGAGCTGACCGAGCGCGTAGGCGATCTCGTACAGCGTGGCCAGAGTGTCGGGATGCTCGGCGCCGAGCCTGCGGGACCGGGCCTCGGCCACCTCGCACGCCATGCGGTACGCCTCCTCCCAGCGTCCCAACTGGCCGAGGTTGAACGCGAGGTTGTGCCGGCAGCGCAGTGTGTCCGGGTGCTCCGCGCCCATCGTGCGCTCCCGGGCGCCGAGCACCTCGGTGTACACCTGGAAGGCCTCGAAGTGCCGCCCCAGCCGGCCTAAGAGGAACGCCATCTCCTGCCGGGCGGCGAGGCTGTCGGCGTGTTCGGGGCCGAGAACCCGGGCGCGGGCGCCGGCGACCTGCCCGAAGATCCCCAGCGCGTCGGCGTGACGATCAAGCTTGGAGAGGGCGAAGGCGATCTCGTAGCGGCTGGCGAGCGTGTCGGGGTGGTCCGGGCCGAGCCGCGTTTCGCGGGTTGCCGCGACCTGCCGGTGCGTGCCGAGTGCCGAGCTCCACTCTCCCTGTTCCCCGAGATGGAGCGCGAATTCGTGACTTTCCTCAAGGAGAGCGAGCAACTCCTGTGAGGCGACGGCGGGATGCTGCGGCGTGCTCAGTGCCCGGGAAGCCACATCCGGCGACATGAGCTCCTCGCGAGGGTGCCACTCGTCGCCGACGGCCGTGCGCACCAGGGTGAGCTGGGATCCGTAGCCGATCGGGACGCCACCGGTGCCCTGCATGCGGCGGCACGCCTTCAACGCCCCCTTCAGCAGCCGGGCGGTGGGATGCTCCGCCCCGACACCGGCCGTGGCGATCCGGTCCACCGCGTGGAGGGCGTCCGCGGCCCGCTCAAGCTGGGCGGGCGACTCCACGGCCCTCGCCAGGTCGAGTTCGGCGCACGCGTGGTTCGTCAGCGCGGTGATGGTGAGGGGGTGGCGGTCGCCGAAGCAGTCCGAGGCCCGCAGCGCCGCCTCTTCCAGCGCCCGGACCGCACTCTGCAACCGCGGTGGATTCTCCGTGCGCCGCGCCGTCTCGAACTCCGCGCAGGACAGGTTGATCACGGCGGTCACGGTCTGCGGGTGGCGGGCGCCCAGCTCGGCGGCGGCCCGGGCCGCGACGGTGGCCAGCACGTCGGTGACCTGCACCATGTGTTCGTGGGCGTTCAGCGACCGCGCCCATTCGAACTCCACTGCCGCCCGGAGGACGAGCGCCGAAATCTCCGCGGAACGCTGCGACTCCGGCGCGCCGCGCCGCTCCCGGTCGGCTTCGCGCAGGTCTTCGGCCACTTGGCTGAGCTGCACGGGGTCGTTGCTCCAGCGGGCGAGCGCCAGGTCGACGGAGCTGAGCAGGCGGCGCACCTCGTGGTCGCCACCCCCGTCGAGCGCGAGCCGCGCGAGCCCGGTGATCCGTCCGGCCTCCTCGAAGTCACCGGCGCGCGCGTGGACGGCGGCCAGGTCGGCCAGCGTCTCGGTCCGTACGGGCTGCTCGGCATCGAGCCCCTCCGCTGTCTCCAGGGCCCGGCGTGCCTCCTCCCATTCGCCCAGATCGACCATTCTCGCCGCCAGTTTGTTCAGGACCGCTGCCTTGGCGGAGCTGTCGAGGGCCGGAGTGGTCGCAGCGGCGTGGGAAGCGGTGCGCAGGATCTCCAGGGCCTTCTTGCTCCACCCCAGCACACGGAGAAGCGTCGCCAGATAACAGATGTCCTCGAAGACGCCGGGGCGCTCCGTGGCCAGTGCGCTGCGCGCGGCAATGTCGGACACTATGAGCGACCCGGTCGCAGGGGGGCCGCCGGTCACTGCCGCCTCCGCCCGCCCGATCATCTCCCGCAGCGCATCCGTCATGCCCCCTCACCCCCCAACGCCAGATCGATGACGTTCTTCGCGACGTGCACCTGCAGCCCGGCGACCTGCGCAGGGTCGATGAGACCCCGCTCCGACCACTCCTTGAGCGCGCTCAGCAGCGCCTCGCCCTTGGCGACCGCCGCATCGACGGAGACGGGCCCGGACGCCGCTTCGGGCGCTGGAACATCGCTCACCGGAACCACGACCGGCGGCGGAACCCCCACCCCTCTCGTAGCGGACTGCTCCTCGTGCCTTCCCGCTCGTTCCGCGGTGCTCGCAGGCGGTTCCAGAGCCTTCAGCAGGTGGTCCGTCCGGAAGTGGGGGAAGCGGCTCATCACCTCCCTGAGGGGCACGGCGAACAGCACGTTCGCCGCACGCTCGGGAGCCTGCCGGTCCGGATACTGCTCGATCAGGAGGCCGAGCAGCGCCGGCCCGCGGTCGTACGTGTTCTCCCGCTCGACCGGCCCGCCCGAGTATCCCGAGTAGTCGCCCAGGGCCTGTTCCGCCACGAGTTGCATGGCCTGGATGCGCCCTCCGCCCACACACGTGTAGTCCACGGCGTCCGCATCCACATGACCACCGAGGTGGGGGTCGCTCAGGGACGGGCGGTGCAGCCCGCGCCACCGGTCGCCGCGGCGGGGGAGGTCTCCCACGGGCAGGGCCAGCGGCACCAGCTCCGGTTCGAGGACCTCGATCAGGGCGAGATCGGCCTCTTCGACGCGCCGGCAGACCCGTCCCCCGACCGCGGTGCCGTCGCCGAGACGCACGCTGATGCTTTCCTCGTCAGGTGTCAGGTACCGCAGGCAGTGATTCGCCGTCAGCACGAAGCACCGCGTGAGCAGGAGCCCCGCCCCCAAGGACCTGCCCGCCTGGTACAGGTCGACCGCGTAGCCGGATCCGGGCACCGCGGGCCCCTCAGGCGCGTTCCACCGTCAGCGTCACTTCGAAGGACGCCTCCGCGGAGGCCTTCGAGAGGATCACCCCGGCTTCGGCCGCGAGCGTCACCCCGAAGGTGACCTGCAGGCTGCCGACCCGCCATCCGTCGTGCTCCGGGATCCGCGCGAGGGCGGCCTGTGCGATCGAGGACGCCGAGGTGATCGCCTGCTCCAGTTCTTCGGAACGCTCCTCCAGAGAGGCGGTGCGGCGGGTCCGGCTGCTGATCTGCCGGGACCCCTGCGCGTCGAGCTCCACGGTCTCCACACGGACCAGCGGTTCGGACATGGCGGGCTCCCCCGATTCCTCCATGAGCTTCACCGGCCGTGATGGGGCGGCGCGTTCAGCCTAGCCACGCGAGGCTCGCGCGGCAGGGGAATCGGGGGAGTACCCGGGCCGGGGCCCGCTCAGCTCGCCAGCACCTCCGTGCGCTCGTGGGAGCCGCGGGGGTCCGCCACGCGCGAGGGCTGGGCGGCCGGGACTTCCCGGTGCGCCGGATCCCGCACCTCGCCCACCAGTTTCTCCAGTACGTCCTCCAGCGCCACCAGGCCCAGCAGCCGGCCCGACGCGTCCGTGACCGCGGCCAGATGGGCGGCGGCGCGGCGCATGACGGTCAGGGCGTCGTCCAGGGGCAGTTCGGCGCGTACGGTCTCGACCCGGCGCCAGACCCGCTGGGGCACCGCGCGCTCGCGGTCCTCCAGGTCCAGGACGTCCTTGACGTGCAGGTAGCCCATGACCGCGCCGCCCGCCGCGCACACCGGGAAGCGGGAGTAGCCGGTCCGTACCGTCAGCTCCTCGATCTGCCGGGGGGTGACGGACGGGTCGACGGTGACCAGGGACGCCGGGTCGAGGAGGACGTCGGTGACCGGGCGGCTGCCCAGTTCCAGCGCGTCTTCCAGGCGCTCCTGCTCGGCCCGTTCCAGCAGGCCCGCCTGGCGCGAGTCCGCCACCAGGTGCGTCAGCTGCTCGCTGGTGAACACGGCCTCCACCTCGTCCTTGGGCTCGACGCGGAAGAGCCGCAGCACGCTGTGCGCGCACGCGCCCAGCAGCCGCGTGACCGGCCGGCAGACCCGTGCGAACGCCACCAGCCCCGGCCCCAGCCACAGCGCCGCCCGGTCGGGCGCCGACATGGCCAGGTTCTTCGGGACCATCTCGCCGATCACCAGGTGCAGGAAGACCACGACCGCGAGCGCGATCACGTACCCCAGCGGGTGGATCAGCCCCACGGGCATCCGCACCGCCTCGAACACCGGCTCCAGCAGCGCCGCCACCGTCGGCTCGGCGACCGCGCCGAGCGTCAGCGAGCAGACCGTGATGCCGAACTGGGCGGCGGCCATCATCTGCGGCAGGTTCTCCAGGCCGGTCAGGACCGTACGGGCCCGCCCGGAGCCCTCGGCCGCCTTCGGCTCGATCTGGCTGCGGCGCACGGACACCAGCGCGAACTCGGCGCCCACGAAGAAGCCGTTGGCGAGCACCAGCAGCGCCGCGAAGAGGAGTTGCAGCACGCTCATCGCGCCTCACCCCTGACCGTGAGGGCGCGCGCGAAGCGCACCCGCTCGGCCCGGTGGTGGGCGACCCGGCGCACCGAGATCCGCCACCCGGGCAGCTCGGCGGTGTCGCCCGCCGCCGGGATGCGGCCCAGCAGGTCCGCGACGAGACCGGCGACGGTCTCGTACGGCCCGTCCGGCGCCTCCAGGCCTATGCGGCGCAGCGCGTCGACCCGGCAGCCGCCGTCGGCCTCCCACGCGGCCCGCCCGTCCTCGCAGGCCACGGGGGCCAGTCCGGGCCGGTCGGCGTCCTCGGCGTCGTGCTCGTCGCGGACCTCGCCGACGAGCTCCTCGACGATGTCCTCCAGGGTCACCACGCCCGCCGTGCCGCCGTACTCGTCGACGACCACGGCTATCGGCTGCTCGCTGCGCAGCTGCTCCAGCAGCGGCTGCACCGGCAGCGTCTCCGGCACGAGCACCGGGGGGACGGAGATCCGCCCGACCGGCGTGCGCAGCCGCTCGCCGGACGGGACCGCCAGGGCGGCCTTGAGGTGGACCATGCCGACGATGTCGTCCAGACGCTCCCGGTAGACCGGGAAGCGCGAGAGCCCCGTGGCACGGGTGAGGTTGAGGACGTCCTCGGCGGTCGCCGAGGACTGCAGCGCGCTGACCTTCACGCGGGGCGTCATCACGTGCTGCGCGGTGAGGTCGCCGAGGGAGAGGGTGCGGACGAACAGGTCCGCGGTGTCCTGTTCCAGGGCGCCGGCGCGCGCCGAGTGCCGGGCCAGGGAGACGAGTTCGCCGGGGGTGCGGGCGGACGCCAGCTCCTCGGCGGGCTCGACGCCGAGCGCCCGGACGAGCCGGTTGGCGACCGCGTTCAGCAGGGTGATCACGGGCCGGAAGAGGTGGGCGAAGGCGTGCTGCGGGCCGGCGACGAACCGCGCGACCTGCAGGGGCCGGGAGACCGCCCAGTTCTTGGGCACCAGCTCCCCGATGACCATCTGCACCGCGGACGCCACCAGCATGCCGGTCACGACCGCCGCGCCGGGCGCGGCGCCGGCGGGCAGGCCGGTGGCGGCCAGCGGCCCGGTGAGCAGCCGGCCCAGAGCCGGCTCGGCCAGCATGCCGACGACCAAGGAGGTGATGGTGATGCCGAGTTGGGTCCCGGAGAGCTGGAAGGAGAGCTCGCGCAGGGAGGCGACGACGGTGCGGGCCCGGCGGTCGCCGCCGGCCGCGGCCCGCTCGGCCTCCGGCTTCTCGACGGTCACCAGGCCGAACTCGGCGGCGACGAAGAAGCCGTTCGCCAGGATGAGGAGGAGTGCTGCCGCGAGCAGCAGCAGGGACACGGTGATGCTCATGCCGCCGCCTCCACGAGGTGGGCGGCGGCGCGGGTACTACAGGACGATCCGTCCATTGCCGGAGGGAGTCACTCCTCGGGTCGCAGGTGTCCCGCTGGCCGTGCGCGTGCCACGGCCGGTTCCTCGTGCGGGACGGGGCACGTGTGTGCCCGTGGCACCAGAGTAATCAAGGAACCGCCTCCACCGCCGGGCCTGCCTGCCGCCGGTCAGGTGGTGGAGCGCCCCGTGCCGTGCTCCTCCACCAGGGCCCGCAGCGCCCGGGCGTGGGCGATGGCCTGCTCCTTGGCGATGCCGGGCTGGATGCCCATGGCCGGCAGGGTCGTGCCGTCGGCCAGGTCGAGCTGGACCCAGGCGTCGCCCGGGCGCAGCGTGACCCGGACGACCTGGGCCCACGCGAGCCGCCGCTTGGTGGTCAGGTTCACCACCGTCACCCCGTCCTGCTCGGCGACCACCTTGGGCCGGCTGAGCAGGCCGAGGAACGCGAAGACGAGCAGGCCGGTGCCGATGAAGGAGGCCCGGTCCCCGGCCGTCGCCGAGTCGAGCAGGAAGGACACCGCCGTGAGGACGACGAGCAGGGCGGAGCCCAGGCTCATCAGCACGACCCGGGTGCGGGTCGGGCGGAAGGTGACCGGGAGCGCGGGCGGGCCGGACGGGGTTACGGGCGTGGACACGTCGCTGGTGGCTCTCGCTGGGTGGTGACGGGCCGGGCCGGTCAGAGGCGGCAGGCGTGGATGTTGGTGGTGAGGATGGCGCGGGCACCCAGCTCGTACAGCTCGTCCATGATGCGCTGGGCGTCGCTGGACGGGACCATCGAACGGACCGCGACCCAGCCCTCGTGGTGCAGCGGGGAGACGGTCGGCGACTCCAGGCCGGGGGTGAGGGCGACGGCGCGCTCCACGTGCTCGACGCGGATGTCGTAGTCCATCATCACGTAGCGGCGGGCGACGAGGACGCCCTGCATGCGGCGGAGGAACTGCTGGACCTTGGGGTCGTCGGCCGGGGCGCCGGAGCGGCGGATGACGACGGCCTCGGACTTCAGGATCGGCTCGCCGATGATCTCCAGACCGGCGTTGCGCAGGGTGGTGCCGGTCTCCACGACGTCCGCGATGATCTCGGCGACGCCGAGCTGGATGGCCGTCTCGACGGCGCCGTCGAGGTGGACGACGGCGGCGTCCACGCCGTTGTCGGCGAGGTGCTTGGTGACCAGGCCGGCGAAGGACGTGGCCACCGTCATGCCGCCGAACTCGCTGACGTCCTTGGCCGTGCCCGGCCGGGTGGCGTAGCGGAAGGTGGACCCGGCGAAGCCGAGCTGCATGATCTCCTCGGCCTGCGAGCCCGAGTCCAGCAGCAGGTCACGGCCGGTGATGCCGATGTCGAGCTTGCCGGAGCCCACGTAGACGGCGATGTCGCGGGGGCGGAGGAAGAAGAACTCGACGTCGTTGGCCGAGTCGACCAGCACGAGTTCCCTGCGGTCCTTGCGCTGGCGGTAGCCGGCCTCATGGAGCATCGCCGACGCAGGCTCGGAGAGAGAACCCTTGTTGGGAACGGCGATGCGCAGCATGAGGTCGGTTTCCTTCGTGCGTTGAGGACGGTGCGGGGGGTGAAGCGGGGTGGTGCGGTACTGCGGTGGTGCTGATCAGAGGTGGGCGTAGACGTCGTCCAGGGAGATCCCGCGGGCGACCATCATCACCTGAACGTGGTACAGCAGCTGGGAGATCTCCTCGGCGGTGGCGTCGGCGCCCTCGTACTCGGCGGCCATCCACACCTCGGCGGCCTCCTCGACCACCTTCTTGCCGATGGCATGGACGCCCTTGCCCACCAGCTCGGCGGTGCGGGAGACGGCGGGATCGCCGGTGGCCTTCTGCTGGAGCTCGGCGAAGAGCTCCTCGAACGTCTTCTTGGACATGGTGCGTCCTACCCTACGGGGTCCGCCCCCGCCGTCAGTGCCAGGGCTCGGACACCGAGCGCAGGAGCACCGCCGTCGCGACCGCGGCGGTCACGGCCTCGTGGCCCTTGTCCTCGTTCGAACCCTCCAGGCCGGCCCGGTCCAGGGCCTGCGCGTCGTCGTCGCACGTGAGGACGCCGAAGCCCACCGGGACCCCGGTGTCCACGGCCACCTGGGTGAGGCCCTGGGTGACGCCCTGGCACACGTAGTCGAAGTGGGGCGTGCCGCCGCGGATCACGACGCCGAGCGCGACGATCGCGTGGTAGCCGCGGCCCGCGAGGACCTTGGCGGCGACCGGCAGCTCCCAGCTGCCGGGCACGCGCAGCAGCGTGGGCTCGTCGATGCCGAGGTCGTGCAGCGCGCGCAGGGCGCCGTCGACCAGGCCGTCCATGACCTTCTCGTGCCACTGCGCGGCGATCACGGCCACCCGCAGGTCCTGGCAGTTCTTCACACTCAGCTCGGGGGCGCCCTTGCCGCTCACGTTCTCGTCTCCTCGGTCGGTGTGGGGTGATCGTCCGGTGCGGCGATCACTGGTTGCCGCAGGCGGACACGGGCTCGCCGTCCAGCCAGGGCAGGTCGTGGCCCATGCGGTCCCGCTTCGTGCGCAGGTACCGCAGATTGTGCTCCCCGGCCTGGACGGGCACGGGCTCCCGGCCGGTGACGGTCAGCCCGTGGCGGGTCAGGGCCGCGCTCTTGTCGGGGTTGTTGGTCATCAGGCGCAGCGAGCGGACCCCCAGGTCGGCGAGGATCTCCGCGCCCGCCGCGTAGTCCCGGCCGTCCGCGGGCAGGCCCAGCTCCAGGTTGGCGTCCAGCGTGTCGCGGCCGTCCTCCTGCAGCTCGTAGGCGCGCAGCTTGGGCAGCAGGCCGATGCCGCGGCCCTCGTGCCCGCGCAGGTAGAGGACGACTCCGCCCTCGGCGGCGATGCGCTCCATGGACGCCTGCAGCTGCGGGCCGCAGTCGCAGCGCAGCGAGCCGAACACGTCGCCCGTGAGGCACTCGGAGTGCACGCGCACCAGCACGTCCTCGCCGTCGCCGAGGTCACCGGCCACCAGCGCGATGTGCTCGACGCCGTCGACCGCCGAACGGTAGCCGTGGGCGCGGAAGTCGCCGAACGCGGTGGGCAGCCGCGTCACGGCCTCGCGGCGCACGGTGGGCACCTCGGGGGCCTCGGGCTCCGCGGGGGCCACCGCCTCCGCGGCGCGGCGGTGGGCGATCAGGTCCTCGATGGAGATGATCGCGAGGCCGTGCTTGCGGGCGAACGGGACCAGCTCCGGCAGCCGCAGCATCGCGCCGTCCTCGCCGGCGATCTCCACGATCGCGGCGGCGGGCCGCAGGCCGGCCATCCGGGCCAGGTCGACGCCGGCCTCGGTGTGGCCGTTGCGGACCAGCACGCCGCCGGGCTTGGCGCGCAGCGGGAAGACGTGCCCGGGACGGACGAAGTCGCCCGGGACGGCGGCCGGGTCGGCGAGCAGCCGGATCGTGGTGGCCCGGTCCGCGGCGGAGATGCCCGTGTCCGTGCCGTGCGCGCGGGAGGCGTCGACCGAGACGGTGAACGCGGTGCGCATCGACTCGGTGTTGTCCGCGACCATCTGCGGCAGGCCGAGCCGCTCGACATCCGCCTCTTCCAGCGGTACGCAGATCAGCCCGCGGCACTCGCTCATCATGAAGGCGACGAGCTCGGTGGTGACCTTCTCCGCGGCGACGACGAGGTCGCCCTCGTTCTCGCGGTCCTCGTCGTCCACGACGACGACGGGCCGGCCGGCGGCGATGTCGGCGACGGCGCGCTCGATCGGGTCGAGGACGAGCTCGCCGACCGGGGCGAAGGTGTCGAGAATGGTCATGCTGCTGCTCCTTCCAGGGCGGCGGTGCTCATGCGCGAGCGCAGCCACCAGTCGCGCATGCCCCACAGGACGAGGGCGAGGTAGAAGACGTAGACGAGGCCGGAGAAGGCGAGGCCGCTGCTGAAGGCGAGCGGGACGCCCACGACGTCGACCAGCAGCCAGGCCACCCAGAACTCGATCAGCCCGCGGGCCTGGGCCACCATCGCGGCGAGCGTGCCGACGAAGATGTACGCGTCCGGCCAGGGGTTCCAGGACAGCTCCGGCACGGCCGTGAACAGGCCGCCCACGGCAAGGGTGCCGAGCGCCGTGCCGGCCAGCAGAGCCGCGCGCTCGCGCCAGGTGGCGAAGCGGACGGCGATGGAGCCGTCCTGCGCGTCCTGCCGGCCGCGGTGCCACTGCCGCCAGCCCCACACGGCCACGCCGATGACGAGGAGCTGCTTGCCGACCCCGCCGCTGAGGTGCGCCGAGGCGTACGCGGCGACGAGGATGACGCCCGAGAGGAACTGCACGGGCCAGGTCCATATGGAGCGCCGCCAGCCGAGGGCGAGGGCGGCGAGCCCGATGCTGTTGCCGATCAGGTCGGACCAGATGACGTGCTGCCCGAAGACGCTGAACGCCTCGGCGGTGAGCCAGTTCAGGGCGCTCATGCGACGGGACCCCCGGCCGCGCCGGCGCCGCCGCCGAGCAGCCGCTCGACGTACTTCGCGAGGACGTCCACCTCCAGGTTGACGAGGTCGCCGGGCTGCTTGATGCCGAGCGTCGTCAGTTCGAGGGTGGTGGGGATGAGGCTGACGGTGAAGAAGTCGTCCCCGGCCTCGACCACGGTGAGGCTGATGCCGTCGACGGTGATGGAGCCCTTGTCGACGACGTAGCGTGCGAGCTCCGCCGGCAGGCCGATCTTCACGATCTCCCAGTGCTCGCCGGGGACCCGCTCCAGCACCGTGCCCGTGCCGTCGACGTGGCCCTGGACGAGGTGGCCGCCGAGGCGCCCGCCGAGCGCCATGGGCCGTTCGAGGTTGACGCGCGAGCCCGGGACGAGGGCGCCGAGGCTGGAGCGCTTGAGGGACTCGGCCATCACGTCGGCGGTGAACTCGCCGTCGGCGGTCGTGACGACGGTGAGGCAGACGCCGTTGACGGCGATCGAGTCGCCGTGCTTGGCGCCCTCGGTGACGATCGGGCCGCGGAGCCGGAACAGGGAGCTGTCGCCGAGGTTCTCGACGGAGACGACCTCGCCCAGTTCTTCGACGATTCCGGTGAACACTGTCAGTTCTCCTCAGGGGCGGTGGCGGAAGCGGTGGGGACTGCGGTGATCCGCAGGTCGGGCCCGAGCCGGGCGACGTCGGTCACCTCGAGGCGCAGGGCCGCGGCGATGGTGCCGACGCCGGCGTCGCCGAGGGCGGCCGGCCCGGCACCGAGCAGAGCGGGAGCGAGATAGCCGACGACGCGGTCGACGGCTCCGGCCGCGAGGAACGAGCCGGCGAGGGCGGGGCCGCCTTCGAGCAGGACGGAGCGGACGCCGCGCCCGTACAGCTCGGCGAGCAGGGCGTCGATGTCGAGTCCGGTCCTCGTACGGGGCAGGCGGACGACGTCCACGCCCGGCAGATGGCCGGTGTCCGCGTCCTTGCCGGTGGCGATGAGGGTGGGCGCCGCGTCGTCGAGGACCCGGGCGCCGGGCCGCACGGAGGCGTGGGTGTCGACGACGACGCGCAGCGGCTGCACGGCCCCGTCGTGGCCCCGTACGGCGAGGTGCGGGTCGTCGGCGCGCAGGGTGCCGGAGCCGACCACGACCGCGTCTGCCTCGGCGCGCAGCCGGTGGACGTCGGCGCGGGAGGCGGCCGAGGTGATCCAGCGGCTGGTGCCGTCGGCGGCCGCGCTGCGCCCGTCGAGCGTGGCGGCGTACTTCCACAGCACGAAGGGGCGCCCGAGGCGGACCGAAGTGAGCCAGGCGGCGTTGCCGGCGGCGGCCTCGTCGGCGAGGAGGCCGCCCTCGGTGGTCACACCGGCGGCGGCCAGGGTGGCCGCGCCGCCGGTGGCGGTGTCCGTGGGGTCGGCGACGGCGTAGACGACGCGCGCGATGCCGGCGTCGATCAGGGCCTGGGCGCAGGGGCCCGTGCGACCGGTGTGGTTGCAGGGTTCGAGGGTGACGACGGCGGTGCCGCCGCGCACGTCGTGGCCCGCGGCGGAGGCCGCGGCGAGGGCTTCGACCTCGGCGTGCGGCCCGCCGGCCCGGCGGTGCCGGCCCTCGCCGAGGGGGGTGCCTTCGGGGCTGAGGATCACGCAGCCGACGACGGGATTGGGGCTCGTCGCGCCAAGGGCGCGAGCGGCGAGCGCGATGGCGCGTCGCATCGCGTCTGCTTCGGTCGCGGTGGCCACCGGGTCCTCCTGCCTCTTCGGGCACGGACTCCGGGGCTGTCGTACGGGACGACGAAGAAGCGGGTACACCACAGCGGGGGACACCACGGCCCCTGATAGGGCCGTACGGGAGGGGGCGCCCATTGAGGGGGCCGCCACCTGCGACGGTGTGCCGATGCGTGCCCGCCGCGCACTGCCTCCCATCCGGACTTTAACCGTCGGTCCAGGAATTTCACCTGGTCAACCGGCCGCCGGCTGCGGTCGGGTCGCGGACTGTAACCGCCGGTTCGGAATTTCACCGACCCCGGAGTGCGCTGCGTTTCGTAATGTCAGGTCATGCTACATGCGGCCGGCCGGCGGCTTCTCAAAACCGCTGGTCGACGGGACGAGCGTACGCCGGGCGGCGGCGCGGTGTCCACGGCGATGTGACGTACCGGACCCGGGCCGGGGCAAGGCTTGCGGAGCGGTTGCTGCGGACCTCTGGAGTCCGGTTTCCCTCCTTGGTCCGTACCTATTGACGCACTGGTCTAGTCCTCTTAACCTCTGGCACACCTCCGAGGAGTACGGCCCGCCGGTGGGCGCACACCGGCGGGCCACAGCACGGCGCTCACCCCCCGCTCGCCCGGCCCCGCCGGGCACCCCACCTGGAGGACCTGATCGTGTTGTTCCGAGAGAACCGAGAGAGAAGGGCCCGGGAGCCGCGGTCCCGGGAGAGGTCCTGTACCGGCTCCCGCGCCCGCCGCGGGATCACCCTCGCCGCCGCCGGCACCGCCCTGGCCGGGCTGCTGATCGGCACCGTCACGGTGGCCGCCTCGCACGCCGAGGACAACGCCGGCTGCCGCCCCGACGGCCTCTACGCCACCCCCGGCACCGACGTCCCCTACTGCTCGGTCTACGACTCCGCCGGCCGCGAGAAGATGGGCCCCGGCCACCAGCGCCGCGTCATCGGCTACTTCACCGGCTGGCGCACCGGCAAGGACGGCACCCCCGCCTACCTCGTCCCCGACATCCCCTGGGACAAGGTCACCCACCTCAACTACGCCTTCGCGCACGTCGGCCCCGACGACAAGATCTCCGTCGGGGCCGACGGCCCGGACAACCCCGCGACGGGCATGACCTGGCCCGGCACCGCAGGCGCCGAGATGGACCCGGCCCTGCCGTACAAGGGCCACTTCAACCTCCTGACCAAGTACAAGAAGCAGCACCCGGACGTGAAGACCCTCATCTCCGTGGGCGGCTGGGCCGAGACCGGCGGCTACCTCGACGAGAACGGCAAGCGCGTCGATTCCGGGGGCTTCTACAAGACGGCCACGAACGCCGACGGCTCGGTCAACCAGGCCGGGATCGACACCTTCGCGGAATCGACGGTCGCGTTCCTCAGGACCTACGGATTCAACGGCGTCGACATCGACTACGAGTACCCGACGTCGATGAAGGACGCCGGAAACCCCAAGGACTGGGCCCTCGCCAACGCCCGCCGCGGCGGACTCAACAAGGGCTACGCGGCCCTCATGAAAACGCTCCGGGAAAAGCTCGACCGGGCCGGGGCGGCCGACGGGAAGCATTACCTCCTCTCCGTCGCCGCGCCTTCCTCCGGATATCTGCTGCGCGGCATGGAGACGTACCGGGCCACGCAGTACCTGGACTACGTGAACGTGATGTCGTACGACCTGCACGGCGCCTGGAACGAATTCGTCGGGCCCAACGCCGCGCTCTACGACGACGGAAAGGACGCCGAACTCGCCAAATGGGGCGTCTACACCACTCCCCAGTACGGCGGCACCGGCTACCTCAACGGCGACTGGGCGTACCACTACTTCCGCGGCGCCCTGCCCCCCGGCCGCATCAACCTCGGCCTGCCCTACTACACGCGCGGCTGGAAGAACGTCACCGGCGGCACGAACGGCCTGTGGGGCACCGCCAAGACCACCTCGTGCCCGGCCGGGTCCGGCCTCACCACCTGCGGCGACGGCGCCGTCGGCATCGACAACCTCTGGCACGACAAGGACGACGACGGCAAGGAGTCCCCGGCCGGCTCCAACCCGATGTGGCACGCGAAGAACCTGGAGAAGGGCGTCGTCGGGGACTACGCCGCGAAGTACGGCTTCCCGGCCGGCACCAGGCTGACCGGCACCTACGCCCGCAACTACGACGCCACGCTCACCGCGCCGTGGCTCTGGAACGCCGAGAAGAAGGTCTTCCTCTCCACCGAGGACGAGCAGTCGGTCAAGGCCAAGGCCCAGTACGTCGTCGACAAGGGCCTCGGCGGCACCATGATCTGGGAACTCGCCGGCGACTACGGCTGGAACGCGGCCAAGGGCCAGTACGAGCCCGGCTCCACGCTCACCACCGCGATGGACGACGCGTTCAAGGCGGCGCCCGCCTACGGGGCCCGGCGCGCGACGACCGAGCTGCCCGCCCAGGCCCTTGACGTGGACATCAGCCTCACGAACTTCCCGCTCGGCGACAGCAACTACCCGATCAACCCGAAGATCCACATCACGAACCGGACCAAGGCCACCCTCCCCGGCGGCACGGAGTTCCAGTTCGACTACGGCAACTCCGCACCCGGAAACGCCAAGGACCAGTCGGGCTGGGGCCTCAGGGTCATCCGCAGCGACCACACCGCCGGCAACAACATCGGCGGCCTCAAGGGCGACTACAACCGGGTCTCCGTGCAGCTCCCGGCCTCCCAGCCGCTCGCCCCCGGCGCCTCGGCGGACCTCGACTACGTCTACTACCTGCCCGCGGCCACCCCCTCGAACTGGAGCGTGACCTTCGGCGGGAAGACGTACGCCCTCGCCGGCGACCTGGCCCGCGGCACCACCGTCGTCGACCCCGGCGGCACCACCCCCACTCCGACGGGCACGCCGACCGGCAAACCCACCGGCGGCACGTGCACCGCACCGCAGTGGGACAAGGCGGCCGTCTACAACGGCGGAGCCGCCGTCTCCTGGAAGTCCCGCTCCTGGAAGGCCAAGTGGTGGACCCAGGGCGACGAGCCCGGCACCACCGGCGAATGGGGGGTGTGGCAGGACCAGGGCGCCTGCTGAACCCCCGGGCCGCAGGGCCGCCGGGCCCGCGCGGGGTCGACCCGCGCGGGCCCCTTCCGGAAGGATGGGAGCCCATGGGAGCCGGAGAGCGGGACACGGGCCGCACCGCCGACGGCGGGCTGCGCCGCGCACGGTTCGCCGTGGCCGCGGTGTTCGCCGTGCACGGCGCGGTCACCGGCGGCTTCGCCACCCGCATCCCCTGGATCCAGAGCCACTTGGACCTCGGCTCCGGGGCGCTGGGCCTCGCGCTCGTCCTCCCCGCCGTCGGCTCCTCGTGCGCCATGCCGCTCGCGGGCCGCATCAGCCACCGCCTCGGCTCCCGGGCGGCGCTCCGCCTGCTCATCGTGCTGTGGTGCGCCTCCGTGGCGCTGCCCGCCCTGGCGCCGGGGCTGCCCGCGCTCTGCGGGGCGCTCGCCGTCTACGGCGCGACGTCCGGCATGGCGGACGTCGCCATGAACGCGCTCGGCGTGGAGACCGAGGAGCGGCTGGGCCGCTCGATCATGTCGGGCCTGCACGGGATGTGGAGCGCGGGCACGCTCGTGGGGTCGGCCGCCGGCACGGCCGCCGCGCACGCGGACCTCGACGCCCGGATCCACCTGGGCGCCGCGGCCGCCGTGCTGGCCGCGCTGGGCGCGGCGGCCTGCCACCGGGTCCTCGACCTGCGCGCCGCCGGCGACGAGCGCCCGCCGCCCCGGTTCGCGCTGCCGCCGCGCGCGGCGCTGGTCATCGGCGTCGTGGGCTTCTGCGCGGTCTTCGCCGAGGGCGCGAGCCTGGACTGGTCGGCGGTCTACCTCCGGGACGTCGCCGGCTCCGATCCGGGCGCGGCCGCGGCCTGCACCACGGCCTTCACGTGCACGATGGCCCTCGCCCGGTTCGCGGGCGACCCGGCCGTGCGGCGCTTCGGGCCCGTGCGGACCGTGCGCGCGAGCGGGGTGCTGGCCGCGGCCGGCGGGCTGCTGGTGGTCACGGCGCAGGGCGCGCCGTCCGTCATCGCCGGTTTCGCCCTCATCGGCGTGGGCGTCGCCGTCGTCGTCCCGCTGGCCTTCGCCGCGGCGGGGCGCAGCGGCCCGGCGCCGAGCCAGGCCATCGCGGGCGTCGCGACGATCACCTACACCTCGGGGCTCGTCGCCCCGGCGGCCATCGGCCAGATCGCGGAGGCCAGTTCGCTCGTCACGTCGTTCGGCCTGGTGACGGTCCTGGCGGTGGGGCTGGTGGCGGGGGCGGGCGTCCTGCGCGCCCCGCAGCGAACGGCCGTCCCGGCGAAGCTGCGGGAGCCGTCGCAGACGGAGTGAGGCCGGGCAGCGCCCGGGCGCCACGGTGATGCGTCACGACGGCGAGGGTCCGGCGGAACACGCGGTCGTCCGGGCCGGTGCGTTCCTCGCGGTCCGCCCGGAGGGCGGAACGCCGGACGGGCCGGGCGGCGGACCACGAGGGTCCGTCGCCACAGCCCGTGGCGTGGTGGTGCTGTGCCGGTGCGGTTAGAGGATGCCGCCGAGGAGACCCCAGCCGCCGCCCCAGCCGCCCCAGCCACCGTGGTGGCCGCCCCAGCCGCAGCTGCGGTGGCAGTCGTCCCAGCCGCCGCCGCGGCCCCAGCCGCCGCCCCAGCCGCCGCCCCAGCCCCAGCTGTCCCAGCCCCAGCCGCAGTCGTCGTCGCAGTCGCGGTGGTGGCCCCAGCCGCCGCCGTGGTGGTCGTGGCCCCGGCCGTGGTGGTCGCGGCCGTGGTCGCAGTCTCGGTCTCGGTCGCGGCCGTGGTCGCGGCCGTGGTCGCGGTCGCGCCCGTGGTCATCGTCGTCGCGGTCGTGGTCGTGGTCCCAGGTCTGGACCGCCGGCGAGGCCGGGGCGGCCTGCGCCACCCCTGCGGCCGGGACGATGGCGACTGCGGCGATGATGGCAGCGGCCGCTGCGCGGCCGGCGAGCTTACGCATATGTGTCTCCTGAGTTGCAGGAATCGGACAATGAGACCGATACCGTGCGTTGAGCGGAGAACAGCATGGGAAGCCGGTCATACAGTCCTACGGGCGACTGATTGCGCCGGTTGCAGCAAACCCCCGCGACGGCGGACGGGCCGGGGTGGGCAGGAGCACCGTCCGGCCCGGCTTAGCATGAACCGGATCATCACCCCCCACACAACCTTTCGGGAGCTTCCATGGGCCTCGGCGTGCGCTGGACCCTGCACGGTGACGGGCGCACCCCCGCCCCTGGAGCCGTCGTCCGGCCCGACGAGCGGCTCTCGTGGCCGCGCACCGCCGGCCTCGGCGCACAGCACGTGGTCGCGATGTTCGGCGCCTCGTTCGTCGCCCCGGTCCTCATGGGCCTGGACCCGAACCTCGCGATCATGATGTCGGGCGTCGCCACGATCCTGTTCCTCCTCGCGACCCGCGGCCGGGTGCCCAGCTATCTGGGGTGCAGCCTCTCCTTCGTCGGCGTCGCCGCGATCATCCGGGCGCAGGGCGGCGGCAGCGCGGCCGTCACCGGCGCGATCTTCGTGGTCGGCGTGGCGCTCCTGCTGAGCGGCCTGGTCGTGCAGAAGTTCGGGGCGCGCATCATCCACGCGGCGATGCCGCCGGTGGTCACCGGCGCCGTGGTCATGCTGATCGGCTTCAACCTGGCCCCGGTGACGGCCCGGACGTACTGGCCGCAGGACCAGTGGACGGCGCTGCTGACGATGCTCTTCACCGGCCTCGCCGTGGTGTGCCTGCGCGGCTTCTGGTCGCGCGTCGCGATCTTCCTCGGCCTGGTCTTCGGCTACGGGATCTCGTGGCTCTTCGACCGCCTGTTCGGCAAGATCCACTCGGTGAACGGCGGCCCGGAGGCCACAGACCACTGGCGCCTGGACCTGTCCGGCGTCTCCAAGGCCGACTGGATCGGCCTGCCGTCGCTGCACGCGCCGAGCTTCGGCTGGTCAGCCGCGCTGGTGGCGCTGCCCGTCGTCATCGCGCTGATCGCCGAGAACGCGGGCCACGTCAAGGCCGTCGGCGAGATGACCGGCGACCGGCTGGACGACCAGCTGGGCACGGCGATCTCCGCGGACGGCTTCGCGACCATGCTCTCCACCGCCGTCGGCGGCCCCGCCAACACCACGTACTCCGAGAACATCGGCGTCATGGCGGCCACCCGCGTCTACTCCACCGCCGCCTACTGGGCCGCGGCCGGCTTCGCCCTCCTCTTCGGCGTCTGCCCGAAGTTCGGTGCCGTCGTCGCCGCGATCCCCGGCGGTGTGCTCGGCGGCATCACCGTCATCCTCTACGGCATGATCGGCCTGCTCGGCGCGCAGATCTGGGTCCACAACAAGGTCGACCTGCGCAACCCGCTGAACCTCGTGCCCGTCGCGGCCGGCGTCATCATCGGCATCGGCGGCGTCAGCCTGAAGATCAGCGCCAACTTCGAGCTCAGCGGCATCGCCCTGGGCACGATCGTCGTCCTCTCCGGCTACCACGTCCTGCGCGCGCTGGCTCCCGCCCACCTCAAGGCCCAGGAACCGCTCCTGGACGAGGGCACGAGCAGCTACGACTCCGCTGTCGCGGGGGAGAAGGACGCCGGATAAGGCGGTTCCGGCACCGCCGGTCTGCGCCGTCGTGGTTCCTCGCCGCTGCGGCGGCGGAAAAGTGCCGGCCGCGACGGCAACAGGACTGCCCCGCCGCCACGGCGGCTCGCCCCCACGGTGAGAGTCCGGCGGAATCGGAGGCGGCCGCCGGCGTCACGTGGCGGACGGATCCTGCGGGTCGCGGGACCCGTCCCGCCGCGCGCCCCAGCCCGGCCCCGACAGCACCTCCCCGTAGGCCTGCATCAGGTCCGGCAGGCGCAGCGTGGCCAGGTCGTCGCGCGTGGGGGTGCCGGGATAGCCCGACAGCCGCAGATCGCGGTAGGCGCAGCTCTTCTCGTACAGGGTGCGCAGGAAGCGGCCGTTGCCCAGCTCGTCGATCCAGCCCTGCGTGACCACGTGGGAGCTGATGCTGCGCAGCTCCTCCAGGGCCTCCTCGTCCCAGCTGTCGCCGTTCTCCGCGGCCAGCACCTCGCCGATGCTGGTGAGTTCGGCCGGGCGGTAGCTGGGAAAGTCGACGCGGGTGGTGAAGCGGGAGCCGAGGCCGGGGTTGGTGGCCAGCAGCCGGTCCATGCCCTCGGGGTAGCCGGCGAGGATCACCACCAGGCGGTCGCGGTTGTCCTCGGCGCGCTTGAGGAGCACCTGCAGCGCTTCGTCGCCGTAGGCGTCGCCCTTGGTGTAGCCGGAGTTGGAGAGGCTGTAGGCCTCGTCCACGAAGAGCACCCCGCCGAGCGCGGAGTCGATCAGCTCGTTGGCCTTGACCGCGGTCTGGCCCAGGAACTCGCCGACGAGGTCGGCGCGCTGGGCCTCCACCAGGTGGTCCCCGCCGAGCAGCCCCAGGGCGTAGAAGACCCGGCCGAGGATCCGGGCGACGGTGGTCTTGCCGGTGCCCGAGGGGCCGGAGAAGACGAAGTGCCGTTTGGGGGGCTGCACGGGCAGGCCCTGGACGGCCCGCAGCCGAGCCATGTGCAGCTGCGCGGAGAGCGCCCGCACCTGTCGTTTGACCGGTTCGAGGCCGACCATCCGCTCCAGCTCGGCGAGGGCCTTGGCGAGCAGGACGGGGTCGGAGGGGCCGGCCACGGCCTTCCCGGTGGGCTGGGCGGGGACACGGATCTTGCGGCGCGCGTCGTCGGGCCCGGTGCCCGGCTGCGCGGTGCTGGCGGGCTCCGGGTCCGTGCCGGTGAGCACGTCGCGGCCGTCGAGGACGTCCGGGGCGTCGGCCGCCGCGTCGGCGGAGACGGCGGGCGGGGGAGGGGCGGCCGGCTCCTCGCCGGGTCCGCCCAGCGGCACCGGCGACAGGCCCAGCTCCTGGTCCAGGCCGTCCCCGTCGGCGATGGCGGTGAGCCGTGCCGAGGTGTCCATGAACGCCGGGTCGACGCGGTGCACGGCGCGGTACAGGGGGAGCGCGGCGGCGCTGCGGCCGGTGCCCTCGTGAGCGCGCGCGAGCCAGTAGCGCAGCTCCTTGCGCTGGGGCTGCTCGCTGCGGCAGCGCATCAGCGCGGCGGCCAGCAGCGGCTCGGCCTGCCCGTACATCTCCAGCCGCACCCGGGCCATGCCGCCGAACAGACCGGCCTCGATGCCGAGCAGCGGATCGTCCAGCAGCGGCTCGGTGTGCCGCAGCAGCTGCTCCCAGTCCTTGACGAGGTAGGCGCGGCAGGCGTGCAGGAAGCGGGCCTGGGGGTCGGTCTCGACGGGCGGGCAGCCGGCCAGCGCGCGGTCCAGCTCGGGCACGTGCCGGCCGTCGAGCCAGTGCGAGGCGTGCGCGAGGAGCAGGTCGCGGCCGGTCTCCAGCACGGGCTGGACCCACCAGCCGAGCCAGTACCAGGAATTGAGGGTGCGCCGGTGGCGCGTGCGCTGCTCGCCGAAGCGGTCCCGGTGGCGGAACATGCGCAGCAGTGCGGTCGTGGTGTCGGCGCGCAGCGCGTGCAGGCCCAGCCAGGCGTCGGCCATGCCGGGATCCGCCCGGACCGCGGCCCGGAACTCCTCCTCGGCCTGTGCGTACGCGCCCATGGTGTAGGCGTCGACGGCGCGCAGCCAGGCGAGATCGGCCGGGGCGGGTGGGCCCTGCATGCCGAAATCCATCACGTCCCCCACAAACCGTGCCCCCGTAGCGTGCTGCCCGGCGAGTGCCGGGCACGCCTTGCCGAACCGCTGTGCTGTGGACGGGAGTTGACCAGTGTGTGCCAGTGCACCCGCCGATTAGGTGCACCGAGTCGCATCGTACCTGCGCTGTTGGTCCAGGCCGAAGGGTGCCGCAGCGCGGTTCGCGGCTGAGGGCGGCGGGAAACGGCGGGAAAGGCGTTCTCGGGGCCGCGCCGGACCGGTCCGTGGAATGGTCACCCAGGGTGAGGGGCTCGGCGGAGCAAAGGGCTCAAAAGGAGAATTCCGGAGGGGTACGAAGCCCCCGATCACGGGGGAACAACCGGGGGCTTCGCGTCCGCGGGCGGCCTCCAGCGGCCGCACAATGAGAACGTAAGTCCTGTACGCCCCGTCGGTCAAGCGGAGTTGGCGTACGGGCCGGGGATCCGGCCGGGATGCCGGCCGGGCCGCCCGGAGTCGTTCACGGAGCGTGATGATCAGGGGCGTCCGGGGCCCGTCCGCGCCGTCCCGCGCGGCCCCGGCAGCACCTCGTACCCCCCGTCCCGCTGAAGAATCAGCAGTTCTGCGTACGGGCGCGTCGGATCGGCGGCGAAGTGCTCGTGCTCCGCCCGCATCCAGCCGTCCCAGAAATCGGACAGCTCTACGCCGTCACGGAGTTGACCCCTTTCCCAGGAGTGCTCAGGAGGCAACTCCATCCACAGCAGACTTGCGAGGTGAGGGCGCAGCGCCCGGCGGCCCGCCCCGACGCCCTCCACGAGCACGACCGGCTCCGGCCCGACCTCCCGCTCCCCCGCGAACCGCCGCGCCACCCAGTCGTAGGCGAGGAAGCGCGCCGTCTCCCCCCGGGACAGGGGGGCGAGTACCTGCTCGCGCAGCCGGTCCGTCCACGCGAACAGCTCGTCGTGCGTCGCGAGGTCGTCCAGATGCAGTACGGGCGCCCCGCCCAGCGCCGCCGCGAGCCGTCCGCTGAACGTGCTCTTCCCCGAGCCGGCGTGCCCATCCACGGCCACCAGCCGTACGGGGCCCAGGGACGGAGGGAGCGTCAGCAGCCAGGGGGCGAGGTCGTCGAAGGAGCCGGGGCGGTGGGGGTCATGAAAGGGGTGAGCGCGCACCGGACCACCCTATGGCGGGACGAGAGAGGAGTCGTGTTGACGGCCGTGGCGGCCCGGACGCCCTCCAACGGCCCCATCCCGCCGGCCGCCGGCATCGGGACCGGCCGCACGGGGAATCACTGGCACGCACCGGCGCGCGGCGGACCCGTGCGCGCGCCCCATCCGCAGACGACTGGGGGACCAGCGCCATGTCCAGCAGCACGCCCAGCAGACCCACGCCCCGCCGCACCGTGCTCGCCGCCGCCCTGGGCGCCGCGGCGGCCACGTCCTTCGCGGCCGCCTCTTCCCGCTCCCTCGCCTTCGCCTCCTCCGCGGGCTCCGGCCCCTCCCGCCCGGAAGGAGCGCCCGTGGACTACCACGCCTGGACCTCCCGCAGCGACTGGGGCCGGGGCGCGGCCCACGGCACCCGCGCCGGCGGCGGGCAGCGCGCGGGCCTGGTCATCGACCGCCCCGCGGGCACCCTGGAGCACACCGACCCGCACACCGGCACCAAGGCCACCTGGGAGTACGCCACCTGGACGTCCCCGCTCCACACCCCGCCCGCCCCCGCGAGCGAGGTCATCGCGTCCTGGAACGCCCACGCGCCCGCCGGCACCTGGCTCCAGACCGAGGTGCGCGGCAGGTACACGGACGGCACGCGCACCCCCTGGTACGTGATGGGCCGCTGGACGGCCGGCGACGCCGCCGGCGACATCCGCCGCACCTCCGTCGACGGCCAGGGCGACGGGCGCAGCAGCGTCTCCACCGACACGCTCGCCGTCGACAAGCCCGCCACCGGGCTGCGCGTCGCCGCGTACGAACTGCGCCTGACCCTCTTCCGCAGGCCCGGCACCCGCCTCACCCCCACCGTGTGGCGGCTCGGCGTGATGGGCTCCGACATTCCCGACCGCTTCACCGTGCCCGCTTCCGTGCCGGGCCCCGGCGCCGGACACGAACTGCAGGTGCCGCGCTACTCGCAGGAGATCCACAAGGGGCAGTACCCGGAGTACGACAACGGCGGCGAGGCGTGGTGCAGCCCGACCTCCTCGCAGATGGTCCTGGAGTACTGGGGGCGCAGGCCCACGGCCGCGGACCTCGCCTGGGTCAACCCCGAATACGCCGACCCGCAGGTCTGCCACGCCGCCCGCTTCACCTACGACCACCAGTACAAGGGGTGCGGCAACTGGCCCTTCAACGCCGCCTACGCGGCGACGTACCGCGACATGCAGGCGGTGGTGACCCGGCTGGGCTCGCTCGGCGACGCCGAGAAGCTGATCCGCGCGCGGATCCCCGTCATCACCTCCCAGTCCTTCCTCGCCGCCGAGCTCGACGGCGCGGGCTACGGCACCGCCGGCCACCTGATGTGCGTCGTCGGCTTCACCGCGCAGGGCGACGTGGTCGCCAACGACCCGGCGAGCCCCTCGGACGCTGCGGTCCGGCGGGTCTACAAGCGCCGGCAGTTCGAGAACATCTGGCTGCGGACCAAGCGCCGCAACGCCCAGGGCGAGGTCAGGAGCGGTTCGGGCGGCGTCTGTTACCTCTACTTCCCCGTGGAGCCGGAGGAGCGGCAGCGCCGCGTGCTGCAGGAGCTCGGAATCCGCTGACGCGCGGAGCGGGCACCTCCGTACGATCGGCGCGAACAGACGTGTGCGTCGTACCCCGTACGGAAGGAACCATGACTGTGCATCAGACAACCGCAGCCGCCGTCGTACCGGAGATCCGCCGGGCCCTGCCGGAGGAGCGGGACGCGATCAGCCTGCTGCTCGGCGAGGCCTTCATGGAGGACCCCGTCAGCTGCTGGGTCTTCCCGGACGAGGACCACCGGCGCGCCGTCCACCCCGGCTTCTTCGGGGTGTTCCTGGACGCGGCGCTGCGGGCCGGGTGGGTCGACGTGACGGACGACCTCTCGGCGGCGGCGCTGTGGATACCGGTGCGCGTGGAGGAGCCCGGCGAGGACGGGGACGACGGCGGGATCGGCGAGCAGCTGGCGCAGGCGGCCCCCGGCAACGACCGGGCGCGGATCGTCGGCGAGCTGACGGACGCGGCGCACCCCGGCGACCGCTCGCACTACTACCTGCCGAACATCGTCGCCGCGCCCGGGCGGCGCGGCGAGGGCCGGGGGAGGGCGCTCCTCGCGCCCGTCCTCGACCGGTGCGACCGCGAGGGCATGCCGGCGTACCTGGAGGCGAGCAACGCCCGGAGCAAGGCGCTGTACGAGCGCCTCGGCTTCGTCTGCACCGGCACGCCCATCGACCTGCCGGACGGCGGGCCGCGGATGTGGCCGATGTGGCGCGATCCGCGGGGCTGACGCGCGTGCCCGGCGGCCGTTCCGGGGCGCCCGCCCGTCACGGAACGGCCGCCGGTGCGGGGCTGCATCAGTGCATATTTCCCCTCATCGTCATTTATTGGCATGATCGACGCCGTGCGGACGGGGGTGGATGACAGCTGCATGCGGATGGCTGATTTCCGCTTGACGCTTCCATTCGAACGAATGATCAGTAGCCTCTGCTCACATGTCCCCGAGACGAGCTGGAGCAACAGACTGATGGAGCGCCCCACCTGGGTTCCCCCGGGCATCGACCCCTCCGTGCCGAGCGTGTCCCGGATCTACGACTACTACCTGGGCGGCTCGCACAACTTCGAGGTCGACCGGGAGGCCGCCCGGCGGGCCATGGAGGCCTATCCCGGGCTGCCGAAGATCATGCAGGCCAACCGGGCCTTCATGCGGCGCGCCGTCCGCCACGCCGTGCGCGAGGGCGTCACCCAGTTCCTCGACATCGGCTCCGGCATCCCGACCTTCGGCAACGTCCACGAGATCGCGCAGGCCGCGGACCCGCGCGCGCACGTCGTCTACGTCGACCACGACCCCGTGGCCGTCGCCCACGGCCGGGCCGTGCTGCAGGGCGACCCGCACACCGCCGTCCTGCCCGCGGACCTCCGCAAGCCCCATGACATCCTGACCAGTGACGAGGTCGGCAGGCTCCTCGACCTGGACCGGCCGGTCGCACTGCTGCTCGTGGCCGTCCTCCATTTCGTGGAGGACCAGGACGACCCCTGGGCAGCGGTGGCCGAGCTGCGCGACGCGCTCGCGCCGGGGAGCCTGCTCGTCCTCACGCACGCGACGACCGACACCGGCCCGATCAAGCCGGAGGAGGGGCAGGGGGTGGAGGGCGTCTACCGCAACGTGGGCTCGCCGCTGCTCATGCGCACGCACCGGGACGTGGCACGCTTCTTCGACGGCTTCGAGCTCGTCGAACCCGGGCTCGTGGCCATGCCGGACTGGCGGCCCGACCCGGCGGACACCCGCGCCGCGGCGGACGAGGACCGCGCCATGTACGTCGGGTTCGCGGGCGTGGGGCGCAAACCATGACCTCGACGCCGCACGGCGGGAAGCCGAGCGGACCCGGCGACGGAACGCCGGGTTCGATTACCGGTGGTTCCACCGGGGCAGAAGTCACAAGGCCTCACAGGGGGAGTGAGGCCGGAACCGACGGCACAAGCGGAACCAGAAACGGAACCATAAGCGGAACCGAGGTCGGGGTGGGGATCGGGAGTTCGGACGTGGTTCCGGGCACGAGGCGGCCGGGGGCGCGCAACGCCCACGCACACATGCTGTGGGACGCGGGGGCCCCGCCGGGCCCGGAGGACGCGGAGCCGGGCCCCGGGGCCGCGGACCCGGAGCCGGCCGGGGCCACGGGCGCCGGGCCCGCCGGAGCCGTCGCCCCCTCGCCGGGAGGCGAGGCCGCACTGCGCCGCTTCGCCGCCGTCTGGAGCCGGGCCGTCTACCCGGCGACGGCCACCCCGATGACCCGCGCCGAGTTCGAGGAGCACCTCGTCCCGCTCGCCGGCAGGCTCCGCGCCGCACTGCGCTCCGAGCCCTTCGACCCCGCCCCCGCCGCCGAGGTCGGCGCCGCGGTCGTCCGCGCGCACTGCACCGAACCCGACGCGCTCTCCCCGCTCCTGGGCGCCATCGACGCGTACCTGCTGCTCTACTGCCCGCCGGGCCGCCACCTGACGGACGAGGAGGCCCGCAGCCGCTGCGCCCGCCTGCAGCACGCCGTCGCCTCCGGCTTCGCCGGCGCGCTGCGCGAGCGGACCCTCGCCGAGCAGGAGGCCCTCTCCCGCGCCGCCCTCGCCGCCCAGGCCGAGACGGAGCGGGCGCTGCACACCAGCGAGGAGCGCTTCCGCGCCGTGTTCGAGGGCGCGGCCATAGGCGTCGGCATCGCGGACGTCGAGGGCCGCATCATGGACGTCAACGAGGCCCTCAGCCGGATGTTCGGCACCCGGCCCGCCGAGGTCACCGGGCGCAACGTGGGCGAGATGGTCCACCCCGACGACTCGCCCGACGTGTGGGGCCTCTACAGCGAGCTCGTCCGCGGCGAGCGCGACTACTACCGCGTCGAGAAGGCCTACTACCGCGGCGACGGCAGCGTCCTGTGGACCGACCTGTCCGTCGCGCTCCTGCGCGACGCCCACGGCCGCCCCCAGTACCAGCTGGCCCTCATGGAGGACATCACCGAACGCCGCCTGCTGCACGAGCAGCTGCGCTACGAGGCCACCCACGACGCCCTCACCGGCCTGCCCAACCGCACCATGTTCTTCGAGCGCCTCGACCGCGCCCTCGCCCCCGGCGGCGACCGCTTCGGCGTCTGCTACCTCGACCTCGACGGCTTCAAGGCCGTCAACGACAGCCTGGGCCACGCCGTCGGCGACCGGCTGCTCGTCGCCGTCGCCGAGCGGCTGCGCACCTGCACCGGCGCCCCCGCGGAGCTCGTCGCCCGCCTCGGCGGCGACGAGTTCGTGGCCCTGCTCACCGGCCCCGACGCGCAGAGCGACGCCACCGCCCTCGCCCGCCGCATGCTCGCCGCCCTCGCCGAACCCGTCCGCCTCGACGGCAGGGACCTGTCCGTACGGGCCAGCATCGGCATCGTGGACGGCGCGGCCGGCGAGTGCGGCCCCGCGGAGGTGCTCCGCAGCGCCGACATCACCATGTACCGCGCCAAGGCCGCGGGCGGGAACCGCTACGAACTGGCCGACGCCGACTCCGACGCCCGCGTCATCGCCCGGCACAGCCTCACCAACTGCCTGCCGGCGGCGCTCGACAACGGCGAGTTCTTCATCGAGTACCAGCCGCTCGTCAGGCTCGACGACGGCACGGTGCGCGGTGCCGAGGCGCTCGTGCGCTGGCTGCACCCCGTCCACGGCGTGCTGGGCCCGGACCAGTTCATCCCCCTCGCCGAGAGCACCGGGCTCATCGTGCCCCTCGGCCACTGGGTGCTGCAGGAGGCCGCGCGGCAGGCCCGCGCCTGGCGCGCCGAGGGCACCTGCGAGGGCCCCCTGCGCGTCAACGTCAACCTCTCGCCGTCGCAGCTGCGCCACCCCGCCCTCGTCGCCGAAACCGTCGCCGTCCTCGACAGCTCCGGCCTGGACCCGTCGGCCCTGTGCCTGGAGGTCACCGAGAACGCCCTCATCGGCGCCGACGAGGAGGAGCTGCGGCCGCTGCGCCAGCTCGCCGACCTGGGCGTGGACATCGCCCTCGACGACTTCGGCACCGGCTACTCCAACCTCTCCTACCTGCGCCGGCTGCCCGTCAGCACGCTCAAGCTGGACCGCTCCTTCACCCGCGGCATGCAGCGCGCGCCCGCGGACCCGGTCGACGTGAAGATCGTCGAGGGGATCGTCTCCCTCGCCCACACCCTCGATTTGTCGGTGACGGTCGAAGGGGTGGAGACGGGCACACAGGCGGAGCACCTGCGGGTGCTCGGCTGCGACACGGCGCAGGGCTGGTACTACGCGCGGCCGGGCCCGCCGGAGCGGCTGCACACGCTGTCGCTGGTGGACGCGGCGTCCTGACGCGCCGGGCCGCGGGCGCCCGCGCCCTCGCCGAGGCACCGCGCCTCGTCGTCCGTCAGCAGCCGTGACCGCACCAGGAAGCGCAGGCCCTCCGGCGCCTCCAGGGAGAAGCCGCTGCCGCGACCGGGCACCACGTCCACGGTGAGATGCGTGTGCCGCCAGCGCTCGAACTGGTCCGCCGACATCCAGAAGCCGACCGGCTCGGCGACGCCCTCCACCGCCAGCTCCGCGAGGAGCACGTCCGAGGCGCCCGTCCGGAACTCGCCCGCGGGGTAGCACATCGGCGAACTGCCGTCGCAGCAGCCGCCGGACTGATGGAACATCAGGGGGCCGTGGCGCTCGCGGAGGAGGCGCAGGAGGCGCGCGGCGCCGGGGGTGAGGGCGACGCGTGAGACGCGGGTCGGCTGCGGGCTCACGGTGGATCTCCTTCCCGTGGGACGGCACGGACTGCGACTGCACAGCCTGCCGGGGACGGCAGCCGCCCGCCAGAGGCGAACCCGGGGAAACGGGGGATCTCCAGCATGACCGGACCCACCCACCGGCCCGCTCGCGCCCCACCGCGACGGCGTTGCGCACGTCCACGGCGAGGGATGCGACGGGCCGCCCCTTACGTTCGGAAGGTGCCCGATGAACCTCGTGCTCCAGGCCTTACCGATAGCCGCCCCGACGCTCGGCTGGGCCGCCCACGCCCTCGTCCTCGCCCGCCGCCTGCGCACGGCCCGCACCGACCCGCTCACCGGCCTCATGCGCCGCGAGGAGTTCACCCACCGGGCGCAGCGGGCCGTCAGGCGGCCGCACGCCGCCGTCCTGCTGCTCGACCTCAACGGCTTCAAGCAGATCAACGACACGCACGGGCACGCCGTCGGCGACCAGGTCATCGCGGCCGTCGGCCGGCGCCTGTCCGTCTGGTGCCGGGAGCGCGGCGGGTTCGCGGCGCGGCTGGGCGGCGACGAGTTCACCGCCGTGGTGCGCCTCGCGCCGGACGCCGACCTGGACTCGGAGCTGACGTACAGCCTCTCCGCGCGGCTCTCGGCGCCCCTGGAGACCGACAGCGTCACGCTCTCCCCGCGCGCCTCGATCGGCGTCTGCCGCACCAGCCACCGTCCCGGTGCGGGCCTTTCGGACCTGCTGCGGGGCGCGGACGAGGCCATGTACACCGCCAAGCGCCTCGGCCAGCACTGGCGCCCCGCCGGGCCCGTGGACGTCTACCGCACCACCAACGGCCGCCGCGACGGCCGGCCGGGCACCCGCACCGGCGCGCACCTGACGCTGCTCGCACCGATGCGCAGGAACGCGTCGTAGGCGGCCCGGCCCTCGCGCACCCGGCGCCCGCACCCCGCCCGGCGGGCCGCCGGGAAACCCGACTTGGTATGACTGTTCCTTTAATGATGGAGAAAAGGAGATCCGAAGCCGGATGGACGAGCCTCCGAAGCAGAAGGACGCCGGCGCGAGCGCGGGCGAGGGCACCCGCACGAGCACGGGCGCGGACGACTTCGTCATAGCGCCACCAGGGCTGCCGGCGCCGGCGGCGCCGCCGGTACCGCAGATACCACAGATACCGGAGGTACCGCAGATGCCCGCGGCACCGCCGGTGCCGATGGGCGCACCGCCACCCGTGCGCCCCGCCGCCCCGAGACGCACGGGGCTGATCGTCCTCACGGTGGTGGTCGCGCTGCTCCTCGTCGCGTCGCTGGGCGCGGGCGTCTGGATGTTCCTGGCCTCCAAGAAGGCGGCGCGCGCCGCCGGGGGCCGGAGCGGGTCGTGGAGCCTGCCGTACACCCGGTCCGGGCTCGAACACCCCAGGATGATCCGCGGCTTGTGGTTCACCGACGAGGCCGTGGTCAAGGCGCTCCCGGACCGCGTCGTCGGGCTCGACCCGAAGCGCGGCAAGCAGCTGTGGGAGGCCCCCACGCCGGGACCGGGCAGCGTCATGTGCCAGGCGTCGCCCGACTCGACGGGGAACGTCGCGGTCCTGGCCCGCGGTTCGGGGGAGGAGTGCCACACCTTCTACGCCGTCGACCTGACCTCCGGCAAGACGCTGTGGGAGCACTCCCTCGACCCCGACGAGTGGGCGCCCGAGAGCACGCCCCGGATCGCCCGCAGCGGTGACGTGGTGGTCGTCTCGGCCAAGGGCGGACTCACCACGGCGTTCCGGGTGAGCGACGGCGAGCGGCTGTGGAAGGACGGCGACAAGGGCCTGTACGAGGGCGCCGACGACAAGGACACCTGCCGCGGCCAGGCCTACACCGGCGGCAAGCAGCTGGTCCGCATCCGGCGCTGCCTCGTCGGCAGCGCCGACACGGCCTCGTACGCGGAGGCGGTCGACCCCGCTACGGGCCGCGGGAAGTGGCGCCACCGGCTGGGCGAGCACGGCACGAGCGGCCAGGTCCTCGCCACCTCGCCGATCGTCGTCGACGACCCCGACCAGCCCTTCGCGGGCATGCGCCTGACCGTCCTCGGGGACGACGGAGCCGTCCGCACCCGCCTCGAAGGCGGTGCCAAGCGCCGCTACGCCCTCACGGGCGGCGACGGCGGCGCGTTCGCCCCCGACGTCCAGGTCAAGGGCGACAAGCTGGTCATGACGCTGGACGCGGAGGAGGACGACTCCGACGACAACAACCGCATGGCGGCCTGGTCCCTGACCACCGGGAAGCGCTTGTGGGAGAAGCGGGCCACCGGATACCTGCAGACGTTCCACCTGGTGGCTTCGGACTCGGACGAGATCCTCGCCTACGTCGCCGGCAACATCCACGACGCGGCCGCCCTGGTGCGCTTCGACGCGGACACCGGGGTCCGGACCCAGGTCCGCCGCTACCGACCCACCCCCTCGAAGGCCTGGATCGGCTCCGACCCCTATCCCGTCACGCACGGCCGCAGGCTCTACCTGTCGGCCGGCTATGTGACGGAGGAGCCGGGAACCGGCATCAAGTCCCGGCAGAAGTCCCTGATCTCCCTGCCCGCCTCCTGAACTGCGGGGCGGTCAGGCGGGGAAGACCAGGTTCACCAGCAGCACGTACACCGCCGTCCCGCCGGTGATGCTGAGGACCAGGTTGCGCTTCCACAGGTGCAGGCCCGCGGTCGCCAGGAGGCCCAGGGCCTCGGGGGTCCCGTGCGGCGCGCTGGTCAGGGACACGTCGCGCAGGCTGTATGTGACCAGGATGACCAGGATGCCGACGGGCATGTAGCGGTTGAGGAAGTCGATGACGTCGGCCACCAGGGCGGAGCTGCGCAGCGTCTTCAGGACGGCGAAGGGCAGCGCGCGCAGCATGAAGGTGACCGCGAGCATCGTCGCCAGGGCGGCGATCATGTGGGTGGCGCTAGGCACGGGACTGCTCCTTCCTGCGGTGCAGCAGGTAGCGGACGACCAGGGTGGCCGCGAACAGGCTCATGGCGACGACGAGCATCTGACCGGGCGCGACGGCCAGGGCGAGCAGGGCGCAGCCCAGGGCCAGGAGCGGCGAGGGAATGTCGCGCCCGGCGCGGAAGGTGTCGATGGCGAGGGCCGTGAACAGGGCGGCCATGCAGAATTCGAGGCCGGCCAGGTCGAGGGAGATCAGGGCGCCGAAAAGGGCGCCGGTGATGCCGCCGAGCACCCAGTAGGACTGCAGGAGGACCTGGATCCACAGGATGCGGCCGCTGCTCAGTGATGCGGCCGGCCGGGTGGCGGTCAGGGCGTAGGCCTCGTCGGTCAGCGCGTACATGCTGTAGGTCTTCGCGGCCTTTCCCTTCACCCGGTGCAGGGGAAAGGCCGGGCCGTAGAAGACGTGCCGGAAATTCACCAGGAAGGCGGTGACGGCCAGCTGCGGCAACGACGTCATGGAAAGGATGAGGGCGAGGGCGGGGAACTCCAGCGATGCGGAGTAGATCATCAGGGAGAACACCGGGGCCCACCACCATGCGAGCCCGGACTGGATGACCAGCAGGCCGAAGGCGAAGCCGAGCGGGACCATGCCGATTCCCACGGAAATGGTGTCCCTCAGCGCACCGGCCAGATTTCCCGGTTCGGGGGCGGGGGCGGAGGCCGGTTCGGAGGGGGTGGTGGTGCCGGTGTGCACCTGGCGTATGTCAGGCGACGTCGTGTCCATGCGGGCAATATTAGTGCGGATCGGGCGCAGTTTGATTGCCAACTATTGCCGTACCGCGGCCTCTTGGGCATGATTCCTGCATGGATGATCTGGATCGCGCAATCATCATGCATCTTCAGCAGGACGGTCGCCTGACGCACAGCCAACTCGCGGAGCGGATCGGCCTGACCCCCTCCCCGGTGCTGCGACGGGTGAAGCGGCTGGAGCAGGAGGGCGTGATCACCGGCTACCAGGCGCGCGTCGATCCCGTCGCGGCGGGCCGGAGCTTCGAGGTGATGGTCACCGCGGAGCTCCGGGTCAACAACCGGGAGAACGTCGAGGCGTTCGAGGAGCAGGTGGCCTCCTTCGACGAGGTCGTCGAGTGCCGGCGCCTCTTCGGGCTGCCCGACTACCTCATCTGGGTAGCCGTCGCCGACCTGGAGTCCTTCGAGCGCTTCCTGACGGCCAAGCTGATGGACCTGCCGGCGGTCGCCCGCGTCAGCTCCCACTTCACCATGCGCGTGGTGAAGCCCCGCAGGTAGCTCTCTGCGGGTGACTCCCCGCAGGCGGCTCCCCGTTACAGGTCGCGCTCCAGCGTGCTCTCGCCCGCGGTGGGGGAGAAGCCCGAGGCGGACCAGAGCCGCACCGCGGCCTCGTTGTCGTCGTGGACGAAGAGGAAGACCCTGCGCACCCCGCGCTCGCGGAACGCCGCGAGCGTGTCCGCGACCAGCTTCCGCGCGAGGTGCGAGCGGCGGTGCTCGGGGGCGACCACGGCGTGGCTGATCGTGCCGCGCACGCCGAAGCTGCCCGCGATGACGGCGGCGACGACGCGGCCCGTGCCGTCCCGCATCACCCGGCAGATGTCGGAGGCCTGGGCCAGGTGCTGCCCGAGCAGGCGGTCGTCCTCCCACTCGCAGTAGGCCGTCTGCGGTGCCGCGCGCAGCAGGCCGATGACATCCGGGATGTCACCGGTGGTCATCGGACGCGAGGCCGTCTCGACGGTCTCGCGCACTGCCGTGGCGCTCATCAGACCACGGTCTCGTAGGGCGAGCCGGGCAGCGAGAAGGAGATGGCGAGCACGTCCCGCTGTCCCTGCCGGTCGCTCGGCGCGCTGATCGGCGTGACGTGGTGCTTCATCTTCCGGTCCTCGAAGATCAGCGTGTCCAGCGGGTCGAGGAAGGTGGCCTTCGCCAGCGGCTCCTCCTCCCAGGTGAAGACGGTGCTCTCGCCGCCGTCGATGTCGATGCGGCCGATCAGGTGCAGGCCGGCGAAGGGGTAACCGTCCGAGTGGATGCCCTCGGGCACGACCTCGTAGGTCTTGCCGGCGTTGACGACGATGCGGATCTGGTGGATCTGGCAGATCCATTTCTGCGAGCGGTACTCCTCCTCGATCGGCAGGCTGTCGAAGTCGTACTCCACCAGCGCCTTGAAGAGCGGGTTCTCGACGATGGCGGGCTCGACGTCGCCGAAGTGGCGCTCCAGGCCGCCGACGAACGAGTTCATCTCCTCGCTCTGCAGGTACGCGACGTGGCTGCGCGGGGTCAATTCCCCGGTGGCGGGCACGTAATCGAAGTCGCTGTAGCGGCGGGTGCGGGTGGCGAGCTCGCCGCCGCCGAAGTGCGGGTCGACGTCCAGCCGGTCCCACGACGCCGCCATCTCGGCGAAGGCTCCGGAGAGCTCCTCGGACAGCTGAAGCTTTCCTGCCGGAATCAGTGCGTACCGCTGCTCGCGCAGTTCTTCGCGGCAGTCGACACCGATCCGCGCAATGGACTCGGGAACGCTGCTATTCGACATGACAGTCCTCCCCCGGCGTTGCCCCGCCGGTGGTCATTGAGGGATTCCCTCTCCTGCATGGGCAAGATCACGGTAGGTGCGGGCCCTCGGACGCCAACAAGATCTTGTCCGTATGCTGAGACATCAGGAAAGTGGAATAAGCTTGGATGTCCCTTTATGTCCACCGGCGTTTGTGACACTGTTTTGGCCGGAGTGGCTTGGATCACACGTGCTGAAGAATTGATTCCGCTTCCGTATCGCGAAAAATTCCGGCCCGTGCCGGAGTGTTAAGTGCGGGACAAGTACTGCGCTGCTGATCCCTTGACAGTGCTGAACCGCTGTCGATACGTTCGCTGGGGAGCGAGGGAATTCACCCCCAACGGGGCGCAATTGTGCGCAGGGTATGGGGCCTCGCCGCCGTCGCCGTACGGGGGAATCTTTTCTTCTGCCGGTCCGGGCTGCCCGTTCTATGGCCCGGAGTCCCGGCCTTTCCCCTTCTGTTCGTCTGCTCGGGTGGTGCAAGCGCCCGAGAGTTCCATTGTTCGTGAACAGCGCACAGGTATGCCGAGGGGGAATTTATGAGGGTGTCGTCTGCCGTCGGCCGGTCGGCCGGCCAACCCTGGTGGAATACCCAGCAGCCTTCCGGAATGCCGGTACACCGCTACCGGCGCGCCGCACCGCAGGAACTGCCCGGGCCCGGCACCCCGCGCCCATGGCTCGACCGGCCCCTCGACCGGGCGCCGTTGTGGAGCTCGGTCGACCTGCGGGACGGCAACCAGGCACTGGCCAACCCGATGGACGGCAAACGCAAGCGGACGATGTTCGACCTGCTGGTCCGCCTGGGTCTCAAGGACATCGAGGTCGGCTATCCCTCCGCCGCGGAGACCGAGTTCGACTTCGTACGCCACCTCGTCACCGGCGGCCACATCCCCGACGACGTCACCATCTCGGTCTTCACGGCGGCCCGCCCGGACGCCATCGACCGCACCTTCGAGGCGATCCGGGGCGCGGACCGCGCCGTCGTCCACCTCTGCCACGCCACCGCGTGCCTGTGGCGCGAGGTCGTCTTCCGGATGACGCCGTCCGAGGTGATGAAGCTGGCCCGCGACGGTGCCGAGCGCATGGTGCGGCTGGCCGACCGGGCCGGCGGCGACATCCGCTTCGAGTACTCGCCCGAGACGTTCAACGTCACCGAGCCCGGTTTCGCCCTGGAGATAGCGAACACCGTCGCCGAGATCGTCGACGCGACCCCGGACCGGCCGCTGACGCTGAACCTGCCGAGCACGGTCGAGATGCACGCGCCGGACGTCTTCGCCGACCAGATCGCGTGGATGGACCGCCACCTCGACCGGCGGGACTCGGTCATCCTGTCGGTCCACCCGCACAACGACCGCGGCACCGCGGTCGCCGCCGCCGAGTACGCCCTGGCCGCCGGCGCCGACCGCGTCGAGGGCACGCTCTTCGGCAACGGCGAGCGCACCGGCAACGTGGACCTGGTCACCCTCGCGCTCAACCTCTTCAGCCGGGGCATCGACCCGCAGCTCGACCTCTCCGACCTCCCCGCGGTCCGCCGGACCGTGGAGGAGTGCACCGAGATGGCGGTGCCGCCCCGCCACCCCTACGCCGGCGACCTCGTCTTCACCGCCTTCTCCGGCACCCACCAGGACGCCATCGCCAAGGGCCTCGCCCACCTGCGCGACCAGGCCGCCTCGGCCGGCCGCGCGCCCGCGGAACTGCCGTGGGACGTCCCGTACTTGCCGATCGACCCCCAGGACATCGGCCGGAGCTACGAGGCGATCATCCGCGTCAACAGCCAGTCGGGCAAGGGCGGCATCGCCTACGTCCTGCGCAGCGGCTGGGGCCTCGACCTGCCCGTCGAGCTGCGCGTCGAATTCGCCGCGGCGATCCAGCAGGTCACCAACGCGACCGGCGTGGAGCTGGAACCGCAGCGCATCTGGGAGGCCTTCCGCGCCCAGTACTGCGACCCGGGCGCCTGGGCCGGCTTCACGGCGCCCGGCGCGGACACCGGCACCGGCCCCGGCGACACGGCGGACGCCCTGCTGGCCGCGGCCCGCGAGCGCGGCGTGTACGCCGGAACGGACCGGCTGGAGCACGACGGCGCCGGGCCCGCGACCGGCGCCGCGCACGCCTGCTACGCCCGGATCCTCGTCGAGGACCGGCCCGTGTGGGGCGTGGGCCTGGGCGGGACGGCCGGGGCGGCCACGGAGAACGCCGTGTTGTCGGCCCTGCACCGCAGCGGGGCCCGGCCCCAGGACAGCGCGCCCGAGCCGCAGCCGGCCGGGCCCAAGGAAGGAACCCGATGAGCGACCCGGCGCTGCCGGCCTACGTCGAGCTGGAGCCCGGCCGGTTCCGCGAGGACACGGGCCTGGCCTACGAGGACTACGTCGTCGGCCACGTATTCGAGCACCGCCCCGGCCGTACGATCACCACCACGGACAACATCTGGAGCTCGCTGCTCTGCCTCAACCTGCACCCGCTCCACATCGACGACGTCTACGCCTCGGGGACGCAGTTCAAGAAGCTGCTCGTGTCCAGCCTGGTGACGTTCGGGATCGTGAACGGCATGACGGTCAAGACCATCAGCCAGCGGGCCGTCGCCAACCTGGGCTGGGACAAGGTGCGGCTCAGCGCCCCCGTCTTCGTCGGGGACACCCTCTACGCCGAGACCACGATCACCGGCAAGCGGCCGTCCGGCTCCCGGCCCGGCGAGGGCATCGTCACGGTCCACACCGTGGGCCGCAACCAGGACGGGGTCCAGGTCATCGAGTTCGACCGCACCGTCCTGGCGGCCATGCGCCGGCCGGGCACCCCGGCCACCGACCCCCAGTCCTGAGACAGGAGACGCCCATGACCGTCCTACCGGTGATCAACCTGGAAGACGCCCTCGGCGGGAACGAGGAGAAGGTCGCCGACGAGATCTCCCGGGCCTGCACCGAGGTCGGCTTCTTCATCGTCCGCGGCCACGGCATCGACCGGAAGGTCTTCGACGACGCCTACGAGCTCTCCCTCGGCTTCTTCGGCCGGCCCGCGGCCGAGAAGGACGCCCTGCCGATGCGCACGAGCACGGCCCGCGGCGACAACGACTACAGCCCCTACGGCTACAGCGCGCTGCTGTCGGAGAACGCCTACGCCTACACCGGCAAGCAGGGCATGCCCGCCGACTACGTCGAGAAGTTCAGCGTCGGGCGCCTCGTCCTCGACGACGCCGAGGACCTGCCCTTCCCCGCCGACGAGCGCGGGAGCGAGCTGCGCGCCGCGCTCAAGGCCTACTTCGCGGCCTGCGAGACCGTCTCCGCGCGGGTGACCGAGCTGCTGACCATCGCCCTGGAACTGCCGCGCGACTTCTTCGCCACCCGCACGGACCGCTCCAACGACTCGCTGCGCTCCCAGTACTACCCGGGCGTGCAGCAGGAGTTCCTCAACGACCAGGGCATGGGCGAGCACACCGACGGCACGCTCATCACCCTGCTCACCGAGGACGGCCCCGGCCTCCAGCTGCGCGACCTGTCCGGCAACTGGATCGACGTGGACGTCCCCGAGCGCGACCACTTCATCGTCAACATCGGCGACCTCATGGCCCGCTGGTCCAACGACGAGTACGTCTCGACGCCGCACCGCGTGCGGCTCGTGGACCGCCCCCGCCAGTCGATCGTCTTCTTCAAGCTGGCCAACGACGACGCGGTCATCGAGGCCTTCCCGAAGTTCACCCGGGAGCGCCCCGCGACGTACGAGCCCATCCGCTACGAGACGTTCTCGCTGCAGAAGATGGACGCGCTCTTCGGGCGGGAGGCCCGCTCGTGAAGGTCGACCCGTGCCTGTTCTACGTCCCGGCGTCACGCGTGGACACCCTGCTCAAGAACGTGCCCCGGGATTCGATCGAGCTCGTGCTCGACCTGGAGGACTCCGTCCCCAAGGACGCCAAGCCCACCGCCCGCGAGCAGCTCGGCACCGTCGACCTGACCGGGACGGGGCTCACCGGCGTCTCCATGCGCATCAACAGCATCGAGACCCCGGACGGTCTGCTCGACATCCAGACGATCCTCGCCCTCGGCGGGCGGATCGGCGGCCTCCCCCTGCAGACGGTGCTGGTGCCCAAGGTCGCCGCCGGCCGTGACGTCGCCATCTACCGGTCCCTGCTCTCCCGCCTGGACGAGCCGCCGGAGATCTGCAGCTTCATCGAGACGCTGGACGCCGTCGAGAACGCCTTCGACATCGCCGCGGCCAGCGAGGGGCTCTGCTTCGGGCAGGCCGACCTGGTCGCCGAGATGTGGGCCCAGGACGAGGCCTACCTCGCCCACGCCCGGTCCCGGATGTGCGTGGCCGCCTCCCGCTACGGCCTGCCGGTCATCGACACCAACTCCTTCGAGCTGTGGGACATGGACCTCGTCCGGGCCCAGTGCGAGGCCTCGAAGCAGTGCGGCTTCACCGGCAAGGCCGCCATCCACCCCAAGCAGGTCGGCACGATCGTCGAGACGTTCAGCGTCCCCGCGGCCGAGCTCGACGAGTACCGGCAGACGATCAAGGACTACGAGGCCGACGAGCGCGGCTTCGCGGTCAGCAAGGACCGGGTGCTCGCCCCGCCCTTCGTCCTGCGGGCCCGGCGCATGCTCGCGCTGCACGACGGCATCGCCCGCCCGATCCGCTGACCACCGAACTTCAACGCCGGCCCCGGCTTTCGTAGGGCCGGACCGGCACCCGTGGAGGACATTGTGAGCACCCCGATGACGGACGTCCTGAAGCAGGCCATGGTCGACGTCTCCGCCTACCCCGCCGAGTTCGCCGGCGGCCGCTTCACCGGCGTCCCCGACGCGCTCGTCGCACGCCTGGTGGAGCTGGTCGCCGACGGCGCCGGCGTCGCCGTCTGCCACGGCGCGAGCGCCCTGCTCGCCGGGCACGGCATGGACATCCACGACGAGGCCCACGCCGCCGCCGCGCGCGACTACTTCGAGGCCGTCTTCCGCGCCTTCGCCGCGACGGTCGACCCCGCGAAGTTCTCGCCGCTGCCCATGGGCTACGACCAGGTCGCCAGCATGGACGTGGACGGCTTCAACAAGAACACCAGCTTCACGCCCAACTCCGACCACACGGAGTCGCGCGAGTTCCTGACCACGAAGTGCGTCCACTTCGACTCCGCCACGACGTTCATCGGCAACGTCTACGGCCCCAACACGAACATCGACGGCGGCCTGCCGATCGTGTGCGACACCACCGCGTACTGCCGCGAGAACGGCGTCGACCCGGCCGACCTGATCGAGCTCATGCCGCACAGCTACAACGTCGCGGTCAAGCAGGAGCACACCGAGGCCGTCCTCGCCCGCCACGCCGTCGCCGTGGACGCCGACCTGCTGGACGACATGGTCATGGTCGTCCTCAACAACGAGGTCGACGGCGGGCTGGCGCACGCCGGCTCGACGCCCCGCCTCGCCGACCCGGCCCGGCCCGGCAAGCGCCCGCTGCGCCACATCGAGCTGCAGTTCACCGACGGCGAGAACCTCGACAACTGGTACCGCCACTACCGCCTGGACATCCCCGAGGTGAAGGTCAAGGTTCCGGACCTGGACACTCCGGACCACGACCGCTACCACCGTGGTGTGGACACCGCCCTCGCGGCCCAGAGCCCCGCCGCATCCGGCAAGTGAGGCACGCCATGTCACTGCTGCACCGGCCGGACGCCCCGGCCATGAGCCCCGCCGACGAGGCCGAACTGGCGGCGCTGCTCGACCTGCTGGACGCCGGCGAATGGCCCGAGGACCTCTTCGAGGGCCGCACGTTCTACGACCAGTGGGGCACCCCCGTGGCGGCGGACGTCCGGGTCACCGAGCGCGAGGCCGGCGGCGTGCCCGCGTACGTGCTCACCCCGCCGGACGCCGACCCCGCGCGGATCGGGATCTGGCTGCACGGCGGCGGCTACGTGTTCGGCTCGCAGACCAGCCACGGCAGCATGGTCGCCGAGGCCGCGCGCAGCGCCGGCTGCGCGTTCCTGCACCCGCAGTACCGCAGGGCCCCGGAGCACAAGTTCCCCGCGCCCGTCGAGGACGCGGTGGCCGTCTACGCCGCCCTCCTCGACGAGGGCTGGGCGCCCGGGGCGATCGTCATGGCCGGCGACTCCGCCGGCGGCGGCCTGCTCCTCGCGGCCCTGCTCGCCGCCCGGGACCGCGGGCTGCCGATGCCCGCGGCCGCCGCCGTGGTCTCGCCCTGGACGGACCTGGCCGGCACGGGGGAGACCTTCACGACGAAGGAGGCCATCGACCCGCTGCTGTCCCGGTCGGTGGTCGACGACGTCGCCGAGGCCTACCTCGACGGAACCGCCCCCGAGACCCCGTACGCCTCCCCGCACTACGGCGACCCGCACGGCTTCCCGCCGGTGCTCATCCAGGTCGGCGAGCGGGAGATGCTGCACAGCGACTCCGAGCGGTTCGCCGCCAAGCTGGCCGCCGCCGGCTCCCCGGTCACCATCGAGGTCTGGCCGGGCATGGTCCACGTCTGGCACCTGCACCACACGCGCCTGGCCAAGGCCCGCGAGGCGCTCGCGCGCCTCGGCGCCTTCCTGCGCGCACCCGGCACGGCGGCGCCCCGCGAGGGCGCACGGAACGAGGGACACTCATGAGCGACGACACCGTGACCGGCCCGGAGGCCGAGGCGGTGATGGGACCGCACCGGTTCCGGAACAACCAGCGCATGGTCCCGGCCGGCGAGGCGGCGTGGAAGCTCGCCGGGGACAACGGGATGCTCGACATCCGCGTCGACGCCACGAACGGCCAGAACCGGCTGCGCGACGTCCGCACCGGGCACGAGTTCCTCAACCTCTCCTCGTGCTCCTACCTCGGCCTGAACAGCCACCCCACTGTCGTGGAGGCCGGCGTAGCGGCCCTGCGCGAGGAGCAGATCACGGGGCTGGCCATGGCCGAGTTCCGGATCCGCCTGGAGGCCGCGCACCGCCTGGAGGAGGAGCTGGCCGGCCTGTTCGGCGGCCCCGTGCTGCCGTCGATCTCCTGCGGCGTGACCAGCGCCGCCGTGCTGCCCCTGCTGGCCTCGGGACACCTCACCGGCAGCGAGCCGCTGGTCATGGTCTTCGACCGGTTCGCGCACTTCTCGATGAACTTCGTCAAGCCGGTCGTCGCCGACGAGACGATGGTGCTGACCAGCCCGCACAACGACATGCAGTTCCTTGAAGACGTGTGCCGGAAGTACCCGCGTGTGGCCTACGTGTGCGAGGGCGCGTACTCCACCGGCGGCCTCGCCGATCTGGAGGGCATCAAGTCCCTGCAGGAGAAGTACGGCATGTACGTCTACCTCGACGACTCGCACGCCCTCTCCACGCAGGGCCCGAACGGCGAGGGCTACGCCCGCTCGGTCTTCCGCGAGCTCGACGAACGCACCATGATCGTCGCCTCGACGGCCAAGGCCTTCGGCAGCACCGGCGGCATCGCCATGCTCGGCTCGTCCAGCGTCTTCGACTTCCTCTACCGCTCCGGCCCGATGGGCTGGTCCCAGGGGATGCGCACCGGCGCCATCGGCACCACCCTGGGCAGCATCGCCGTCCACCGCTCCCCGGAGCTCGGCGTGCGCCAGCGCCAGCTCGCGGAGAACATCGCCACCTTCGACCGGCGCATGAAGGGCCGCGACGTCCGCGGCACCGGCTCGCACATCAAGTTCGTCACGGTCGGCGAGAACGAGAAGGCGGTGCGCCTCTCCACCGAGCTCTACCGGCGCGGCTACTACTGCTCGGCGATGTTCTTCCCGGTCGTCCCGCGCGGCCAGGCCGGCGTCCGGCTGATGCTCCGCGGCGACATGACCACCGCCATGACGGAGGACTTCGTCACCGTACTGGAGGACGTGCTGGACGACGTGCTGGACGGGGCCGCATGACGGACTGCATGCGGATGGCGGACCGCACGGCGGCGACCGCGACTCCGGGGGCCGGCCCCGAGCCGTCCGCAGCGCTCGTGCGGTCCCTGGCCGGGGCCATGCGCGACGCGCTGCGCAGCGGCGCCGTCGGCCGGATGCTGGTCCCGCCGCGGGAGACCGTCGAGGACGCGGCGGGCGCGAAGTTCATCTCGATGCCCGCCGTGTCCCCCGACCACGACCTCTACGTCAACAAGGTCGCGACGATCGTGTCGTCCCCCGTGCCGGGCCGCCGCGCGACCGTCACCTCGGTCGTGCCCGTGTTCTCCGCCTCCACCGGCCGCTTCCTCGGCACCCTGGACGGCGACACCGTCACCAACCTCAAGTGCGCCGCCGTGACGGCGCTGGTGACGGACCGGTGCGCCGCCCCGGACAGCCGCGTCCTGGGCATCATCGGCTCCGGCGTCCAGGCCCGCCAGCAGTACCTCGGCGTGTCCGCGGTGCGCGACCTCGCCGAGGTCCGGGTCTGGTCCCGCGACCCGGCCCGCGCCGCCGCCTTCGCCCGCGACATCGAGGAGACGGCGGCCGCCGCGGGCCGGAAGACCGAAGTCGTCGTGGCCGCCTCGGCCGGGCACGCCGCCCGCGGCGCCGACATCCTGTCGACGGCGACCACGTCGGTCCACCCGCTGCCGATCGGGGACGGCCTGCCCGCACACGCGCACATCAACTGCCTGGGGGCGCACACCACCGCGTCGCGCGAGGTGTCCGCCGAGCTGCTCCGCAGCAACATCGTGATCGTCGAGGACCTGCGCACGGCGATCGCCGAGGCCGGCGAGAGCCACGCCGGGGCGATCGAGCTCGACGCCCTCTTCGCCCCGGGCGCCGAGGAGTTCACGAGGCGGGGGACGATCTTCGCCTCGACCGGGTGCGCGTATCTTGATTTGATCACTTGTGCCCATCTGGCAGGGCGCGACGACATCGAGGGTTTCCGGCTGACGGGTGCTGCCCCGTGACCGCCGGAACGCCCCCGACCAAGGGAGGGAATCGCATGGCAAGCAAGGCGAACCGGGCGAACATCGGGCGCGAGGAGATCTCGGGCGCCCACGACGCGCGGATCCCGCAGAAGTTCCTCGACCTGATGGCGACCGGCTGGCGCGCCGAGGAGGACCTCGACCTCACCCCGGTCCCGCAGGTCGAGCACCTCGCCCGCCGCCGGGCCCGGCTGTCCCAGGCCTTCCCGGGCGACACCCTCGTGATCCCCACGGGCAGCCACCGCTCGCGCACCTTCGGCGCTCCCTACGAGTTCCGGGCCGGCAGCGACTTCCTGTGGCTGACGGGGGATCAGGAGCCGCACGCCGTCCTCGTGATGCACGCGACGTCCGCCGGCCACGACGCCGTCCTCTACGTACAGCCCCGCCTGAACCACACGGCCGGCGCCGACTACCTGGACCGGATGGACGGCGAGATCTGGCACGGCCGGCGCCTCTCCCCCGAGGAGAAGTCCGCCATCCTCGGCATCGCCACGCGCCCCTTGGGCGAACTCCCCGCGGTGCTCGCGTCGCTGGCCGGCTCGGACCGCGTGCGCGTCCTGCGCGGCTACGACACGCACATCGACGGCGGGATGGAGCGCGGCGCGCTGCCCGTCACCCCCGAGAACACCGAGCGTGACGCCATGCTCGCCAGCGTCCTCTCCGAGCTGCGGCTGGAGAAGGACGAGTGGGAGATCGCCCAGCTGCAGGAGGCGGTCGACGCCACCATCCTCGGCTTCGAGGACATCGCCCGCCGCCTGCGCCCCGACGCCCCGACCCCCGAGCGGTACATCGAGGGCATCATGACCTGGCGCGCGCGCATCGCCGGCAACAGCCTCGGCTACAGCTCCATCGCCGCCGGCGGCCCCCGCTCCACGATCCTGCACTGGTCGCACAACAACGCCGTCGTCGAGCCCGGCCAGATCCTGCTCATGGACATGGGCATCGAGAACAACAACGGCTACACCGCGGACGTCACCCGCGTCCTCCCGGTCTCCGGCACGTTCACCAAGGCCCAGCGCGACGTGTACGACATCGTGCACGCGTCGCGGACCGCGGGCCTCGCCAAGATGGCCCCCGGCACCGCCTTCGCCGAGATCCAGGCCACCTGCAACCGCGTGCTCGCCGAGGGCCTGAGCAGCCTCGGCATCCTCAAGGGCAGCGTGGAGGAGGCCATGGACCCGGCGTCGATCGCGTACCGCCGCTGGTCGCTGCACGGCTTCGGGCACATGCTCGGCCTGGACGTCCACGACTGCGGGCACGCCCGCCCCGAGTACTACGGCGGCGGCGTCCTGCGCGAGAACCACGTCCTGACCATGGAGCCCGGCCTCTACCTGCAGCCGCACGACGAGCTGGTGCCCGAGGAGCTGCGCGGCATCGGCGTGCGGATCGAGGACGACGTCCTGATCACCGCGGGCGGCAACACCCTGCTGACCGCGGCGCTGCCGACCGAGTCGCACGAGGTCGAGTCCTGGCTCGCCGCCCAGCGCGAGGCGGGCCCGCGGGAGCCGGGCCTCGATGGCAACTGACGACGCCGGCGCGGCGGCGCCCGCGGCGGACCCTGCGGCAGCGGTGGACTCCGCTGCCGCGGTGCGGTCCGCCGCCGAGGCGGAGTTCGACACCCTGACCGGCCGGCTGGGCATCGACGTCCCGGCCGACCTCAAGGGCGGCGTCCTGGCCGGCTACCAGGGGCTGCGGGACATGGCGGCACTGCTGCGGAGCGTGGAGACCGATCACCGCGGCCGTCCGGGCGGCCGGGACGACCGTACGGGCAACGACGAGGAGAGACCGGGTGCCTGACATGCCCTCGGCTCGGCAGGCGACGGCACTGCACGAGCTGTCCGTTCCCGAGGCGGGAGCGCTCCTGCGGTCGGGTGAGCTCACCTCGGTCGAGCTCACCCGGCACGCCCTCGACCGGATCGCGCGGCTCGACCCCGCGCTGCACGCCTTCATCCTGGTCACGGAGCGCACCGCACTGGAGCGGGCCGAAGCGGCCGACCGCGACCTGCGGGCCGGCACCGACCGCGGTCCGATGCACGGGATCCCGTACGCGCTGAAGGACATCTTCGACGCGGAAGGCGTCCCCACCACGAACGCCTCGTGGCTGCGGACCGGCGACGTGGCCCGTACGGACAGCACGGTGGAGCGCCGCCTGCGCGCCGGGGGCGCGGTCGGGCTGGGCAAGCTGACCACGTTCGAGTTCGCGGTCGGCGGCCCCAGCTTCGACCTGCCCGTGCCGCCCGCCCGCAACCCGTGGAGCGAGGAGCACGTGCCCAGCGGCTCCTCGTCGGGCTCGGGCGCGGCGGTCGCCGCGGGGCTGACCCGCGTCACCATCGGCTCCGACACCAGCGGCTCCACGCGCGGCCCCGCGTTCCACTGCGGTGCGGTCGGCCTGAAGCCGACCTACGGGCGGGTGTCCGGGCACGGCGCCCAGACCCTGTCCCGGACGCTGGACCACTTCGGGCCGCTGACCTGGACCGTCGCCGACGCGGCCGCCGCGCTGCAGGTGATCGCCGGCGCCGACCCGGCCGACCCGCGCACCGCCGGCGCCCCGCTGGACGACTGGACCGCGGCCCTGGGCCGCGGGGTCGCCGGGCTGCGCGTCGCCACCTCGCCGGGCTGGTACGCCGACGACCCCCTGACGATGCCGGAGATCACCACCGGCATCGAGCGGGCGCTCGGCGTGCTCGGCGGCCACGGCGCGTCCGTCGAGGAGGTCACGCTGCCGCCCTACGACGTGTTCAACGCGTGCGGCCGCGTCGTCTTCGCGGCGGAGGCGTTCGCCGTCCACCAGGACGACCTGCGCCGGCACCCGCGCTCGTTCGGGCGCTACACGTACCAGCGGGTGATGCCCGGCGCCGGGATCGCGGCGGCCGACTACCTGCGCGCCATGGACGTGCGGCGATGGCTGAAGCGGCAGCTCGACGAGACCGTGTTCGACCGCCACGACGTCCTGGTGACCGTGTGCGGGCAGACCACCGCGGCGCGCTGGAGCGACTTCCCCGAGAACTGGCCGCCGCCCAAGCTCGCCAACGACATGCAGACGATCCCCTTCAGCGTCACCGGCCATCCCGCGCTGTCGCTGCCGATCGGGTTCGCTGCGGACGGGCTGCCCATCGGCCTGCAGATCGTCGGGCGGGCGCACGACGAGGCCACCGTGTTCCGCGTGGCCGAGGTGCTGGAGGCGGAACTGGGGGAGCGGCACCGCCGTCCGCAGGGCATCGACATCGATCACACAGGGGGGAACTCATGAGTGCGGTAACCGAAGCGGCTTTGGCGACCGACTACGCGTCGGGCGCGCTCAGCAAGGACACCCCGGAGGAGTTCGAGCGGCTGCAGCTGCTCCAGGCCTGGGGCGATCCCGACACCCGCACCGTGCTGCGGAAGCTCGGGCTCGGCCGCGACTGGCAGTGCCTGGAGATCGGCGCCGGCGCCGGCTCCGTAGCGCGCTGGACAGCCGACCAGTGCCCGGACGGCTCCGTCCTCGCGGTGGACATGGACACCCGGTACCTGGCCGACACCGACCGCCCCAACCTCGAATGGCGCACCGGCGACATCCGCGAACTGGACTTCGCGCCCGGCTCGTTCGACCTGGTGCACTCGCGGTTCACCTTCTGCCACCTGCCCGAGCGCGAGGAACTGGTGGCCAGGGCCGTGCGCTGGCTGAAGCCCGGCGGCCGGCTCGCGCTCGGCGAGCCCCTCCTCATGCCGGCGGCGGGCTCGGTGCACGAGCCGGTCCGCCGCTTCTTCGGCGCCCTGGAGACGGGCTGGGCCGCCCAGGGCTCCGACATGCACCGGTGGGCGCAGACCCTCCCGTCCCAGCTGGCGCGCGCCGGCCTGCGCGACGTCGAGGTCCTGACGCGGGCGAACAGCCTCGGCGAGCCCGGCCCCTACGGCGCGCTGGCCGCCGCCAACATCCGGCAGGAGGGCGCGTACCTCGTCAGCACCGGCCTCCTCACCCGGGCCGACGTCGACGCCGTCACCGACCTGTGCGCGGACCCCGGCTTCACCGACCTCCGCTCGATCACCGTGTACGCGTGGGGCCGCAAGCCCGCCGCCGGCGCAGAGGGAGGGTCGTGACGGAGCCGGCGCCGGCGGGAGCCGCCCTCGGCGAGCCGGCGGCGGCCGCGGACCGGGCGGGCCTCTCCCCGCTCGCCTGGCGCGCCGTCCTCGGCTGCATCATCGCCGCCGCCATGACCGTCCTGGACCTGGCCATGACCAGCACCGTGCTGGGCAGCATCCAGGAGAGCATGGGCGAGCCGCTCGCCAAGGGCGCACTGGTGATCTCCGCGTACGCGACCGCCGAGCTGATCACCCTCTCGCTGAGCGCCTTCCTCACCCGGGTGTTCCCCGCACGGACCTACCTCGTCCTGCTCGTGTGCCTCTTCGTGGGCGGCGCGCTGCTGTCCGCCTGCGCCTGGAGCTTCGAGAGCCTGCTCGTCGCGCGCGTCGTGCAGGGCGCGGCCAGCGGGGCGATCATGCCGTTCGCCTACTACGCGATCGTGGTGCTCCTGCCGGGCGACAAGCACCCCAAGGCGATCTCGACGTTCTCGATCCTGGTCACCGGCTCGTACGTCCTCGCCCCCGTCCTGTGCATCACCCTGGGCGAGTGGATCGGCTGGCGCGCGCTGTACTGCGTGGCCGCGCCGGTGGGCGCGCTCGGGCTGTGGCTCGCCCTGCCCGGGCTCCGGCACATGCGCACGGACGCCTCCTCCCCGCTCGGCCGCAAGGTGAACGCCGTGGGCGCCGGCGCGGCCGTGGTGGGCCTGGGCTGCACGCAGTACGCCCTGGACAGCGGCCAGGAGCGCGGCTGGTTCTCCTCCGCGGTCGTGAACCTCGCCGTGGGCGCGGCGATCGCCGCCGCCGTCCTGTTCGTGGTGACGGAGCTGCGCAGCCGCCACCCGCTCGTCGACCTGCGGCTGCTGCGGCTGCGGCCGTTCCTGACCAGCTGCGTGTTCAACGTCGTCGGCGGCGTGGCCGTGTACTCCAGCTACGTCCTGATCCCCGTCTACCTGACCACGCTCGGCTTCTCCGCCGCCGACATCGCCACCGTCTCGCTCTACGGCGGCACCGTCCAGCTCGCCATCGCCCTCGGCCTGCCGCTCCTCCTGCGCCGCATCGACACCTACCTCGTGTCGTGCACGGGCGCCCTCATGTTCGCGACGGCCGCGCTGCTGCCCTTCCTCGCCGGATCCTCGCCGCCCTACGTCGTGATCGTCATCGCGCTGATGTGCCGCTCCGTCGGCTCCGGCCTGCTCCTCGCCGCGCTCGGCCTGATGGCCACCCGCACGCTGAGTGCCCATCAGGCGGCCTCCGGCTCACTGCTGTTCAACATGGCTCGGAGCCTCGGCGGATCGGTCGGAGCCGCGGGCTGCGCCGCGTTCCTGACGATCCGGGAGGCGTACCACGCGCATGCGGCCGGCGCTTCCGGTGTGCCCCGTGTGCCCGGTGTTCCCGGTGTTTCGGACACCGATGGTGCGGGCCGGAGCCTGGCCCTCCACGACGTGTTCGCCGTGGCGTTCGCGATCCTCCTGCTGCTCGCGCTCTCCCTGGCCGCCGGCTACGCACTGCGCCGGATCCGGGAACGGCGCGCGGCCCTCACCACCGATGGGTGATCTCCGTGTTCGCTGAAGACAACCGGGCGTTCCTCGCCGAGCAGTACGACGCAGGCCGATCGCCGGAACGCGCGCTCGCGGCGCGGGCGGGCAACCAGCTCCTGGCGGACGTGGGCATGAAGGTCCCCATGCTGCCCTGCCACTTCCGCATCGCCGCGGCCGAGCACGCGGCCCTGGAACGGGCCACCCGCCTGCTGGCGGACGCCCAGGACAAGGTGCTGGCCCACCTCTGCGCCACCCTGACCGCCGACGAGCTCGCCGCCATGTTCGAGGTCCGGCCGGAGATGGCGGCCCACGTCGACTGGCCGTCACTGCCCTCCTCGAGGCTGCGCATGCTGCGCGCCGACATCATCCCCACCGACACCGGCTACTGGTTCTGCGAACTCAACCACTTCTCCGGCGTCGGCGGGGGAGAGGCCTACCACGCCGCGCACCTGCACGCCGAGGTCCTCGGCCGGCCGGTGACCGGCATCTCCCCGTTCCGGCAACTCGCCCTGCAGTACGTCACGGAGTGCCGGCGCGCCGGACTCACCCGCGTCGTCGTCCTCGACACGCCGGGGCACCGGGCGCAGGGGTACGGGCAGCACCTGCTGCTGCAGCAGTACATCCGCCACATGGCCCCCGGCATCGAGCTCGCCTACCACGACGAACTCACCTACCCCGCGGAGTGGCTGGAGACCGGCGAGGCCCGCCGCACCCTGGTCCACCGCCTGGTCACGTTCGACGACACCACGGACAACGGCGCCTTCCTGGCCCGGCTGCGCGCCTGCGGGGCCACGCTCTCCTGCATGTTCGAGGCCGAACTCAAGATGCACCGCCGCTGGTTCGCGCTCCTCTGCGACCAGGCCCACCACCACCTTCTCACCGCGGAGGAACGGGCGGCCATCGAACAGTACGTGCCGCACACCGCCGTCGTCGGGCCCGCCGACATCGACACGGTGATCGCGGACAAGGACCGCCTCGTCTTCAAACGCAGCTACCTCTACGGAGGCAAGGGCGTCCTCGCCGGCGACCAGCACACCGCGGACGAACTGCGCGACCTCCTCACCCGCGACGACGCCACCTGGTACGCCCAGCGCCGGGTCCACGCCTCGACCATCGACCTCCCGTCCCCGGACGGCACCCCGGTGCCGTACCACCTCGTCCTCGGGATGTACCTCTACGGCGACCGGACGAGCGGCGTCGTGGTGCGGGGCGCGGCGGACTCACCGGTGGTGAACGGTTCGCGGAGCGCGGGGATGACGTGGGCGTTCGTGGTGTAACCGAGGGGAGTTGTCACGGACGTGACCGGGGCGGCCTCGTGGAAGCGCCCGCCCGGGAGGCGACCACGACGTAGCCCACGGCGAGCGCCAGCCCAAGGATCCCGATCCCGGCGAAGCCGAGGATCTCAAGTATTCCGGCGCCGGCGGAGATCCCCCCGACGGAGACCACGACCCCGGCCAACGCGCCCAGGATTCCCATGACGAGGGTCCGGTGGTTCCCGAAAAGGACGTGGGAAACGGGCGGATCGCCACCCCGCCCGCCGACCGGAGCGTTTCGTCGCCGCATCGACCGTGCCTCACTTCCAGTGCACTCGCCCGGGATCCTTCGGCGCCATGATCTTCGCACGCGGCCTTGGCCTCAGCGACAAGCTGTCCTCATTCCTCCCCAAACGACATCCATGCCCCAAGTGGTGGATACGCCCCAAAGCGCGCTATCAACGTGCGGCCGAGGGGCGTAATGACGTAGCCGTCACGGCGGGCGAAAACCCGTTAATGCTCCGTCAATTGAGACGCCTAAGCCCCTGGGGGCCGGGGGCTGTCTTCCGTCCCTCATCCGGATGGGCAACTCAACGACGCTGACCGCTCCTTCGCATGAGCGCATCGCCGAAGCCCAGGCAACCAGCACCGACGGAAACAGCAAGTCCAGCACCGCCGGACTGGCGTCGTCGGCGACGGACACCCCGGTCCGGCGCGCATCGAGCTCCACCGAGCGTGAGCCGGCCGCGAACTGCTGGAAGGGGCCGCATGGACGGCGGCCGCAATTTCTAGTTGACGTGCAACGGCACCTCGTACCACGTGTACGTGGACTGTACGGACGGCCGCCACCTGTTCCCGCAGGTCTTCTCGGGCCAGTGGGACTTCCGCCTGACCTGCCCCGCCGGCACCCGGGCCGTATGGGGCGGCAGCTGGTAAGACGCCACATCGGCTGGGCGCCCCGCAGGACGCCCAGCCGATGGCCCCTTAGCGGCGGGCGCCTCGGGGGATATACGGGATATAGCGGAGCCCCTCTCCCGGCGACAGGAGAGGGGCCGCGGGATCACTTCTTCCGGCGCTTGCGGGGCGCGGGGATGACCGGTGCCTCGGTCTCGCGGGCGGCAGCGAAGAAGGGCGCCATGACCTCCTCGTACTGCTTCAGGGACTCGGACCCCAGGTCGATCTCAAGCCACTTGGGCACCTGGATTTCCCGGATCTCCGTCACCGGGGAACCGTCCTCATCCACCTCCCCCGTCAGGTCCTCCATTTCCTCGGTCACCGTCACGGCGAACTTGACCGTGGTGAGATTGTCGGTCACCTCGGGCGCGAGGTCATCGAAATCGATCCGCTGAACGAAAATCGGCGTCGTGATCGTCTGACCGCCGACCTCGATCGTCTTCACCCCTTCTTCCACGCCGGGCTGACCCTTGTGGGTTTCGTCTACCTCAATGAATTTGGTGCCCATGGACGGAGCCTCTCTTCTTCGCTGGTGTGCGAGTAAAGTCTAGAGGAGAAAGGGTTGTTGACGCCAATTCAGAGAGGGCTGACGTGACGTCACATGGGTGTCGCCCGCTGTATCTCCGGTGACCGGATATGGTGACTCGGTGAATGGTGCCTGATGTGCAAATGACCGGTTCAGACGCCTTTCTTGTACTGCTGGAAGAGGCCCGGCTTCTTCGGGTCGTACGAGACGAGGATTTCTTCGTCTGCTGGGGAAGAGTGCCTGAGTGTGCGGTTGGCCTGCGCCGGGGCCGCCGCGCGGCGCCTGGAGGCGAGGGATGGCCCGCACATGGCCCGGATCAAGGCTTCGGTGAACGTCCTCCGACTCGCCGGCGGGCTCGGGCCGCGAGCCCCGAGGCCTGCATAGTGGAGCTCGTAGATGGCAGACGATGCGCTCTGCCGAAATCCTCGAGGTTAAAGGCCGGCCGAGGTCATCCGGCTGGAGCGTTCGCCGTGCCGCCTCCCTGAGGAGGGGTGGGGCCTGCTCATCCTGCGGGGCGGCGTTGTTCTCTCGGGCAAGGAATGGACGGATGACGGCGAGGCGCACGAGGTCCACTCCCTGAAGAAGCGAGCGCTGAAGGAAACGGGACCAGTACCCATCCCGCCGGAGTTCGTCGCGCTGCTGCGCGAACACGTCGATCGCTTCGGGACCGCCTCTGACGGACGTCTCTTTCGAAGTGGCCGCGATCTGTACGTTCAGATTGCTGCCTACAACAAGAACTGGAAGAAGGCTCGGGAGACCGCTCTTTCGAAGGAGGAACAATCCTCCCTCGTTGCCAAGCGCCCATACGACCTACGGCACGCGGGTATTTCCTTCTGGCTTCACTCCGGCGTCGACCCGGCCGAGTGTGCCCGTCGGGCTGGCCAGAGCATCGAGGTGATGTTCCGTGTCTATGCCAAAGTGCTTGCAGCTGGGCAGGAACGCGCCAATCAACGGATTGAGGCGGCCATGAAGGAGTGGCAGCGAGACGGGACCTGAGGCTCCCGGCTGCTGCCTCCTTCAGTCAGAGGAAGCGGCCGTAGGATCCTCAGCTTCGGGCCCAGTGACCAGGTGTACATGCTGTTCGCCTTCGGTCTCCGGGATTCTGGACATACCGGCCTTGTGGGCAACTGAGTTCCAGCCGCACCGAAACATTTCGAAACGGAGCTCTTCGATCTCGTGTGCCGTGCGCTCCATCCCTTCTATCGTCGCGGTCCACTGGTTTACCCCAAGCGACTTACGGGCTGGCTTGAGGGCTAGAACTTCGATGCCATTGCCGTTATGGAGTAGCAGCGAATGGACGACTCGGCTGCGTGCTTCTTGTAGCCTTCCCGCTTCTTTGAGGCAGGCCGAGAGGGCTGCACGATCCTGCTCGGGTACATCGAGGCCCTCCACGGCCAATTCGCAAATGTAGATAAGGCGGCCCGTGTTCTCGGTGTTTGCGAGCTTCAGTAGTGTCGGCTCCTGCGCTAGGCAACTCAGGAGATTGCGCAGTCTGGCCTCCAGATGCGCTCCGGCGATGGTGACTAGGCCTACTGCTTCCAGAAGCGGGTTCCGCTGACGGTCGGGCTTGTCTGCCTGCATGAGCTGCATGGTAAGGGCGGACAGAGCGATGCGGTGGGTACTCGCGGCCTGTTGAACAGCTCCAACCGAACAGTCGATGCGAGTTCGTGGCCTCCGTGCCGGCCCGTGACTGGCCCGGAACGCCTGGTCAACCCTGGGATTGGGGTGGGACAGGGTGGTTCATACATCGCAAACACGGCGCCGCTCTCTTCTCTATCCTGCGCACGCTGCGAAGGGCCGCCGACCCGCTTCGTCGCAGGTCGGAGGCCCCTTCTGCGCGCTCTAGAAGAACCCCAGCTTCTTCGGGGAGTACGAGACGAGGAGATTCTTCGTCTGCTGGTAGTGGTCCAGCATCATTTTGTGGGTCTCGCGGCCTATGCCTGACTGTTTGTAGCCGCCGAAGGCGGCGTGGGCCGGGTAGGCGTGGTAGCAGTTGGTCCAGACGCGGCCGGCCTGGATGGCTCGGCCGGCGCGGTAGGCCGTGGTGCCGTTGCGGGTCCAGACGCCGGCGCCCAGGCCGTAGAGGGTGTCGTTGGCGAGGGTGACGGCGTCGTCGAAGTCCGTGAAGGGGGTGACCGCCACGACCGGGCCGAAGATCTCCTCCTGGAAGACGCGCATGTCGTTGCGGCCTTCGAGGATCGTGGGCTGGACGTAGTAGCCGCCGGCCAGTTCGCCGCCGAGGTCGGCGCGGTGGCCGCCGGTGAGGGTGCGGGCGCCTTCCTGGCGGCCGATGTCGAGGTAGGAGAGGATCTTCTCCAGCTGGTCGTTGGAGGCCTGGGCGCCGATCATCGTGGCGGTGTCGAGGGGGTGGCCCGGGAGGATCGCCTCGGTGCGGGCGACGGCGGCTTCCATGAAGGGCGCGTAGTGGCCCTGCTGGATGAGGGCCCGGGAGGGGCAGGTGCAGACCTCACCCTGGTTGAGGGCGAACATGGTGAAGCCTTCGAGGGCCTTGTCCAGGAAGTCGTCGTCCGCGGCGGAGACGTCGTCGAAGAAGATGTTCGGGCTCTTGCCGCCGAGTTCGAGGGTGACGGGCTTCAGGTTCTCCGAGGCGTACTGCATGATCAGGCGGCCCGTGGTCGTCTCCCCGGTGAAGGCGATCTTCGCCACGCGGGGGCTCGACGCCAGGGGCTTGCCCGCCTCGGCGCCGAAGCCGTTGACGATGTTGACCACGCCCGGCGGGAGGAGGTCGGCGACCAGCTCCATCCACACGTGGATCGACGCCGGGGTCTGCTCCGCGGGCTTGAGGACGACCGCGTTGCCCGCCGCGAGGGCCGGGGCCAGCTTCCACGCGGCCATCAGGATCGGGAAGTTCCACGGGATGATCTGGGCGACCACGCCCAGCGGCTCGTGGAAGTGGTACGCGACCGTGTCCGCGTCGATCTCCGACAGGCCGCCCTCCTGGGCGCGGATCGCGCCCGCGAAGTAGCGGAAGTGGTCGATGGCGAGCGGGATGTCGGCGGCGAGGGTCTCGCGGACGGGCTTGCCGTTCTCCCAGGACTCGGCGACCGCGAGCGCCTCCAGATGCTGTTCCATGCGGTCGGCGACGCGGTTCAGCACGGCGGCACGCTCGGCCACGGGGGTGCGGGCCCAGGCCGGGGCGGCCGCGTGCGCCGCGTCGAGGGCGCGTTCGACGTCCTCGGCGGTGCCCCGGGCGATCTCGGTGAACGGCTGCCCGTTCACCGGCGTCGGGTTCTCGAAGTAGCCGCCCTGCTTGGGCGGTACGTACTCGCCGCCGATCCAGTGGTCGTAGCGCGGGCGGTACGAGACCACCGCATCGGGGGAGCCGGGGCTGGCGTAGCGAGGCATGGGGACGGCCTTCCCTTCCGGGTTCCGGTGCGCTGCCGCCCGCTTCCGGTGCGGGCGGCGACCGGCAGGACGCTAGGGCCGGGCACGTTGCGCGAAGGTTGCCCCGCGGGCGTGCGGGCCGGGCGCCCCCGGCGCGTAAGCATCCTGCGTGTACGCCTCCCGTAACCTCCGCGCCTCCGCCGCCACCCCGCCCCGCTGCGGCGCACTCACCGGCAGCGCCGCCAGCAGCCTCTCCCACACCTCCAGGTCCTCCTCGCCCCACGCGCTGTCCGCCCACAGCTGCAGCGCCCACGCGTCCCCGCAGCTCAGCACCGCCCGCCGCAGCCGCCCTTCCACCACCCGCCGCACCCTGCACACCCCGGGCGCCTCGGAGGAGGGCAGCAGCGGCCCGTCGTACGAGCGGAGCGCCCCGCGCACGTCGCCCGCCGCCAGCTCGCGCTCCACCCGCGCGACGTCCGTCTCGACGGGCGCGCACAGCCGGTACGGACGCGAGCCGAGCAGCGGGCCCACCAGCCGCCGCAGCCGCGACAGCTCGGCGCGCAGCGTCACCGGCGGCACCGGGCGCTCCCCGTACAGCGCCGTCGCCAGCTGATCCCCGGTCAGCCCCTCCGGGTGGGCGGCCAGCAGGACGAGGATCTCGCTGTGCCGCCGGCCCAGGTGCACGCGGCGGCCGTCCGCCGTGGCCAGGACCGCCTCGTCCCGGCCGAGGGCCGACAGCAGCGGTCTCGTCCCCGCACCGGCGGCCAGTCTCGCCTCGGCCGCCAGCGCGGTCGCCCGGACCAGCGCCAGGCTGTGCGGGGCGGCGAGCTGGTCGCCGCCGGTGAGGTCCACGGCGCCCAGCAGCCGCCCGGTCCGCGGGTCGTGCACGGGCGCCGCCGCGCACGTCCACGGCTGGACCGCGCGGTTGTAGTGCTCGGTGGCGAAGATCTGCACCGCGTGATCGAGGGCGAGGGCCGTGCCGGGCGCGTTCGTGCCCGCGTGCCGCTCGTCCCAGCGGGCACCGGCGACGAAGTTCATGGCTTCGGCGCGGCCCCGCACGCCCCGGTGCCCCTCGACCCACAGCATCCGGCCGTACGCGTCGCAGACCGCGAGCAGGTGCGCCCCGTCGTCGGCGATCGTGCCGAGCAGCTCCCTGAAGAGCGGCATGACGGAGGCCAGCGGGTGCGCCCGCCGGTACTCCTCCAGCTCCGTGCCGTCCAGCTCGACCGGCGCCAGGAAGTCGGCCGCGGGCAGCGCGGCCGCCGAGCGCCGCCACGAGCCGGCGACCACCGGGCGGACGCCCGCCCCCACCGTGCCTCCCGTCACGAACTCCTCGTGCGCGCCGCGGACCGTACGGCTCCGCTCGGCCGGGTCGTCGCCGTAGCCCATCGACAGCCAGGAATCGGCCACCTGGTCCCTCCTCACGTGCGGTTCCGGGGCTTGCGGTGCGGGCCGCGCCGCCACGACGCTTCCCTTACCCATCGGACACGAACGGAAGAGACGAAGAGCCAGTCATGCAGAAAGCGCAGCAGAAAGTCCTGCTCGACATCCTCGAGCGCACCGCCGCCGCCTACGTCACCACCTTTCTCGGTCTCCTCCTCGCCGACGGGTTCGACCTCACCGACGTCTCCGCCCTCAAGGCCGCCGCCGTCGCCGCCCTGCCCGCCGCCCTCTCGGTGATCAAGGGCGCGATAGGCACCCGCTTCGGCGACAAGGGCAGCGCGGCCTGGCTGCCCGGCGGCAGCCGCGGGCGCAAGCCCAGCAAGTCCCGCACTCCCCGCAAGGCGGCTGCGAAGGGCCCGAAGGCTACGAAGACGGCGGAATCCGGCAAGGCCACCGAGGCCACCGAGACCGAGACCGAGGCCACCAAGGCCGAGACCGAGGCCACGCGGGCCACGCAGGCCACGGACGGCTCCACCGGCACGACCGGAGGCTGATCGTTCACACGGGGTGTGAACCGCGCACCCGCGATCGCCCCCGCACACACGCTCCCGCGCGCGCCGCCACCGCGCTTGACTCGGTCCTGCGAGTCCCAATGGAGCGACGGGACCCCGGGCCGTCGGTCCTTCCCCCGAGCCGGCGACCCACCCGCCTCGTACCGCCGGGCGGACGGTACGGGGCGGGCCCGTGCGCCCGTGCGGGGGGTTCGTACGGGCGTCAGTGCGCACCCCGCCGTCGCGCCGCGCGGCGCGGGTGCAACGATGTCCACGTCATGAGAGCAGGGCCGCAGCCGGAACAGGGACCGCGAGCGCTGCGAGCCGCGGTGTTCGCAGCGGTCTGTGTGCTGCTCGCTGCCCTGGGCCACGCGGTCATGTCCGGCACGACGGTCCCGTGGTGGGCCGTCGCCGTCGCGCTGTGCGGCACGGGCAGCGGAGCGTGGTTCCTCGCGGGCCGCGAGCGCGGACCGCTGCTGATCACGCTCGCCACCGTCGGCGCCCAGACCGGCCTGCACTTCTTCTTCGCACTCGCGCAGAACGTCGTCGTGAACACGGCCCGGGCGGCCCGGCTGGGGCTGGACCCGGGCATGCCCGTGGATCACAGCGCCATGGCCTCCACGGGCGGCATGGCCTCCATGGGAGACATGGCCAACCACTCCATGGGCATGGGCATGGGCACGGGCATGGGCGATTCCATGTCCACGGGCATGTCCATGGGCATGGACATGGGTCATTCCATGTCCACGGGCATGGAACACGGCGCCATGAATTCCATGGCCTCCATGAGCGGCATGGCCGGCCACTCCATGTCCATGCACGCCGGCCACGGCGCGCTCGGCATGTGGTCCGCGCACGTCCTCGTCGCTGTCGTCTGCGGCATGTGGCTCGCCGGCGGCGAACAGGCCGCCTTCCGGCTCGCCCGCACCGTCCGCAGCAGCCTCTTCGTCCCGCTCCTCGTCGTCCTCGGCGCCGTACCCGCGCCCTCCGGACCGCCGCGCATCCGCGCCGACCGGAGCCGCGCCGCGCAGCGCCTGCGGCAGCTGCTGTACGCGCACGTCCTCTCCCGACGTGGTCCGCCGGCCCGCGTCGCCGTCAGCTGACTGACGGCGACCTCCGGCACCGCATCACGTCACCGGGCCCGACCCGTTCCTCGGGCTGCCCGGATTCCAGGAAGGACACAGGGCGATGACCCCTGCCCGTACGGGAGACGTGCCACGCCGGCACGCCGCTCCCGCCATCCCGTCAGCCGCCTGGGCCTCCTCAGCCCAGGTCGAACCGCGCCGCGAGAAGTCTCAGCCGGCGTGCCCGCTCGCCCCACGCACCGCACTCGGCGCAGCCCAGCAGGTGCGCGTCGAGGGCCGCGCCGGTCATCTCCGGCGGCAGGTCCTCGCCGTCGACAAGGGCGGACAGGGCGGTACGGAACTCACTGCAATGCACCCCGCCATCGTCCCCGGTGCCGCTTTTGCCCCGTGCGGCGCCCCCCGTGCGGGAGGCCGCCGTGCGTGACGACGAGACGGTGACCGCCTGGGCGCTCGCCGCCCGCGGCGGTGACGGCGACGCCGTCGAGCGCTTCATCCGGGCCACGCAGAACGACGTGCGCCGCTACGTCGCACGGCTCAGCAACGACCCGCAGGGCGCGGACGACCTCGTCCAGGAGACGTACCTGCGGGCCCTGCGCTCGCTGCCCCGCTTCGAGGGCCGCTCGTCGGCCCGTACGTGGCTGCTGACGATCGCCCGCCGCACGGTGGTCGACCGGCTGCGCTTCAACGCGGCGCGCCCGCGGGTGTCGGACACCGACGACTGGCAGTCGGCGGCGGAGCGCGCCCAGACGGCGCAGCTGCCCGGCTTCGACGAGGGCGTGGCGCTGTCGCAGCTGCTGGACCGGCTGCCGTACGAGCGCCGCGAGGCGTTCGTGCTCACCCAGATGCTGGGACTGCCCTACGCGGAGGCGGCCGTCGTCGCGGGCTGCCCCGTCGGCACGGTGCGGTCGCGCGTCGCGCGCGCCCGTGAGTCGCTGATCTGCCAGCTGGAGACGGCGGAGCGGGACGCGGTGCGCATACCGGTCGCGGCGTAGGCGATACCGGCGGGCGGCTGCTGGAGAGGCGGGCGGCTGCTGGAGGGGGCGGGGCATACGCCCCGCCCCCTCACCCCTCACCCCTCAGCGGCTGCCCGCCCGGACGACCTCCGCCTCCACCCGCACCGTCCCCGCCTCGCGGAACCGCAGGACGACGGGAAGCCGGTCGCCGAGCTTCAGCCGCGGCGGGGCCCACACCATGACGTCCAGGCCGTGCGGGGACATCTCCAGCGTGCCGCCGGACGGCAGGGGAGCGGACTGCACCATCTCCATGTGGCCCGCGCCCTTCCGCACCACGGTGCGGCTGAGCATCGCGCCCCCGGCCGTGGGCGCTTCGACGCCGATGAGCTCGTCGTCGGCGTCGCCCTCGTTCCGTACGCGGAAGAAGGCGGCCGTGTCGTCCCGGCCGAGGGGCAGCAGCACGCGTGCCTCCTCGACCGTGACCGCCGGCGGCCGGCCCGCCGCGCCCGAGGCCGTCCAGGCGCAGAGCCCGCCGAGGGCCACGGCGCCGGCGACGACCGGCACGAGCGCGGCGCGCACGGCGGAGGCGAGGGCGGAGGGAACCGGGATCTTCACCGGGAGCTTCATGCGTCACCTCGCGAGGAGGCCGGGGCGGCAGCGCTCCGGCCGTGGGAACCATAGGAAGCATGGGAACCGTGAGCACCAGGGGCCGCGGGGCCGCGTCGCGAACCCCTGCCCGCCGCCGCCCGCGAGGGCACCGGCTGCCAGCCGCGCAGCCGTAGGCTGTTCGCGACCACCAGCACCGAGCTGACGGACATCGCCGCCGCGGCGACCATCGGGCTGAGCAGGCCCACCGCCGCCAGCGGCAGCGTCACCAGGTTGTAGCCGAAGGCCCACGCGAGATTGGTCCGCACCGTGGCGGACGTCCGCCGGGCCAGCCGGACGGCGTCGGCCAGGGCGCCCATGTCCTCGCGGACCAGCGTGACGTCCGCGGCGCCGATGGCCGCGTCCGTGCCGCCGCCCATCGCGATGCCGAGGTCCGCGCCGGCCAGCGCGGCCGTGTCGTTGACGCCGTCGCCGATGACCGCCACCCGGCGCCCCCGGGCGCGCAGCTCGCGCACCAGCGCGGCCTTGTCCTCGGGCGTGGCCCGCGCGTGCACCTCGGTGATGCCGAGTTCGGCGGCGACGGCCCGCGCCGCGCCCTCGCTGTCGCCCGTCGCGAGGACGGGCCGCAGGCCGAGCCGCTTGAGGTGGTCGACGGCGCGGTACGAGCCGGAGCGGACGGTGTCGCCGAGGACGATCACGGCCTCGGGCGTGCCGTCGACGCGGACGACGACCGCGGTCCGGCCGTCGCGCCCGGCGGCGTCCACGGCCTCGGCGAGCACCTGGGGGAGGCGGTCGCCGTCCGACGGGACGGGCTGTCCCTTGCGCGTGCGCGCCTTCTGCCCGCTCTTCCCGGGCTTCCGGCCGGCGGGCGCCGCCGTGGCGGGACCGGCGTCCGGCCGTACGACCTCGACGAGCCGCTCCCCGACGCGCCCCGCGACGCCCCGGCCGGGCGTGGCCGTGAAGCCGGTGACGTCCGGCAGGGTGGGTGCGTCCGGCAGGGCGGGTGTGCCGGGCAGGGCGGGTGCGTCCGGCGTGACCGGTGAGCCCGAGGCGGCCGATGAGCCCGAGATGGCTGATGAGCCCGAGGCAGCTGACGAGACGAGCCCGTCCGCCGTGCGCCGCGCGCCGGCTGTTCCGGCCGGACCCGGCTGACTGCTCGGCTCCTCCGGACCGCCCGGCCCGGCCGCCCTGTCAGCCCCCGCCCCCTGCGCGGCCGCGTACGCGCACACCGCCCGCCCCACCGGATGCTCCGAGCCCCGCTCGACGGCCGCGGCCAGCCGCAGCGCCGCCTCCGCGCCGAGGCCGTCCGGCCGTGCCGTCACGCCCGTCACCGCCATCGAACCCGTCGTCAGCGTGCCCGTCTTGTCCAGGACGACCGTGTCCACGCGGCGCAGCCCTTCCAGCGCCTGCGGCCCGCTCACCAGGATGCCGAGGCCCGCGCCGCGGCCCGTCGCCGCCAGCAGGGCCGTGGGCGTGGCCAGCCCGAGCGCGCACGGGCAGGCGACCACGAGGACCGCCACCGCCGCGGTGACGGCCGCCTGCGGCGAGGCGCCCGCGCCCAGCCAGAAGCCGAGCACCGTCACGGCGACGGCCAGCACCGCCGGCACGAAGACGCCGGCGACGGCGTCGGCCACGCGCTGCGCCTTCGCCTTGCCCGCCTGCGCGTCCTCCACCAGCTTAGCGATGCGGGCGAGCCGGGTGTCCGCGCCGACCGCCTCGGCCCGCACCTCCAGCAGGCCGCCGGAGTTGACGGCGCCGCCGACCACGGACGAGCCCGGACCGGCCTCCACCGGCGCGCTCTCGCCGGTCACCAGCGACAGGTCCAGGGCCGAACTGCCCGCCACGACGACGCCGTCGGTCGCGACGCGCTCACCGGGCCGGACGACGAAGCGGTCGCCGACCCGCAGCCGCTCGATCGGCACGCGGCGCTCCGTGCCGTCCGCGTCCCGCACGAGCACGTCCTTCGCGGCGAGCGAGGCGAGGGCCCGCAGCGCCGACCCCGTGCTGTGCCGCGCCCGGGCCTCCAGCAGCCTGCCGATCAGCACGAACAGGGGGACGCCCACGACCGCTTCGAGGTACACGTCCGCCGTGCCGCCCGCCATCGACGGCACCAGCGTGAACGGCATCCGCATGTCCGGCCGCCCCGCGCCGCCGAAGAACAGGGCGTACGCGGACCAGGAGTAGGAGGCGAGCACGCCGAGCGAGACGAGCGTGTCCATGGTCGCGGCCGAGTGCCGCAGACCGCGCAGCGCCCGCTCGTGGAAGGGCCACGCGCCCCACACGGCGACCGGCGTCGCGAGCACGAAGCACAGCCACTGCCAGTTGCGGAACTGCAGGCCGGGGGCCATGGACAGGACGAGTACGGGTACGGACAGCAGCGCCGTGACCAGCAGCCGGGTGAGCGCTCCGGCGGTCGCACCGGCATCCGCGTCCTTGTCCTTGCCGTCCTCCGGCTCGGAACCGGGCTCCGGCTCGGGCAGCGCAGCGGTGAATCCGGCGCCCTCGACGACCGCCATCAGCTCGGCCGCGGTGACTCCGGCGGGGTGGGAGACGCGGGCCCGGCCTGTGGCCAGGTTGACGGTCGCGCTCACGCCGTCCACCCTGCCCAGCTTCTTCTCCACGCGCGCGACGCACGCGGCGCAGGTCATGCCGCCGACGATCAGCTCGGTGGTCGCGGTCGCGGTCGCGGTCCCGGTCTCGGTCGTGGTTGCACTCATGCTCGTGCTCGTGCTCGTGCTTGTGCTTGTGCCCGTGCTCACCGTCCACCGCCCATGCCGTGCATCCCGCCCATACCGCTCATGCCATCCATGCCGCCCATCCCGCCGCCGGAACCCGAACCGGAACCGGAACCAGATCCACCGCCGGTGCGGTGTATCCCCGGAGCGGCCGGCCCGGCGGCCGTGCCGGCGGCGTACGCGACTCCGAAAAGGGCTGCCAGGAGCAGGACGAAACCGGCCAGGGTTCCGTACGGACTGAGGGGGCGTCGTGGGGTCATCCGGTCATCGTGGCACGCGGCCCGGCCCGTTCGGCCGCCCGCGACCGGCTCGCGGCGCGTGAGGATCGTCCCTTCCGTCCGCGGGAACCAGGGGCCCTCCGCGGCCGACTACCTGGAGATACGGAACCCGTACGCGCGACGGGACACCGGTATGAAATTCCGCCGCACCGGCGGGAACTCACCCCGCCGCCCGTCCGACTTCTCAGGGGTCCACGACTTCGCGAGGAGCCCTTCACCGTGTCCCTGCCTGAGCCGAACGAGCCGTCCGAGGCCTCCCCGCTGCCCGATCCGGTCCCCCTCTACGGGCCCGGGTACAAGCGGGACCCCTACCCGCTGTACGCGCGCATGCGGGAAGCCGGCCCGATCCACCGGGTCCTCTTCCCCAGCGGGGTCACCGCCTGGCTCGTCACCGGCCACGAGGCCGCCCAGAAGACCCTCGCCGACCCCCGGCTCGGCAAGAACCACGACCGCGGCAACGACCGCTGGCGCGAGCGCGCCTCGATCATGCCCGAGCCGCAGCACTCGCAGCTGCAGGTGCACCTGCTCCACCAGGACCCGCCCAAGCACACCACGATGCGGCGCCTGGTGACGGACGCGTTCGCGCCGCGGCGCGTCGAGGGGATGCGGGCGCGCTTCCAGGAGATGGCCGACGCGCTCGTCGACGCCATGCCGGCGGACGCGGCGACCGGCTCCGCCGAGCCCGCCGAGCTCTCCGAGCCCGCCGAACCCCTCGACCTCGTGCGGTGCTTCGCCGCCCGTTTCCCCTTCCAGGTCCTCGCCGAGGTCATCGGCCTGCCGCCGCACCTGGCCGCCCGCTTCCGCCGCGAGTGGGGCAAGGTCGTGGCGCCCGTCGGCCCCGCGGACCCCGGGCGGCCCGCCTACGAGGCTCTGCTCCGCGAACTCCAGGGCTACATCGCCGAGGTCGTCGCCGACCGCCGCGGCGCGCCCGGCGACGGGCTGCTCAGCCGGCTGGTCGCCGCCCGCGACGGCGGCGAACTGACCCAGGAGGAGCTGGACTCGATGATCTTCCAGCTGCTGGTCGCCGGCCAGGAACCCGTCACCAACCAGATCACCACCGCGATGGTGTCTCTGCTCCGCCGGCCCGACGCGCTGGCGCGGCTGCGCGCCGAACCGGAGCTCATGCCGGCCGCCGTCGAGGAACTGATGCGCCTCGACAGCGCCTTCGAGCTGACGACCTGGCGGTTCCTCGCCGAAGATGCGGACCTGCACGGCACGCGGGTGCCCGCCGGCGACTCCGTGATCGTCTCCCTGTGCGCCGCCAACCGCGACCCCGAGCGCTTCCCCGACCCCGACACCCTCGACCTGGACCGGGCCCAGGGCTCGCACCTCGCCTTCGGCCACGGCATCCACTTCTGCCCCGGCGCGGCCCTCGCCCGGATCGAACTCCAGGTGGCCCTCGGGACGTTGCTGGCCCGGCTGCCCGGCCTGCGGCTCGCCGTGCCCGAGGAGGAGCTGCCCTGGATCCCCGCCGTCCTCGGCCGCGGCACCGTCGAGCTGCCCGTCGCCTTCGACCGGCCCGGCTGCCCGCTCGGACGGGGGTGAACGCGTCCATGTCGCAGGCCATGCTGACCCTTCCGGCCGTTCCTGCCCTTCCGACGGCTGCCGCCGCCCCTTCGCCCGAGCCCGTGAGGGCCTTGGAAACCGTAGGAGCCATGGAATCCGTGGAGTCGCGGATCCTCCGCCTCCTCCTCCCGTACCACCGCACCACCGGGGCCGGGTCCGCGGACCCCGCCGACTTCCCGGAGCAGCTGCGTCAGATACGGCAGTTCACGGACGCCGGTGAGCCCGTCCTCTTCACCCTGCCCGGCTTCCCGTGCAAGTCCCCCAACCCCGCCAAGGTCCTCGGGCACCTGCCCGACGAGGGCGAACGCCTCTCGCTGGCCTTCCTCGACCGGCTCTGCGCGCGCATCGGCGAGATCCACGCGCCCGGCGCGCGGATACTGATCTGCTCCGACGGCCACATCTTCGGAGACCTCATCCACGTGCCCGACGAGCACATCGACGCCTACGGCGACGAACTGCGCAGCCTGATCGCCGGGGAAGGGCTCACCAGGCTGGACACGTTCGACCTGCGCGACGTCCACGGGGACCTGGACCACGACACCAAGCGGCGGCTCGTCACGGAGGCCTACGCGCCGCCGGTCGAGGAGCTGCGGGCCCTGGTGCGCGGCGACGAGGAGACGGCACGGCTCTACCGCGGCATCACCCGCTTCCTCGTCGAGGACACCGCGGACTTCACCGGCACGCGGTCCGCGCTGCAGCGCGAGTGCCGGACCCGCGCGTACGGCGTCATCGCGCGCAGCCGCGCCTGGGGCGACCTCATCGCCGACTGCCACCCGCGGTCCGTCCGCCTGTCCATCCACCCGCAGCGCCCGGGTGCGGAGAAGTTCGGCATCCGCCTGCTGGAGGCGGAGGACGCGTGGGCCACGCCGTGGCACACGGCGGTCCTGCGGGGGCGCGGGGGAGAGGCGCGCCTCGTGCGCCGGGCGGAGGCGGAGGGGCTGGGGCGCCTGGTCCTCCGTGAGGGCCGCCCGAGCCACTTCGAGGAATGCCGGTGAACGCCGATGAACGCCGGTGAGCACTGACGGGCGTGCGACGGGCGTTCAGCGGGTGCTCAGGTGGTCAGCGCCCGCACCACGGCCTGGAGCACGCGCCACAGCCCGCCGAGGGCGCCCAGCTCGATCGCGGCGTCCGCGGCGTCCACGGCCAGCTCGGCGCGTTCGCCGCGCCGGCACGGCCGGCACTGACCGCGCCGGAGGGCCGTTCTGTCACCTGCGCTGCGTGAACGGCTCGCAGCCCGAGAACGTGACGGTGCCGTCCCCCTCCGCGAGCGTGACGATGACCTGCTCGCCCTTCTTCGCGGCCTTGAACTGCGGCACCTTGCCGGACTTCGGATCCGTCGACACGGTGCACAGCCCCATGGGGTCGTCGTTCGCGCCCTTGCCGCCTCCCTTGGCCACCGCGAGGACCACGATCCATGCGAGAAAGGCCCCGAGCGCCGTAAGAACGCGCCGGCGTGACGCAGGTCGGGTCGTCGTGCTGCGGGAGGCCGGCGGACACCCCCCGCCCCCCGGGCGATCACCTGGGCGACGTTCGCACATTACGCTGAGCCGGGCCGGGCCTTGCTGTTCACGGAGTTGTTCACGGAGTCGTCCACCGAGGAGCACCGCACATGACCGTCCCGCTCGACCTCGCCTTCTTCCGTCGTTTCCTCGAGCGCGCCACGCGCGTGATCGTGGCGGAGTCGGCGTACCTCACCGAACTCGACGCCGCCATCGGCGACGCCGACCACGGCGCGAACCTCAAGCGCGGGTTCACCTCCGCCGCCGGGGCGGTGGCCGCGGAGCCGCCCGCCACGCCGGGGGCGCTGCTGACGGCCGTCGGGGTGCATCTGACGAACACCGTGGGCGGGGCGTCGGGGCCGTTGTACGGGACGGTGCTGCGGCGCATGGGGAAGGTGCTCGGCGAGGAGGCCGTGGTCGGGCCTGAGGCGCTGGGGCGGGCGCTCGGTGCCGCCGTGGCGAGCGTGCGGCGGCTCGGGGACTCGGCGCCCGGGGACAAGACGATGGTCGACGCGCTGCAGCCGGCCGCCGACGCGTACGCCGCCGCCCTGCCGCGGGGCGTCGTGGCCGCGCTGGACGCCGCCGCGCGGGCGGCCCGCGAGGGCGCCGAGGCGACGATCCCGCTGCAGGCCCGCCGCGGCCGGGCGAGCTATCTCGGCGAGCGCAGCATCGGTCACCAGGACCCGGGCGCGACGTCGTCCGCGATGCTGGTCACGGCGCTGTACGAGGCCACGGACCCCGAGCTGTGCGCGGCTCCGCCGGAGCGGGAGGCCGCGGCCGCCGAGGCTCCCGCGCAGACCGCCGAGCCCGCGGGCCGGGTCGGCATCGTGCTGGTCTCGCACAGCCGCGAGGTCGCCGCCTCGACCGCGGAGCTCGCGAAGGCCCTGGTCGGCACGGGCGACCCGGCTCCCGCGGCCCCGGCCGGCGGGCTGCCGGACGGTTCGGTCGGCACCAGTGCCGACCTGGTGCGCCGGGCGGTCGGGGCCGCGGACCAGGGCCGGGGCGTGGCCGTGTTCTGCGACATGGGCAGCGCCGTCCTCACGGTCAAGGCGCTGCTCGCCGAAGGCTTCGGCGGCTCCGACGTGCGGATCGCCGACGCCCCCTTCGTGGAGGGCGCGGTGGCCGCTCTGGTGACGGCCTCGGCCGGCGGCGACCTCGCGGCCGTGCTCGCCGCGGCGGACGACGCCCGCGCCTACCGCAAACTCTGAGTCAAGAGGCGGCGGCGCCAAGATCGCAGCGTGGCCGGGGCGCGTCACCCGTGCCAGGGTGTAATGGCACAAATGCCCCTATGTGTCCCTAACCTCGTTCCGGCGTGGAGGTCCCGCCACGGTGTCGTCGCGCAGACTCCCCTTCGCGCTGGTCCTCGCCTACCTCGGGGCCATTGTCGCCGTCGACCTGATGACACCGTCGAACCTCCGCCTGGACGTCTACGCCGCCCTCGCCCCGATGACGGCCGCGGCCTTGTGCACGTACCGGCAGACGGTGTTCGTCGGCGTCCTCGACTTCTGCCTGATGGTCGCCCACCACGGCGTCGTCAACGGTGAGGTGGCCGTCAACCGGGTCGGCTCGTTCGTCGGCAACGCCCTGATGGTCGGCGCGAGCATCGCCGTGGCCCGGCTGCGGCGCGACGCGGAGTTGCTGCTGGAGCGCGTGCGGGCCACCGGCGAGGCCGCGCAGCGGGCGCTGCTGCGGCCGCTGCCGCTGCGCACGCACAGCGTGGTCGTCGACGGCTTCTACGTGTCCTCGCAGCGGGAGGCGCTCGTCGGCGGCGACCTGTACGAGGTGGTGGACACGCCGTACGGGACGCGCGTGCTCATCGGTGACGTACGGGGCAAGGGGCTCGGCACGCTGGGCGCGGGGGCGGCGGTGCTGACGGCCTTCCGCGAGGCGGCCTACCACCGGCGCGACCTGGAGGGCGGGGTCGTGGCGATGGAGCAGGGGCTGTACCGCTACCACCGGTCCGCGGAGTACCAGGCGCGGCTGCAGCCGGAGCGGCACGGCGGGCGGCCGGAGGACGTGCGGATGCGGGCGGCCGAGGAGTTCGTGACGGCGCTGGTCTTCGGCACGGAGGAGGGCCCGGGCGACCCCGGCCCGGGCGGTCCGGGCGCGGGCGGGCACGTGCCGGTGGCGTTCGTGGACTGCGGGCACCTCGCGCCGTTCCTGATCGGCGCGGACGGCGGGGTGCGCGAGCTGGAACCGGCCGACGCGGGGCTGCCCTTGGGCCTCGGCGACCTGGCCGCGGCGCCGCGGACCGCGCAGCGCGTCGCCCTGCCGCCCGGCTGCCGGGTGCTGGCCTGCACCGACGGGGTGACCGAGGCCCGGTCGCCGGGCGGTGGCTTCTATCCGCTGGCGGAGCGGCTCGACGCGTGGGCCGCCCTGCCCACGCCCCGGCTGCTGGAGCGGCTGCGCGCGGACCTCGACGCGCACACGGGCGGGCGGCTGCAGGACGACGTGGCGGTGCTGGTCATGGAGCGGGCGGCGGAGTACGGGGCGGCTGCCGCCGAGGGGGAGGAGGAGCGGGCCCCGGCTCCGTAGGGCGGGCCCGGCCCCGTGACGACCTGCGGCGGCCCGTCCGCGGGGCGGACCCGCAGGCGCGACCCGCAGGTTCGATCCGCGGCCCCTCAGCGGCTGAACAGCTCGAACGCCACCCCCGGCCGCCCCCCGAACCGCGCCGCGACGCCCCGCATGCTGCCCTCCAGGAACGTGCGGCAGTACGTCTCCGGGTCCTCCTTCGTCAGCGCCTCGATGTACGTGCGGTGGCAGAGGAGTGAGGCGACGGCCCGCTCCAGGCCGCTGCTCGCGTCGACGGCGTGGGTGGGCTGAGGGGAGCCGGCCACCGCCACGTAGCGCACGCCGTCCCAGGGCACGAGGCCCTGCTCGGTGAGCTCGGGGAAGATCCAGCGGTTGCCGGCGTCGCCGACGGCGTCGAGGACGGCCCGGCCGACGTTGCGGTGGTCGGGCGTGTTCCAGTACGTGCCGCCCCAGGTGTCGTGGTGGTTGAGCGTGAGGACGAGCTCGGGGCGGTGGCGGCGGATGGCGGCGGCGAAGTCGCGGCGCAGGGCCGTGCCGTACTCGATGACGCCGTCGGGGTGGCCGAGGAACTCGACGGTCGCCACCCCCACGGCGGCGGCGCTCGCCCGCTGCTCGCGCTCGCGCAGCGGCCCGGCCTCGGCGGGGGAGAGGGTGTCGATCCCGGCCTCGCCGACGCTGGCCAGCAGATAGACGCACTCGCGGCCGTCGTCCAGCCAGGAGGCGATGGCGGCGGAGGCACCGTATTCGAGGTCGTCGGGGTGGGCGACGATCGCGAGGGCGCGCCGCCAGTCAGTGGGCATCTCCTTGAGCTGACCGGCGGGCTGCACGGCCCCGGGCGCGGCCTCCGCCGTGCCCTCCGTGCCCTCCGTACCCTCCGTCCCCGCCGTGGCCGTCGCACCCGTCACGTCCGTCGCATCCGCCATCACGGTCTCCCTCAGCCTGTCGGATCCGCCCCCGGGGCGCGCCGCGCGCCGTCGGCAGGGCGTTCGATGAAGCGTACGTCGCAGTTCTTCGCGACACGCGGGAACCCAGCGCTCCAGCGGTCCGACTACCTGATCCGGGACCGCACCGGCGGGCCCGTGGCGAACGAAATTCCTGGAGTTGTCTGATGCGCCCTCGTGCGTGGTGCGGTGTTCTGGCCGCTGTGGCCCTGTCGGCGACGGCCTGCGGCGGTGGCGGTGGAAGCGAGGCGGAGAAGGGGACCGACGGCGCCGGTGCCGGCGCGCGGTCCGGCTTCCCGGTGACCGTCACGGACTGCATGGGCGCGAAGACCACCTTCGACGCGGCGCCGAAGAAGATCGTCACCAGCAACGCCGCGGGCCTCGAGCTCCTCATGTGGCTGGGCGCGGGCGACAAGGCCGCCGGCACGGGCTTCCCGCCCGGCAACGGCGCCATGCCGGGTCAGTACGCGGACCGGGCGGCGAAGGTGCCGGTGCTGGGGAAGACGGCGATCCCCAAGGAGAAGCTGCTCGGCTCGGGCGCGGACCTCTACGTCGACGCGTTCTCGTCCATGAAGAACATGGGCAGGATGGGCGACGCGCCGACCGCCGAGGAGTTCAAGGCCGCCGGCATCAAGCACGTCTTCCTGAAGTCGACGGCCTGCGCGGCGATGAGCAAGTCCCCGCGCACGGACCTCTCGGGCGTCGAGGCCGACATCGAGGAGCTCGGCAAGGTCACCGGCACCTCCGCGCGCGCCGCCGAACTGGTGCAGGAGATGCGGAAGAAGACGGGTGCGGTGAGCGACGCCCTCAAGGACGTCCCCGCGGACAAGCGGCCCTCGTATTTCTTCTTCGACTACGACGCGGGCACCAAGCAGCCGATGGCCGTGTGCAACCGGCAGGTCGCCAACGCCGTGATCGGCATGGCCGGCGGCCGCAACGTCTTCGACGGCTGCGACGGCGACTTCAAGCCGGTGGGCTGGGAGGACGTCGTCGCCAAGAACCCCGACTGGATCCAGCTCGGCGTCCGCAACCGCGGCAGCGACGAGGCCAACGCCAAGGCGTTCGACGAGGCGGCGGAGTTCCTGAAGAACTTCCCCGCGACGAAGGACCTCACGGCCGTCAAGGAGGGGCGCTTCGTGCGCATCGGCTCCGAGCGGACCACGATCGGGGGCGTGCGCAGCGCGGACACCGTCCGCGAGATCGCGCACACCCTGCACCCGGACCGGGTCAAGTAGATGGCGGCGCTCACCACGGCGGCCGAGCAGGGGGCGCGGGAGCGCGAGCCCGGGGCGCGGGCGCCGTGGGTGGCGGCCGCGCTGGGCTGCGCCCTGGTGGTCGCGCTGACGGCCTCGGTGTGCCTGGGCTCCTCGGACGTGCCGCTCGGGGACGTGTGGTCCTCGGTGGTGCGCGGGATCAGCGGCGGGGAGCCGGTGCCGGGCACGCAGGACCTGATCGTGTGGCGGCTGCGGGTGCCGCGGGCGCTGCTGGCGGCCGTGGTGGGCGCGGGCCTGGGCCTGGTGGGCACCGCGGTCCAGGCCCTCGTCCGCAATCCGCTCGCGGACCCGTACCTGCTGGGCATCTCCAGCGGGGCCTCGCTCGGCGCGGTCGCGGCGATCGTGCTGGGGGCGGGCGCGGGCGGGCTGCTGGGGCTCGGGCTCTCGGCGGCGGCGTTCGCCGGCGCGCTCGCGTCGTTCGCACTGGTGTGGGCGATGGCGCGGCGCGGGGGCGGGTTCTCGCCGCTGCGGCTGGTGCTGGCGGGCGTCGGCATCGGCCAGTTCCTGTCGGGCTTCACGCACTACCTGGTGCTGCAGGCCGGCGACGACCAGCAGACCCATGGCGTGCTGTTCTGGCTGATGGGCTCCCTCGGCGGCGCCCAGTGGTCCACGCTCGGCGTGCCCGCCGCGGCCGTGCTGCTCGGCCTGGCCGCGCTCCTCGCCCGGGCCCGGGCGCTCGACGCGGTGCTGATGGGCGACGAGACCGCGGCGGGGCTGGGCGTGGACGTGACGCGGCTGCGGCGCGAGCTGTTCGTGGTGACGAGCGTGCTCACCGGCGTGCTGGTGTCCGTCTCGGGCGCGATCGGCTTCGTGGGGCTGATGGTGCCGCACGTGTGCCGGATGGTCGTGGGCGGCGCGCACCGCGTCCTGCTGCCGGTGGCCGCGCTGTTCGGCGCGGTCCTGCTGGTCGTGGTCGACCTGGTGGCCCGTACGGCGCTGCCGGACCAGGAGCTGCCGGTGGGCGTGGTGACGGCGCTGGTCGGTGCGCCGACGCTGCTGTACCTGCTGGACCGGCGCCTGGTGGAGAGAGGCTGAGAGGGAGTAGGGGGATGGGCGGAATGAGGATCGCGATCGAGGGCCTGGAGGTGTCGCTGTCCGGGCGGACGGTCGTCTCCGGGGTGCACCTGGTCGCGGCGGAGGGCGAGATCGCCGGGCTGGTCGGGCCGAACGGCAGCGGCAAGTCGACGGTCCTGCGCACCGTCTACCGCTATCTGCGGCCGCACGCGGGCCGGGTGCTGGTGGGTGGCGCGGACATCACGTCGCTGACCCCCGCCGAGTCGGCCCGGCGGGTGGCCGCGCTCCCGCAGGAGCGCGGCAGCGACTTCGAGCTCTCGGTACGGGCGGTGGTGGCCATGGGGCGCACCCCGTACAAGCGGGCGTTCGCGGGCGAGGACCGCGCCGACGCGGAGATCGTGGCGGCGGCGCTGGCGGGCGTCGGGCTCGCCGGGGCGGAGAAACGGCGCTTCTCGGCGCTGTCGGGCGGCGAGCGCCAGCGGGTGCTGCTGGCGCGGGCGCTGGCCCAGGACCCGGAGGTGCTGGTCCTGGACGAGCCGACGAACCACCTGGACGTCCTGCACCAGGTCGAACTCCTGGCGCTGCTGCGCGCGCAGCGCCGCACGACCCTGCTGTCGCTGCACGACCTGAACGCGGCGGCCTCGCTGTGCGACCGCCTGCACGTTCTGCACGGGGGCTCGCTCGTGGCCTCGGGCCCGCCGCGGGAGGTCCTGACGCCGGAGCTGCTGGCCGAGGTCTTCGGCGTCCGGGCGGCGGTCGTCGACCACCCGCTGACGGGCGACCCCCTGATCGCCTTCGACCACCGGACCCCCGCGGCGGGCTCGCCGCGGGCGGTGGCGGATGAGGGGGCGGCGACGGCGGTGTGAGCGGGGCTGTTCCGGTCCGGAGTCAGCCGATCGACCGGATCAGCTCACCGTCCGCCGTATCGCCGCTCAGTTCCCAGAAGAACGTGCCGCCCAGTCCCTGGCGGTTCTTGTACGCCGTCTTCCCGGCGATCGTCGACGGGGTGTCGTAGCTCCACCAGTCGCTGCCGCACTTGGCGTAGGCCGTGCCGGCCACCGTGCCGTTGGCGGGGCACGTGGCCTTCAGGACCTTGTAGTCCTCGAAGCCGGCCTCGTAGGTGCCCTTCGCGGGGCCGGTGGCCGTGCCGCCGGGCGCGGACCGGTCCACGCCGGTCCAGCCGCGGCCGTAGAAGCCGAGGCCGAGCAGCAGCTTGGACGAGGGGATGCCGAGGGACTTGAGCTTGGTGATCGTGGCGTCGGTGTTGAAGCCGGGTTTCGGGATGCCGTCGTAGGCGGTGAGGGGCGAGTGCGGGGCCGTGGGGCCCTTGGCGTCCCACGCGCCGAAGAAGTCGTAGGTCATGGGGTTGTACCAGTCGACGTAGCGGGAGGCGCCCGCGTAGTCGACGGCGTCGATCTTGCCGCCGTCGGAGGCGTCGGCGGTGATGGCGGCCGTGACGAGGCTGCGCGTGCCGAACTTCGCGCGCAGCGCGGCCATCAGCTTCACGAACCCCTCGCGTCCGCTCGTGTCGCAGGTGAGGCCGCAGGCGTTGGGGTACTCCCAGTCGATGTCGATGCCGTCGAAGACGTCGGCCCAGCGCGGGTCCTTGACGAGGCCGTAACAGGACTCGGCGAACGCGGCCGGGTTGCGGGCGGCCTCGCCGAAGCCGCCCGACCAGGTCCAGCCGCCGAAGGACCAGACCACCTTGAGGCCCGGGTGCAGCTTCTTGAGCTTGCGGAGCTGGTTGAAGTTGCCGCGCAGGGCGCCGTCGTCCCAGGTGTCGGCCTTGCCGTCGACGCTGCCTGCCGCGTCGTAGGCCTTGTCGTAGTCGGCGTAGGAGTCGCCGATGGTGCACTTGCCGCCCGTGACGTTCCCGAAGGCGTAGTTGATGTGCGTGAGCTTGGCGGCCGAGCCGGACGTCTCGATGTTCTTGACGTGGTAATTGCGCTCGTAGACGCCCCAGTTGGTGAAGTAGCCGACGACCTTGCGGCCCGCGGCGGTGTCGTCGGCTCCGGCGGCCGGGGGCGCGGCGGGGGAGGCGCTGGCCGGACCGGTGAGGAGCGTCGTGGTGATCAGGGCCCCGGCGGCGGCGAAGGCGGCCAGGAGGGTACGCGGTCGTGCGGGCATCGGTTCTCCTCGGTGGGGGTGGGGAGAGCTGCTCTGCGGGGGGTGACCTGGCATGAACGCGCTAAGCGGTGCCAGGACCATAGAAGGTCTGGACCAGAGCGGTCAATGGTTTGGACCATCCCCGTTCACGACTCCGTCACAAGGCCGTTGTGCCTGGTGCGCGACTTGTCAACCCGTGACGCCGGCCCGCCGATCGGGCATACTCCAAGCCGCCACAGCCGCAGGTCATCCGGTGCCGCGACCCGGCGCGGGATCATCGGCTGGGCATCACCGGCGACGGCGCCACACCCTTGCGCGCCCGCCGCCGCAGCGCCCGACAGGGAGGAGAGCGCCGCCATGACCGACCACGGCCCGCAGCCGGTGGAGCGACAGCTGCCCACCGAGGAGGCCCGCGACCTGCTCGCGCTCGTACGCGATCTGGTGCAGCGGGAGATCGAACCCACCGCGGCCGAGGAGGAGGAAGCCGGGCGCTTCCCCCGCGAGGTCTTCCGGCTGCTGTCCGCCTCCGGCCTGCTCGCCCTGCCCTACGCCGAGGAGTTCGGCGGCGGGGGCCAGCCCTACGGGGTCTACCTGCAGGTCCTGGAGGAGCTCGCGGGCGCCCGCCTCACCGTGGGCCTCGGCGTCAGCGTGCACACCCTCGCCTGCCACGCGCTCGCCGGCTACGGCACCAAGGAGCAGCAAGCCGACCACCTGCCCGCCATGCTCGGCGGCGGCCTCCTCGGCGCGTACTGCCTCTCCGAGCCCTCCTCCGGCTCCGACGCCGCCTCGCTGCGCACCCGCGCCACCCGTGACGGCGACACCTGGACCATCGAGGGCACCAAGGCCTGGATCACCCACGGCGGCCTCGCGGACTTCTACACCGTGCTGGCCCGCACGGGAGGTGAGGGCGCCCACGGCATCACCGCCTTCCTCGTCCCCGGCGACGCCCCCGGCCTGTCGGCCGCGGCGCCCGAGCGCAAGATGGGCATGAAGGGCTCGCCGACGGCCCAACTGCACTTCGACGGCGTGCGGGTGCCGGACGCCCGCCGCATCGGCGAGGAGGGGCAGGGCTTCGCGATCGCGCTGTCCGCGCTGGACTCCGGGCGCCTCGGCATCGCCGCCTGCGCGATCGGCGTCGCCCAGGCCGCGCTGGACGAGGCGCTCGCCTTCACCGCCGGGCGGGAGCAGTTCGGCCGGCCGATCGCCGACTTCCAGGGCCTGCGCTTCATGCTCGCGGACATGGCGACCCAGATCGAGGCCGGCCGCGCGCTCTACCTCGCCGCGGCGCGGCTGCGCGACGCCGGCCTGCCGTTCTCCAAGCAGGCGGCGATGGCCAAGCTCTTCTGCACCGACGCCGCGATGCGCGTGACCGTCGACGCCGTGCAGCTGCTGGGCGGCTACGGCTACACGGCGGACTTCCCGGCCGAGCGCTACATGCGCGAGGCCAAGGTGCTGCAGATCGTCGAGGGCACCAACCAGATCCAGCGCATGGTGATCGCCCGTCACCTGGCGGGCCCCGAGAGCCGCTGAGCGCCGCTTCGGCGGACGGGCCCGCACGGCCCGCCCGCCGGCCGGGCTTGCGCGTCAGGACGGCCGGCGCATCTCCGGGACGCGGACCGGGCGCGAGCCGGGACCCCCGATGTGGGAGAACGGCTGCGTCCGCCAGTCCAGGCTCTCCGGCAGCGTGAGCATCAGCGCGGCGTCGAACTCCAGACCGTCGGGCGACTCGTCCGCCGCGGCCGCGTCCTCCATGGCGCGGCCCGAGCCGGGGCACACCGTGAGCCCGAAGGGATTCCACGGCGAGGGGCACAGCGCGTGCTCGGGGAGCACGTCCTCGTCGGGGAGCAGCGCGATCGGGCGCGCGCAGTCCGGGCAGGTCACCCGGAACATCGTGGTGGTGTCGACCTCATAGGGCTCGTACGGGCTGCCGTCGCCTTCATGCAGGCGTTCCAGGCTGGGCATAGTCTTTCTCCCCCTCGGATTGGCCGGCCAGGCGCCTCGGCCTCGGCCACAGCAAGCACTTCCCGCGCCACGAGCCGGGTAATCGCCGCAACAGGGAGGACACGGGTGCATATCTGTGTTGTTCGTCACATGTCTTTGTGCGTGGTCATGCGCCCCCGCGGAGCCCGTCGACTGTGCCGCTCCGGCCCGGACCCAGTAGGTTGATCCGCGTGGAGGAGCTGGACAGAGAAATCGTGGAACTGCTCGTCAAGGACGGGCGGATGAGCTACACCGACCTGGGGAAGGCCACCGGCCTGTCCACCTCGGCGGTGCACCAGCGCGTGCGCCGGCTTGAGCAGCGGGGCGTCATCCGCGGTTACGCGGCCGTCGTCGACCCCGAGGCGGTCGGGCTGCCGCTCACCGCGTTCATCTCGGTGAAGCCGTTCGACCCCAGCGCTCCCGACGACATCGCCGACCGGCTCGCCGAGATCCCCGAGATCGAGGCGTGCCACAGCGTCGCCGGTGACGAGAACTACATCCTCAAGGTCCGGGTGGCCACGCCGCTGGAGCTGGAGCACCTGCTGGCGCGGATCCGGTCGCTGGCGGGAGTGTCCACGCGGACGACGATCGTGCTGTCGACGCCGTACGAGGCGAGGCCGCCGCGGGTGGGGTGACGCCCGAGGACACCGGAGCCCCGGTTACGGGACGGGGCGGGTCAGGGGAGAGACTGATCCCCATGACCGAGCCCCACGCATCCCAGGACAAGCCGCGCACCGTACTGCTGCGCAACGGCGACGTGCACAGCCCCGCCGACCCGTTCGCCACGGCCATGGTCGTCGAGCGCGGCGCCGTCGCCTGGGTCGGCTCCGAAGGGGCCGCGGACTCCTTCGCGGAAGGGGTCGACGAGGTCGTGGACCTCGGCGGCGCCCTCGTCACCCCCGCGTTCACGGACGCACACGTGCACACCACCGCGACCGGCCTCGCGCTCACCGGTCTCGACCTCACCGGCTCCCGCTCCCTGGCCGAGGCCCTCGACCGGATCCGGGCGCACGCCGCCGCGCGCCCCACCGAGGGCGTCCTCCTCGGCCACGGCTGGGACGCCAGCGCGTGGCCCGAGCAGCGCCCGCCGTCCCGCCGCGAGCTGGACGAGGCCACCGGCGGCCGCCCGCTGTACCTCACCCGGGCCGACGTCCACTCGGCCGTCGTCACCACGGCCCTGCTCGACCTCGTGCCCGGCCTCGCCGGCCTGGACGGATACGCCGCCGAGGCCCCGCTGACGGGTGACGCGCACCACGCCGTGCGCGCCGCCGCGCACGCCGGCATCACCCCCGCCCAGCGCGCCGCGGCCCAGACGGCCGCGCTCGACCGCGCCGTCTCGCTCGGCATCGGCTCCGTGCACGAGTGCGCCGGCCCGCAGATCTCCGGCACCGAGGACTTCACCGGGCTGCTGCGCCTCGCCGCCGGCCGCCCGGGCCCGCGCGTCGTCGGCTACTGGGCGGAGGCCGTCGCATCCGCGAACGACGCGCAGCGCATCCGCGAGCTCGGCGCGGCCGGCGCCGCCGGCGACCTCTTCGTGGACGGCTCCCTCGGCTCGCACACCGCGTGCCTCCACGAGCCGTACGCCGACCTGCCCGGCAGCACCGGCACCGCCCACCTCGACGCGGCCGCCGTCGCCGCCCACGTCGCCGCGTGCACCGAGGCGGGCATCCAGGCCGGCTTCCACGCCATCGGCGACGCCGCGCTGACCGCCGTCGTGGAGGGCGTCCGCGCCGCGGCCGGCAAGCTGGGACTCGCGCGCGTCCGCGCGGCCCGGCACCGCGTCGAGCACGCCGAGATGCTCACCCCCGAGCACATCGCGGCCTTCGCCGAGTTCGCCCTCACCGCCTCCGTGCAGCCCGCCTTCGACGCGACCTGGGGCGGCGACACGGCCATGTACGCCCGGCGCCTCGGCGTCGAGCGGGCCCGCACCCTCAACCCGTACGCGGCCCTGCTGCGCGCCGGCGTGCCGCTCGCCCTCGGCTCCGACAGCCCGGTCACCCCGCTCGACCCGTGGGGCACCGTCCGCGCCGCCGCCTTCCACCGCACCCCCGAGCACCGGATCTCGGTCCGGGCCGCGTTCACCGCGCACACGCGCGGCGGCTGGCGGGCGATCGGCCGCGACGACGCGGGCGTCCTCGTGCCGGGCGCGCCCGCCGACTACGCGGTCTGGCAGGCCGGAGACCTCGTCGTGCAGGTGCCGGACGAGCGCGTCGCGAGCTGGTCCACGGACCCGCGCTCGGGCACCCCGGGCCTGCCCGACCTGACTCCCGGCACCGGCCTCCCGGTCTGCCTGCGCACCGTCGTGGGCGGGCGGACCGTCTACGAGCGTCCGAACGAGTGACGCGTACCCGGCGCGTACCGCCGAACGATGAGACGTCGGCCTGTCGCCGCCGGTGATCACTCGCCGTACTGACCTGCTGATTTAGTGCATATCCCCAGGTCGCAGAGGTGTTGACAGGGTCCGGGCGGCGGCCGGTAGGTTCTGCGGAGTCCACCACAGGACGTCCGGCCGGTGCACTTCCACACAGTCGTCGAACGCCGCTGGGCCATGGGGTGGTGCGCCGGGGAGCGGCCACCGCCACTGGCAGCCAGGTTCCAGCGCACGGGGGCGACGGAGGTGCTGCCGGGCCGGCAGGTGCGACCCGGGTGGGGCCCGGACGTTCAGTAGACAACGGCTCTCGGTCGACCCGCAGCCAGCGGGTCCCAGGTCGGCCCGAAGGACGCCGGGCCCCCATTCGCCCCACCCCCTTCCCCCGGTCTTTTCCCGGCCTTCCTCCGCCTTTCCGCGCGCACCCGTGGCGGGCACGGCGCCCCGAGCGATGTACCGTCGGGCTCATCACCGCAAGACAGCAGGAAGGCTCGCCCGTGCCCCCGGGTCCCGAAACCACCGCCGGAGCCGGCGCGGCATCCGCCCCCGGCGACGAGCGCTCCCCGGCACCCCCGGAGGAGACCGCACCCGCCGCGGGGGAGACCGCCGCGGAGGGAGTCCCCGCGGAGGAGACCGCGCCCGCTCCGCAGGCGCGCCCCCGCCGGGCCGTGCGCCTCGCCCGGCTCGCGCGCCGCGAGGCCGCCCGCACCGGGATCGCCGCGCTCTCCGGCGTCGCGTTCGCCCTGTCCTTCCCGCCCTACGACGTGTGGCCGCTGTCGGTCGTGGCCGTCGCCGCGCTGGCCCTGCTCACCCGCGGGCGCACCGCCCGGCAGGCCGCCTGGACCGGCTTCGCCTTCGCCCTCCCCTTCTTCTTCGTGCTGCTGCGCTGGCTGCACGTCGTCGGCTACGACGCCGTGACCGGCCTGTCGCTCGCCGAGGCGCTGTTCGTCGCCGTCCTCGGCGCGGCCCTCGCCCTCGTCTCCCGGCTGCCCGCGTGGCCGCTGTGGGGCGCCTGCCTGTGGGTCGCCCAGGAGCTGGCCCGCGACCGGCTGCCGCTGGGCGGCTTCCCCTGGGGCCGGCTCGCCTTCGCCAACACCGGCTCGCCGTTCACCCCGCTCGCCGCCCTCGGCGGCGCCCCGCTGGTGAGCTTCGCCGTCGCCCTGACCGGCGGCCTCCTCGCGTACGCCGTCACCGTCGCCCTGAAGCTGCGCGCGTCCTCGGGCCCGGGCCGGTTCCGGGCGGTCCTGCCGGGCGTCGAGGCGCTGGCCCTCGCCGTCGCCGTGCTGCTCGCGGGCTACGCGGTGCCCGTGCCGGTCAAGGCCGACGACGAGGTCAAGGTGGCGCTCGTCCAGGGCAACGTCCAGCACGCCGGCATGGACTTCCTCGGCCGCCCGATGATGATCCTCGACAACCACGCCGAGGCCACGCTCCAGCTGGCCCGGGACGTCAAGGCCGGCCGCGTGCCGAAGCCCGACCTCGTCATCTGGCCGGAGAACTCCTCCGACCTCGACCCCTTCCAGTACCCGCAGGCCTACGACCGCATCGAGGAGGCGGTCAAGGCCGTCGGCGTGCCCGTCCTCGTCGGCGCCCTGGTGGACCACCCGGGGCAGAGCGGCTACATCGACAACAAGGGCATCGTCTGGGACCCGAAGACCGGCCCCGGCGCCTCCTACGCCAAGCAGCACCCCGTGCCCTTCGGCGAGTACGTGCCCTTCCGCAGCGCCCTGAGCAAGGTCATCACCCGCCTCCAGCGCGTGCAGCGCGACTTCTACCCCGGCGACCACACCGGAGTGATGCAGATCGGCCCGGCTCGTCTCGGCGACGTCATCTGCTTCGAGGTCGCCTACGACGAGATCGTCCGCGACACCGTCAAGGCCGGTGCCCGCGCCCTCGTCGTCCAGACCAACAACGCCACCTACGGCCGCACCGGCCAGCCCGAGCAGCAGCTGGCCATGTCCCGGCTGCGGGCCGTCGAGCACGGCCGCGCCGTCGTCACCGTCGCCACCAGCGGCATCAGCGCCGTGGTCGCCCCGGACGGCACGGTGCAGCAGCGGAGCGAGGAATTCACCCGCGACGTGATCAGCGCCACCCTCCCCCTGCGGGACGGGACGACCGTGGCCGACCGCGTGGGTGCGGCGCCCGAATGGGCGCTCGCTATGGTGGGCCTTCTGTCCTGTGCGGCCGCACTCCTGATCGGCCGTCGGGTACGGACGGACGAGCCGGAAAAGAGAGGCCAGCAGTGAACGACGGTGGGCAGCGGAGATTCGGTCCGCTCGGCACGACCTTGGTGATCATCCCGACCTACAACGAGGCGGAGAACATCAAGAGCATCGTCGGACGGGTGCGGTCGGCAGTACCGGAGGCGCACGTCCTCGTCGCCGACGACAACAGCCCCGACGGCACCGGCAAGCTCGCCGACGAGCTCGCGGGCGACGACGACCACGTCAAGGTCCTGCACCGCAAGGGCAAGGAGGGCCTCGGCGCCGCCTACCTCGCGGGCTTCCGCTGGGGTCTCGACCACGGCTACGGCGTCCTCGTCGAGATGGACGCCGACGGCTCCCACCAGCCCGAGGAGCTGCCCCGCCTGCTCACCGCCCTCAAGGGCGCCGACCTGGTGCTCGGCTCCCGCTGGGTGCCCGGCGGCAGGGTCGTGAACTGGCCGAAGTCGCGCGAGTTCCTCTCCCGCGGCGGCTCCACGTACTCCCGGCTGCTCCTCGACGTGCCGATCCGCGACGTCACCGGCGGCTTCCGGGCCTTCCGCCGGGAGACCCTGGAGGGCCTCGGCATGGAGGAGGTGGCCTCCCAGGGCTACTGCTTCCAGGTCGACCTGGCCTGGCGCGCCGTCAAGGCCGGCTTCCACGTCGTGGAGGTGCCCATCACCTTCGTCGAGCGCGAGCTCGGCGACAGCAAGATGAGCCGCGACATCGTCGCCGAGGCCCTGTGGCGGGTCACCTCCTGGGGCGTCGGCTCCCGGGTCGGCAAGGCGCTCGGCCGCAAGTAACCCGGCGGCGATGCCGTGACGGGTGCTGCGCCGGGTGCCGCCAGGGGCGGCCCGGCCGGCCGCGCCGTAAGCGGCCCATAAGCGCCGCCCCCGGCTTCCGCCGCAGGCCAGGCACACTTGAGGCATGACGTTCGGAGCACAGCAGACGAGGAACGGCCGCCCGCCGCAGCGGCGGCGCGCCCGCAGGCTCATCCCCCTGGGAGTGGCCCTCTGGGCCGTCCTGGAGATCTGGCTGCTCACGCTGGTGGCCGGTGCCGCCGGCGGCCTGACCGTCTTCGCCCTGCTGGCCGGCGGCGTCGTCCTCGGGTCCTACGTGATCAAGCGGGCCGGGCGGCGGGCCTGGAAACGGCTCACGGTCTCCCTGCAGCCCGGCGGCGCGACCGCCGAGCCGGGCGGCGGCCAGGAGACCGGCGGCAACGCCCTCACGATGCTCGGCGGCCTGCTGATCATCCTGCCCGGACTGCTCTCCGACGCGGCCGGCCTGCTCTGCCTCTTCCCGCCCACCCGCGGCCTGCTGCGCAAGGCGGGGGAGCGGTGGCTGAACCGGCCGGCGGCCCCGGGCACGCTCGGGGACGCCTTCCGGCAGGCCCGCAGCGCTGACCTGGGCGGCATGGGCGGCATGGGCCCCGGTGGTCCGGCCGGCCCGGGCGGGCCCGGCGGCAAGGTCGTCCAGGGCGAGGTCATCCGCGACGACGAGCCGCCCGCCCCGCGGCCGGGCGGGCCGCAGCTGCCGCGCTGAGAAGCGCGACGGGACGTGCAAAAGGGCAACGGGACAGGCAAAAGGGCCCGGGCCACTGCTTCGGCAGTGGCCCGGGCCCTTTTGTTACTGCGTGGTGCCCGCTCAGGCGGACTTGCGGGTGTCCCGCGGATGAACGGCAATGTTCATGGCGCCGGAACGAAGGACCGCCAGCCGCTCGGCCAGCACCTCCTCCAGCTCCTCACGGGTACGTCGCTCCATGAGCATGTCCCAGTGCGTACGCGCAGGCTTGCCCTTCTTCTCCTCAGGACCGTCGCCGTCCACCAGGAGTGCAACGGCGCCGCACGCCTTGCACTCCCACTCCGGCGGAATCTCCGCCTCTACCGAGAACGGCATCTCGAATCGATGGCCGTTCGGGCATGCGTACTCCACCGCCTGGCGCGGGGCCAGATCGATGCCGCGGTCGGTCTCGTAGCTGGTAACCACAAGTCGCGTGCCGCGGAGAGCTCGCTCACTCATGAATCGTGCCTCCCGGGCTTAGTCGCCCACAGGACAGGTGTCGCTGTCGTCGTCATCCGGTCAACGTCCGGTCGGCGGTGAAGATTCCCGTTGAGGGACATGCGTCGCCCGTCGTGCCGCCCCTTGTTGTACCCACCAACGCCCGTTTTGTCACATCTGGCAACGGATGTCACCCTGCGTTTCTGTCGCGTTAGCGTGCAGTAACGGTTCGTTCGGTGGGTCGAAGGCGTACACTACCGGTCCGCTTCGGTCCGGCCTAAACCAGGTCCGGAACTTTCTCCCCGGCCGGGACCACGGGCGCCGGAACAGTTCGCTCCGGAAGGGCGAACCGCCGCAGGAAGAACTGCGACAGCGGGCCGATCGCCAGCGCGTAGAAGACGGTGCCCGCACCCACCGAGCCGCCGAGCACGAACCCCGTCGCCAGCACGACCACCTCGATGCACGTCCGCACCAGCCGCACCGAGCGGCCCGTGCGCCGGTGCAGCCCCGTCATCAGCCCGTCCCGCGGGCCCGGGCCGAACCGCGCCGAGATGTACAGCCCCGTCGCCACCGCGCACAGCACCACCGAGAAGCCCAGCAGCGGGATCCGCAGCCACAGCGACCGCGGGTCGGGCGTCACGCTCAGCGTCGCGTCCATCGCCAGGCCGATGACCAGCACGTTCGAGACCGTCCCCAGGCCCGGCCGCTGCCGCAGCGGGATCCAGAGCAGCAGGACGAGCGCCCCGATCGCGATCGACGCCGCGCCGATCGAGATGCCCGTGTGGCGCGCGACGCCCTGGTTCAGCACGTCCCACGGCGCGAGCCCCAGCCCCGCCCGCAGCTGCAGCGCGCCGCTCACCCCGTACAACGCGAGCCCGACGTAGAGCTGCAGCAGCCGGCGGGTGAGGGATGCCCCTCCCGACGGTCCCCCTGATGCGGACAACGGATCCTCCTGACAGTTCGGCCTGGCACGAGCCGGCACGGCCCCGAAAGCGCGTGCGCGGCAAACTGAGCGGCCACCCGCAGTGGTGCAAGTGGCCTGCCGCATGTCAGTCTGGAGAACAGGTGGACGGAAGATCCATGGCCAATCCCCGAAAGGTGGACCGATTCAGATGAGTCATTGGACCTCGTCGGTGGGTGCGCAGAAGCTCGCGCGCCTCCTCGGCTCGCAGCGGGACCGCGAGGCGCAGGGCGGCCGCGGCACGGTCACCCCCCTCGGCAGCCGCCGCGCCCCCGCCTACCGCTCGCTCGCCGACGGCATCCGGCTGCTCGTCCTCGAAGGGCGCGTGCCCGTCGCCGCCCGGCTCCCCGCCGAGCGGGAGCTCGCCGCGGCCCTCTCCGTCAGCCGCACCACCGTCGCCGCCGCCTACGAGGCCCTGCGCGGCGAGGGCTTCCTCGAATCCCGGCGCGGCGCCGGCAGCTGGACCGCGGTCCCCGCCGGCAACCCGCTGCCCACCCGCGCCCTGGACCCGCTGCCCCCCGAGGCCGCCGGCTCCGTCATCGACCTCGGCTGCGCCGCCCTGCCCGCCCCCGAGCCCTGGCTCGGCCGCGCCGTCCAGGGCGCGCTGGAGGAGCTGCCGCCCTATGCCGCCACCCACGGCGACTACCCCGCCGGGCTGCCCGCCCTGCGCCAGGCCGTCGCCGACCGCTACACCGCCCGCGGCGTGCCCACCATGCCCGAACAGATCATGATCACCACGGGGGCCATGGGCGCCGTCGCCGCGATCTGCCGGCTCTTCGCCGGCCGCGGCGAGCGGGTCGCCGTCGACTCGCCCTCGTACGCCAACGTCCTCCAGCTCATGCGCGAGGCCGGCGCCCGGCTGGTGCCCGTCGCCATGGGCGACGGCCTCGCCGGCTGGGACCTGCCGGCCTGGCGCCAGGTGCTGCGCGACGCCGCCCCCCGCATGGCCTACGTCATCGGCGACTTCCACAACCCGACCGGCGCCCTCGCCACGGAGGAGCAGCGCCGGCAGCTCGTCGAGGCGGCCCGCGCCGCGGGCACGCTGCTCGTCGCCGACGAGACCATGGCCGACCTCTGCCTGGAGCCCGGCCTGGAACTGCCGCGCCCCGTCTGCGCCTTCGACCCCGCCGGCAGCGCCGTCATCACCGTCGGCTCCGCCAGCAAGTCCTTCTGGGCCGGGCTGCGCATCGGCTGGGTGCGGGCCGCGCCCGACGTCATCCGCAGCCTCGTCGCCGCCCGCGCCTACGCCGACCTCGGCACGCCCGTCCTCGAACAGCTCGCCGTCACCTGGCTGATGACCACCGAGGGCTGGGACGCCGCCGTCGGGATACGGCGGACCACCACGCGCGAGAGCCGCGACTCGCTCGTGGCGGCGGTCCGCCGCCACCTCCCCGACTGGGAGTTCACCGTGCCGCGCGGCGGCCTCACGCTCTGGGTCCGCACCGGCGGCCTCTCCGGCTCCCGCATCGCCGAGGCCGGCGAACGACTCGGAGTGCGGGTCCCGTCGGGCCCCCGCTTCGGCGTCGACGGCGCCTTCGAGGGCTACGTCCGCCTGCCGTTCACGGTGACCGGCGCGGTCGCGGAAGAGGCGGCGTCCCGCCTGGCGGAAGCGTCCCGCCTGGTGGCAAGCGGCGCGACGGCGGCGGTGGAGGCGCCGCGCACGTTCGTGGCCTGAGGGGGCGGCACCCTCTTTCCGCCGAGGCGGGGCTTGCTGCCGCCGCGACGGCGAGCAATTGGTGACGGCCTGTCCGGCGGTGCCGGGCCCGCTCAGGTGGGTGGGCGGTCGCCGCGCTCTCATCCCGCCGCGACGGCGAGCAATCGGAGACGGCGCATCCGGCGGTGCCGGACCTGCCTGGTGTGCGTTCGGCACCGCCGGACTGCGCCGCGGGGGTTGAGCGCCGTGGCGGCGGAGTGGGGATGTACGGGCCGGCCACCCTGCTCCCGCCGCGACGGTGAGTCACCAGCAGCGGCCTGTCCGGCGGTGCCGGACTCGCCTGGGAGTGCGCGGCACCGCCACGCCACGCCGCCCCGGCGGAGCCGGACCGCGCCGAGCGGTTACGTCGCTCCCGCCGGGAGAGGGTCGTCGCCGCGGCCGTCGGCCGGTAGGAGGGACAGGACGGCCCGGCGTTCGTGGTCGGACGTCTCCTCGTCGTACGGGTCGGGCGTCGCCGGGACCTGCAGCCGGTGCACCGGGCCCGTGCCCAGGCGGGCGTACCCGCGCCCCGGCGGCGCCTCCGGCGGCGGCGTGGTGCGCGGCGGGGCGCCGAGCACGGCGCGGACCTGTTCGTCGGTGACGGCGCCCAGCAGCACGCGGGCGCGCGTGAGCGCGAGCACCGGCTCCGCCAACTGGGCCGCCGCGTCGTCGAGGTGATCGCCCAGGACGACGGTGACGTTCGCGATCCGCCCGTGCCGCAGCGGCACCTGCAGCAGCACCTGCGGGTCGGCCCGGCCCTCCGCCGCGGCCAGGTGGCCGAGCGCGGTGGGCCGGTCGACGACGATCCACAGGGGCCGGCGGACGTCCTCGGGCGCCTGACGGCCCTCCTGGCGCGCGCGGTTGGCCGCCGTGAGCCGCCGTTCGGTCTCGTGGGAGGCCCACTCCAGGACGGCGAGTGCGCCGGCGGCCGAGGACTCGACGGCCAGGACGCCGTCCCGGCCGCGGAGGAAGGAGAACTCGCCGGACCCGCTGCCGTCGACGGCGACCACGTCGCCCTGGTGCAGGGCCTGCAGCGCGAGGGAGCGCAGCAGGGTGCTGGTGCCGGCGGCGGGCCGGCCGAGGACCAGCAGGTGCGGCTCCGTGGAGCGCGGTCCCGTGCGCCACAGCACGGGCGGCTCGTCACGGCGGTCGGTGCCGTCGAAGACCGGCAGGGTGCGGTGCACGGCGCCGGGGTCGGTGAAGCCGAGCACGGTCTCGCCGGGCGCGGTCACGAACCGCTGGGCGAAGATGTCGGCGGGCAGCGCGGGCAGTACGCGCACGTGGAGCCGGTTGGCCTCCGCGTCCCAGTCGAACCGGTACTCGCGCCCCCGCCCGGCCTTCATCTGCAGCAACTGCTCGATCCTGGCCCGCGCTTCCGGTTCGCCGTCGGTGAAGTAGGCCGGGTAGCGCAGTTCCAGGGAGGCGAGCCGGCCCTCGTGGTCGAAGGAGTGGCCGGCGAAGGCCTCTTCCCAGTCGCCGTCGTGGGCGTAGAGCGGCGCCGGGTCCTCGGGGACGGAGAAGTAGGGCACGAGGGCTTCGTAGAGCGCCTGGAGCCGCTCGCCCTCGCTCTCGCGGACCGTCCCGTACGCGGCGTCGCGGTCGCGCCCGGCCCAGGCCGAGAGGGTCATGAGGACGACGCCGGCGAGCAGCGGCCCGTACGGCAGGAGCATCACGATGGCCGCGCACGAACCCGCGAGCAGCAGCGTGGGGCCGCGGCGGTCGCCCGGGGTCCGCTGCCACCTGCGCCACGCTCCGGCGGCCAGGACGCGCAGGCCGCGCGCGATGACGCAGAGCGGGTGGAATATGTCGGCCGCGCTGTCGGCCGCCGTGCGCGCGAGCTCCTGACCGCGGGCGACGGGCCGGCCGCCGCCCAGGGTGCGGGGGAGCTGTCGTGGGTCCACGTCGGTCTCCTCCTGCGGGGGTCGCGGCCGGAGCGCCGGTCGGTGCGGGTCAGAACTTGAGGCCGCCCAGGAGCCCCGCGAGGCTGGCGCTGCCGGCCCTGATGCTGGGGGCGATGGCCGTGCTGGAGAGGTAGAAGCCGAAGAGGGCGCAGACGATGGCGTGGCTGGCCTTCAGGCTGTCCTTGCGGAAGAACAGGAAGACGATGACACCGAACAGCACGACGCCGGAGATGGACAGGATCATGACGTTTCTCCTGAGTGGGTCGAGGGGTTCTCCATGAGCTCCTCAGGACTCACGGAAAGTATTAATGCGAAAAAAAGACACCGCAGTTCGATCATTGGGGCTTCCGTCGTGATCGACGGAGCGGCGGTGAGGGGCGGCAAGGGGCCGCAAAAATGCAAACCGCCTGCCCGGGGCCGCGGACCGCACGCCCGCACCGGTGCGAACCGGACGCGGAGATTCTCGCGCAGGCATCCGGTGATTCACCCGAACGGGCGCGTCCGTGCCTGCCGGACAGCGCGCCGCACCCGTACATAGGGTGGGGGCACACCGATATCGCGTGCACCCGTGCGCACTGACCGGAGGACCGCGGACCCATGACCGAGCAGACCCCCGAAACCGAGCCCGCCCACGACCCCGAGGTGCTCCAGCTCGCCGCCAAGGTCTTCGACCTGGCGCGCCACGGCGACACCGACACGCTCGCCGCCTACGTGGACGCCGGCGTGCCGGCCAACCTCACCAACGACCGCGGCGACTCGCTGGTCATGCTGGCCGCCTACCACGGTCACCTCGACGCGGTGCTGGCCCTCCTGGAGCGCGGGGCGGACCCGAACCGGGCCAACGACCGCGGGCAGACGCCCCTGGCGGGCGCCGTCTTCAAGGGGGAGGACGAGATCGTCCGCACGCTGCTGGCCCACGGCGCGGACCCCTCGGCGGGGGCGCCTTCCGCGGTGGAGGCGGCGGGCGTCTTCGGGCGGCAGGACCTGCTGGAGCTCTTCCGGGGCGAGTGAGACCGCGTGGGGCCGCCGCCGCGAGGCGGCCTCGCGCCCGCGAACGGCCGGACCGGTCCCACCGGGACCGGCCGTTCACGCTTCCCGGGCGGCCCGGCACCCGCCGCAACGTCCCTCTCTCAAAACTCTCTTACCTCCGCGCGCCATCAACTGTCCATGTCCATCACCACCTGCCGCGGACGTCAACCAGCAGGGGCGGAACAAGCCGGTCGTCCTACCCGGCGGTGCCCAGCGCCAGTACGGCGTCCACACTGTCGGCCTCTTCCGCCCGCTTGTCCGGGCGGTACCGCACCACGCGCGCGAACCGCAGCGTCACCCCCGCCGGGTACCGGGAGGATCGCTGGAGGCCGTCGAAGGCGACCTCCACCACCAGCTCCGGCCGCACGGTCACCACGAAGCCGTCGTCGCCCACGGCCAGTTCGCGCAGCCGCTCCGTCTGCCACGCCAGCATCGCGTCCGTCATCCCCTTGAACGTCTTGCCGAGCATCGCGAAGGAGCCGTCCGGCCGCCGCGCCCCCAGGTGCAGGTTGGACAGCTTTCCCGTGCGCCGCCCGTGCCCCCACTCCGCCGCCAGCACCACCAGGTCCAGCGTGTGCACCGGCTTCACCTTCAGCCACGCGGATCCCCGCCGGCCCGCCGTGTAGGGCGCGTCCAGCGCCTTGACCACCACGCCCTCGTGGCCGCGCCGCAGCACCGCCTCCGCGAAGTCCCGCGCCGCGGCGCGGTCGTCCGCGTCCGCCGGGTCCGCGACCACCAGCCGCCGCACCCGCAGCGGCTCGGGCACCACCCGCGCCAGCTCCGCGTGGCGCCCGGCCGTGGGCAGCGCCAGCAGGTCGCGGCCGTCGACGGCCAGCAGGTCGAAGAAGACCGGCGACAGCGGCACCGTCACCGCCGCCCCGGCCACGTCCAGTCGCGAACCGACCCGGCCCGCGGTCTCCTGGAACGGGCGCGGCCGGCCCTCCGCGTCCAGCGCGATCACCTCGCCGTCCAGCACCGCCGACGCCACCGGCAGTTCCCGCGCCGCGCGGCAGAGCTCGGGCAGCCGCTCGGTGATCTCCTCCAGCCTGCGCGTCCAGATCCGTACGGAGCCGCCGTCGCGGTGCACCTGGACGCGGATGCCGTCGAGCTTCTCCTCGACGGCGCACGGCCCGAGCCGGTCCAGCGCCTCGCCGACGTCCTTGGCGGTGTGTGCCAGCATCGGCAGCACCGGGCGCCCGACCTCTAGCCGGAAGTCCGCCAGCGCCGCCGGGCCCCGCGCCAGCAGCTCCCGGGCGACCGCGCCGAGCGAGCCGCCCAGCATCACCGCCCGCCGCACCTCGGCGGGGTCCGCGCCGGCGGCGGCCGCG